>CAXVYQ010000009.1:0-331142 GCA_963662495.2 Terriglobia bacterium
CTTGTGAAGGTTTCTGGCAATGTGATCCAGCGAATCCAGATGATTCCCGGGCGGCTAAGCTGCCCGGGGATTTTTTTGTGAATCTTTTCGCGACACAATCGGTGATTTTAGGCGGTGATTTTCAGGCCATGAATACAAGGCTCGGCGCGTTGTCCGGGATACATTAGAAGTGACACTCGATCTGTTGATTTTCCTTACTCAGAGAGCCTATACTGGCCGTTGATCCCTTAAACAGAGTTTGGAGTCCATTTCACAAGCCGAATTGAACCGAACAGCAACGCACACACGTATTATGGACGCGGTGCCGGCTCCGCGCGGTTCCGATTGACCAGGGCCAAGGAATCCTTATGGCGACGACAGATACAGCGGCTCCCAAAGAATCCTCCTCGCAGCCCCAGTGCAAGACCAATGACATGAGCATTCAGGTGGCGACCGTGAACGGGTCGGGGAGCCAGACGGCAAACACCATCCTGCTGCGCTCGATCTTCCAGATGGGGATTCCCGTCTCCGGAAAAAACATCTTCCCATCCAACATCGCCGGCCTGCCCACCTGGTACACCATCCGGGCCAATCATCAGGGCTATATCGCACGCAAGAATGAGATCGATTTCCTGGTGGCGATGAACCGGGAGACGGCGCAAGAGGATGTGATGAATCTGCCAGCCGGCGCCGGCGTCGTTTACGATGAGCCGCTGCAGCTGAATGAGCTCCGCTCCGATCTGGTTTTTCACCCGGTTCCATTTGACAAGATCGTTGCGACGGTCTGCCCCGATGCCCGCCTCCGGCGTCTGGTTCGCAACATGCTCTATGTGGGGGCGTTGGCGCATCTGTTGGATATCGATACGGGCGAGATGGAAAAGGCGCTTCACAAGCAGCTTGGTTCCAAGCCGAAGGCGCTGGCCCTCAATTGGGACGCGATCCAGGCCGGGGTCGCGTACGCTGCCGGAAAACTTCTCCAAATCGGCGCATTGCCGTCTGGAAAAAATGGACAAAACCACCGGGAAGATCCTGATCGACGGAAACAATGCTGCCGCCATCGGCTGTCTGTTCGCGGGGGTTACGGTGCTTTCCTGGTATCCCATCACTCCCTCCTCTTCGCTGGCCGAATCCCTGATCGGGCATTTGAACCAGTTCCGCATCGATCCGGAGACGGGGAAGGCCACTTTCGCGGTGGTGCAGGCCGAAGATGAGCTGGCCGCCGTCGGAATGACGGTGGGCGCCGGATGGGTGGGGGCTCGCGCGATGACCACCACGTCGGGACCCGGCATCTCGCTCATGTCCGAGTTCACCGGGCTGGCTTACTACGCGGAGGTCCCGATCGTGATCTTCGATATCCAGAGAACCGGCCCCTCCACCGGGCTACCGACGCGCACCATGCAGGGCGATCTTCTCTCGACGGCCTTCCTCTCTCACGGGGATACGTCGCAAATCATGCTGATTCCCCATTCGGTGGAGGAATGTTATTCCATGGCGATGGATTCCTTCGATCTGGCCGAGCAGTTCCAGACGCCCATTTTCGTGATGAGTGATCTGGATATTGGGATGAACAACTGGATGGCCGACCCGTTCCCCTACCCGGAGAAACCCATTCAACGAGGGAAGGTTCTGACGGCGGAGGACCTGGAGCGGGTGAAGAAGTTCGAGCGGTACCGCGACGTGGATGGCGACGGCATCCCGTACCGGACCATTCCCGGAACCGAGCATCCCCTGGCGGGCTATTTCACCCGGGGCAGCGGCCACAATGAAAAGGCCGGCTACAGCGAGAGGCAGGAAGATTACAAGAACAACATGGACCGGCTGCGGCGCAAATTCGAGACCGCGAAGGACCATATCCCGAAGCCGGTGATCGATGAAGACCCGGATGCCGAGATCGGCCTGATTGCTTTTGGGAGCACCCACTGGGCCCTTCTGGAGACCCGCGACCAGTTGCGGAACGAGCAGAACATTCCCACCGCCTACCTGCGGTTGCGCGCATATCCGTTCAATGACGATCTGATCCGCTTTATCAAGCGGATGAAGCGAGTCTACGTGGTCGAGCAGAACCGGGACGGCCAGATGCTGGACCTGATCCGGCTGTCGGTCCAGGGCGAGGATCTGAAGCTGCGCAGCGTCCGGCACTATACGGGCTTTCCGATCGATGCCCGCACGATTACGAATGAAATTCTCACTCAGGAGCTATCGCGCTAATCATGTCTACCACGACGGCACAGCCATCCGCCGGACCGAAAAAGACAAACCGAATCGGACTGGAACTGCCCCTCTATCGCGGCGGCAAGACGACGCTCTGCGCCGGCTGCGGGCATAATGCAATCACGGAGCGGATCATCGAGGCCTTCTGGGAGATGGGGGAAGATCCCTATCATGTGATCAAGCTTTCCGGCATCGGTTGCTCCAGTAAGGCCCCTGCATATTTTCTGGGCACCTCGCACGGCTTCAACTCGGTTCACGGGCGGATGCCATCGGTGGCCACCGGCGCCGTGCTCGGCAATCGGACGCTGAAAGCCATCGGCGTCAGCGGTGACGGCGACACAGCCTCCATCGGGATGGGGCAGTTCGTGCATGCCATGCGGCGGAACATTCCGCTGATTTACATCATCGAGGACAACGGCGTTTATGGGCTCACCAAGGGCCAGTTCTCGGCGACGGCCGATACCGGCTCCCGGCAGAAAAACGGCGCCATCAATGACCTGCCCGCCATCGATACCTGCTTGATGGCGATCGAGCTCGGCGCCACCTTCGTGGCACGCTCTTTTTCAGGGGACAAGAAGCAGTTGTCCAGCATTCTGAAAGCGGCGGTTGCGCACCGGGGCACCTCCATGCTCGATATCATCTCTCCCTGCGTTACCTTCAACGATCACCCGGGCTCCACTAAGAGCTACGAATACGTCAAGGGACACGACGAGCCGTTGCATGAAATCGACTTCGTTCCCTTTTTCCAGAGTATCGAAGTGAATTATGATCCCGGCGAGACCACGGACGTCAGTCTGCATGACGGCTCTCTGGTCCGCCTGCGCAAGCTGGACCATTTCTATGATCCGCGCAACCGCAATACGGCGCTGCATGCCATCAAGGAATCGCAGGTGCGCGATGAAATCCTCACCGGGATTCTCTACCTGGATCCGGAGGGGGAAGATTTCGTCAGCAGGTTGAACATGACGGACGAGTCGCTGGCCACGCTTCCGCAGGACCGTGTCCGCCCGCCACAATCAGCTATGGATCAGATCATGGAAACGTTGAAATAGGCGCTCCCCAGCCCCAGGATGTACACTCCCCGCTACCCCCTCACGGAGTTCTTCCGGAGCCATCTTTCCCCGCAACTTCATCTACAATAATCTGCGCAATCACCGTTAACCAATGCGCCCATTAGGTAAGGCTTTCAAACCTCCATCTTCCTGCCGGTTCACCTGATAAGCAGTCGCCGTTCTGATTGAGCCCGACTAGAACGGAACATTCTCAGATTGGCTCTCATCAACTACCAATATCCCTCTCGATTTCTTCCTCAGCCGCCACTTTCGCATCTCGGTCAAGTTTTTCAATTCGTCGTGCAACAGTAGGATCTAATTCAATCCTCCTCTCGACTAGAAACGGGCAATCCTCCCGACATTCCGCAAATGAAACTTCATCATCAGAGTCCAAAATAAATGCAAATCGCCGTGATTTGGATGGGACTCAATCACGGCTCCGTGGATTTCTGGATCATACTCGGCATATGATTCGTTATTCTTTCCAGCTCCAAACCAAACCCCGAATGTATAGCGACCCTTTTTTAGGCTTTCGACCTGGGTCACCACACCTGTGCTTCCAACGCGAACTTGTACTTCTCCCAAACCTTTCTGCAGTCTATCTAAAAAACGACAGTCGCTAACAGTTTTGACTCGTTCTCCTGGAAACAGGAAAAAATACCAGTGAGTTTCATGTTGAAGAGCATTTTCTGTAGCCTCCATTATCGAGTTTATAATAGCTGCTCTCCTGTATCGAATATCGTCATAGTGTGTGCGCCACTGGAATTTTATCGCCTTTAGTTTTTCTACAAGCAAGCGTTCGTTTAGACGTATTTCTTTAATGCGGTTATCGTGAATCTTCTTCCTCTCGCTCCATTCCTTTTTTTGGATGGAATTCAACCTCCTCCATGTATTGTTTTCTTTGTAGGCATTCCATATATTTTTAGCCTGTTTTCGCTCTTCTCGTAGAGCAGACAATTTTGTTTTAGTCTCACGCTGCCTTTGAGCTATATCTTTCTCGCGTGGTTTAAGTGTTTTCTCCCACACTTCTGAAGGTAAGCTCACAAATTGAGCTGTATAGTCATAATCGTCATTAAGGCGAAAGGAAAAATCTTTGCTCTTGAGAGTTTGTTCTTTTCCTAGAGAGGGTTTAGCAAGTATGCTTAATTCGGAGGTTTCTGGGAGTGCGGCTGGTGAGCCAACAAGCCACTCCAACAATTTGTACAATATAGACATACCGCTAGAAAATATACCTGATTGGTTTGGTTGAAACTATAGCGATCTCCGGAAACACTCTCGGATGCTATGTGGGATTGATGTTTTGCTTTGATGATTTTTCCCAGGAGCATTTGACTATCATCCTCCTGCTAGGTTTACTTTAGGGATAGTCTTATTAAGACATGTTGCTCTGCGGCCCCTTCGCACAGCAGATGAATCCTAGAAGCTCAGCAGGTGCGTGTGTACGTGGTCAGATGATTTGGGACAGAGGGCGTAAAAAAATAAGGTAGCGATCTGGCTCCTCTGGGTTGATGTTAGGCTGCCCTTGTTTGGAAGTGCAACCGTTTTCTTAAAGCCAAGGTTTTCTCTTTGATGCGATTGCGTTTTTGCAGGATGGCACTGCCTTGTCCTGTAAAAACGTCGTAGGGTGTCAGGTTGTTCAGGCTTTCATGGTATCGGTTTGTGTTGTAGTGGCGGACGAAGGCGTCGATCTGCCGCTCCAGGTCTTCCGGCAGGTAATAGTTGTTGAGCAGGATGCGGTCTTTCAGAGTCCGGTGCCAGCGTTCGATCTTGCCCTGCGTCATGGGGTGATAGGGTTTGCCGCGGGTATGCGGGACGCCGTTTTCTGCCAGCCAGGACCGCAACTCGGATGAGACGTAGCACGGTCCATTGTCGCTCAGGAGGCGAGGTCGGTGCCGGACGCCTGCGCGGTTGAGGCCAGTGGCCGTCAGCGCATCCTGCAGCGTGGCCGAGACATCCCTGGCGCCCATGGTGTTGCACAGCCTCCAGGCAATGATATAGCGCGAGAAGTCATCCAGCACCGTGGACAGATACAACCAGCCCCAGCCCATAACTTTCAGGTAAGTGAAGTCTGTCTGCCAGAGCTGGTGGACCGCTGTGGTTGGGTTGGCGAACCGTTCCGCCGCTTTCAGAACAATAAAGGCTGGTGCGGTGATCAGGTCATAGCGTTTCAGGATGCGATAAACTGTCGATTCCGAAAGGTAATACTGCTTCTGCTCCGTAAACTGCACCGCCAGCTCGCGGGCCGACAGGTCGGGCTCGGCCAGTGCTAACTTCACCAACTGATCGGTGATCTCCTCCGACACCTTGTTCCAGACCGGGCCGGGATCGGGCTTTTTATCTTCCAGACCATCAAAGCCTTCCGACACATAGCGGTCGTACCAGTTGTAAAACGTCGATCGGGGAATGCCAACCTGCTGCAACGTCCGGCGTACCCCCAGGGAAGATTGCTCCACCGTGCGGATGATCTCCAGCTTCTCCGAGGCAGGGTGTCTCATATACCGTCCTCCCCATCCCCGATCACACTTTTTTTCAGCAGACGGTTTTCCAGCATGGCTTCGGCCAGGGCCTCTTTCAGCTGCACGGCCTGCTCCCGCAGGGTCTGAACCTCGCCACTGGTCGCCTCGCGTTCTGTGTCGCCCGCCAGCCGCTTGCGGCCCGCCTCCAGAAACTCCTTGCTCCAGCGGTAATACTGGTTCTGGTGTAGCCCCTCGCGGCGGCACAGCTCCGCGATGCTATCCTCGCCGCGAAGTCCCTGCAATACGATGCGGATCTTCTCTTCCGGGCTGAACCTGCGCCGCGTCCTGCGCTTGATCTCCCGGACGGTCTTCTCGACCGCCCTCTGGTCGTCTTGTTTTTGTCTCATCTTCGTTCCTTTCAGTCTCTACGATGAGCCAAAAACTCCACCTTATCAATTCCACCCTTCCTGTCCAACTTGGCCTGACCGGGTACATTTGCAGAGATAAACTCTGACGCACAACATGATGTCCTGGTGTAGGATCATGCGATGCTGGAAACCGACAGGCTCCTGCTCCGGCGATGGAAGGCTTCAGATCGCGAACCTTTCGCGTCGATGAACGCTGATCCCGCTGTGATGGAGTTCTTCCCCAAATGCCTCACTCGGGAGGAGAGTGATCTGTTTGCGGCACAGATTGAAGAGCATTTCTACACTCATGGTTTTGGCCGGCTTGCAGCCGAGTTGAAGACCGATAGGGAATTCATCGGCTTTATCGGATTGCAGGTTGCAACGTTCCCGGCTCCATTCACGCCATGTATCGAGATCGGGTGGAGGATTGCAGCACCTTATTGGAATCAGGGGCTGGCAACTGAAGGCTCGCATGCGGTGATCGACTTTGCTTTCAGGCACGTCGGACTGGATGCGCTCGTTTCATTTATGTTTCGCGGGAACATGGCATCCCGCCGCGTGATGGAGAAGCTCGGCATGATGAGGGATCCGGCAGAGGATTTCGATCATCCGGGATTACCTGTGGGCCATCGTCTACGCCGCCATGTCCTGTGCCGCCTCCGCAATCCATATTCACCGAGCCATATTCAATCGATTCGTGATTAGCCTGCAAAGCATTTCGAATGGAATGCAGCATATAGCACCTGGTCATGACCACTGCGTGGTGGGCACTTCGTGCAGTAGTCACTCGGACTCCCGGTGGTCGCCTCGTGGGCGATGATGGCGCGTTTGTGGGAAAGCGGACGGATTAGGGGAATGGGCGGGGGCGCAGAGGGATTATTCGGCGGGGGTGAGGTGGGTGGTGAGCCAGGAGGAGAGTAGCGCAAAAAAGTCCTGGTGGACGTGTTTCTCCAGCCAGGGATAGTGCCCGCAACGCTCCCATTCGTGATACTCAATCTGCGGTAGAAAAGGTTTCAGGCTGTCGAGTATCATCCGGCCGGGGTGCGGGTCCGCGGCGCCGTGCAGCATCAGAACGGGCGAGCCGATGGCGGCAAAGGCCTCCGGGTAGACGCCCTCCTCCTGCAGCCGGATCATGTCCTGCCAGGTCTCGATATGCGCCTTTGAATCGACTGATCCGAGTTCCATATCCACATCCGGGCGGATCAACTCATAGCTATATAACGGAAGCAGCAGTTCGGCGCGGGCCTTGAGGCGGGAGTCCGAGTCCGGGTATTCGACTGGGAGCTGTTTGAGGCGCTGGCGCAGGTCGGGAGTGGTGCGGGCGTCGAGCGTGGCCTGCATGTGGGCGCGGGAGGTGCGGTCAAATGTGCCGCAACCGATGAGGACGATGGGTCCAGCGGCGTCAGGATGCGAGGCGGCCCAGGCCAGCGCCAGCATCGCGCCCCAGGACGAGCCGAGCAGGGCAGGGGCGGGGGCCAGCGATGGGACCATACGAGGGTCTGGAGAGGGAGCAGGAGCAGTGGCGGGCCGGGGCGCGAGACGTTGAGCGGGACTGGGTTCGTAGGATGTTCCAGGCAGAGTGCGCAGCAGGCGGTCGAGGTCGGCGACATGGCAGGCCACCGTCATGCGTTCGCCGGGAACGGCGGCGCGCTGGAAGGGCTCGGTAATGCGGAACTGTCCGGCAAGACCACGTGCCACAGGAGCCATGTAGCCCGCAGCGCCGGGGCCGCCATGCAGCACCACGACTTCGGGACCGGAGGTTTCGGATGCCCCGTAGGTTCTAACCTTCACTTGGCATTCTCATGGGTGCGGATGTCGCCATGCACTCTGCTTCCCGCAGGGAGATCGATCCAATGGCAGGCGGAAAAAAGATATGTGAAAGAGATGGTACGGGAATGCCAGCGACCCCGGCAATCTAGGGAAGCGATTGCAGTTCCTTGCCGGGCTTGAAGCGGACCGCCTTGCCGGGAGGGATGGAGACCTCTTCCCCGGTCCGGGGATTGCGCCCGACACCCGTCTTGCGGGGCTTCACGTTGAATACGCCGAAGCCGCGCAGCTCGATGCGGTCGCCCTTCTCCAGAGCCTTCTTCATGGCTGCGAAGACCGTCTCCACGGCCATCTCTGCCTTGGTCTTGGTGATCCCGGTGCGGTTGACGACTGCATTGACGATGTCGAGCTTGATCACGGTGTTCTCCTCTGCGCGTAAATGCCGCACTTTCAACGCGAAACATCAATCTTAGGTGACCGCACGGGCGCTGTCAAGGCACTTCGTGCAGTAATTGTTCGGACTCCCGTTGGTCGCCTCACCGCGATGATGCCACATCGTGCGGACTGCGTCCAGGCACTTCGTGCAGTAGTAGATGCTCGTTTCCCGCTGGTCGGGTTCGTCTTACATGGGAAACGTGGGGGACTGCGACATCGGGAAGGGCGCGGGGGTGAGTGGGAGGCGGGGGACTGTTACGAGGAAGCTGGAGGCGACTGAAGTTCGGTGATGATCTCCCCGGCGATGCGCCGGGCGTCCTCGAGCCTGCCGGGCTCAAGAGAGATGGCTCCGACGCGGGGATGACCGCCCCCACCGTAACGTTCGCAGATGGTAGCCAGGTTGTGGAGCACGGGTGTCTTGTTCCAGGGATTGGAGCCCACGGAAATTTTGGTGCGGAAACTGGAAGGGCAGATGCTGACGCTATAGACGGATTCGGGGAACAGGTAATAAGGAGCGAATTTGTTATAGGCCTCGATGTTGGGTCCGGTCAGGTCGAAAAAAACCACGCCGCCTTCGATCCGGCTGGATTCGCGGATGAGCTCGAGCGACTTGCGGTTTTTTTCCATCAGCGGCCCGAGCTGGCTCGCAACTGGGTCCTCGCTCGCAATCTCCGCCAGCGGGCGGCTGGCCAGATGGGGAATGAGCCAGCGCGAGAGATGAGGGTCCTTGCCGGCCTCGAGCACCATGGCCATCTGCAATGCAGGCTGCGCCACACGTACGGCCGTTTCGGCATCGGCGAACATGGCGCCGTCGACAATGTCCGCCCAGTGGATGAGTTCATCCAGGTCGGGGGCGGAGAATTGGAAACGGCCGGCGCCAATGGTTGCGATGAACTTCGTGCAGGATTTGAAGTTCGGGTCGTAGAACTTCCTGCCGCCGGTGTCGGCTGCGAAATGGCCGGCGTCCTCCGGCGTGAGGAATGCGCTTTGGTGATGGTCGAACCACCAGGTGAGCCGGGGGGAAGTGCTGTACTTGAAATCGACAATGGCGTTTTCGTCGCCATCGAATTCGTCTTCGTTAAACAATGAAGAGGCGCGATGGGCAAGTCCCGTATAGACGAACTCGGCCGAGGAGTCAAAGCAGGACTGAAAAAAACGGGTGAAGACGGCGGCGGATGCCGCACCGTCGAAACACCGGTCATGATAGAAAACGTGAACTCTCATAAGCTCCAACCTGGCAAAGCCGGACAAACCGGCCGACCGGCGACCCGAAATCTTCTCGGACAGGAAGAGAAGGTTAAATGGTTACTGATACAGGAATGATCCGGGTAATTCAAGAGGAAATCGTGCAATGTCCTCCGCCCCAGGGTGTGAGGAATGGAACAAAGAACTAGTCGAAGACCACGGTCTTGCGGCCGTAGGGCAGGACGCGGCGTTCCAGATGCAGCCGGACGGCGCACGCAAGAACCACGCGTTCCAGGTCCCGGCCCTTGCGGATGAGATCTTCCACCCGGTCGCGGTGGCTGCTGCGGACGACGTCCTGTTCGATGATGGGCCCGTCGTCCAGTTCCGCCGTGACGTAATGGCTGGTGGCCCCGATTAACTTGACCCCGCGTTCGTGCGCCTGGTGATAGGGACGCGAGCCGACGAAGGCGGGCAGGAACGAATGATGAATGTTGATAATCCGGTTCGGGTGCCGGTCGACCATCTGAGGTGAAAGAATCTGCATGTAACGGGCCAGCACGATCAGGTCGATACGGTTTTCGGCCAGCAAGTCCAGCTCGGCGCGCTCCTGCGCGAGCTTGTTTTCTCTGCTGATGGGGAATACGTGGAAGGGAATGCCGAAGCGTTCCACGGCTGCTCCCAGGTCCGGGTGGTTGCTGACCACCAGAGCCACTTCGCAGGGAAGTTCGCCTTCACTGCTGCGCCAGAGCAGGTCGTACAGACAATGGCTCTGCCGGGAAACGAAAAGGGCGACGCGGTCCGGCGTGCGGGAAAGTTTCAGTTCCCAGCTCAAATGGAGAGACCCGGCCATGGAGGCGAATGCGGCGGTGAAATCTTCCGGACCGATCTGAAATCCCTCCATCTCCCATTCCACCCGCATCAGAAATACCCCGGACTCCTTGTCCGTGTGGTGGTCCGAGTGGAGGATGTTTCCGTTGTTCTGGTAGATAAACTGGGAAATTTGTGCGACGAGCCCGCGCTGGTCGGGACACTGAATCAGCAGGATGCCGGTGTCGTTGGGTATCATTCTGGGCAATCGGAAATTGCTGCTCCTCATAATAATATATCGGCGATGGATTGCCGATGACACCTTAAGGATAGATGATACCTAAGAATGCGGGGGGAGAAACCGTATTACAGGCTTTTCGTGGCACTTAGAGTGACAAAAATTAACAGTTGCCGGGTAACCGGAATGATTCCAGTCCGGATAGGAGAGAGGGAAAAATCAGGACAATTGGCTTGTTTTTCAATAGAATAGAGCGGAACCAGCGAAACGGTCGTGGTCGGAGTCGGAAGATGGACCGCTGGTTGCAAGCCTTTTACAGGAAGGTATCTGTATATGGGTCGGAACAATATGCGGAAACAAAAGGGTTTTTCCTTAATTGAGTTGCTGATCGTTGTCGCCATCATTTTGATCATCGCGGCGATCGCGGTGCCGAATCTTCTGCGGGCCCTGATGGCGGCGAATGAAGCCTCCGCAGTGGCGACGTTGAAGCAGGTGGGGACCGCCAATGCTACGTATGCCGCGTTTTACAATGTCGGTTATGCCGGTATGCTGGCTTTCCTGGGACCTCCGGGAGGCGCGTGTGCTTCCATCACTTCGGTGTGTGCCGATCTGTTGGACGCGACCGCGTCCGGCGTAGCGCCAGCGGCGCTGACACCGGTCAAGTCCGGTTACAGATTCACCTACACGGCACAGGTTGTGGCGCCCACGGTGGTCGCACCTAACGTGACTTATACCATCGTGGCTGTTCCCGTTCTTGCGCAACAAACCGGGGTCAGCACGTTTTGTTTCGATAATACCGTTGCGATCATCAGGGACACTGCCGGAACTCTTGTGGGCGCGGGTCCTGCCGGTTGTGCCGCCACGTGGCCGCTCGGCGGATCGGTAGCTCCGCTTTAAATCTCCAAATACAAATCAGCGCTTTTCCGCTTGGGCGAGGCTGGCCGGGGCCGGCAGGACTGTGCGTCCACGGAAGAGCGGAAACAGGACCGCTCCGGTGAGATTGATCAGGGCGTGGGAAGCCATATAAAGGGTGAACAGATTCGCACCCTGTGCCGAGCTGCCCATCTGAAACAGCGCCAGGAAGGCCACGTGTCCGACGCCCAGTCCGGCCGGCGAGATGGGAATGGCGGTAACCATCAACCCGAGAGGAACCAGCGCCAGGTAACTGAGCAGCGGCACCTCCAGACCAAGCGCGTGCCCGAACAGGATGAAGCTGACCAGAATGATTCCCTGGCCGACGAACGAGATGCCCAGAATGTTCCGGATCAGAGTGAGATTCCGTACGTAGCGGTGGGTGGCATCGTAGAGTTCGGAAAAAATGTTCTGCAGCCGCACCTTGCGGGCGATGCGCAGCAAGATCCCAGGCGGGGCGCTGCGGTGATAGGCGATCCAGAACAGCAGCAATGCGCCGAAAATTCCGGTGATCGCCAGACCGCCGACAAAGGCGACCAGACGCCCCGGCATCGGATAGTACAGGGCGCCAAGAATCCCGACAAGCGAAAATACGAACAGAGCCAGCAGGCCGGCGACACGGTCAAACAGGATGCTGGATGCGACGGTCGCTGCGCGGAATGGAGGCTCGTCCCCGGCGGGAACCACTCCCTGCTCCGAGGCGCGGCGGGAGATATAGAAACCGCGCAGGAGATCTCCGCCGATATAGCCAGGCAGCGCCATATTGAAGAATTTCGAGGCCATCAGGTAGCTGAAGACCTCGGAGTTGGGCAGATGCAGGCGGCGGGCGCGGAGCAGGCTCTGCCACCGGATGAGCTGACTGATGGGGTTCAGACAAAGAATGAGAAAGGCCGGGAGACTGTACTGCCACTGGTGCAGAGAAGCCAGAAGCGGGTCCCAGGCGATGTGGCCGCGCAGGATGAGATAGACGAATAAACCTCCGGCTACCGTGAATTTCAGAGCGGTTGCGGAGACGCTCTGCGACACAGGCAGTTCTGCTCTCCCCAGCGCGGCGGCTGGTGCGGACGAAGGGCTGCTGAACATGCTCAAGGGTAGTCTAATCCAAAAGGGGCGGAAAGAAAAGGAAAACGATGCGGGACCAGGCCCGTGTGTGGATGCAATACGGCCCGCGGCCGGGGCGCGCATTTTGAGGAATCCGGCCGGAATGACGGGCTATTGGGCGGCAGGCTGAGAGAGCTTGTTGACTCGGAGCATGAGCCGGGATTTGAGCCTGCCGGCTGTATTCTTATGGATGAGACCCTTCTGAACGGCCTTGTCGATGCGGGAGAGGGCCTGGGGGACGAGCGGCAGGATCTGACCGGTATCGCCGGAGGTCAGAGCCTTGCGCATCTGGCGCATGCTGGCCCGCAGGACTCCCTTGTTGGATCTGTTTACAGCGGTCTTTCGCTTGGTCTGGCGCACCCGTTTGAGCGCGGAAACATGATTCGGCATACTTTTCCTTATAAATATCTATATCGCGGCAAACACTATTCTAGCCGACATGGGGCGGGGGGTCAATCCGCAAATCGAGGGCGCGGCGCCGACGCACCTGATCCGGCCCGCTAGCGGGCGGTGGACCGGCCGCCGGGGGAGAGCGTGGTCAGCTTATCCTGAGCGAGAAGGGCTTCCGGTGTGTTGGGGAAGTTCTCCACCAGATTGCTGAGTTCCTGGGTGCCCTGGGTGCGCAGGTTGAGGTTCAGAAGCGCAAAACCCTTCTTCAACTGTGCCGCGGCGGTCTTGTTGCCGTCCGGGAATCGCTCGATGGCCTTGTCGTATTCCTGGATGGCTTTTTCAAACTGACCCTGCTGGTAATAGATGTCGCCGATATAGAACTGAGCGTTGGAGGCCAGCGAGGTGTTGGCGTAGAAACGCAGGTATTCGAGAAACTCCTGCAGCGCCAGCGGATAATTGCCGCTGGTGTAGTCGCGCAGCGCGGTGTTATAGAGCACATCGGGAGACGGGGGCGTAACGCCGCCGCCTTCGCCCATCATACCCATGCCGCCGGACATCAGGTTCTGGGAACCGGCCTCGATCTTGGCGAGTTGCTGCGACATCAGGTCGAGCCGCGCGCGCAGATCATCAAGGGAAGACTGCAAGCCCTGGACCTGGGTGCTGAGGACCTCCATCTTCAGTCCGGAGCCGCCGACGGTAACCTGTAGAGACTGCTGCAACTGTTCCAGATCGCTGCCCAGCCGGGCCGTCTGATCCGCGGACTGCTCGATGGTGGATTGCATGATCGCCATCTTCTCATCGAAACTGCGCTGTATCTCCCGCACCATACCCTGCAGCAGGGCAACGCTTTGCTGTATCTGAATGACTTCCCGGTCCACCGCCCGGGCAGCGGGAACCAGCACCGCGAAGATGAGTGCGGCAATCAGGACAGGTCGTTTCATGATGTTCCTCCTTCGAGGGCACCCGTTCCAACAGCGATAACCGGAACGACTGGAACCGGGGAACCGATGGTCAGTAAGCGAACGCCGGAAAATGGTTCCGGCGGAGGGGAAAATCACCCTCCGCCGGGTTCGAACCGAACGTTCGAGATTGGATCAGCGCGGGATTAGAAGAGCTACATCCCGCAGTTCGTGCAAACGATGTGGCCGCGGCGGTTCTCCTGCCAGCAGGCCTCGTTGCTATCCGTACAGAAAGGACGTTCCTTTCCGTAGCTGATGGTGGTGATGCGGTCGCCGGAGATTCCGAGCGAGACCAGGAAGTCCCGCGTGGAATTGGCACGGCGATCGCCGAGGCCAAGGTTATAGGCAACGCTGCCGCGTTCATCGCAGTGGCCTTCCACCTGAATGGTCACGGTGGAGTTGGCGCGCATGAATGCCGCTGCCCGCGTGAGGGCCTGGCGGGCGTCTTCCCGAACATCGGACTGGTCGTAATCGAAGAAGGCGTCGCTGACCTCGTTTCCAAATCGCTCGCTCAGCGAAGGCTCGGGTGGCGGCGGTGGCGGTGGTGGCGGTGGCGGCGGTGCGGTAACGGTCAGACGGGCCGTAGCCTGTCCGGTGCCTCCGGCTCCGCGGGCGACCACGGTATAGGTGGTGGATTCGGTCGGTGAGACCGAACGGGTGCCCTGGGTGGCGACACTGCCGATTCCCGGTTGGATCTCCACGCCGGTCGCGTTCTGCGCGCTCCAGCGAAGCGTGGCGCTCTGGCCTTGTTCGATGGTGTTGGGTTCCACTGTCAAGGTGGCAGTCGCTGCCGGCGTTGGCGGTGGGGGTGGTGGGGGCGGCGGTGGCGGTGGTACCTGCCGTCGGCAGGCGCTCCCGACCGCGAGCATGACCAGCATCACTGCCATTCCGTAAAATCTCACTTGCCTACTTTTCATCTAACTCCTCCTGGCTCTAATGTGCTATAGCAAAATTCAAAAAAACTACCGGCTGGACCAAGCCGGTTCCGTGTTTTCGCCCTGCGATGTCAGCCGGCGTTGATTGGTGCCGTCGGCCAACATGGTCCAGATCTGCGTGCCGCCGCTGCGGTTGGACGTGAAAACGATGTGGCGGTTGTCCGGCGCCCAGCTGGGGTGCTCATTGCGGCCGCTGTTCTTCGTCAACTGTACAATATCACGGGTTGCCACATCCATCAGATAGATATCGTACGCTCCATCCTGGTTCCACGTAAAGGATAACAAACGGCCATTAGGTGACCATGATGGATCAAGGGCCTGCGTGCCGCCGCGGACGAGTCGCTCCACGTTGGCGCCGTCGCGGTCCATCATGTAGATCATGGGATGGCCGCTGCGGTCGGAAACAAAGGCGATCTGGGCTCCCGTCTTCGGATTCCAGGCCGGCTGTATATCCACGCCGCGGGCAAAGGTGAGCCGCTTGGCGTTGCTTCCGCGCAGGTCGCCGAGATAGATCTCCGGGTCGCGCGTGATCGAAGAGGTGAACGCCAGCGCCGTGCCGTCCGGAGACCACGACGGAGTTGTATTCAAACCTTTCCGGTTGAAAAAGGCAAGAGGCTTTTTGGTCAGCAGCGATAGAACCATGATGTCCGGGTTGCCGCTCTGGTAGGTGGTGAAGGCGATCTGGGTGCCATCGACCGAGATGGCCGGGGTGAGCGACAGGGAGTCCAGATGCGTGAGTTGTTCCTGATTCGCCCCGTCGTAGTCCATGATCCAGATCTCCTTGATGCCGGGCCTGGTGTTGCGGACAAAGGCGATGCGGCTCTCCGCGACGCCGCGCACGCCGCCGCCGAGGCGGAAGATGATTTCATTGGCGAACTTGTGTGCGATCTGCCGGGCGGTGCGCTCGTCGGCAGGCTCGGTGTAGCGGCGTCCGATGACGATGGGTTGGTCCGTGTTGCGCGGATCGATCAGCCAGGCTTCCACCTGTATCTGCGTGCCCATGCGGCGGGCGTTGCCGAGGACCACCATGTGCGCGCTGACTGGCGGCTCGGTCCAATCCGCGGCGGTAACTTCGGAGGGCCGGGCGGGCAGGCCGAGCGGATGGAAGCTCCGGCTGACCAGATCGAGAATGCCGGAGTAGTCCAGGTCGTTCCAGAGCGTGTCGTCGAAGACGCGCATCAATGGAGCATTGTCGATGGGAGTGGAGAAGCTGGAGACGGCGATGCGGGTCTTCTCCATGCCGATGCCGGTGCCGGTCTGGATGAGGTCCTCCCGCTGAGCCAGTGCGGGTCCGGCCAGCAGCATTACGGCGAGCGTGCCACTGAGGCGGCGAAGAATCCCGACAGGGCGGTGGCGAACTCCGGTGCGGTCCTGATGAATTAAAGATGCGTGCACAGTCTGTTTCATCCTTCCATACAATCAATGATGTTACAAGCCTAATGATGTCACAAGGCGGATGCCGGTTGCATCCTACCGCTGAAAATCGAACCAGAATTCGACCGAAACGACCGGGCCACGGTAGTCCGGCGGCAGCGACGGCATGGGACTGGAGTCATAGACGGCGCGCAGGGCCGAGCGGTCCAGCGACGAGATGCCGCTGGAGGAGGTGAGCTGCGGGTTGACGACGCGCCCGTCTCGCATGATCTGAAACGTGACGAAGACGCGGGGCGCGACGCGGATGTTCGGGTCGATGCTGGACTTGAGCCAGTTGTTGCTGATGCGGTTCCGTATGGCGGTGACGTACCAGCTATACCGGTTGCCGAAATCGCCGCCCGGTCCGCCAATGACGTTGATGCCGCCGGAGCCGGCTTCCGATTGAATCATCCCGTAAGGACCGGCGACCGGTCCGCCCTGGCCGAATGGAATTTCATTGCCCGTTTTGGGAAGGTCCGCCGGAGCCCTGCGCGCGTTGCGCGGGAGAGGCGTGGCGCTCCCGCCGGTGCGGGCGATCTCGCGCCGGGGCTTGGGCGGAGTGGGAGGCTCGGGCGGCTTTACCGCTGCTTTGGGAACTACCTTGGCGTTACGGGAAGGAATCTGGACCGCTTCCTCCTCGACGACGGGCTTCGGAGGAGTGGGCTTGGGAGCGGGGGGCTCGGGATAGTGCAGGCCATCGCTTTCGGTAACGACGCGATTCGTGGTGGGTATCCGCGGAGCGGGCAGAGGGACACTGGCGGCGCTGACCAGTTGGACGGTAGCGGCTCCTCCGCCTCCGCTGTCTTCTCCCCAGATACCGCCGACCGGAGCCAGCACCAGCGTATAGGCAAGCGCGCTCAGAGCGAGGCAGGCATGCCCGATGCCGGAGAGCATCAAGGGGCGCCTCAGCTCTTCCTGCCTATCCATTGTGGCCTGCGAGGCTGGCATAGTGATTCCGTCCGCACGGTTGCCGATGAGCCGGTTACCGGCGCTGATTGGCGACTTCGGTAACCATGCTGATCTGTTCGATCCCCGCCATCCGCAGCGCGTCGATGACCATGGCAACGGTGCCGAAGGGGACCTCGGTGTCGGCTCGAAGGAAGACCGAGGGCACGGAGTCCTCCCCGGTTCTTTCGAGTACCTGAGCACCGAGATCGTTGATGTTGATGGGGGCACTGCCGAGGTAGAGGCGCTGCCCTTTGTCGATGCTGACGACGAGCCGCTCCTGGGAGATCTCGCGCACGGTCTGCGTCTTGGGAACGTTGAGCTCGATGCCGGATTGCAGAACCGGAGCGGTGAGCATGAAGATAATCAGCAGGACCAGCAGCACGTCGACAAACGGGGTGACGTTGATATCGGAAAGGGAAGTTTGCGTTCTTCCCTGTTGATTGGTAAATGCCATAACACGACCTGAATCAGAGTCCGGTTTCGGGGCTTTCCGGCCCTTCTATTATAACCGTAGCGGCTTTACTTCATAACCGCCGAACGGGTACTGGAGATTCCCAAGCCGGCTTCAGACTCCGTTCCGCTCGGCGGCATTGAGAAATTCCAACGAAAACGTGTCCATCCGCACGCCCATGTCCCGGACCTTGCTCAGGAACTGGTTGTAGGCGATGACGGAGGGAATGGCGACGAACAGTCCCGCCGCGGTGGCGACCAGCGCCTCGGCGATTCCCGGACCCACGGCGCGCAGGCTCGCGGCGCCGGAGGCTCCGAGGCCCAGGAAGGCGTCCATGATGCCCCAGACGGTTCCGAACAGCCCGATGAACGGGGCTACAGAACCCGTGGTGGCGAGCCAGTTCAGGTTCCGCTCCAGCTCGCCAAGCTGCTGCGCCGAAGCGATCTGCAGCGCGCGGGTCAGCGAGGCCTGGTTGTGGACCGGATTCTGCTGGTCGCCCCCCTGCGCCACGGCCTCCTGAAAGCCGGCTTCAAACACGGATTTCAGCGGATGGGGAGGAAAGTTCTCCAGAACGACGTTCATTTCCGAAAGTTTCCGCGCTTTGCGGAAAGCGCGGACGAATGGCTCGCTCTGGGAATGAAGCTCACGGAAGCTGCGCCATTTTACATAGATGATGGCCCAGGAAAAGATCGAGAAAAAGAGCAGAATGAGCAGTACGATTTTGGCGACCGGACCGGTCTGCACCAGAAGATCGATGACACTGCCCTGCAACTCATCCTGAAGGAAAAAAATCAGTAGATACAAAGTAAGCTCCCCACGAAACCCGGCTCAGATCTCAACGAAAGTGCCAGCTGATGCGAAAGTAGCATGGCAGAAATGGAGCGTCAATTTAACTGGCTGAAAACAGCGGGGTTGCCTGTGCCGGACAAGGTACCCGGCTGAGAAAGGCTGCGACCGTCAGGGGACGAACTGCTCCAGAATGGACCGCACAAAGTGAATGAGGGGCGGGGAATCTCCCCGCGTGTTCACGCGGAGCGAGCCCGAGGGGGTGAACTGTGCCTGCTTGTGGGAGGACAGGAAAGTCATTAGCCGTTCGGGGGGCACCGGGGTGTCCTTGTGAAACTGGAACAGCAGCGCATCTTTTTTGCGCTCGATGGAGGTGATCCATAACCGCTCGGCCATCAGGCGCAGGGCGGCGTAATCCATGAGATTACAGACCGGCTCCGGCAACTCGCCATAGCGATCCTTCAATTCCTGCTCCGTGTTGCCGCATTCGGACTCGGAACGAATCGATCCGATCTTCTTGTACATGCGCAGCCGCTGGTGCTCTTCGGGGATGTAGGCGGCCGGGATGCGGATGTCGAGGCCGAGGTTCACGGTTGCGCCGATGTGAAGTTGTTCGGGCTCGCCGCGCATCTCCTGCACGGCGCTCTCCAGCATCTGGCAGTAGAGTTCCAGCCCGATGGCGTTGACGTGCCCGTGCTGCTGCCCGCTGAGAAGGTTTCCGGCGCCGCGCAGCTCCATGTCCAGAGCGGCGACGCGAAAGCCGGAACCCAGCTCGGTGAACTGCTTCAGCGCCGCCAGACGACGCCGCGCGATGGATGTCAGCCGTTCCTCCTGCGGGACCAGCAGGTAGGCATAGGCCCTCCGGTCCGAGCGTCCGACGCGACCGCGCAACTGGTAGAGCTCGCCGAGACCCATGCGGTCGGCGCGGTTGATGATGATGGTGTTGACGAGCGGAATGTCGAGGCCGTTCTCGATGATCGTGGTGGCGACCAGGATGTCGAGTTCATGGCGGAGAAACTGCAGCATCACCTTCTCCAGATGCCGCTCGTTCATCTGCCCGTGTGCCACGCCGATGCGGGCCTCGGGAGCAAGCTGCTGCACCTTCGCCGCCATCGCCGGCAGGGATTCGACCCGGTTGTGGACAAAGAATACCTGGCCGCCGCGTTCCAGTTCCTGCGCCAGCGCGTTGCGGATCAGCGGCTCGCCGAACGGCGCCACCACGGTCTGAATGGCGAGACGGTCCCGTGGCGGCGTCTCGATAACCGACATATCGCGCAGGCCCGCCAGAGCCATATGCAGCGTCCGGGGAATGGGCGTGGCCGAGAGGCTCAGCACATCCACGGATTTCTTCATGGACTTGATGCGTTCCTTATGACGGACTCCGAAGCGCTGCTCCTCATCCACGACCAGCAGGCCGAGATCGTGGAACGCGACGTCTTTCGAGAGCAGCCGGTGCGTGCCGACGATCACGTCCACTTTGCCGGCCTCCAGGTTCCGCAGGGTCTCCTTCTGCTGCGCCGGCGTACGAAACCGGCTCAGCATATCCACCGTTACTGGAAAGGCGGCGAACCGCTGACGGAAGGTTTCATAGTGCTGGAAGGCCAGCACGGTGGTGGGAGCCAGGACGGCGACCTGTTTGGAGTGGAGGGCGGCGCGGAAGGCGGCCCGCATGGCCACCTCCGTCTTGCCGTAGCCCACGTCGCCGCAGATCAGCCGGTCCATGGGGCGAGAGGTCTCCATGTCTTTGCGGACCTCCTCGATGGTCCGCATCTGATCGGGCGTTTCCTCATGGACGAAGGATTCCTCGAACTCGCGCTGCCAGTTGTTCTCGTCGGTGAAGGACTGCCCCTCGGCCATCTCACGCTCGGCATAGAGCTTGAGCAGCTCGTCGGTCATCTCCTGCATGGCCTTGCGGACCCGCGACTTCGTCTTGCCCCAGCTGATGCCGCCCAGCCGGTCCAGCACGGGCGGCCCGCCCTCCATGCCGCGGAACTTCTGCACCAGGTCCAGACGCGTGAGCGGAACATAGAGCCGGTCCCCATCCCGGTACTCCAGCTCCATGAACTCCTGCTGGATGCCGTCGCCGCCGAGCTGCCGCAAGCCGCAGTAGCGGCCGATGCCGTGGTCCACGTGAACGATGAGGTCGTTCGGGTCCAGGTCGCGAAAGTCCGAAAGAAAGGTGGAGATGTTCGAGCGGGGCCGGGCCGGCTGCGATACCAGGGGAGAGGTGTCGAACAGGTCCCGGTGGCCCAGGAGCAGAAGTCGGCTGGAGGGCAGCAGAAACCCCTGGCCGATGGCGCCATGACCGATCCAGCAGGCAGGCAGAGATGGATCGATCTCCTCTTCGAGCGGATCGGGGGGCAGGTGCGCCGGATGCGTTTCGAAACGGTGGAAGGGGATACTTTCTTCCGCCAGCAGCTCGGCGATACGGTCGGTCTCTCCGGCGCCGCTGGTCAGGACGATGGCGCGGTATTGCTGGCGCAGACGGTTTTCCACCTCGCCGAGAAAAAGGCGGAGATTGCCGTGAAAGCCCGGGACCGGCCGGGTGGGCAGACTGACGGACGCGGCACCGTCCGGCGCTCCATCCAGTGCTGCGGGCAATGCCGCGGTCTCCAGTTCGGACGCGTGGATCAACCCAGCCCCGGCCCAGCGTTCGGAGACCTCGTCAAACCGCAGATAAAAAGCTTCCGGCGGGGGCGCGGCGCTGCGCTCTTCCCGGTGGCTGGCTTCGTATTCGGAGCGAAGCATCTCCCAGTGCCGGTCCAGCTCCGAGTGCAACTCCTCCGGCTCGTCGAGGAACAGGACGGGATCGTCGCACAACTCCAGCACGGTTCCCGTGAGGGGCTGGACAGACGGGAGCAGAAACTCCCAGCCGGGAAACGGTTCGCCGGCCACGAAGGGGCTCAGGTCATCAGATTCCCCGTGCGCTCCCACAGACTTTTGCAGGGAGCTGAGCAGATCCGGACGAACGGGAAATTCGGTCAACGGGTGCAGCGCCACCGACTGCAGCGGCCCGGTGGAGCGCTGTGTGCCGGGGTCGAACTCGCGGATCGATTCGATCTCGTCGCCGACCAGCTCGACGCGGGCGGGTCGGCGGGCTTCCGGAGGAAAGACATCGAAGATACCGCCGCGCAGAGAAAACTGGCCCGCCATCTCGACCGGCTCATGCGGCGTGTAGCCGGCCGCTTCCAGGTGTGCGAGCAACTCTTCCAGGTCCAGCTCGTCGCGGCGATGAATGGTGCGGGCGAGGTTGCGATAAAAATCCGGCGGCTCGATCCGCCCCGCCAGCGCGGCAATGGGCAACACGACCAGCGGGGCGCTGCCCGAGGCGAGTTTGCCGAGTCCCACGGCCCGCTTCTCGCTGATGTCGGCATGGGGGGAGAGGCCCTGGTAGGGCCGGATATCATGTGCCGGAATGAAGACGGGTGCGGCGGTGGCAAGTAGCTGTCTCCACCCGGCGAGACGGTCGTGGACCTGCTCGGCCGTGCGGTTCGTGGCGGTAACGTAAAGCAGCGGGAGGTCCAGCTCCCGCTGGAGGCAAGCGGCGTAGAACGGCTTGGCGGCGTCGGTGAGGCCGGTGAAGCCGACCCGGGCAGGGGTGCCGGAGTTGGGGTCCAGCAAGCGCAGCAGACGTGTGAATTCATCATTGCGGATCGCTTCATCGAATATTCTGTTGATGCGGACGGAAGACATCACGTTCCATTCTAGCGAATGTGGCTTCGGAGAGGGGAGCGCGGCCGGAGGAGACGGGGAATCGGGCAGCCGCGCTCATGTTACAATCGAGCTTTCCGGGCAGGAATCAGATCATGAAAGAACGCTCCTCCGCATCGTCTCATTTATCTCCATCATCTCCATCGGGCACCGCATCACCATCGACCACCTCATCCGCATCGGGCTCTTCATCCGTTCCTGCCGCATCCTCTCGCTCCGCCGAGTTGTTCGAGCGGGCCTGCCGGCTCATGCCGGGAGGGGTCAACTCTCCGGTGCGCGCGTTCGGCGCGGTGGGGTTGCCGCCCCTGTTCATTGCACGGGGCAGCGGTGCGCGGGTGGTGGACGTGGACTCCAGGCACTACCTGGATTATGTGGGCGCGTGGGGGCCGCTGCTGCTGGGCCATGCGCATCCGGATGTGGAGCGCGCGCTCCGGCAGGCGCTGGAGCGCGGCACGGCGTACGGTTTTGCGACCGAAGGAGAGGTCCGGATCGCCGAGCTGATCTCCGAGACGGTTCCGTCGGTGGAGAAGGTCCGGCTGGTGAACTCCGGCACGGAAGCCACCATGAGCGCGGTGCGGCTGGCGCGCGGGTTTACGGGCCGCGACCGGATTGTGAAGTTCATCGGCTGCTACCACGGGCACGTCGATTCCCTGCTCGTGAAGGCGGGCTCCGGGGTGGCCACCTATGCGCTGCCGGACTCGGCGGGCGTCCCGACGCAATACGCGGAGCTGACGCATGCCCTTCCGTTCAACGATTCGGCGGCAGTGCGGACTCTGTTCGAGGAGCAGCGCGACACGATTGCGGCGGTGATCGTGGAGCCGGTGGCGGGGAACATGGGTTGTATCCCCCCGCAAGCGGGCTTCCTGGAGACGCTGCGGGAGGTAACGCGCGAACACGGCGCTCTGCTCATCTTCGACGAGGTCATGACGGGCTTCCGCGTGAGCCGGGGCGGCGCGCAGGAGCTGTACTCGATCCGGCCGGACC
The DNA here is from genome assembly GCA_963662495.2 of Terriglobia bacterium. GTDB lineage: Bacteria > Acidobacteriota > Terriglobia > 2-12-FULL-54-10 > 2-12-FULL-54-10 > SHUM01. The sequence goes on from CAXVYQ010000009.1 coordinate 23,128, forward strand.
TGACCACCATGGGCAAGGTGATCGGTGGCGGAATGCCGGTGGGCGCCTATGGCGGGCGATCCGATATCATGGACCGGATTGCGCCGGAAGGACCCGTCTACCAGGCGGGTACGTTATCGGGAAATCCGCTGGCTGTCGCCGCCGGAATCGCCGTTTTGGAAGAGTTGCGCCGCAGACCCGAGCTGTACGACGAGATGGAAAACCGCGCGAAGCGGCTGACCGAGGGCATCCTGGCCATCGCCTCCCGATTGGGCCTGCCGGTGTGCCTGAACCGGGTGGGATCGATGTGGACCCTGTTTTTCACTCCGGGACCGGTGGTGGACTACGACACGGCGGCCGCATCGGACCGCGGCCGTTTCGCCCGCTATTATCAGGGGATGCTGGAGAGGGGGGTGCTGCTGCCGCCATCGCAGTTTGAAGCGGCGTTTCTCTCGGCCGCGCACACGGACCCGGATATCGATGCCACGCTCGAGGCCGTGGAGGGAGCGCTCGGCATGATCGTGCAAGACGCCAATCAGGCTGGCCGGCCCTAGCTTCCCAATCCGGAGCGGAGACTGGTTCATGAATGCGACGAAGCGACGAATGCGATGATGAATCCCGCCGTACAGGATCGGGCCGCGCAATTGCGTGCCCGGTTTGCCGGAGCCGCACCGTTTCCGCACATCGTCATCGACGATTTCTTCCTGCCGGGAAAATCCGAGCAGTTGCTTGCGGATTTTCCTCCCTTTCATCCCGAAAATGCCAGGAGTGAGCTGGGCGATGTCGCCGGAAAGGCCACCATCCCCGACAATTCCCGCATCAGCCCGTTCTACGCCGAGGTCTATCACTACCTCTCCTCGGAGGATTTTCTGGATACGATCTCCGGGATCACGGGCATTGCGGATCTGGTGCATGACGAAATGATGTACGGTGGCGGGACGCACGAGAATCTGGAGGGTCAGGAACTGGACCCGCACGTGGATTTCAATTACCTGGAGGACCGCGACCTGCACCGCCGCCTGAACCTGCTGCTCTATCTGAACCACGATTGGGAGGTGGACTGGGGCGGTTGCCTGGAACTGCACTCGAATCCGCGCCGCCCGGCCGAGAACCAGGTGAAGGTGGTTCCTCTCGCCTTCAATCGCTGCGTGATCTTTGAAACGTCCGAGCGGTCCTGGCACGGTTTCGAGCGTATCCGGCTGCCGGAGGGCCAGAAGCATCTTTCGCGAAAACTGCTCTCGGTGTATCTCTACACGCGGGACCGGCCCGCCGCGGAGATTGCTCCGCCGCATGGGACATTCTATGTGCCGCGTCCGCTGCCGCCGCACCTGGTCGCGGGCCACACGCTGACCGAAGCCGATGCCCGGCAGTTGCAGTTCATCTGCAAGGTGCGCAACGGTTGGATGGAGTATTACGCGAAAAAGGAGCTGTCGGATGCAAGCCGCCACCAGAACTTGAAGAAATATGCGGCGGATCTGTTGCAGGGCATCAACGTTCCGCTAACGGGCTACGCTCTGCAGCGCGGGCCCGTGCGGGGAATTTGGCAGGATGGATGGGTGGGGCGGGAGTTCGAGGCCGGGATGCATCTGCTGGAGCCCATGCGGTCTCTCCTGGTATGCGGCATTCTGCCGGACGCGTCCGGCCAGGACGTTGATCTGACCTTCACGCTGGAGGGAACTTACCGGGAGACGCGAAGTTTCCTGGCTGGCCCGTTCGAGTGGGAGATTCCCGCAACGGTGCGCGAGGGCGAAACCGTTCGGTTGGGGATTCGATCCAGCCGGACGTTTTCACCAGCGCGGCAGGGAACTGGAGATGACGAGCGGGAACTGGCATTCCATCTCATGGAAATCCGGCTCCGCCACCGATAGGCGCCAGCCATCGCGCCCGGCGAGCCGGGCCAATGGATTTGCGGGATCGTATGATTTCGTGCAGGCGGGTCCGCTGATTGAGAAACCGGCGGGTCTTTTCTCAGGTCCGGCCTCAGGTCCGGCGCAACGCCGTGGCCATCTCCTTCACCATGTCGAGCAGTTCCTGCTTTTGCTCTGCGGATAGATTCGGCAGATAGCTTTTCAACTCCCCCAGATACTCCGTTGCGGCCTCGGAGAGTTGTGGCTCCGGGACGATCCCGCCATCGGGTGAGAAAAAGTCGGCTAGTCTCACCTCCATCGCCGTGGCCAGCCGCTGCAGCGTTGCCAGCGAAGGAACGGTATGGCCGTTTTCCACGCGGGACAGATAAGAGCGGAGAATTCCGGTGCGCTTCTGCATCTCACCCTGGGAGAGGCCTTTCGAATGCCGGATCTTGCGGATGGCATCACCTAGATTCATTTTCCTCTCCAATCTGTCTCTCCAATCTGTCTGTGCATCCGAAGCTCCCGTAAGCTCCGGGTTCGAGTTGCCGCTACTCCACGGTATCGGGCGAATCGGGTGCCGCTTCCTCCGCGTCGGGAAGAGGTTCTGCAATCAGCGCCTGGACCATTTTCTCCATCACTTCGTACTGTTTCTTGGCATAGCTGTCGCGCGAATTCTTATCATACTTTCCATCCGGCTGGATGTAACGAATAACTCCTTTGCGGTCGATCAAAAAAGTGGCCGCAACAGCCTCCACATCGGCCCGATTGACCCAGTAGCTGTTGATGGTCTGCCAGCCGGAATCCACTCCCACGGGAAAGTGGAAGCCCAGCACGGCTGCCAGCCGACGCACATGTTCCGGATCGGTCTGCGTTGGCATGGGAGAGGGAGCGTACATGCCCACCCCGGTCAGCCCCTGGTCCTGGTAGGTTCGCAGCAACTCGCGCAGCCCGGCCGTGCTGCCGGGACTGTCCGTGAAAAACCGAAGCAGAATGACCTGCCCCTGCAGGTCGAGGGAATCGAGTGGTTCGGAATTGACCCACGCGGCGGGCGTCCATGCCGGAGCCACTTGTCCGATCATCTCGGGCGTGGGGCGAAATTTCGAGGAGCTGAACTGTGCCCGGAGGAGCGATCCCGGCGCCGCCGACAATGCAATCAGAAGTGAGAACCGCACCATGTATTGGACGGGGTATCGACCGGGGCATCTCTCCGGCTTTCGCCACCATGAACTTCGTGGTTGTAATTGTTTCGTTGCCATCACCACCTAGTTTTCGTCCAACACGTCCTTCCGGTTTTTCGAGATTCTACCATGACCTGTTGCTCCGACGCGCCTGGGACGTTGCATTCACGGGGATTTTCCAGTTGTCGGCATCGGTTCGGCATCAGGACGGCAGGGGGCCACAGGCGGTGATGGAGCGGGCATAGAGCGGTGATGGGGCTATCCCCCCGGCGGGCCGCTCGCTTGTGTTTTCCCGGGAATCGACTTATCATAATCAACCGTTTCGCCCCGCCACTGTTAGCCTGTCGCGCGGCGCGGCCCGGCCCCGGGCTGTGAGTTGTCATTGCAACCGTCCCCCGCACTGGCGCCTGCGTTGCCCTGCGCCGGAATGGCTGCCCCACGGGCGGGAAACAGCGAGGGCGGAGTCTCAGAGGTCTCTCAGAATGCCGAATTCCTACAGTGATTTGAAGAAAAAACTGAACCAGCTCGAAGACCGGGTTCTGGGCGGGAACAAAGAGGCGATCGACAAGCAGCACCAGGGGGGCAAGTGGACCGCGCGCGAGCGTCTGGCCATGCTGCTCGATCCGGGCTCCTTCGTCGAGGAGTTCATGCTCGCCGAAACCCAGAGCGTCGATTTCGGCATGACCGAGAAGCGCGAACCCACCGACGGCATCGTAACCGGTTACGGCAAAATCGGCGGCCGGAACGTCTGCGTTTTTTCCCAGGACCGCACCGTGCTGGCCGGTACGGTCGGCATCGCCCACGGTGAGAAGCTGGCCAATGTAATAGAGACCGCCCGCCGGATGGGTGTGCCGGTCATCGGGATGCTGGATTCGCTCGGCGCCAGGATTCAGGAGGGGCTGGACGTTACGCGCGCGATCGGCAAAGTATTCCGTGAAAACACACTGGCCTCCGGCGCCGTCCCGCAGATCTCCGCCATCATGGGTCCCTGCATCGGCGTGGCGTCCTACAGTCCCGCGCTCACCGACTTTATCTTCATGGTGAAGGAGACCAGCCAGATGTTCATCACCGGCCCCCCGGTCATCAAGGCCGTTACGGGCGAGGACGTCACGATGGAGCAACTCGGCGGCTGGAAGGTCCACGCGGAGGTCTCCGGCGTCTCCGACGTGATCTGTGAAAACGACGAGGATTGTATCAAGCGGCTGCGGGAGATGCTCGGCTATCTGCCGCTGAACTGTGAGGAGAAGCCGCCGCTCGTTCCCACCAATGACCCCCCGGACCGCAGTCTGGATGAGGTCGAGGCCATCGTGCCCGAAGACCCCAAACGGCTCTACGATGTAAAGGCCGTGATCCAGCACATTGTGGACGACGGAAAATTCTTCGAGATCAAGCCGCGCTTCGCCCGCAATATCGTGACCGGCTTCGCGCACATCGGCGGCTATTCGGTGGGCATCGTTGCGAACCAGCCGAAGTTCATGGGCGGAAGCCTCGATGTGGACTGCTCGGACAAGGCGTCGCGTTTCATCCGCTTCTGCGATGCCTTCAACATTCCGATCGTCACGCTGGTGGACATGCCCGGGTACCTGCCCGGCACCAAGCAGGAGCGCAGCGGGATCATCCGCCACGGCGCGAAGATGCTCTATGCCTATGCGGAAGCTACCGTGCCTATGATCACTCTCTACCTGCGCAAGGGCTATGGCGGCGCCAAGCAGGCCATGTGCACCCGTGAGATGGGCGCCGACCAGGTGTTCGTCTGGCCGGGCGTGGAGCTGGCCGTGATGGGAGCTGTCGGCGCCGTCAATGTATTGTTCCGCCAGGAGATGGAGAACGCGAAAGATCCCGAGGCCGTTCGCCAGCAACGCGTCGAAGAATTCAACGAGCGCTTCACGGGACCGTTCGAAGCCGTCTCCAAGCAGTACGCGCACGCCGCCATCCTGCCGCAGGAGACCCGGTGGCGCATCTTCCAGGCGCTGGAGCATCTGAGCCGCAAGAAGGCCGACCCGCCCCGGAAAAAACACGGCCTGATGCCCGTCTAGCCGCCCATGAAACCTGAGTCCCTGTCCCGATTATGATTGCTTATCTTCACGGCCGGCTGCTTTCCAGGAAAGCCAACCGCGTCACCATTGACGCCGGCGGGGTCGGCTATGATGTCATGATTCCCGTCTCCACTTTCTATGAGCTGGGCGAGGAGGGTTCCGACGTCAGTCTCCATATCCATACGCATGTCCGCGAAGATGCCCTGGCGCTCTATGGCTTTCAGACCGAGCAGGAAAAAACGTTGTTTGAAAGGCTGCTGGCCGTCTCCGGCGTCGGCCCGCGGCTGGCCATCACGATCCTCTCGGGTCTGGAGATGAATGATCTGGTCCAGGCGCTGCGCAAAGGCGACGTCGCCACGTTGCTGCACATGCCCGGCGTGGGGCGCAAGACGGCCGAGCGGCTCGTTCTGGAGTTGCGTGAAAAGCTGGACGATCTGGCGCTGGCGGCTGCTTCGGAGCGGGAGGCGGCGGGCCAGCCGGCCCCGTCTGGACTGTTGGGCGCGGTGGATGAGGACGTTCTCTCGGCCCTGGTGAACCTGGGCTACACCCGGACCAACGCGGAAGCCGCTATTCTGGAGGTGCGCCGGGAGAGTCCCGATGGGGAATTCGACGATGTTTTGCGCGCCTCGCTCCGAATGCTGGCACGAAAATTCTTTTCCAAATGACCATCCCCTCTGCCCTGCCGCCCCATCCATCTTCCTGTTCCTTCCGCACGTTCAATGGACCGCCGATCGACTGGTCGCCTATTGACGAGTTGAATGACCCACCCTACAATCTGTTCTGGAATTCGCCTGTGCAAAGGGCCGGGCTGGTTGTCCGCACTCTGATTCTTGCGAATTCCATAGGCGGTCATCGCAGATCCAAAATTAAATATCCCGCCATTGTTGGCGGAGGGAGTCTTGTGAAAGCGGCTATGAATAAAAATACAAAGATAACTGTTCTGCTGGCCCTGGCGATGGCGGTTGCGGCAGGCTGCGGGCTCGCTCCGCAGCCAGATGCGGCCACAGCCGGGCCGGGCGCCCCGGACCCGGAGCGGGGCCGTTATCTGGTGACGATTATCGGATGCGATGCAACGATTGCCACACGCCGTGGCAAATGGGTCCGGCGGGCCCGGAGCCGGACATGAACCGCATGCTGTCGGGCCACCCGGAAGCCATCGAGACCCCTCCGCCCCCGGCTTTGAACCGCCTTGGGCCTGGACCGCCGCCGGCACCATGACTGCTTTCGCCGGTCCCTGGGGCATCACCTATGCGGCGAACCTCACGCCGGATGAAAACACCGGCATCGGCATCTGGGACGAGGCCATGTTCATCAAGACCATCCGCGATGGCCGGCACATGGGCGACGGCCGCCCGCTCCAGCCGCCGATGCCGTGGCCGGCATTCGCCCACATGACCGATGAAGACCTGAAGTCGGTGTTCGCCTTTCTGCGCTCGATCCCGGCCATCTCCAACCGCGTTCCCGAGTATGTGGAGCCGGAGCAGCCGGAACAATAGCGGGCGAGAGTTCTCCGGCGTCGGAGTGAACCGGAATGGTCGCCTCCCTCGCGGGCATCAGTTTGCTCGCTGCCCGCGCGACCGCGTTACAATAGGTGCGACATGAATCCCAGCCAGTCAGAGCGAGTCGTAACCGGGAGCGTCCTGCCCGAGGAGCAGTCCTTTGAATTCAGCCTGAGGCCGGAGCGTCTCAGTGAGTATATCGGCCAGGGGAAGGTCAAGGAAAACCTCTCCATCGCCATTGAGGCCGCCCTCGCCCGCGGCGATGTGATCGATCACATTCTGCTCTACGGGCCGCCTGGCCTCGGCAAGACCACCCTGGCCACCATCATCGCCAACGAACTGCGCGTCCAATTCCAGGGCACCTCCGGCCCCGTCATTGAGGACAAGAAGGACCTGGCCGCCATTCTCAGCAACGTCGAGCCGTCCCAGATTCTTTTCATCGACGAGATTCACCGTCTCAACCCGCAGCTCGAAGAGTTGCTGTACCCCGCCATGGAGGACTTCCACATCGACTACATCGTGGGACAGGGCCCGGCGGCCCGCACCATCAAGCTGCAGGTGCCCCATTTCACTCTGGTCGGCGCCACCACGCGGGCCGGCTTGCTCACCGCCCCGCTGCGCGGACGGTTCGGGATCGTCCACCGGCTCGATTTCTATTCGCCCCAGGAGATTCAGATCATCGTTCGCCGCTCATCGGAGATTCTGAACGTCCCCATCGACGACGATGGGGCCTCGGAGATCGCCCGCCGCAGCCGTGGGACTCCCCGCATCGCCAACCGGCTGCTGCGCCGCGTGCGCGATTTCGCAGAGGTCAAGGCCCAGGGGGCCATCACCGGTCCGGTTGCCCGCGATGCGCTCGATATGCTGGAGGTCGATCCCAGCGGCTTTGACGAGATGGACCGCAAGCTGCTCCTGACCATCATCGAAAAATACGGCGGTGGACCCGTTGGCGTCAGCACTCTGGCGGCTTCGCTCAGCGAGCAGGTCGGTACCATCGAGGAAGTCTACGAGCCCTATCTGATCCAGCAAGGCTACCTGCAACTCACCCCACGCGGCCGCGCGGCAACCACCTTGGCCTATGAACATTTTGGCCTGAAGCCCGGCCAGCACCAGCGCGGTCTGTTTTAACATTTCCGCTGCCCACAGCGATGCCCACGCCCCTGCCCACGCCGTTCGTTACCGCCTATCTGTCGCTTGGTTCCAACCTCGGCGACCGTCTCGAAAACCTGACCCGGGCGCTCACGCTGATGCGGCAGGCCGCCATCACCCTGCAACGCACCTCCGCCATCTACGAGACCGAGCCGGTCGACTACGCGGACCAGGACTGGTTCCTCAACTGCGTGGCCGAGGTTTGCACCTCGCTTCCCCCGATCGAGCTTCTCCACGCCCTGCAGGCCATCGAAACGCGGTTGGGCCGCGAGCACGCTATTCCCAAAGGTCCGCGCACGATCGATATTGATATTCTTCTCTATAGAAATCTGCTGCTGAATGGGGACGAACTCACTCTGCCGCACCCGCGGATGTTCCAGCGGCGCTTTGTGCTGGAACCGTTGCGCGCGCTCGCCTCGGAGCTCGTCATTGCCTCGTCCGGCTCCGGCCCGGGCCGCAGCGTCGAGGACTGGTGGCAGAGTCTTAATGACTCCGCCACTGTGCGAATCTTTCCCGAGAAGCTTCCGGAACCGTAAACCGAAATTACTTTTTGGCGATTCCTCTTCACTGATCCGTTAAAATGGTGATGCAGGGCAGCCGGTTGGTTTGACCGAATATGCCACGTGGAGGATTGGGTATGAAACGCGGAGCCTATGCGCTGTTCTTCTCCTTTTTCCTTGCCCTTCTGTTGCGCTTCACCGTCTTCGTGGTGAAGAATCCCCCGGAGGTCTATGTGGACCCCGGCGCCTGTCCGTTCGAGTGCTGTGTCTACCGGGAATGGGGCGTACTCCAGGATGTCGAGTTGGTGGACTCACCCGGCGGTTTGAAGGTGGTGGGAGAAGCGCTGGCCGGTGAAAAAGTTCAGGCCATCACCGGCGAGGTGCACACCATCCCGCTGGAGTTCACCCTGCCGGAAGACTTCGAACTTTCCGACCGCTACGATCTGCAGCCCGGCGACCGTGTTTTTCTGCTCACCTATATCGGTGAGGGTTACTGGAAGCTCTGGCACGAGGGGAAGGTCGTCAGCGGCGTCGAGATCGACGATCCGCCCCGGCCCGAGAGCCGCTGGTGGGTTCGTGTCCGGACCGCCGCCGGCGTTACCGGCTGGACCCTTTCCGGCGGCAACTTCGACGACCGGGACGCCTGTTCCTGAAGACGTGAAAAAGAAAGCAGAACCTTGTCCCTCTTGATACGCGCCAGCCTCTTGTTCGGCTCGCTTGCCATCGTCTCCATGATGGTGGGCCCCGTGCTTGCCAACCTGCAACTGGCCCGCCCCTACACCGGCTTCATCGTCGCGCTGGCCGGAGCCGGGATGGCCCTCGCCGGTCTGCTGCTCGGCATCATCGCGGCCCTGCGCGGCGGCGGCAGCGCAGCCGTTCTTGCCATCGGACTCGCGGCGGTCGTTTCATTCCCCGTACTCGGATTCGCTCTCTGGGCGCGCCGCTACCCGGTCATCAATGACGTCGCCACGGATACCGGGAACCCGCCGCGGTTTGTGCACATCGCCGCCGCACCCGAATCGCGGGACGCGGATTACTCCTACCCGGCCTCGTTTGCCGCCGCGCAGCAGACGGGTTATCCGGAGACCGGCCCGCTCATCCTGGGTCTTTCCCCCGGCGTTGCGTTCGAGATCGTGGACCGCATCGCCAAGCGGATGCCGCAATGGGTCATCACCGTCTCGGATGGCCACAGCCTCACCCTGGAGGGCTTCGAGGACTCGGCTCTGTTTCGGTTTCGCGACGATTTTGTGATCGAGGTGCGCCGCAGCGGCATCGGCAGCGCCGTCCACATGCGCTCGCGCTCGCGCACCGGCAAGAGCGACCTGGGCGTGAACGCCCGCCGCATCGGCTTGTTTTTGGAAGCCGTCCAGTATCAGGCCGGCCTGTAGTCTCTTCTTCGCTACGCTACAAATCCGGCTGCCGTTCGTGCCACTCGGTCGCGGTTTCGTAGGCGTGCGCCACCGCCAGCGTCAGCGGGTCCTGGAACGGGCGACCCGCAATTAGCAGACCGATCGGCAGCCCGGCCGGATCGGTTGAAAATCCGCACGGCACCGAGATCGCCGGATACCCGCACAGGTTCCACCAGCTCCGGTAGGTCTCCGCAACATCCACTTCCACGTCCGCCGGCGCCGGCATCGTTGGAATCAGCAACACGTCCAGCGGCTCGAAGACGCGCGCCATCTCCTCGTTGAAGATGCGTCGGGCCCGCTGCGCCCTCAGGTATTGCGAGGCGGTCAGCAAAGACCCGGCCTCCACCGTTGTGCGCACGTTGGAGTTCTGCGTCTTGTACTCATCGGCGCGGGTCAGCAGGAACTCCCGGTGGTAGGTCGCCGCCTCGGAGATGCGGATGATTCCCTGCGCCGCCCCGGTCGCCTTCATGCGGTCGGTGAACTGGACCTCACGAATTTGGGCGCCCATGTCGTCAAATAGCTTCACTGAGTCGAAAAACGCCTTCTTCGTGTCCGGATGGTACCCGGCCAGATCGCTCTCCGCCGCATAGCCCACGCGCAACCCGCTCACGGGCCGGCGCAGCGCGCGCCGGTAGTCCGGCACCGGACGCCGCGCGCTGAAGTTGTCCTTCGGGTCGAATCCAGCTACGGCCTGCAGCAGGATCGCCGTGTCCTCCACCCGTTTCGCCATCGGACCCAGGTGGTCCAGTGTCCAGCTGATCGGCACTACGCCGTAGCGGCTCACCAGCCCGAACGTCGGCTTGATTCCCACGCAGCCGTTCGTGCTCGCGGGATTGCGGATCGACCCGGAGGTATCTCCACCCATTGCTCCCAGCAGGAGCGAGGCTCCCAGCGCCGATCCCGACCCGCCGCTGGAGCCGCCCGCATTGCGCGTCAGGTCCCACGGATTGTTGCAGCCCGGCGTAACGCCGCCAAAGGAGAACTCCGGCAGGTTCGTCTTGCCGATCAGGATCGCCCCGGCGTTCTTCAGCCGCTCCACGTTGGTGCAGTCGAAGTCGGGAACAAAATCCTTCAGGATGTTGCTCGACGCCGTGGTCAAAATGCCCTTCGTATAATAGGTGTCCTTCACTCCGACCGGAATGCCGTGCAGCGGACCCCGGTAGCGGCCCTGCTGGATCTGTTCTTCGGCCTCCCGCGCCGCCTCCAGCGCCTGTTCGCCGGCCACCGCGTTCATCGCGCCGAGCTTTGGTTGCAGCCGCTCGATCCGCTCAAGCACCGCTTCGGTCAGCTCCACCGGGGACAGTTCCTTGTTGCGAATCTTCTCCGCTGCCTCGGTGATCGTCAGCCCGGGCAGGTCCACGCCCGCTGCGCTCCCCGATGCGCTCGATGCCCCCGCCTGCTGTGCCGCTCCTGCCGGGGAGGCTGTCATGGATGCTTCCAGGGAGCAAGGCTGCATAGCCAGCCCCGCCATCGCCGCTGCCGACATCCCCAGAAAATCCCGCCGCGTCTGGAATGGTTTCTGCTCGCTCATCGGCTTACCTCCTCCTTCTCATCTCTTGCTGCATCTGGCGATGCATGCGCCGCATCATGTCCGGCGGCATCATTCCACCCGGCCCGCCCGGCATGGGTCCGCCCGGTCCCGCTCCGTCAACCGAAAAATCAATCACCGGTTCCAGCTCTCTTTCCTGATCCACGGAGTCGATCGTTTCCAGCGCCCGCAGATAACTCTCATACTGCCGCAGCACCAGGTCCAGCCGCTCGTCGGGTATCGTCAGCCCGTTGGCCTCGGCCAGTGTCTGGATGAATGCTCGGTCTATTGCCATGGTTGCCTCCTGTTTGCCTCTCCGCGATTACCCCGCCCCTCATTCTCGACTGCACGCGGTTACTAGCTCACCCGCACAGTTCCCTGTCCCGTCAATCTTTTCCGATCGCGCTCCATTGAAACTCCAGCGACTCGTCGAAATGCTCCCCCACATATTCCCGGCTGTGGTTGCCCGGATAGAGATGAAACTCATGCGGAACGCCGCGCCGCTCCAGCAGCTCATGCAGCGCCTCGGCTCCCACGTTGAATCCAAAGTCATCGTTGCGCCCGCAATCAAAGTAGATTCGCAGCCCGTCCAGCCCATCCGCATCCCCCACCAGCGCGAACGGCGTGTTGGCGTTCCAGTAGGCCGGATCAAACGGCTCGCCGAAGGAGCGCAGACTGCGGCCGAACGACTGTGTCAGTGTCGGTGGCATGTTCTCCACCAACGCCGCGCTGTGCACCGCCACCGACGCAAACTGCGACGGATACAGGAAGGCAAACCGCAGCGCCCCATAGCCGCCCATCGACACGCCCCCGATCGCCCGTCCCGCGCGCGTTCCCAGCGCCCGGTACCTGAGTTCGATCCCCGGCAAGAACTCTTCCATGAAGAAGTCCTCGTAGCGCTGGCTGCCGTCCTTCGAGTTCACGTAGAAGCTCCGCCCGCCATCCGGCGTAACCATGATGAACTCCCCGATCCGTCCTTGCTGCACCATCCGTTCCAGCAAGTCCCAGCCTCCCGCGCTCAGCAGCGTCTGTTCGTTCTGCCCCATGCCGTGCAGGTAGTAGAGCACCGGGTATTGGCGCGTTTCGTCTTCGTCATAACCCGGCGGCAGCGTAACGCAATACGGCACCCGTTTGCCCAGAATTCTGCTCGGCACCGTGCGGCACTCCGCCCGGCTTTCTGCCTGAGCGACGGCCTGCCCAATCACCAGGACGGCTAGCAGCGCCAGGGACATGATCGGCACACGACTCAATCCCACCCCAGACTCCTTCCTCTTGTCCTCATTTATTCACACTGCCTACTCATACCGGATGGCCTGCACCGGGTCCAGTTTCGCCGCTCTTGAGGCCGGATAGATCCCCGCCGCCAGGCTCACCAGGATCGCAAAGCCGATCCCGGCCCCCATCAGCCACCCCGGCACCGCCGAAACCGCTTCCGGGTCCATCTGCCGCTGGTTCAGGTAGTAGGCCGTGGCAAAGTTGATCACCCAGCTCATCCCCACGCCCATTCCCACGCCCATCAACCCGCCCAGCAGCCCCAGCGTTCCCGCCTCGGCGAAGAACAGTTTTTTGATGTCCCCGTCGCTCGCCCCCAGCGCCTTCATGATCCCGATCTCCCGCCTCCGTTCCAGCACCGCCATCACCAGCGTGTTCACGATTCCCATCGAGGCCACCGCCAGAGCCATGCTGCCGAAGATGCCCAGGATCAGGTCCAGAATCACGAAGAACTTCTGCAGCGACTCGGAGGCGTTCAGGATGGAAAACGTCCGGTAGCCCATCGCCCGGATTTGGTCCTGCACCTCGCTCACCCGCGAAGGATTCGCCACCCGCGTCATCAGCGTGTCGTAGATTTTCCCGTCGCCGTTCTGGCTCACCGCCCCGCGCAGGTCGTTCTGCCCGATGATGTTCAGATCCTCCACCAGCTCCAGTGGCAGGTAGATTCGCGCCCGCGACACGGAGCGCATCCCCGCGTAGACCTCGTTCTCCACCAGTCCGATCACCTTCAGCGGCAGTTCGCGCCGCACCACCGTGAACCCGTAGCTGAGTTCTTCTTCCTCCTCGCCGAACTCCTCGTCCGCAAACGCCGCGTCCAGCGGGTCCAGGGCCAGCGGCCGCCGCTCCGGATAGCGCAGCACAATCGTCTGCCCGATCATCGACGAGGGGTCCTCGATCAGCCATTCCCGCGTGAACTCCAGACGGATGATCGCCTCGGCTGCCGTCGCGCCGGAGAAGAACTCTCCCTCCAGCGTGTCGAAGGCCTCATCATTCCGCGCCGAGAGCGGCAATCCCCCAATAGAGGTAATCTGCGACCTCTCGTCCTGGCTGATCTCTCCCGTGAACCGGATCTCCGGCTCGGCCTCGAGCACGTAGGGGATCTCCAGCATCTTCCGTCGTGCGGCGGCGTCCAGGACCGGCGGTGTCTCGCCATCCGGCGGCCGCATCCCGCCTTCGCGCTCCATCTGCTCGATGTCGCGCCATTGCGAGACCCGTATGGTGTCGAACAATCCAGACCGCGAGATGCGTTCCCCGGCCAGGTCCTGCAATCCCACGCCGAGCGACAGCATCGCCACCAGCGACGCGATTCCCACCCCGATGCCACCCGCCGTCAGGACGTTGCGCAGCTTGGAATTGCGCAGATTTCCCGCGGCCAGCTCCGCCAGATCCGCAATCTTCATCCCGCTCCGCCTTCCGCCGCTGGCCCATCCAGTATTTTTCCGTCCGCCATGAAGATCATCCTCTTCGCGAAGCGCTCCGCCACGGCCCGCTCGTGGGTAACCAGCACCACCGTCATGCCCATCTCCCGGTTGAACTCCTCGATCATCCGCATGATCTCCTCGCCGGTCCGGCTGTCCAGATTTCCCGTCGGCTCATCGGCCAGCAGGAGCTTGGGCTCATTCACCAGGGAACGCGCCAGCGCCACGCGCTGCTGCTCGCCGCCGGAGAGTTCGCCCGGCCGGTGCCGCACCCGCTTTGCCAGTCCTACCCGTTTGAGCGCGGCTTCCACCCGCGTGCGCCGCTCGTCGCGGTCCTGCTCGGCGAGGCGCAGCGGCAGTTCCACGTTTTCAAAGACCCGCAACGATGGAATCAGGTTGAAGGCCTGGAAGACCATTCCGACCGTATCCCGCCGGTAGCGCGCCAGCCCATCCGGGCCCAGCTCGTTCAGAGTCTGCCCCTCTACCCGGAGCGATCCTCCTGTCGGATGATCCATCCCGGCGAGCATGTGCAGCAGCGTGGACTTGCCCGACCCCGAAGGGCCCAGCAGCGCGGCGAACTCGCCCTTCGCCACTTCCAGATCCACGCCGTCCACGGCCCGGATCACCTCCGAGCTCATCGCGTAATGCCGGGCGAGATTCCGTGCCTGTATGGATTGTTGCCGTGCTTGAATTGATTGTTCCTGGGATGGGTTCGATTGCTCCTGTGAATTTCCCGCCGGTCCGCTCATGGTTACTATTCTAGTCCACCCTCTCCGCCGCCGTGAAATCTCTGTTGTTCCCGGCCCGCAGTTCCGCTACGCGCTTAGCCGCGACAGCAACCGCCCGATCCCTTCCCGGAACGTCTCCAGCGGCGTTAAGAGGCTCACCACCAGAAATGCTTCATCGGGAAAGTCATAGAAGAATCCCGGCTGCACCCGCACCCCGTCCTGCTCCAGCAGCTCCAGACACCACTGCTCCTCTGTCTTCGTGCGCGGCACGCGCAGCGTGGCGTACCAGCCGCCCTCCACCTCCAGTAGTGTTGCCGGCAGTAACGTTGCCGACAGCAACGTCGCCGGACCATTCACCTCCACCGCGCCACTCAACTGCTCCCGCAGATGGGCCAGGTTTCGCCGCACCCGCTCCAGAATCTGCTCCCGCACTTCCCGTCCCGCTTTGAGCAGGCTCCCCAGCGCCAGTTGCACCGGCGTATTCACCGAAAGATAAGTGTCCGCGATCAACTCCAGCCTCGCCCGCGATTCTGCCTGATCGCTCTCCGTGCCGACCAGCACGATCCACCCCGCCTTCAACTGCGGCATCCCGGCCACCTTCGACAACCCGCTCAGGCAGAACGTCGCCGCCTCCTTCTCGTCCACCAATGTCGTTACACGCTCCGAGTCTTCTTCGAGCGCGTAGTCGGCGAACACTTCGTCGCAGACGATCGCCACATTCCGCTTGCGGCACAGCCCCGACATCTCCTCCCATTCGCGCCGCTTCAGGAACGAGCCCGTCGGGTTGTTCGGATTCACCACCACCACGGCCCGCGTCCGCTCGGTCATCGCCGCCCGCACCGACTCCATATCCACCGACCACCCCTGGTCATAACGCAGGCGGTAGCCCACCGGCGCCACCCCTTCCAGCCGCGCCAGAAACTCGAACAGCGGATAGGACGGCTGCGGAACCAGCACTTCATCATTCGCGTCGGCCAGCAGCTTGAACAGATAGGAATACGCCTCGCTCGTGCTCGCCGTCATCACCACGCGGCCGGGCTCCACGAACGACCCGCGACCCGCGTAGTAGGCTGCCACCGCCTCCCGCGCCAACTTCAGCCCCGCCGGATGCGGGTCATATTGCAGCATCTCCGGCTCGGCGAACGCCCGGCGGACCTCATTTTCCGGATAGTCGAATCCGGCCTTCGTGGGGTTGGACTCGGTCAAATCCAGAATGGTTGGGCCACCGCGCCGCTTTTTCTCGAGCGCCAATATCAGTCGGTTGGTCTGCGCGCTCCAGTCGATTCGTTTGGAATAGGCCGCCAATTCCGTCTCACCCAATCACGGATTCCACTTCCCTGGGATTGTAATACGCCTCCCTCCCCTTTGTCTTCCACTCCGCCCGATTCGGCCAGAAATACGTTGACATTTCTAGTCTGCGGGGGAGAATGGACCTGCACCGCGGACCATCGCGGTCCAACGAGGGAGGGACCGGCGACGGCCGCCGCCGCATTCTCACTCCCTTCCCACTCTGTCGGCACTGGGCTGGCCAGGCAATTTTCGGGAGGAACCCATGCTGACACGCAAGATGTTCTTTACGCTGCTTCTCGCCACCCTCGGCGGCACAACCCTCACTGCGCAGGGCCCTGTCTACCGCCCCGGCGAATTTCGCGCCCCGCGCTACCCGGCGCTCAAAGCCAATTACACTCCACAGGAACTGCTGGCCCTGGCCTGCGATGTGGTCCGGCGTCCCTATCAGAGCGCCTTTCTGAAGGCCGGCTATAGCATCCAGCCCGGTCACAAGGCTCTGCTGGTCGTGCCCGGCGAATTTGACCAGCGCGTTCTCGACGCCATCGTCGGCGCCATCCGCGAGGCGGGCGGCTCGGCCGACGTCATCCGCCGCTACAATCCCCCGCCCGAGGCCGACGCCCCGCCCAGGATTGAAACCGCGTGGCGCGAGGCCTTCGGCATCATCGGCCGCGAGCGCGGCCCCGGCGCCGATGTCGGTCTCACCTGCGCCCTCATGATGAATCTGGCCGAGACCGGCAACTACAACGTCCTGATCGCCGGCGCCGGCGGCACCCACCCGGCCCTCGGCATTCCCTGGCAATACATCTTCTGGGATTGACCCGCCAGAGATTTTGTACCAACTGATGTGAGAGAGTTTACACAACAATCTGAGGCCGAGAAACCGGTTTCCCGACAGGGCTATAGGCCCCCGGTGCCGGGGGCCTATAGCCGAGCGCCGAGTGGGGTCTTCTGGTGTTGTACTGCTGCCGCCACTGTTCGACCACCACCTGGGCCTCCTTCAATGAGTAGAAGATCTCTCCATTCAGGCATTCATCTCTTAGCTGCACGGTGATCCCGGCTTCCTTGCACGCTTGCGGTGTCGTCTTCCCGCTTGCCACCGCCACTTCAACCTGCCTTAACACCGTTACGATCTGTTCCGGTTTGTACCTCTGCATCGGCATGTTCAATACCCTCCTCCATGAGATTCTCTCTCACTTCAGCTGGTACTAAAATCCCCGGTCAGGTCAGGATCGGCTCGACAAGTTCGTTACCTCCGTCAATTTCCCCATGGAGGTTCAGGACGCCATCGACCTGCTCACCTGGGACCGCATGCTCCAGGCTGCGCGCATCCACGCCACCGATCCCGAGGGCACCGACATCAGTTGGACCATCAAGCCCAATTACTGGGAGGAGGGCAAGGACACCTACCGCAAGGGCACCGGCGTCCAGAGCTTCAACATCGTTCACGAAGGTCACATCAGCGCCATGCCGCTCGGCATGGGTCCGCAGTCGTTTGAGGCCAACGACGCCGACGGCGTCATCGCCGGCACGCTGAACCATGCCGGCCCGTTCCCGCACATCCGCATGGTGGTCTCGCGCGGCGGCGCCTCCGGCATTGAAGGTGGCGGCGAGTACGGCCGTCTCTGGCGGGAGGGGTTGTCCAAGTGGGCCAACGTGCAGTTCCCCGGCACCCCCGGACCCGGCAAGAACAAGCTCTGGGAGGTCGCCATCGGCACCAATACCAAGGCCATCCGTCCCCGGAGTTTCGCCGAGGAGGGCGGTTCGTGGGAGCGCGCCCGCTCCGGCGTCATCCACTGGGGCGTCGGCGCCCGCACCGGGTTCGTCTACGGCGTCCAGCAGCCCAATGAGTGGGAGGATTTCTCCCACGCCCACCCCGGCGCGGACGGCCACGCTCACATCCACACCTACTTCACCACTCTCGAGGTCGAGACCGCCGACGGCCAAATCATCCCCATCATCAGCAAGGGACGACTCACAGCGCTCGACGATCCCGGCATCCGCCAGATCGCGGCCAAATACGGCGATCCGGACGAACTGCTCCAGGAGATATGGATTCCCGGCATGCCCGGCATCAACACTCCGGGCGACTACTGGGAAACCTACGCCAACGACCCGGTCTCCTATATCCGCAAGGAGATCATCGATAACTATCCCTATGAATAGGGCCCGATTGACCCGGCCCTGTTAACCTACTCATCGGCGGGGGGAGCACACGCACTGCTCCCCCCGCGCATGCGCGCCGCCCGCTCCCCTCGCAGTTGTTCCTGATTCCTTGCTTACTGCCCGCGCTCCGCCCCTGCCACCTCATCGCTATTTATCCGGATTTCTTACTGTTGCTTGCGGTTCGCCGCCGCGCTCACCGACGCCACGGTGAACGGGATCACAAAGTTCATGAAGATCTTTATCAGCATCTTCGCGTTCATCTCACCCGCCATCAACAGGTCGCCCAGGTTCACTGCGCTCAGAATGCTGCCCACCACCACCGCGATGATGAGGCTTTTGCGCGCCACCGGCCCGCTGAACACGTAACCCAGGCCGCTCATTGACTGCCTCTCCCCGGCTTCTCCTCGCCCGCTACCCGCCGCCGTCTCACCCATCCCTCGATTCTACCCCGATCCTCACTCCCCACATCATCGCGATGAGGCGACCATCGGGAGTCCGAAAAACTAGCTGGCACGCAGTGCCCATCCCCCTCCTTCGCTACTCCATCACCTCCTCAAACCTCCCCAGCTTGGCTTGAATGATCTACCTCTCTGCCGAAGGCTTGAGCGCAAGCGCGTAGCGCTGCAGCGAGCGGCCCCACCATCCCCTCGCTCCCGTGCATTTCCCCATACGGATTATTTGAATGATTTCTACCGTACTGCCGTAGGCTTGAGCGGAGCGGAACGCGCAGCGAATGGATGCTTCTTCGCTATCCCCTTGCGGCATCAACGCAGTGAGGTGACCATCGGGAGTCCGAAAAACTAGCTGTCATGCAATGACCCGAGTGACTAATGCACGAAGTGCCCACGCAGGGGCCACGGAGTCCAGGGGGGCTGGTATGATCCTGTCATGGCCGCCCAACGCACCGCCATCCTGCTGCTGCTCGCCCTGCCCATCGTCTTCGGCCTGCTCTGGCTGGCGTTTTTCCTTTTTCAGAAGCAGCTGGTCTTTTTTCCCACCGCTCAAATCGTTGCCACCCCGGACCAGGCCGGCCTCAGCTTCGAGCCCGTTTCATTCGTTTCCCCCGGCGCCTCCACCGACGGCGTCCAGCTCGACGGGTGGTACATTCCTGCGCCGGCCCCGCCCGCGCCCTCCCCGCCCGGCCCCCGCGCCGTCATCCTTTATTGCCATGGCAACGGCGGCAACATCTCGCACCGCCTCGAAGTCATCCAGCTTCTGAACCGCGTCGGCTTGGCCGTCTTCATCTTCGACTACCGCGGCTACGGCCGCAGCCAGGGCAGCCCATCCGAGCAGGGGACTTACCGCGACGCCGAGGCCGCCTGGCAATATCTCACCACCACGCGCGGCATCGACCCGGCCCGCATCGTCCTCTGGGGCGAATCGCTCGGCGGCGCCATCGCCGCCCATCTCGCCGCGCAGCTCGCATCGACCTCCACGCCGCCCGCCGCGCTCATCCTGCAATCGACCTTCACCCATATCAATGACGTCGGCGCCACACACTACCCGCTGCTGCCGGTCCGCTGGATCTCGCGTTTCCATTACCAGACCGTCAGCCACCTCGCCCGCTCGCGCACGCCGCTTCTCGTCATTCACAGCCGCGACGACCGCCTGATCGACTTCTCCCACGGCCAGCGCATCTTCGCTGCCGCTCAGGAGCCGAAGCAGTTCCTTGAGATCACCGGCGATCACAACTCCGGCCTTGTTGCCTCCGCCGCCATCGTCGAACCCGCCCTCGACGCCTTCCTGACCAGCATCGGCCTCACTTCTGCCAGTAATCCCTCCCCCGAATAGCGTCCAATCGCACACGTTCCCCCCGCCGCTTGAACAGCCATGAGCGACCACGGGGAGCGAGTAGCTAGCTGTTATGCAATGACCATCAATGCGCACGAGGCGACCACCGCGAGTCCGAGTAATTACCGCACGAAGTGCCGAGCAACGCGAGTCCGAGTGACTACCGCACGAAGTGCCTGGACGCAGTCCCCATCGGGAGTCCGAAAAACTAGCTGGCACGCAGTGTCCGTGTTGAATCTATAATGGCCGTAACTATGCTGGATACCGAAGAATCTACCGGCCAGGGCAATGTCGCCGAGCCGAAGCCTATGAGTTGACCGCCTCAGGCAAATTTCAACAGCTTTCCAAAATGGGGATTCAGGCTTCTCCCAGATGCTTGAATCCCAGTTTTCAATTTCGACATAAATGTGATATTTTCGACGTCTACGGAAACAGGTCCGTCATGCAGCGCGATTAAGGTTCAATTGCCATGCCGAAGCGACACCTGAAAGCACAACAATCCTTCATAGAAATCCGTAGCCCTGCCGAAACAGTTTTCAAGCTTCCGACAGATGACAATACCTCAGAATCTCTACGTGCTTTGCGAGCCGCAAATACCCACTTCCGTACCGTGCCGTGGCCGTCTCCGTTCGATACAACATCGCACCATCTGCGGCTTGGTGATGCCCGCACGCTCTCCCATTTAGAGGATGGGTCTGTTCATCTCGTGGTGACTTCGCCTCCGTATTGGACGCTGAAGCAATACCAGGAAAACAACGGCGGGCAAATGGGAGACATCGCCGACTATGACTCCTTCCTATCCGAACTGGACAAGGTCTGGCGCGAATGCAAACGGGTGCTCGTTGGGGGCGGGCGGATTTGCTGCGTCGTGGGTGACATATGCATTCCACGCAAGCGCGCCGGGCGACACTACATCATGCCCTTGCACGCTGATATCCAAGTTAGGGCGCGGGCGCTGGGTCTTGACTGCTTGACCCCGATCCTGTGGCACAAGATTGCGAACGGCGTCACCGAAGCCGAAGGAAACGGGGCAGGCTTTTATGGCAAGCCATATCAGCCCGGCTCAATTATAAAAAATGATACGGAACACATTCTCTTCTTACGTAAAGGTGGGGAATATCGCTCAGTAGGTCCCCTAAAGCGTGCCCTTTCCATGCTGACCAAGGAGGAAATGCAGGGGTGGCTTCGCTCGGTCTGGACGGATATTCGCGGAGCATCAACCCGCGACGGACACCCTGCCCCCTACCCCGTCGAACTAGCGGAACGTCTTATTAAGCTCTTTTCATTTGCCGGGGACACGGTTTTAGACCATTTTGCTGGCACGGGTTCTACAGCACTTGCAGCACTCTCAGCAGATCAAACGGACGCAAGTCCTTAGGTATCGAGGTAGAACCCGCGTACCTGCGCATCGCTCAAGCCCGGCTTCAGAAAGCCACTGCGATCAAACGGATGGCTGGGGCTATTCACGACCAGGTAAGGTGTGCCTTGATTGAATATAAGCTTCTGGCCGAATTCCGGAAGCTATTCGATAGTAAGCAGTACAAACACCGTGTATCGAATCTCGAGGACTTTGTAGCGATGCAATTGTATGAAGACCTTACGGCCTCCATTGTGATAACAGGTGGACTCAAAGTGCCCGTTGTAGGCGCTCTGTTCCTGCTCCCCGTAGACCGGGATTTCGGTTGAGTCCATGTCGAGCACTACCCGGTGCGGCGAATCGATTGCTTCTTGAATGCTCTAAGAAGTACCAGCTCGGTGTGACCACGTGGGAACGAGTGTTGAACGTCCAAAATAGGCGCAAGGGAATACAGGCGCGAAGAGGCGACGGCAGCTTCGGTGAACTAATACCGGGTGAGACACCTATCGTTGATCCAGGCTACTTGGTGGCTCGCGGCCCAGTAGCCACGATTGAAATTGGTGTAGAAGTGAAGATTTTGGCCAAGGCTATGATCAAGCAGATTGATCGCGTGGCGGGGGACCTGAAGAAGCAGGTGGCCGAGTTTAAGCACAAGTCCAGAGATTGTGAACCTATCTGCGTGGGGATTGTGGGCATTAATTCTGCAGAAGTGACTACCGGCTACGAGGGTGACCGCAGCTATCGAACCGATGGCACAAAGCACAAGCACCCGTTCCAGGAAGCACCGGAAGCAAGGAGACGATTACTGCTTCATGCTGCTCCTGCCTACGATGAGTTTTTGGTGCTACGATATAAGGCGACTAACGAACCCCCCTACCCGTTCGAATGGGTTGATTATACGGACACGACGCAAGAGTACGGCTCCATCCTTACCCGAATCAGCCGCACTTATGAAAAGCGCTTTTGAAAAACTCGTGGTGATCTGATCCGTGCCCGGCGAGTAATTCAGGTAGTCCCCACTACAAGCCATGCGATTAGGTTGTGGATCTCCCTATACTTGCTCATAAGTGTGGGATTGAACGCCAACCACTCTGCCGAAGGTCACTGCGCAACCAGAGGCGCAGCAATGAATAAAGGCCGAGGCGAACGCCGCTGCAGCGAGCGCGTTTCTTTCCCCGCCGATTCGCGCGCCCCTCAATCCACGCCATTTCCCCACCTACCCAGAACGAGGCGAGCATCGCGAGTCCGAACTAATGGCCGAAACGATTCACTGGATCGTTTCGCGCAGTGCCTACATATTCTTTAAGAGGAAGGAGGCGATGTGGTAGCCGGCCACGTAGCGGAACGGCGATTTGCCCATGGTGTAGTGCCCGCAGGGCATCACGACGACATCGTGGTCCAGCTCCCGCAGCCGGATCTCTTCTAGCATCATCTTCGAATACTTCGGCAGGAACGTCGTGTCGTAGGTGGAGTAGATGAACTGGGATTTTTTTTCGAACCGGGCGTACCGATCCATGAAGCTCAGTGGCGAAATCGCTTTCCACGCGGCTCGCAGCCCATCCAGCGGAATTTCGCCTTCAATCGCGTCGCGGATATGCTTCGTCGTCAGCCCCGTCCACACGGCATCGGCGAAGTACAGCGAGAACATGTTGAAGACATTCGTCCGGATGCGCTCATCATGTGCGCTCGCCAGGAACGCGTAAGCTGACCCCAGACTCGTGCCCACCAGCCCGATCCGGTTGTAACCCTGCTGCTCCAGCCAGTCCACCGAGGAGCGGATATCGATCACCGCCTGCCGCGTGGCATCCACCGTCCGCGCCACGTTGGATGACACGGCGTAGTCCGCGCGCTCCAGCTCCCCAGGCATGCGACGGTCGTGGTAGGGCAGGCTCACCCGCAGCGCGGAGAGTCCCAGAAACTGGAGCCCCTTGCAGAGCCCCACGTGCTCGTGCACCTTCGCGTTCCAGTGCGGCAGCACGATCACCGCGCGCCCGCCGCGGTTCGGCGCGGGAAACCACTGCGCGTA
The DNA here is from genome assembly GCA_963662495.2 of Terriglobia bacterium. Taxonomy (GTDB): domain Bacteria; phylum Acidobacteriota; class Terriglobia; order 2-12-FULL-54-10; family 2-12-FULL-54-10; genus SHUM01. The sequence continues at coordinate 46,301 of CAXVYQ010000009.1, forward strand.
CGCTGTATTGTTCTCCGGATACCGCGTCTTCACGGCGGAGGTGAATCGCAGCAGGTCGCGGGACATCTGGAAATCCCGCGGAGTTTCGTAGCCGAAAAACTCGTCGCTATCCGCCACCGCCATCTCGTTCAGCAGATGCAGGTATTCGCTCGGCTCCTGGCCGTTGCGCGGGACCCGCAATGCCGCAGGCCACCCTTCGGTCCAATCCAGACCCCAGTCGAACTCGCGCACCACGCGGTTCGTCGCCGCCGACATCAGGTCGTTCTCCCAGGCGTCCATACGTTTCCTGTACGCCCGGTTCAACTGCACCCGTTTTCTGTAGATCCACCGGGAACCCATCGCTGCTCCAGAAATCAGTCTCGCCACGACTTAAAGAACTCAGTATAGTCAATTTCCCCGTCCCCTTGCTCACCCCTGCCAGACCCTGCCGCCTGCCGTGCCCATATTTGGCCTGTATGAACCTGTAATTTGAGCGCCATCTGTTTTCACGAAAGGTTGGATAGCGTGGGCTTTCCCGAGAATTCCGAGCTAAAAACTCTCTATCCAATCAAGGCCGATTTTTTTATATTTCCGCTCATGTGGGAGATCATTCAGCAATCTTGACTGTTTTGTATTTAATGTTGACTAATTCGTATAGTATTGCTTAAACTATAGTCGTGGTCAGGGAGCTAAGTGATGAGCAGCCAAACGGATAACATCGAAATCCTTGCAAATCAGGAATATAAATACGGATTTGTCACCGACATTGAGCAGGAGACTGTCCCGCCCGGGCTGAGCGAGGATGTTGTCCGGATGATTTCAGCCAAGAAAAATGAGCCCGAGTGGCTCACCGAGTGGCGCCTGAAAGCCTATCGCCAATGGCTGAAAATGGTCGAGCCGAACTGGTCGACCGTGCGGTATCCTGCCATCGATTACCAGGCCATCTCCTACTACTCGGCGCCCAAGATCAAGGATGGTCCCAAGATCCTGGAAGAGGTCGATCCGAAGCTGCTCGAGACCTATGAGAAGCTGGGTATCCCATTGAACGAGAGAGGGATACTGGCCGGCGTGGCTGTCGATGCGGTCTTTGACAGCATCTCGGTCGCGACCACCTTCAAGGCGAAACTTGGGGAGGTCGGCATCATCTTCTGCTCGTTTTCCGAGGCCGTCGAGAACCATCCGGAGCTGGTGCGCAAGTACCTGGGATCGGTGGTTCCTCCTTCGGACAATTTCTATGCGGCTTTGAACGCGGCCGTCTTTAGCGACGGCTCCTTCTGTTACATCCCCAAGGGCGTACGATGCCCGATGGAGCTTTCCACTTACTTCCGGATCAACGCGAAATCCACGGGGCAGTTCGAGCGCACGCTGATCGTGGCCGATGAGGGCAGCTACGTCAGCTACCTGGAAGGCTGCACCGCTCCCATGCGGGATGAGAATCAGCTGCATGCGGCCGTGGTGGAACTGGTGGCGCACGACGACGCGCAGATCAAGTATTCCACCATCCAGAACTGGTATCCCGGCGACAAGGACGGCAAGGGCGGGATCTATAATTTCGTAACCAAGCGCGGCAAATGCGCCGGGGTGAATTCGAAGATCTCCTGGACGCAGGTGGAGACCGGGTCGGCGATCACATGGAAGTATCCGAGCTGCATCCTGCAGGGCGACAACTCGGTGGGCGAGTTTTACTCCGTGGCGCTCGCCAATCACCGGCAACAGGCCGACACCGGGACGAAGATGATCCACATCGGCAAAAATACCCGGAGCACGATTATCTCCAAGGGCATCTCGGCCGGCCACGGCATGAACACCTATCGCGGGCAGGTGAAGATCCTGAAGGGTGCAGAAAATGCGCGGAACTATTCGCAATGCGATTCGATGCTGATCGGCGATCTGTGCAGCGCGCATACGTTCCCCTATCTGGAAGCTAAGAACTCCACAGCGCAGATCGAGCACGAGGCAACCACCTCGAAGATCGGGGAAGACCAGATGTTCTATTGCCAGCAGCGCGGCATCTCGCAGGAGGACGCCGTCTCCATGATCGTGAACGGATTCGCGAAGCAGGTCCTGAAAGAGCTTCCGATGGAGTTCGCCGTGGAGGCGCAGAAACTGCTCGGCGTCAGCCTGGAAGGAAGCGTCGGGTAAATCATACTGACCCGGCACCGGAAGCACCGGTCCGGGCGGGCACGGAAAGTGAAGAGACAAAATGCTGAAGATCGACAATCTGCACGTCACAGTGGATGCCAAAGTGGATCAAAGAGAGATCCTGCGCGGGTTGAGCCTGGAGATCAACAAAGGCGAAGTGCACGCCATCATGGGCCCGAACGGGTCGGGCAAAAGCACGCTGGCTCAGGTGCTGGCGGGCCGCGATATTTATACGGTGACGGACGGAACGGTGGAGCTTGACGGCAAGGACCTGCTGCAGCTGAGTCCGGAGGAACGGGCCTGCGAGGGGATCTTCCTGGGATTCCAGTATCCGGTGGAGATTCCGGGAGTTCCCAACATGTATTTCCTGCGCTCGGCGGTAAACGCCGGCCGGAAACACCGGGGCGAGGCGGAGCTGGACGCGCTGGATTTTCTCGACCTGGCGAAGGAGAAGATGGCCGAGCTGGAGATCGACCCGGCGTTCCGCGAGCGCGCGGTGAACGTGGGCTTTTCCGGCGGCGAGAAAAAGCGCAACGAGATTTTCCAGATGGCGATGCTGGAGCCACGCCTCGCAGTGCTGGATGAGACCGACTCGGGGCTGGACATCGATGCCTTGAAGATCGTGGCCGACGGCGTGAACCAGATGCGCAGCCCGGAGCGGGCCATCGTCGTCGTTACGCACTATCAGCGATTGTTGAACTACATCGTTCCGGATTTCGTGCACGTGCTGCTGAACGGGCGGATCATAAAGTCCGGCGGCAAGCAACTGGCGCTGGAACTGGAAGAGACAGGCTATGCGGGGTTGGAAGACGAGTTGGTGGGAGCGAAATAAGGTTCACTGGCCACGGGCCGAGGCAGATGGAAACAGGATGACGATATGGTTGTGGTAACAGAGATCCCGAAGCAGGTGGAGAACTTTCTGGCCGGTTTTGAAAAGCTGGCGGGCGAGCTACGCCCGCAGGAGCCGGAATGGTTGACACAGTTGCGCCGGGAAGCGATGGAGGCGTTTGCGGAGCTGGGATTCCCAACGACGCGCGACGAGCAATGGCGTTTCACGAACGTGGCGCCGATCGTGGAGACACCCTTCCGGATCGCCGAAGGCAATGATGCCGCCGCCTTCGATGAACTTCCCGCGGGTCCCTGGAGCGAGAGCGATGCGCCGCGTCTGGTCTTTCTCAACGGCCAGTATGTAAGCCGTCTCAGCCGTGCGGACTCGCTCCCCGATGGCGTGGAAGCCGGGAGCCTGCGCGCTGCGCTCAATGGTTCTGGAGAGCAGTGGCTCCGAGCGGCGCTGGGCCGGTCGGCTGACTATCTCCGGCACGCCTTCACCGCCCTGAATACCGCTCTCTGGCGGGACGGCGCTTACGTTCATATCCGGCCGGAGGCGAAGCCGGCCGCGCCGATCCACTTGGTTCACCTGTCCACGGCGGACGAGCAGGCGACGGCGAGTTTCCCCCGGACGCTGGTTGTGGCGGAACAGGGAGCGCAGGCGACGCTGGTGGAGAGTTACCTGAACCTGGGCGGCGGGGACGGCAATGGCGGCGGCAATCTGGTCGGCGGCGGGGAATCCAGCTTGAAATCCGGCTTGGAGCCTTGCTTCACTGGCGCGGTGAGCGAGATTGTGGCGGGTGAAAATTCGGTGGTGGACCATTACCGGCTGCTGCAGGAGGCCCCAGGATCATTCCACGTGGGGACGCTGCAGGTGACCGCCGGGCGCAGCGCGCGGTATACCTCGTTTGCGGCATCGTTCGGAGGGGCGCTGGTCCGCAATGAATCGACCGCGCGGCTCGATGCCGAAGGCGCCGAGTGCGAGATGAACGGGCTGTACATGGCCCGCGGCCGCGAGCACGTTGACAACCACACGATCATCGACCACGCCCAGCCGCACTGCACCAGCCGCCAGCTCTACCACGGCATTCTGGACGAGAGGGCGACGGCGGTTTTCAACGGAGCAATCATCGTCCGGCAGGACGCGCAGAAGACCAATGCCAATCAGAAGAACCGCAACCTGCTGCTCTCGCCGGACGCCACCATCGATACGAAGCCGCAGCTGGAGATCTCGGCCAACGACGTGCGCTGCACGCACGGCGCGACGGTGGGGCAGATGGACCCGGAGGCGCTGTTCTATCTGCGCTCCCGCGGCATCGCGCTGGAGCAGGCCCGCGAGCTGCTGATCCATGCCTTCGCCGCCGAACTGCTGGAGGGCATAGGACCCAACGGGGTCCGCGGCTGGGTGGAACGGATGCTCCGTGCGCACCTCGGCCGGTCCGGGCAAGCTGGTTGAAAGAGAGTTCAGCCGCGGCCGGACTGTGTCAGCCGGGTAAGCAGAGAAAGGAGGTCTCCCATGACAACCACGGATACAACCAGACTGGCCAGCCCGCCGTCCGCCTCTGCCGCCGGCCCGCTCCCCGCGGGCTCGCTTGATGTCGCGCGCATCCGGGAGGACTTCCCCGCCCTCGGTCAGCAGGTGCATGGCAAACCCCTTGTTTATCTGGACAACGCCGCCACCAGCCAGAAGCCGCAGGCGGTGCTGGAGGCGCTCAGGAATTCCTACGCCGCCGACTGCGCCAATATTCACCGGGGCGTGCATACGCTCAGCGAGCGGGCCACCGATGCATACGAGGCGGGCCGGGAGGCCGTCCGGAGTTTCCTGGGCGCGGCGCAAGCACGGGAGATCGTCTTTACGCGGGGCACGACGGAGTCCATCAACCTGGTCGCCAGCACCTATGGAAGACAGCATATCGGGGCGGGGGACGAGGTCCTGATCACCGAGCTTGAGCATCATTCCAACATCGTGCCCTGGCAGATGCTCTGCGAGCAGACGGGGGCGAAACTGGTCGTGGTTCCGATCACCGACTCGGGCGACGTGCTGATTGAGGATTACGAAAAGCTGCTCGGCCCGCGAACGAAGCTGGTGGCCGTGGCCCACATCTCCAACGCGCTGGGAACGATTCTGCCGGTGCGGGAGATGATTGCGCTGGCGCACGCCCGCAACGCGACGGTGCTGCTCGACGGGGCGCAGGCGGCGCCGCACGCGGAAGTGAATGTGCAGGAGCTGGATTGCGATTTCTATACATTCTCGGGACACAAGATCTTCGGCCCCACGGGGATCGGCGTTCTTTATGGAAAGGCGGAACATCTGGAAGCGATGCCCCCCTATCAGGGCGGGGGCGACATGATCCGCACGGTCTCCTTCGAGAAGACGACCTACAACTCCGTTCCTTACAAATTTGAGGCGGGGACGCCGCATATCGCGGGTACGGTGGGGCTGGGCGCCGCGCTCGCATACGTGAGCCAGACTGGGCTGGAACGCATCACTGCCTATGAGCAGCAGCTATTGCAGTACGCGACCGAGCGCATGAGCCAGGTCGCCGGGGTGCGGTTGATCGGCACGGCGCGCGAGAAGGCTTCCGTGCTCTCCTTTGTAATGGACTGCGCGCACCCGCACGATGTGGGGACGATTCTGGACCGTCAGGGGATCGCCGTGCGGGCCGGGCATCACTGCGCGATGCCGGTGATGGAAAAGTTCTGCATCGCCGGGACGACGCGGGCGTCGTTTGCGTTTTACAACACGAAAGAAGAAGTCGATGCCCTGGTGCGGGGCGTCGAGAAGGTGCGGGAGGTTTTCGGCTGATGTCGGATATGGAAGATCTCTATCAGGAATTGATCGTGGACCACAGCAAGCACCCGCGCAATTTTGGCGAGCTGGAAGAGGCGGACCATCAGGCCACCGGCTACAACCCGCTGTGCGGAGACAAGGTAACGGTGTACCTCCGGCTGGAAAACGGCGCCGTGGCGAACGTTCAATTCCAGGGCGTGGGATGCGCCATCTCCACTGCATCCGCGTCGCTGATGACCGAACAGTTGAAGGGGAAAACGCCGGAGGAAGCCGAGGCGCTGTTTGAGGAATTTCACGGCCTGGTTACCGAAGGCCGCGAGGGGCCGGATGCGAAACAGCGGCTGGGGAAGCTGCGGGTGTTTTCCGGCGTGAAGGATTATCCCGTGCGGGTGAAATGCGCCACGCTGGCCTGGCATACGCTGCGAGCGGCGCTGCGGGGCGAGGACCCGGATATCTCCGTGGAGTGATTCGAAGGATGTTTTGGGAACGCAAGGACGAGGAACAGATGGCGACCGAGATGGCGACCGAGGAGGATCAGCGCGTGGCGGAACAACCTCAAGAAGGGCCCGAAGCAAGGCTCGAAGCAGTACCTGCGGCAGAGCAGCCGGCGGCAGGGCAACCGGCGGCAGATGGACCATCGACTGATGTTCAGGCCGTGGCGGAACAAAAGATGGTGAATCCCGTCGAGCGGCTCGATCTGGAGTCGCGGGTTCAGGAGGCTCTGCGCCTGGTCTATGACCCGGAAATTCCTGTGAATATCTACGAGCTCGGGTTGATCTATGACCTGCAAGTGGATGACGCGGGGAAGGTCGACGTGCAGATGACGCTGACGGCGCCAAGCTGTCCGGAGGCAGAATTAATTCCCGGGCGCGTGGAAACCGCGGTGAAGGGCGTGGAAGGCGTTACGGATGCGAACGTGGAACTGGTGTGGGAGCCGCCGTGGACGCCGGCGCGAATGTCGGAGGCGGCGAAGCTGCAACTGGGGATCTTGTATTGACGGAAATCTGGTGAGCTGGCGGGCGGGAACAGGCCCGGCAGAATGGATCAGAAGATGAAGTTCAGCGCTCAGGAGGAATACGGTCTCCGGTGCCTGCTGCAAATCGGGAGGCAGGGCCCCGGCGGCAGCCGGACAATCCACGCGATAGCGGCGGTCGAAGGACTTTCGGTGCCCTATGTGGCCAAGCTGGTTCGCGTTCTGCGGCAAGAGGGTTTTCTGAACAGCACGCGGGGGCAGAGCGGCGGGTATGCGCTGTGCAACGCGCCGGAAGAGATTGTGGTGGGGAACGTGTTGTCGGCGCTGGGCGGCCGGTTCTTCGATAGCGAGACGTGCGAGAAGTATCCCGGCATGGTGGATGCCTGCACGCATTCTGTGGACTGCTCGATTCGTTCGCTGTGGCGCGCTGTGCAGGATGGCGTGGATCAGGTGCTGAGCAGGACGACGCTGGCGGATCTGATGGGCAGCGAGGTAGAGACGAGCGATTCGGTGGCGGAGCTGGTTCAGATTGGCAGGCAGCCCGGAGTTCCCGGCATTTTTTAGCACGGCGTTTCAAAAAACAATCAAACAGACAGGGTGGAAGAATGATCACTGAGCAACAGGTGCTGGATGCGCTGCGGGCGGTGCAGGACCCGGATCTGCACCGGGATATCGTCGCGCTGGGTTTCGTGAAGGATCTGAAGATCGAGGGTGGCAAGGTCAGTTTTACTGTGCAGCTGACCACGCCGGCCTGCCCGGTGAAGGATGAGCTGAAGGCGCAGTCCGAGGCGGCGGTGAAGGCTCTCGATGGCGTGGAGCAGGTGCAGGTGGAGATGAAGTCCGAGGTGCGCGGGAACACAGAGCCGGGGGGACAGCTGACGATTCCGGGTGTGCAGAATATAGTCCCCATTGGGTCGGGGAAGGGCGGAGTCGGCAAGTCGACCGTCTCGGCGAACCTGGCCGTGGCGCTGTCGCAGGTGGGCGCCCGCGTGGGGCTGATGGATGCCGACATTTACGGGCCGAGCATTCCCACCATCCTGGGCGTCACGCAGGTTCCCAAGCCCGGAAAGACCGGCTTGCAGCCAGCCGAGGCGCATGGTGTGAAAGTGATCTCCGCGGGATTCTTCGTGCGGCCGGATCAGGCCGTGATCTGGCGCGGGCCGATGCTAACGAAACTGGTGGATCAATTCCTCCGCGATGTGGAATGGGGAGAGCTGGATTATCTGATCGTGGATCTGCCGCCGGGAACCGGGGATGTGCAGTTGACGCTGTGCCAGCGAATTCCGCTGACCGGCGCGGTGATCGTAACGACTCCGCAGGATGTGGCGCTGCAGGTGGCGGAGAAGGCGACCATCATGTTCAAGCAGTTGAAATGCCCGATTCTGGGCGTGATCGAAAACATGAGTTATTACGTCTGCCGGCATTGCGGGGAGCACGATGATATCTTCGGCACGGGCGGAGGGGAAGTTGCTTCCCAGCGCTGGGAGACGCCAATTCTGGGAAAGATTCCTCTGGCGACTCGCATCCGCGAGGCCTCCGACGGGGGCGTGCCCCTGCAGTTGGCTGAACCCGGTTCAGCGGAGGCGGCGGCTTTCATCGAGACGGCCAAGAATCTGGCGGCGCAGATCAGCATTCGTAATTTGAAGGACAAAGAAGAGCCTGCCGTTCGCATCACTTTCTGACGTTTACCAGATACAATCGTATTTCTTGCGACGCATCTTCCCCGCTCATTCCCCGCCTATATGAGCGGGGTTGTCCGAAGCGCCCGATACCGCCTGTGCACCGGCGGCGCACTCGTAGGAGTGGAACCACCCGTATGCCGGACATGCCCTGGAAACCATTGCTGGACGCGACGGCTGCACGGGCCCGCGCGTTTCTGGACGGGCTGGAATCCCGCGCCGTCAGTCCTGCCCCGGAGTCAATCGAACGATTGCAGGAGTTCGATGTGCCTTTGCCGCAGGGTACTGCGAGGCCGGAAGAGGTTTTGGAACGATTGGACAGGGTCGGATCACCGGCGGCGATGGGCAGTGCCGGCGGGCGTTTTTTCGGCTTCGTGATCGGGGGCGCGCTGCCGGCGGCGTTGTCGGCGAGCTGGCTGGCGAGTACGTGGGACCAGAATGCGTGGAGTACGATGACCTCGCCCGTCGCCGCGAAGCTGGAAGAGGTGGCGTTGAGATGGTTGATCGATCTGTTCGAACTACCCTCAGAGACGGGAGGCGCTTTCGTTACCGGCGGGACGATGGCGAACTTCACGGCCCTGGCGGCGGCCCGGCACCATCTGTTGGAGCAGGCCGGATGGGACGTGGAAGCCGCTGGGCTGTTTGGCGCGCCACCGATTACGGTGGTGGTGGGCGAGGAAGCGCATCCCGCTCTGCTGAAGTCGCTGGCGATGCTCGGGATGGGACGCGACCGGGTGGTCCGCATTCCGGCGGACGAGCAGGGAAGAATGCGCACGGATGACTGGCCGAATCTATCGGGACCAACGATCGTGTGCATCCAAGCCGGTAACGTCAACACCGGTTCGTTCGATCCGGCCGTGCCGGTCTGCGAAAGGGCGAACGATGGCGGCGCGTGGGTGCACGTGGACGGAGCCTTTGGCCTATGGGCGGCAGCCGCTCCCGCCAGGCGGAATTTGGTTGAAGGTTATTCCGACGCGGACTCCTGGGCCACCGACTGTCACAAGTGGCTGAACGTGCCCTATGACTCCGGCCTGGCGTTTGTGAGAAAGGCGGCGGCGCTGCGGGCCGCGATGGCGGTCTCGGCCGCCTATCTTCCGCCGGGCAGAGATCGTTATCCGGGCGACTACACCCCGGAGCTTTCCCGAAGGGCGCGCGGCGTGGAAGTCTGGGCGGCGCTGTACGGGCTGGGCCGCGAGGGACTGGCGGAGATGATCGAGCGGTGCTGCCGCCACGCGGAACGCTTTGCCGCCGGGTTGCGCGAGGCCGGCTACGGGGTTCTGAACGACGTGGTGCTGAACCAGGTGCTGGTCGATTTCGGAGGGGAAGAAAAGACGCGGCGCGTGATTGCCGGAATCCAGCGGGACGGCACCTGCTGGTGCGGCGGCACCGTCTGGCAAGGTCGGACGGCGATGCGCATCAGCGTCTGTTCCTGGGCCACCACCGAAGAAGATGTGGAGCGCAGCCTGGAGGCGATGCTCCGGGTGGCCGCGCAGACGATTTGAGACGATACGGGGAGAAGACAAACCATGCCTGCAGAGCAGCCCACTCCGGTTGAGATCGGCCGGGCCAACCAGCATGACGTGCGCATCCGGTGGAGCAACGGAACCGAAATGGTCTACCTGGCAAGAACGCTGCGATTGGCCTGTCCCTGTGCCGGGTGCGTGGATGAGGACACGGGCCTGCGCATTCTCAAGGAGCCGGGAGTGCCTTTGGATGTGCATCCGGCGAAGATCGAGCCGGTTGGACGCTACGCGATTGCCATCCACTGGAGCGACGGGCACAACACTGGGATCTACACCTGGGAATTTCTTTACCAGAAGAAAGCCAAGGATGGGTAGTGCGCTAATTATGCGTTGCTGATTCCGCAGCGTCCGCGCATTCCGCTTCCACGAAACCCCGCTTTCTGAGTTGCTCGATTCCCGGAAAAGGATCGCCGCTCTGTTTTCTCTTAATGAAATAGTCCAGCGAGACTCGTAGTTTCGCCGCCAACCCCTCACATTATCGCAACTGCGCGGCACGCTAACCTATATCTAAGTCACATGTATACAATTGTTTCACATCACGTGATTTTATTATTTAATTTATTATTGACAACGCGTGATTAATCCTATATAAGTTATGGTATGGGCAATTACGTTACTGAGTATAAGTCCCAGCAGGGGCGATTCCGGGAGTTGCTCGAAGCGGCACAGGATGACCTTCTCCAATTCATGAAGGAGCGCACTTTCATTGAACAGCGAATGGCACAACTCCAACATGACATTGTTCATTTGGCTGCACTTTGCAATGTGCAGGTCGAGGACCCGCTTCTGCAGTTGGGCTTCACCGATCTGGTTCGCTATGTGATGGCGAATGCTAATCAGGAAATGTCCATTGCAGAAATTGCTGACACTATGAAGATAGTTAATCCCGAAGTCGCCGCCAAGAGCAACCTTGTTGCGAACGTTCAAACAATTATCAGAAGGTTGGCTGGCTCTGGGGAGGTTCGTCCTCTTGGAGCGAAGTTTGCGTGGGGTGGTGGGCCTCCTCCCATAGCACCACCTCCAGGCTGGTTGAAAGAGAAAATCGAAAAGGAAATGCGTGCGACGAGAGTACCGCCACCGATTAGAAGGGAAGTAAACTAGTAACAAAAAACCCCGCCAGTAGCGCGAACTACTGACAGGGCCTAAAACCAGCACGCGGGGTTAGCCGCAATGCCGATCTCTTCAATCTCATTATCGGCTTTGCCTCGCAGAAAGGCAAGCCGAAATGACCTGTCACAATTGCCAAATCCGATGCAAGAAATTCGGGAAACACCGCAACGGTCTTCAACGATTCCGCTGTAACCAATGCCGCAAAACCTTCACTGAACCTCACGCCGATCCGCTGGATGGCATGTACCTCTCCATGGATCGCGCCTCCCAAGTTCTCCAGCTTCTCTTGGAAGGTTGCTCCGTCAACACCACTGAGAGAATCACCGGAGTCCACCACTCATATTTGGACCATCCTCGAACTATTGGCAGGGTTCGCATGAGGCGAATGGCTCGTTGGCCGACTTGGATCAGGCCGCCACCAACGAGCAACGCGCTTTTAGCGCACTACCCACGGCTGGGGGTTCCGGCTGGGGGGGATCATCCCCCGGATAAGGCCTGACTCACAATCGGGTCCAGGACTTTTCTGATCTCGGCATCATTTCCTTCCGCGCCTTCTGCCGCTCCCTTCCGTAATCGTTCCGCAACCTGAAAGTGGATCGCCACTTCAATCCATTCCGGAGCCCCCGCAGGCCGCAACCCAATCCTGTACTGGCATCGCAATTGATTGATCCCCCGGTCGGCCAGTTCCCAGTTGAGTTCCCGGGAACGGAAATATTTCTGGATTTTTTCCCGCAGGAGTTGCATGTGTTCCGGCCGGGGGAAGGAAGATTGGGACACGTCAGTTGCACCAGGAACAGGAGTCAGGCTATCGGCCCGGAGGGTGCCAGCATCTGTTTTCGCCTGTACCAGGCCGAGACGGTGAGAAAAACGGCCACGAGAAAGAATCCGGTATCCCGTGCCAGAGTGGCGGGGCTGACGGGCTCGCCGATGCCGAAACAGCCGCAGGTGGCTTCGACGCCGCGTGCGTAAGAGATGCCCATCATGGTGAGAAAAAATCCCAGCAGGAGCGTGGTAAAACCGGCGCCATAGAAGAGCTTCCAGCCGCGGATGAGCAGCAGGCCGAGCAGGACCTCCAGCCAGGGCAGGGTCCGGGCCACGAAGATGACGGCGCCGACCGGAAGCATCTGGTAGGAGTCCACCGCCATCTCAAACAGAAACGGCTCGGCCAGCTTGGCATAACCGGCATAGACGAACAGAATGCCGAGAAACAGTCTTGCGGCCCATTCCAGAATCAATCGGATCACGATTATTTTTCCAAAAGGTTGTCGAGATACCGTTTCAGTATGGCGTAACGGACCGCGGCGGGAATTTTTTCCGTCTTGCCGTTGGCGGTTACAAAAAACGTGGGCGTGGAGTTGACGCCGAGTTCCCTGCCCAGATTGAAATCGGTCTCGATGAGGGCATCCAGTGCGGCCGTGTCCTGCATCTCTTTCTGGAGCGCCGCCCAGTCGTCCGGGGAAAGCACTTTCTGGATGACGGGGTCAATATCGCCGGAGCCCGCCCATTCCGGCTGGGCCGCGAACATCGCGTCGCTGACCATGCGCCACTGCTGCGGGCCCAGCCGCATGGCTGCGTGGCCATAACGGGCGGCTTTTTTCGCATGCTGGTGCATGGCCAGCGGGAACTCCCGATAGGCGATACAGACCTGGTCTGTCTCCGCGTATTCGGGAAAGATCCGGCTGATTGTTTCCATGTAAAAAGCCCTGCAGGCCGGGCACTGAAAATCCGAGAAGACCTCGATCTTGACGGGTGAGCCGGGCGATCCGGCCAGGCAATCACCGCTTTCGGCGGCCTGGGCGGCAACCGGAGAGCCTGCCGCCAGAAGAACAATCAACAGGGATAAACGTCGCAGCGCATTCAGCATCTTGGCTCCTCGGCATGGGATTGAGATTTTTCTTCAAGAGGGGGATCGCGCCGGGCCCGTTCTGGCAACCCGCCCGCCTTGATGGTCCCATTGCAAACATTATTATAAGCGGAGGACCGCGTCTGGCCAATGTGAATCTGTTCGGCGGACGGGCAAAAAAAGGCCCTGGACGAATGAGATCTCTCACGTTTCCAGGGCCTTCGAACAAATTCACGGGGCCTTCGAACAGATTAACGGACAGAAGCGATGATGGAACGTCCGACATCCGGTGTGCCCGGCTGGACGGACCGGCCGGGCCTGATTGAGACGATCACCCGCTCGTTCCGCCGTGTGCCGGCCCGACGGGATGCTGGCGGCGCGGAAGATTGATCCGCCGTTTCCACTGAGCCCCCGCGCTGGCGGTCCAGCAGCAGGTTATACCCGGTGAACGTCGCTCCGCGCGGAACCAGATGCAGATCCGCTTTGCGGGAGGCGTCGCCGGTGCCAGGAGCCCCGGTACGCGAGACCAGCCTTCCGGCGGCGAGACCCTTTTCGTTGACCAGGTACGAGCGGACGTTGTCAGCGCGGGTCTGGGACAACTGCTGTGTATCCTGCTCGCTGGTGGCCGCAAAGCCAACGATGGCCAGGCTGGCGTCCGGCTCGCTCTGCAGCCGCAGCGCCACGGTATCCAGCTTCGCCTTGCAGACATTGTCCACGCGCCCGTCATTGTTTCCGAACTCGCAACTATCGAGCCGCACCGTATCCGGCGGAGGCAATGGCGGCGGCGGCGCGACGGTTGTGATGCTCACCGAGCAATCAGCCGACAGGCCCCTGTCGTCAAACACCGTACCCAGCACGGTAATGGTTCCCGGGGAAGCGCCCGTCGTGTCCAGACGGACGGTGGCGCCGGTGCCAACGATCTGACCACCGGATGCGGACCACTCATATGTCAGCGGACGGTCCTGCGGACTGGCGCCGTTGCCGGTCAGTGTAACCGCCTCGCCTACCTGAACGCTGGACGGGTTCACCGAGCAGGTTAACGCGGGAGGCAGCAGCACGGGCTCGATAATGGCAAAGCGGTTCGAGGAGTCGGCAAACAGGCCGGGCCGCTCCCTCACTCGCACCGTGGCCACGTAACTTCCCGGAGCCAGTCCGGTCGTGTCGAGCTGCACCTCGGGTCCGGCGCCCTCAATGGTGCCGGCAGTGGTGGTCCAGGAATAGGTCAGAGGCGCTCCGGTTGCTGAGGAGCCCTGCGCGGTCAGTTGGATCATCTCGCCGGCTTCGGCCTGCTCCGGATTCGCTGAACTGGTCACGGTGGGATGGACCGGCGAGCGCAATTGCGCCAGTAACGTGCTTGTGGGCAGTAGTTCCGCAGCCGTGCGTGTTGCTCCGGGTACCTGGGTTCCAAATAATCCCAATTGCTGCTGACCGAGGCTCAATTCGCTTGCATTGCGGACGAGGATGCGGCGGTTGACTTCAAAATTTGCTCCGAACTCCAGCCAATCGGTGATGCCATAGTTTCCGCCAAAGCCCATGGTGCTGATCGTGAGGTGGCCGGGGTTCCGGTTGATCCGGTCATACCAGGCGGAAAAGGAAACCTGTTCACGCGCCAGATTGTCTGGGCTATGAACCTTCCAGAGACCCGTATTACCGGAAAGGCTCTCAGTCGGCTCCAGAAAACGGGCATCCGATTGCATCTGTACCCTGTCGTTGAGAGCAAAAACGAGTATTCCAGCTAATGAAAGCAGTCGAACAATCCGCGTTACCATTCTCATCCTCCTAAAACCGGCCGACAATCCACAACGCACCCCCGGTTTCCCTTCCCATGGGGGATACGTCTGAAATCATAGCAAAACCAATTCGAATGAAGAAGAACCGTTCCAGCCGGTTTGCCCGTGATTTCTCGTCAGAGCCACTCGCCGGGGTCGATAAATTTACAGGATATCAGGCTAATCGTTCTGTATACACCCATAAAAACAGTATAGTCTTCGGATCGATCCGGGGTTTTCCAATGAACTATCCCAGTTAACAGGCAATACCGCATCTCCCGAAAAATTCACGCAGGGTTTCAATGAGAATTCTGCTCGTTTATGGATTCCTGTGCGGGGTCCTGAGCGGAGGCCCGAATAGAAGGGAAGCCGGACTCTGCAAACATCAGCCACTGGCTTTGAGGCCGGGGAGGCTCTCGTTGTAAGGCGGCTCGGCAATCCCACGATCCGTGATGATGGCATTGATGAAGCGATGCGGGGTAACGTCGAAGGCCGGGTTGCGGACAGCGACTCCATCCGGCGCAATCTGCACATTCTGGATTCTGGTGACCTCCGTGATCGCCCGTTCTTCGATGGGAATCTGCTCGCCTCCGGGAATGGCGAGGTCCACGGTCGAAAACGGCGCAGCAACGTAGAACGGGACATTGTTTTCCCTGGCGAGAACGGCGACCGTGTAGGTGCCGATCTTGTTGGCGGTGTCGCCGTTGCCGGCGATCCGGTCCGCACCCACCACCACGCATCCGATGGCCCCTGTTTTCAGGAAATGCCCCGACATATTGTCGGTGATCAGCGTGGTCGGGATGTGGTCCTTGCTGAGTTCCCATGCCGTGAGCCTGGCCCCTTGCAGGAACGGGCGGGTCTCCAGCGCCATCACGTCGATATTTCTCCCGGCCCGGACCGCCGATCGAATCACGCCCAGTGCGGTTCCGTACCCGGCCGTGGCGAGGGCGCCCGCGTTGCAGACGGTCATCACCGTTTTGCCGTCCGGCACAAGGCTGGCGCCGAAATCGCCCAGCCGTTTGCAGGAGGCCACATCCTCGGTGCAGATCTGTTGTGCCAGCGATTCCAATTCCTTTGCAATCGCCTCACGTGAACTTCCTCCGGCCAGAAGAGAGTCGAAGCGTGTCTTCATCTTCCCGATTGCCCAGAACAGGTTCACGGCCGTCGGGCGGGTTTCGGCGAGTGTCCGGCAGATAGCATCAAATTCTGCTTTCAGATCCTGCTGGTTCGTGGCCCGGCATTGCTTCAGGCCGAGCGCGATTCCCATCGCCGCCGTTACGCCGATGGCCGGAGCGCCCCGGACTACCATCGCGCGAATCGACTCGGCGACCTCCTCGTAGGTCCGGCAGACGACATACTCTTCCCGGGTAGGCAGCGCTCGCTGGTCGATCAATACGACCCCGTTCGCGGTCCATTCCACCGTCTTTACTGCATCCTGATCATCGTTCAAAACAGACTCTCCAATGTTTTCATTAGTCAGGCAAGTTCGGGGCAGTAGCAACGCTTCAGCCGGACAGCGCGCGAAAGTAATCTGTTGAAAAATACAACGCAGCGAAAAGAGTGGCGTTGTAGGAAAAGTGCATCAGGAAAGATGGAATCAAAGAGCCCGTCTTCCCGCGGACATAGGAAAGAATGATTCCGACCGTCGTCATGGCCAGCAACTCCTGAATCCCGCCGCCCAGTTGTTGTGCGTGGATGAGTGCAAACAGTCCTCCGGTCAGCCCGACAGCGGGGATCAAACCCCAGCGGGTCTCGAAGACCGGATAGAAAAATCCCCTGAAGACGAGTTCCTCCACGAACGGCGCCACACAGACCCCGAAGAAGGCCAGCAGATAACCGGCCGCGGGTGTGGTGAACATCTGTTCGATGGGCATCTCGGTATCGGTGGGAAAGAAATGGAATGCGACCTGAATCAGGATCGCCATGGCGAAGCCATACCACATGAAAGTCGTTTGCTTCGGACCGATGTCAACCCAGCGGATGGCGGCCCAGAACGGTTTGCCGTATTTCCGGGTGATGAGAAAATAGATGAACAGAATCCAGAGACCTTCCCACAAAATCTGCAACGTTACCGCCAGCGGGGTCTGAACCTGCGGGTCCGCGAGGGTGATCTCGAGTCCGGGCACGAGGTTCAGTAGCTGGATCCCTGCCAGAATGATGATCGAAGAAAGGAGAAAGCCCGCGATGGCGAACAGGACGAACAATCCCAGATCCAGCAGCGTCCAGGGCGGCCAGCCGCGCCCGGAAGAATCGGAATCATCAGAATTTTCAAGGCTTCCGGATCTCTCGAAGCTCCCGGCCCCGCCATCGGGCGGCCCGGATACATCTTGGTCAGGCGTCCGGCCGCCCATCCAGTTTTCCGTCGGGTTTTCCGTCGGGTGTTTTTCGTCCATGGAGGTTCAGCGTTCGATGAGAGCGGCCGCGATCAGCGGCAGCAGAATTTCATGATGTCCCGTCAGGGCGTACCCCTTGCCGGAGTCCATCGTGGGACGGCGAACCACATTTTCCATCGGGCGGTAGTGTTGCAGGAAATCCAGGTTCACGGTCGTTAAATTTCCCAGCGGGTTGCCGAGATTGCGCACCGCCGAGACGGCCTTGAGGAAGACCTCGGGCAGCACGACCGCCGAGCCCACATTCACATAAACGCCGCCACCGTCGAGATTGCGCACCAGCCCGGCAAACAGCAGGAAGTCGCGGTGGCTGGCGCCGCCGATGGCCCGGCCGTCGGCCATGGGATGGTTGTGAGGCGTATCGGTTCCGATGGCCACATGAACGGTAACGGGAATCTTCCGGCGATAAGCGGCCAGCAAGAGGCTGAGATCGCCGTGCGGAACTCCCCGCAGTCCTTCTCCGGCCGACGCTTTCGATTCCTCTGATTTTTGATCTAGGAAATGGCCCAGTCCTTCACCAATCCCTGTGTCATTCCGGTCGGCCTCGCCAATCGCCTGATTCATCCACGCTCCGGTCTCCTCGGCCATGCCGAACTGGCCGCCGGGCAACTGCGCGTCCACCTCCTCGGATGTGGAGCCCGCCAGCGCGATCTCGAAATCGTGGATGGCGGTGGAGCCGTTCATCGCGATTCCGGAGACGAAGCCCTGCGACATCAGTTCAATCAGCACGGGACTCAGGCCCACCTTGACGACATGCCCGCCCAGCCCCCAAAGAATTAACTTGCCCAGGCCACGCGCCTCGTGGATGGCATCAACGACCGCGCGCAGCTTATCGCCGGCGAGAATGCGGGGCAGCGAGTCGATCAGTCCCGGAACGCCCTGGCCTTTTCTGTAAGGGGTGGCAAAGTCCCGGACGGTAACCTTGGCGGGACGCTCCAGCAGGGGAATGGTCCGCAGGCCGGTGCGGTCCAGCGGCTTTTCCTTATAGATGCTCATGGTGCTGGCTCATGCGCGTTTCCGGCGGGTACGGGTCTTGCGCGACCGACGCCCGGCGCCGGACAGGATCTGCGAAAGGGCTCTGCCGGTATGGGATTGGGAGACGCGGGCCACCTGCTCGGGAGTGCCGCTGGCAACCAATTTTCCGCCCGCCTCGCCGCCCTCCGGCCCCAGATCGATGACCCAATCGGCTGATTTGATTACGTCCAGATGATGCTCGATGATGATGACGCTGTTTCCCAGCTCTGTCAACCGATGCAGCACCTCCAGCAGCTTGCGGACATCGTCCAGATGCAGCCCCGTCGTTGGCTCGTCCAGGATGTACAGGGTCTTGCCGGTCTGGCGCCGGCTGAGCTCGCGCGCCAGCTTCATGCGCTGCGCCTCGCCGCCCGAGAGCGTTGTCGAGGACTGCCCCAGGTGCAGATAGCCCAGTCCCACATCCACAACCGTATGCAGCTTCTGTGCGATGGCCGGTATGTTCTCCAGCCGCTCCAGCGCCTCCAGCGCCGTGCTCTCCAGCATGTCGGCGATGGAGAGCCCCTTGTAGCGCACCGTGAGCGTCTCGGAGTTATAGCGCCGCCCGCGGCACAGGTCGCATGTGACGAAGACGTCGGGAAGGAAGTTCATCTCCACGCGGCGCTGCCCGTCGCCCTGGCAGGCCTCGCACCTGCCGCCCTTCACGTTGAAGCTGAACCGGCCCGGCCGGTACCCCCGCTCGCGGGACTCGGGCAGCTGTGCGAACAGATCCCGCAGCGGAGTGAATATTCCGGTGTAGGTGGCCGGGTTCGAGCGCGGCGTGCGGCCGATGGGAGACTGATCGATGCAGACGACCTTGTCGATCTCCTCGGCCCCCTCCAGACGGCCATGCGCGCCGGGCTCCTCCTTCGACCGATAGAGCTTGCGGGCCAGCGAGCGGTAGAGAATGTCGTTCACCAGGGTGGATTTGCCGGAGCCCGATACCCCGGTAATCACGCTCAGCAGTCCGAGCGGAAATTGGACTTCGAGATTCTTCAGGTTGTTGGCCGTGGCTTCGCGAATGGTGAGGAATTTTCCGGAGGGCTGGCGCCGTTTGGCCGGCAGCGGAATCATCCGTCTCCCGGAAAGATACTGGCCGGTGAGGGACTCCTCGACGGCTTCCACATGCTGCGGAGTTCCCGAGGCCACCACATGCCCGCCATGCCGACCGGCGCCCGGGCCCAGGTCCACAACGTAGTCGGCCCGGCGGATGGTGTCCTCGTCGTGCTCCACGACCAGGACCGTGTTGCCAAGGTCGCGGAGGCTGGTCAGCGTCTCCAGCAAACGGTGATTGTCGCGGTGGTGCAGGCCGATGGAGGGCTCGTCCAGCACATAGAGCACGCCGCGCAACCGGGAGCCGATCTGGGCCGCCAGCCGGATGCGTTGTCCCTCGCCGCCCGACAGGGTGGGAGCCGCGCGGTCCAGGGTCAGGTACCCCAGCCCCACGGCGATCAGGAACTCCAGACGGTTCCGGATCTCCGCCAGAACCCGTCCGGCGATTTGCTCCTCGCGGCTGGATAGTTTTACCTCCCCCAGGATTTCAGCCGTCCGGGAGATGGTCGCCGCCGTCAGGTGGGCGATGGAGAGGCCCGCGACCAGCACGGCGAGGCTCTCGGCGGCCAGCCGTTTCCCGTCGCAGACGCCGCAGGCCACCGGGGACATGAACTGCGTGAGCCATTCGCGGTATGTGTTGGAGGTGCTGGTTTCGTAGCTTTCGCGCAGCAGCGGAATCAGTCCGTTGAACTTGATTCCCCGTCTGGTGCCGCTCCTCTCACGACCGAACAGAATCAGTTTTTGCTCCTTGCGCGCCAGCTCGCCGAACGGAATTTTCAGGCTGATCTTCGAGTGGGTGGAAAATTCGGTGAGCGGACGCTTGAGCCGCAGTGATCCCAGGGCCGGTCCCAAGGCTCCCTCGAGCAGCGGCTTGCTCCAGTCCGCGACGAGCTTCGCCGGGTCGAAGTCCCACTTGTTGCCGAGCCCCTGGCAGGATGGGCAGGCTCCGTACTTACTGTTGAAGGAAAACGAGCGCGGCTCGATGGTGGGCAGGCTGGTGCCGCAGTCGGTGCAGGCGAGAGACTCGGAGTAGAGCGTCTCTTCCTCTCCAGGGCCAGCCGCCTCGCCGCCTGTCTTGCCTCCCGTCTCGCCACCTACCTCGGCCACCAGAACGAGGCCGCCCGCCAGCTTCATGGCCGTGGCCAGCGATGCCTCCAGACGCTTCCCGATGCCGGGCTTGACCAGCAGACGGTCCACCACCACTTCAATTGTGTGGTTCTTGCGGCGGTCCAGCGCCACCGGCTCGTCCACGTTGTAGAGCTGCCCGTCGATCCGGGCGCGGACAAAGCCCTGGTGGCTCAGCTTTTCCAGCTCCTTCCGGAACTCTCCCTTACGTCCCCGGACGATCGGAGCGAGGATCATGATCCGGTCGCTGTTCTCGATGGCAAGGATTCTCGCCACGATCTGCTGCGTGGTCTGGTGGCTGATGCGCTTCCCGCAACGGGGGCAATGGGGTATGCCGATGGTGGAATAGAGCAGGCGGAGATAGTCGTAGATCTCCGTGATGGTTCCCACGGTGGAGCGCGGGCTGCGCGAGGTGGTCTTCTGATCGATGGAGATGGCCGGACTCAGTCCCTCTATCGTATCGACGTCGGGCCGCTCCATCTGGTCCAGAAACTGGCGGGCATAGGTGGAAAGCGTCTCGACGTAACGCCGCTGCCCTTCGGCATAGATGGTATCGAAGGCCAGGCTGGATTTGCCCGAGCCGCTCAGCCCGGTGATGACCGTCAGGCTCTGGCGGGGGATCTCCACCGTGATGTTCTGCAGATTGTGCTGGCGCGCCCCACGGACCGTCAGCCGCTCGATTGGCATCCGTATACCCGCCCCGGAGAGGATTCAAAACAATGCGGCATTCTACCAGCATAGCGTGGTCTCACGAAGCGGGTCAAACGGATAGGCGGGTCCCGAGGCGGCCCGCCGCCTGACGCCCGGCGGGGATTGAGATTAGAGAGGGGTTGCCAAGGGAGGTAGCCAGGCGGGGTAGCCAGGAGAGTAGAATGTAGAGTGCGGGATGGAGCCACCCGCCGTGGGATATAGCCAGTCTGCGAAGGCGTGGGAGATAATTTCACTGGCCGTCGCGCCTGGTTGCCGGAAGACGGGCGCCGGAAAAGAATTTGACTTCGCCACGGTCCTGGAAATTAGGGATATCCTCCTGGAGGCCCCCAGGAGGTAATGTCGAGAGGAATAGCGGGCGGGCCTGCGTGATCTGGAACAGGCCATTGCGGGAGCGGACCAGGATCATATGAAAATCGCCTATCTGGATTGTTTCTCCGGCATCAGCGGCGACATGATGCTCGGCGCATTGATCGAATGCGGCGCGGAGCCGCGCGGGATTGAAGAACCCCTGCAGTCGCTCGGCCTGGGCGAGCTGCGGCTGCGGAACGAGCAGGTCCGCCGCGGGGCGCTCATGGGGACGCGGATTCAATTCGAGGCGCCTCCGCAGAAGGCGCACCGGCATCTGTCGCAGATCCGGGCGATGATCGAGCGGGCGGAGCTGAGCCCCGGGGTGAAACAGCGGGCGGTTGCCGTCTTTACCCGGCTGGGCGAGGTGGAGGCCGCGCTGCATGGGGCCACGCTCGAAAAAGTGCATTTCCACGAAGTCGGGGCCGTGGACTCGATCGCCGATATCGTCGGCAATTGTCTGGCACTGGAGCTGCTGGGGGTGGATGAGATGCATTGCTCGGCATTGAATGTGGGCGGCGGCACGCTGGAATGCGAACACGGGACACTGCCGGTCCCGGCGCCGGCGGCGCTCGAGTTGCTGAAAGGCCTGCCGGTCTACTCCTCCGGCGTGCAGGCGGAACTGGTTACACCGACCGGCGCGGCGCTGGTCTCCACCCTGGCTGCTTCGTTCGGGGCGATGCCGGCGATGCGCGTCCTGGGGTCCGGCTATGGGGCCGGGACGCGGGAGCTGGAGGAGATGCCGAATCTGCTGCGCGTGACCATAGGGGAGAGCGTAGACGCTCGTGGGGAGAGCGTGGATGCCGGCGTCTCGTCCATCGTCTCGTCCGGGAGCACCATGGAGCGGCTCTGGATGCTGGAGGCCAACCTCGACGACATGAACCCGCAGGTCTACGGATTCTTCTCCGAGCGGGCCTTCGAGCTGGGCGCGCTGGATGTTTTTCTGGTTCCGGTGCAGATGAAGAAGAACCGTCCCGGCGTCCTGCTCAGCGTTTTATGCCGGGCCGGGCAGCGCGATGCCCTGATGAATCTTTTCTTCCAGGAGACCACGACGCTGGGCGTCCGCTGCAGCGAGGTGCTACGGCGCAGCCTGGAGCGCGAATCTGTGGAAGTAACCACTCCCTATGGTAAAGTTTCAGTGAAGGTCGCACGCGAAAACGGAAACATCCTGAACTTCAGTCCCGAATATGAGGATTGCCGCCGTTTGGCTTCCGCGGCGTCTGTCCCGTTGCGGACCATACTGCAGGAAGCCTCATTTGCTTTTTGGAAGGAGTCCGGCTCTTCGGAATCGCGGGAGCCGGGTCAGGGTCAAAATGAATAAGTACTATCTCACCACCCCGCTCTACTACGTCAATGCCGCGCCGCACCTGGGCCACGCCTACAGCACGCTGGTGGCCGATACGATTCGCCGCTTCAGAAAAATGCAGGGCTACGATGCCTTCCTGCTCACCGGGACCGACGAGCACGGGCAGAACATCGATCGCATCGCGCGGGAAAGGAACATCTCCCCGCAGCAGCAGAGCGATGAGACCAGCGAGCTGTTCCGTTCCCTGTGGGAGCGGCTCGGAATCAGCTACGACAGCTATATCCGGACGACCGATGAGCGCCACCGCGACGGTGTGCTGGCCCTGTGGTCACGCCTCGTTCAGGCAAAGACTCCGGACGGGGAGCCGGTAATCTACAGCGACAAATATTCCGGCTGGTACTGCCAGCGATGCGAGTCCTTCAAGGAGGAGACCGATCTCCGTCAGCCGGACAACGTCTGCCCGGACCATGACCAGCCCTGCCAGTGGACGGAAGAAGAGAATCTCTTCTTTCGCCTGTCCGCCTATCAGGACGCCTTGCTGGCTCTGTATGAAGAGCAGCCCGGCTTCCTGCGTCCCGAGACCCGCCGCAACGAAGTGGCCTCCTTCGTCCGCAGCGGCCTGCGCGACATCTCCATCAGCCGCAGCTCGCTGAAGTGGGGCATCCAGGTCCCGGATGCCACCCAGATCGCCGGCGCCGAGGCGCAGCATGTCTTCTATGTATGGCTCGACGCGCTGACCGGCTACATGAGCGGAATCGGCTTCGGCCAGTCCGGCAAGGCCGCTGCCCTGTACGAAAAACTCTGGCCCGTGGATCTGCATCTGGTGGGCAAGGAGATCGTCCGCTTCCACGCCGTCTACTGGCCGGCTTTCCTGATGGCCGCCGGTCTGCCGCTCCCGCGCGGCATCTTCGCCCACGGCTGGCTGCTGTTTGAAGAAGGCAAGATGAGCAAGTCCCGGGGCAACATCATCCGCCCCGATCCCATCCGCGAAGTGCTGGGCACCGACGCCCTGCGCTACTTCCTGCTGCGGGAGATTCCCTTCGGGCAGGACGGACACTTCTCCTACGACAGTCTGCTCACCCGCTACAATGCGGACCTGGCGAACGACTTCGGAAACCTGGCGAGCCGGGTGCTCACGATGATCACCCGTTATTTCGGCGGGCAGATTCCTTACCCATCGCCCCTGCAGCGCCGCCCGTCGGCCGATCTGCGGATTCTGGAACTGGCCGCCGGGGTCAGCATCCGATACCAGGAGGCCTTCGACCGTCTGGAATTCGGCGCCGGCCTGGACGCCGTCTGGGAGCTGGTTTCGGCATTGAATAAATATCTCGTCGAAACCGAACCCTGGCGGGTGGCCGAGGGTGAGACGGACGAGGACCGCGCGCGGTTGGGCACGATCCTCTACACCACTGTTGAGAGTCTGCGGCTCGTCACGGGGCTGCTCTATCCGGTGCTGCCCGAGTCCACGGAAAAAATCTGGCGACAGCTCGGACAGAGCTCCGATCTTTCCTCCCTCACCTTCGACGAGCTGATTACCTCTCCCATGACGGTCAGCGACCGCATTGGAAACGTCGAGCCGGTCTTCCCGCGGGTCATAAAAGCGGAGGCCCTCAAGAAAATTCAGGATCTCGAGGACCAACTGGTCCCGCCGCCTCTTCCCGCTCCCGCCGCCGGGTCCTCTGACAGCCCGCAGCCGGTCGCTCCCGAGCGGCTTCCCATCGACGATTTTCTGAAGTGGGACATCCGCGTCGGCGAGGTCCGTGTCGCCGAACGCATCAAGGGCGCCACGAAGCTGCTGCGGCTGGAGGTCGACATCGGCACGGAGGTCCGGCAGATACTGGTCGGCATCGCGGAGTATTACGAACCGGAAGCGCTCGTCGGCCGCAAGGTGGTCATCCTGGCGAACCTCCAGCCACGCAAGATGCGCGGCCTGCTGTCGGAGGGCATGTTGCTGGCCGCCTCGGTGGGCAAGGAAGACCGGCCCGTGCTGGCAAGCTTCCTCGAGGAGGTCCCGAACGGGGCCCGTCTGCGCTGATGTTCGCCGACTCCCACGCGCATCTGGAGTTCCCGGACTTCGATGAGGACCGCGAGCAGGTCTTCGAGCGCGCCCGCGCCGCAGGCGTTGAATACCTGATGGCTATGGGCGGCGCCGGCGGTCCGGATCAGCTTCATTCCGGACTCGGGATCGCCCGCGGCCGCCCGCGCGTCTATGCCACCGCCGGAATCCATCCTCACGAGGCGCAACACGCCACCGCCAAGCATCTCGCAACCCTGGCGGAGTTGGCCGCCGACCCGCTTCTGGTCGCCATCGGCGAGATCGGCCTCGACTACCACTACGACCATTCCCCGCGCGATACCCAGCAATCGGTCTTTATCCGGCAGATGGAACTGGCCCGCGCCTGCCGGTTGCCCATCGTGATCCACTGCCGCGAGGCGTGGGACGATTGCCTGCGGTTGCTGGAGGAGCATTGGAGATCGGCGGGACTCGGCGGAATCCTGCATTGTTTCAGCGGGACTTTCGAGCAAGCCAGCCGCGGAATGGAGATGGGTTTCTATATCTCCTTTGCCGGCAACGTTACCTTTTCCAAGGCGCAAGATCTGCGCGAAGTCGCCGCCCGGATTCCGCGCGAGAGCCTGCTGATCGAGACCGACTCGCCCTTCCTGTCTCCTGTTCCCCGGCGCGGGAGGCGCAATGAGCCGGCTCATGTCATCCACACGGCCGCGCAGCTTGCCGCGCTGCACGATTGCTCTCCGGACGAGCTGGGCGAATTCACGACGCGGAACTTCCTCGCCTTTCTTGCCCGCACCGGCAAAGTCGCGGATGCTCTTTGAGTAAACCCTGACCGTTTGGCCGGTAATTGTGAAGGCGTTGCCAGGCTGCGGGAGCGGTTGCAGAATTTGTCGGGTAAGATGAAGCGTGATCCTGAAATACAATAATTCGCGGTTCGGGGTTTGTTCTCGAATCGGCAAAGCCGGGATGAGTGCTGAGTCCGATTGTGCCCCGAGCCGGGTTGCACGGAAAGGATAACAATGCCCAAGTTACGTCGAGTCAAAATCCTGTTGCTGACCTTCCTTTTTCTCGTCCTGGTTCTGATCTCCGGCGGGTGGTTGTTTGATCTGTTCGCAGCCATGACGGGTGTGGACGCGGAGCATCTGTGGACGACCCCTTACTTCTACCTGGGAGAGAAGGCCATCACCCTGGCCGTCATCCTGCAGTTGTTTCTCTTTCTCATGGTTCTGGTGATTCTGAGCAAGCTCGTTCGCGGTTTACTCCAGACCCAGATCCTGCCCAGGACATCCTTCGATTCAGGACAGCAGTACACCATTGTCCGGGCTGCCGGTTACCTGATCTTTACCCTGGGAATTCTCATCGGACTGCATTCTTCCGGGTTGAACCTTTCGAGTCTTGCTTTCCTCGGCGGAACGTTCGGCATCATACTCGGATTCGGATTGCAGAATATCTCCAGCAACTTTGTCTCCGGATTGATCCTTCTGGTCGAGCGCCCTTTAAAAGTGGGGGATCGCATCGAAGTCGGCACGCTGAACGGGGACGTAACACATATCGGCGCGCGAAGCACCTGGGTCCGTACCAATGAAAACGTCGTCATCATCGTTCCCAACTCGGAGTTCATCTCCAACCGTGTTACGAACTGGACCGCCAACGACCGCCGTGTGCGGTTCTCCATGCCGGTCGGTGTTTCCTACGGCAGCGAACCGCATCAGGTCCGGGATATCCTGCTGGATGTGGCCTCGCAGCATCCGGACGTGATGACCACCTACCCACCGGAGGCCCTGTTCGTCGGCTTCGGCGACAGTTCGCTGGATTTTGAGCTGCGGTTCTGGACACAGTCCCGCGTCCAGACTCCGAAGGCTCTTCGCAGCGATCTCTATTACGAACTATTTTCCCGGTTCCATGAGGCGGGGATTGAAATTCCTTTCCCCCAACACGACCTGCACCTGCGGTCCATCGATCCGAACCTGCAGCTTCTGCGGCCTGGCAGTCCCGCACCGCAAGGCGGGTAGCCCCGCGTGTCCGGCGAATCCGGCAGGGACGCTGATTGTGAAGACAGGGCCGGCGGCAAAGCGAATGGCGGCAAAGCGAATGGCGGCAAAGTGGATGGATCAGTTGGAAGTTCTGTCGATGTGGGCGCCGAGGCCTCGTAGCTTTTCTTCGATCCGCTCGTAGCCACGGTCCAGGTGATAGACACGCTCGATCATCGTCTCGCCTTCTGCGGCCAGCCCGGCCAGTACCAGCGACGCGCTGGCGCGCAGATCGCTCGCCGTTACTCCCGCGCCCGAGAGCGGAGATGGTCCCTTGACGATGGCCCGGTTGCCCTCCACCTGGATAGTTGCACCCATCCGGGCCAGCTCCGGCACGTGCATGAAACGGTTTTCGAAGATGGTCTCCGTGATGACGGATGTCCCGGCGGCGCGGGTGGCGAGCGCCATGTACTGAGCCTGCATGTCGGTGGGGAATCCGGGATACTCGGCCGTGGTCATGTCGGCAGGTGTCAGTGAGCCCGGCACATAGGCGCGCAGGCAGCCGGGCGCGGTTTCCTCCAGGTCAAGTCCGGCCTCTCGGAACTTGTCCATCACCGCCGATAGATGATCCGAACGGCACCCCTCCACGATGATCTCGCCGCCGGTAACTCCCGCGGCCGCCAGGAATGTCCCCGCTTCGATTCGATCCGGGATGATGGCATGGGTCGCTCCCGTCAGCCGCTCGACACCCTCGACGCGGATGGTGGACGTTCCCGCCCCCTCGATCTTCGCGCCCATCTTCCGGAGCAGATCGGCGAGGTCGGCAACCTCCGGTTCTCTGGCCGCGTTTTCCAGTACCGTCTCGCCTTCGGCGAGAGTGGCCGCCATTAAGAGGTCTTCCGTTCCGGTTACGGTGATGCGGTCGAAGTGAATCGCCGCCCCCACCAGTCGTTTGGCATGTGCGATGACCGAGCCGTGCTTGGTGGAGATCTCCGCGCCCAGCTTTTCCAGCCCTTTCAGATGCAGGTCGATGGGGCGTGCGCCGATGGCGCATCCTCCGGGCAGCGAGACCTGCGCCTCCCCGCACCGGGCCAGCAGGGGACCCAGGATCAGCGTGGAGGCCCGCATGGTCCGGACCATCTCCCACGGGACGTCCACTTTGGAGATCTGCTTTGCGTGAAGGGGCAGTTGCCGCTCGCTGGACGGCGGCCAGGAGCAGCTCGCTTTGGTGTCGGCAACCGCGACGCCCAGGCTGCCCAGCATGTCGCAGGTGGTGCGGATGTCCCGCACGTCGGGCAAGTTCTGGAGGATCACCGGCTCCTCGGTCAGCAGGCAGGCTGCCATGCATGGCAGCGCGGCGTTCTTCGCTCCGCTTACCCGAACCGTTCCCTCGAGTTTCACCCCACCCTGAATGACCAACCGGTCCATGATCTTCTCCTGCTCTCTTGCAATGCGCCCGTTGCGCCGTGTTTAGAGATTGCAGATCGTCTGTTCCGTGGCGGAAAGAACCTGCCGGACGGTTTCCGCGGACCCCGCTTCCACATAGGCGCGGAGCAGAGGTTCTGTGCCGGAAGGCCGCACCAGCAGCCACGCGCCGTTGTCCAGATACATCTTCACCCCGTCCAGATCCTCGCGGCGTTCCACGCGGCATCCCGCGAAGCGCTCCAGGCCATCCGCCGACACCATCTTCATGGCGCGTTCCTTCTGTCCTGGTTTGAGTTCCAGGTCCAGACGGTTGTAGTGATGCGGCCCGAATTCCCCGTGCAACTCCGCCACCAGTTCGCCCAGCGACTTGCCGTAATGCGCCATCGCCTCGGCCAGCAGGAAGGCGTTCAGCATCCCGTCGCGCTCCGGGCCACCCAATGTAGGGATGCCGATGCCGCCGCTCTCCTCGCCGCCCATCAGCACGCCGCCTTCGCGCATTTTGTCGCAGATATATTTGAACCCGATGGGCGTCTCCTCAAGGGTGAGGGAATATTTGCTTGCGAGATGGTCCACCAGCTTCGTGGCGGAGAAGGACTTGATGACCTTGCCGCGCATCTTCCGCACCTCCACGAGGTAACGCAGCAGGATGGAAAAGATCTTGTGCGAGTCGATGAAGCTTCCGTCCCGGTCGATGGCGCCGACGCGGTCCGCATCGCCATCGGTCAGAAACCCAACGCCTGCCTTGCGATCCACAACCGCCTCGGAGGCCTGTCGAATATGGGGTTCGATAGGTTCTGGATGGAGTCCGCCAAAGAGCGGATCGGCGGTGGCATGGATCTCCTCGCACGGAATGCCGTGGCGCGAACACAGCTTCGTGAAATAGCCGCGCGCGGCGCCGTACATGGGATCGGCCAGAATCCGCAACTTGCTTTCGGCGATGGATTTCATATCCACGACGCGCTCGATCTGTTGCAGGTATGGTTCCACAAGATCAACGGCATCAATGGGTAAGGGCTCGCGAGGGGCCGCGTTTTCCGATTGCGCGGCGGGCAGCCCGGCTTCGATTTTCCGGATGATCTCCGGGTTGGCGGAGCCGCCGAAGCTGGCCTTGAATTTGAAGCCGTTCCACTGCCAGCGATTATGGCTGGCGGTGATCAGGATGCCTCCTGCAAGTTGTTTATTGCGAATAGCATAGGAGATCGCCGGGGTCGGTGAGTAGCTGCTCGAAAGCTGCACGGGAATGCCGGCGGCGGCGACTTCCTCCGCGGCGGCGCGGGCGAACCTGTCGCTCAGGAAACGGCAGTCGTAACCGACCGCGATGCCGTTCTTATGGTTTTCATTTTCAATAAGATAGCTCGCAACGGCGCGGGCCGCCCAGCGAACATTCGCGAAGGTGAAATCATCGGCGATGACGCCGCGCCAGCCATCGGTGCCGAAACGGATGGGGCATTTGGGCGGGGGAGGCGGGGTGGCCGTGCCTTGTTGGTCGGTCGGAGTCATCGGTATTGTCGGAATACTACAACCTTTCTAGTCTTGCGTGAGAGCTAGAGCAGCTCCTCTCGCCTGCCTTCTTCCAGCATTTTCACCAACCGGGAGACATCCTGCGCCCGGTCGCGGCGGACGACCAGAAGAGCGTCCGGGGTCTCGATAATTACGAGGTTTTCGAGCCCCACGCCGGCAAAAATCCTGCCCGGCACATCCACCAGGACACCCTTCGTGTCGATCAGCAGAGAATCGGACCGTAGCGAATTGTTTTTTCCGTCGCGCGGAAGCAGGTCGAACATCGCGTTCCAACTGCCGACATCCGACCAGCCCACATCGCAGGGGATGCCGACGACGCCGGAGGATTTTTCCAGCACGGCGTAATCGACCGAGATATTTTCACACGCCGGATAAAGATCGTTCAAAATGCGGCGCCGGGCTTTTTCACCGCGGGCGCTGGCAAGCTTGCCGGCGATCCCGGCCAGTACCTTGGCGGTCCGCGGCAGGTGCTGGCGCAGGGCCTGCTGGAGCGTGGAGGCCTTCCAGAAGAACATGCCGCTGTTCCAGAAAAAACGACCGCTGCGGACGTAGCGTTTCGCGGTCCTGAGATCGGGTTTCTCACGGAACCGTTTCACGGCGACTGCCTGGCGGTTGCGGTGAGCGGGACGCGAGGCGAACTCCATGTAGCCGTAGCCGGTCTCGGGCCAGCGCGGCTCAATGCCGAGAACTACGATGGAGCCGTCCAGCGCGTGGTGCGCGGCCAGTCGGATGATCCTCCGGAACAGCGCCGGTTTGCCGATGACGTGGTCGGAGGGGAATACGCCCATGACGGCTTCAGGGTCGCGGGTCAGAATCAGCTCGGCGGCCAGACCGACCGAGGGGGCGGTGTTGCGCTGCGCGGGCTCGGCGATGATCTGCGCGGCGGGCACATCTGGCAGGTGGCGGCGGATCTGCTTTACAAGAATTTCGTTGGTGAAGACCCAGACGCGCTCTGCCGGAATCAGCGGATGGAGGCGCGCGACGGTCTGTTGCAATAAGCTCTCCTCACCCAGAAAATTCATCAACTGTTTCGGATGGGCGCGGCGGCTGCGGGGCCAGAAACGCGTGCCGCGTCCGCCGGCGAGAATGACGCCGTGAAGACGGGATGACGGGCTGGGGCGGGGGCTCATGGACCGATTAACCTTCCGACGGGGGCGCGGAAAAACAGACCCGGCTGATATCTTCCTGCGAAACTCCCGCGGCGCGCAAGGGCGCGAGTACATCCGTCTCCAGATTCGGGGGGTACGTTCGAAGAAACGTTGCGGCGGCACCGGCGGATTGGATTGCAACGGAGGCAATGCCGGCGGGCAGCAGAACGACTTCGCCGGCGGTGCAGGTGACGGTTTCTCCGGCGGCGGAAAACTCGGCCGAGCCGTCGAGGCCGATCCAGATCTCCAGGTGTCCGGCGGGGCTGTGAGTAAAGGGGGCATCGAGATGCCAGCGCTCGGTGGCGAAGTAGGGGCAGGCGGCCAGACAAGTGTGCGCGGCGGGGTTGTTTGTGGCGAGGCCGTCTGCAGCGATGTCGCGCGAGACAGGGTCTTCAGGGTAAGCCGCGGGGCGGGTGAGTCCGCCGTCGGTCTGCCAGAGCAGGACGCGGAGTCCTTCCTCGATGTGCAGCTGGCGCGGTCGGCCGTCCGTGCCGGGACGGTTGTAGTCATAGAGCCGGCAGGTGATGTCGGAGTTCTGCTGGATCTCGCAGATGGTGAGGCCAGAGCCGATGGCGTGAACGGTTCCGGCGGGGACGTAATAAGTATCTCCGGCTCGGGCTTCACGCCAGTCCAGCATTGATTCGATGGCGCCGGAGCGGACGGCCTCGCGGAAGGCGTCCGGGCTGGCCGAAAGTGTGTCGCGAAGCTGCTCTTTGAATCCCACGGCGAGCGCTGCGGCGGGGGCGGAGCGGAGGACGTGCCACATCTCGGTCTTGCCCCAGGAGCGAGAAACGGCTGCGGCGGAGTCGGGCGGATGTAGTTGCACGCTGAGCTTCGCGGAGGTGAACAGGAACTTGACGAGCAGGGGAAAGACCGGCCGGCCGGAGGGATGCGCGGGCGCGGCGTCGCCGAGCAGTGCGGGGCCGCATTCGCGGACAATCTCGCTTAGGGTGCGGCCATCGTGGGGGCCGCCGAGAACTTTGTTTTCGTCGCCGGTAAGCCAGACCTCGCCAATAGGGGCCGAGGACGGCGGTGGCGCGGGCCCGTCGGAGGGATAGAGCGGATGGAGGTCGCGCGAGCCCCAGACGCGCTCGACGAAGCGCGGCGCGAGCTTGACGGGGAATCCGCAGCTTGCGTCGGGGGAAGATTTCGGCGAACTGGCCGGATTGGTCAAATCAGTTTAAGTCCTCAGGAAAAATGTAGCACAGCGCGACGGAAGGAAAGTCCTGTACTGGGAAAAACCTATGCGCGGCACCGGTCTGTATCCAGAGAATCGTGAAAGCGGAGAGAGGGGGATAGCGAGAAATGAAGTGGAAATAAATCGGAAATTAGTGGAAATAGGTTGGAAATTAAACGGAAACCATGCAGCTATTAAAGAAGGAAAAATAATTGTATAATATTGATAATAAATATATTATATTAAATATATGGTATATTATATGGAAATATCATGGAAATTAGTGGAATATGATTCAATATCTGGAGCCTGGCAACTGGATCAAATACAATGCTGCGGCAATGATGGAGCCGCTGGCAGAGGCGAAGGCCGCCATCCTGTCTCTGAAGACGGTCCCCTATCAGAAGAACTGGGTAGAGGAGCTTCAAGCGATGCAGTTGAAGCGGGAAGTGGCCGGGACATCAAGGATCGAGGGTGCGGAGTTCACGGAGAAGGAACTGGACGCGGCCATGCGGCAGGAACCGGAGCGGCTTCACACGCGGTCGCAGCGGCAGGCGCGTGCGGCAAAGGTGGCGTACGAGTGGATCGCCGAGTTGGCCGATGATCGCCCCATCGACGAGAGCCTGATCAGGGAACTGCACGCGAGGATCGTAACAGGGGCCGATGACGATCATTGTCCTCCGGGGCGGCTGCGCGAACGGGATCAGAACGTCAATTTTGGAGTGCCGCAGCACCGGGGCGTGGAGGGGGAAGAGGAATGCGAAAGAGTTTTCAAACGCTACTGCCGGGCCATCGAGCGGGAGTTCACGGAGCATGATCCGCTGATACAGGCGATGGCGATCCACTATCACTTTGCGGCGATGCATCCGTTCCTGGACGGCAACGGACGGACGGCGCGCGCGCTGGAAGCGCTGGTGCTGCAGAGGGCGGGACTGCGAGCCACCTGCTTTATACCGATGTCGAACTATTACTACGATGAAAAGCCCTCTTACCTTTCCAAGCTGACCGAGGTTCGCGCACAGGATTTCGACCTGACGCCGTTTCTGGTATTTGGACTGAAGGGGATGGCGGATCAGTGCCGGAGGTTGCTGGACGAGATTCAGTTGAACATCCGAAAGGCGCTGTTCCGGAATCTGATGTTCGATCTTTTCAACCGGCTTCGGACACCGAGGAGAAGGATGATCGCCAAACGGCAACTGAAGATTCTGGACCTGCTGCTGAAAGGTCCGTTGACGTGGGATCAGATGTTAGAGGAGACGGAACTGTTTTACGAATCATTGAAAGCACCAGGGAAAGC
The DNA here is from genome assembly GCA_963662495.2 of Terriglobia bacterium. GTDB lineage: Bacteria > Acidobacteriota > Terriglobia > 2-12-FULL-54-10 > 2-12-FULL-54-10 > SHUM01. Next base: position 79,428 of record CAXVYQ010000009.1, read on the forward strand.
AATCATTCGGGATTTGAATGAACTGAAGGATCTGGGCTCAATCGGTTGGAATGAATTTGAAGAAGATGATTATGAATTCTTTGTGCGGTTATCGTGGCCCACGGAGATTACGGAAACCGAGTTCTTTGAAAAGATCAAGAAACTTTCCCAGGCAAAGACTCACAATATTTTCAAAGACTGACGATCAGTTCGCTTATTCCCGCGTGGCTGCAATGCAATATGGCACGGGGGCGGCCGAGGCCGGTCATGCCTGAGAGGAAAAAAATTTGAGGAGGAGGCGGGCGCCTTCATCGAGTTCATCCATGGAGCAGGCGTAGGAGAGCCGGAAATGTTCCTGCGTGCCGAAGGCACTGCCGGGTACGACGACAACCTTGGCCTCGCGCAGCAGCAGAGCACTGAGCTCGCCGATGGTCTCGGCAGCGCCCTTGTGGTCCGGCGTGGACAGGTGTGCCGAGACGTTGGGGTAGGCGTAGAAAGCGCCTTCGGGCATATTGCACCGAAAGCCCGGAATGGCGCGGAGCTTTTCGATGAAGAAGTCGCGGCGGCGGCGGTACTCGGCGAGCATCTGCTGGACCGAATCCTGCTGGCCGGTGAGCGCCTCGACGGCGGCCTTCTGCGCGATGGAGGAGGGGTTCGAGGTGCTGTGGCTCTGGAGCTTGTTCATCGCGGCGATGAGCGGGGCGGGGCCGAGCGCGAAGCCCAGCCGCCAGCCGGTCATGGCGTAGGTCTTGGAGACCGAGCCGATGACGACGACGTGGTCTTTTGCGCCGGGGGCCGAGGCGACCGAGTAAGGTGCTTGATCGTAGAGAAACTGGCAGTAGCACTCGTCGGTGAGCAGAAGAGCGTTGTGGGAGGCGGCGACCTCCAGGATGCGCTCCATCTCGGCGGGCGCGATGACGGCGCCGCTGGGGTTGTTGGGCGAGTTGACGACCACGAGCCGGGTGCGCGGGGTGATGGCGTCCCGGACCAGTTCGGCGGTGAGAGCGAAGTTCTCCTTCTCCGGGGTCTCGACGAAGACGGGGGTGCCGCCTGCGTAGCGGATGACGTCGTAGAACGTTACCCAGTAGGGAACCGGCAGGATGACCTCGTCGCCGGGGTTGATCAGCGCGGAGATGAGATTGAAGATGGCCTGCTTGCCGCCGGCCGTGGCGGTGGATTCCGCAGGCGCGTAGGAAGTGCCGAAGTCCGTGGCGTGGCGCTCGACGATGGCCTTGCGCAACTCCATGGTGCCGGCCGCGGGGGTGTACTTGCTGAAGTCCTCGCGGATGGCGCGGATGGCGGCTTCCTTGATGTTGTCCGGGGTGGCGAAGTCCGGCTCGCCGGCGGCGAAGGCGATCAGGTCCACGCCTTCGGAGCGAAGCCGCTGTGCCTCGGCGGTGAGCGCCATGGTGGAGGACACCGAGATGCGCGATACGCGCTGGGATAGTTCGATCTGATTGCTCATAAGAACAGGCTCAACTTTGACGGTGGATTACAGGACTTTGGCCCGGAGACGTTCCTCGACCACGGGAGGGACCAGGCCGCTGACGTTGCCGCCGAGCGCGACGACTTCCCGGATGAGCCGGGAACTGATGAACGTGTAGTCGACGTTGGGCATCATGAACATGGTCTCCAGGTTGGCGTCGAGCTTGCGGTTCATCAGGGCCATCTGCATCTCATAGTCGAAATCCGAGATGGCGCGCAGGCCGCGCAGGATGACGCGGGCCTGGCGGCGCACGGCGAAATCGACCAGCAGGCCATTGAAAGTGTCGACGGTGACGTTGGGACAATGGCTGGTGGCCGCCTTCAGCATCTCCACGCGCTCCTTGATGGTAAAGAGCGGGTCCTTCTCCGCGTTCAGCAGGATGGCCACAACCAGCTCGCCGAAAATCTTGCTGCCGCGCTCGACAAGATCGAGATGTCCGTTCGTGAGGGGGTCGAAGCTGCCGGGGTAGACGGCAACGATCTTTTGCGCCACCATTGCTCCTTTATCAGGATCGGGTAGTTCCGTCGACGGGTCGTACGCGGCCATTATAGTTCTCGCTCATCGTAGGCGTCAATGCTGCGGGCGTCAACGCTGCAGAAGTCGGGGGCGTCACCAATGCCGGCCGGTCCGGCAGTGATGAAGCGATGTCCGGCGGTGGGGGAAGTGAAGTCCGGTGGCAGGGAAGTACGGTCCGGCGAGGAAAATCGTGACAGGGTGTGGGGTACATTTGCGATGCTGCTGCCGCTGACGCCGCTGCGGTTTCTGGAGCGTGCCGAAAACCTGTTTGGCGACAAACAGGGGGTGGTGTGCGGGGAGCGGCGGTTCAGCTACAGGGAGTTCGGACAACGCTGCCGAAAGCTGGCCGGGGCGCTCAGCGGGCTGGGCGTGAAGGCCGGAGAGCGGGTGGCGGTGCTGGGGCTGAACTGCCACCGGTTGCTGGAGGCGTACTTCGGAGTGCCGATGGCCGGAGCAGTCCTGCTGCCGCTGAACATCCGGCTGTCGGCGGGAGATCTGGCCGCAATCTGGAAAGATGCCGGGACGCGGGTGCTGCTGGTGGACCCGGAATTTCTCCCGCTGGCCGAAAAGATGCGCGAGTGCGGCGCGGCGGCGGAGCGGACGGTTTTGTTGGACGAGGGGAGGCCGAAACCGGAGTGGGTGGAGCGGCAGACCTACGATGAGTTACTCCAGCGGGCCGGTGAGGCAGATGACGCCGCGGCGCCCGACTGGACCCGGGTGGAGGAGGACACCGTGGCGGAACTCTTCTATACCAGCGGAACGACAGGGGACGCGAAGGGCGTGATGCTGAGCCACAGGACGCTGTATCTGCACGCGCTGAACACAATGATCGCGAAGCAGTTCACCGACCGGATGGTGATGCTGCACGCCGTGCCGCTCTACCACGCGAACGGGTGGGGCAACGCGCATATGCTGACGGCGGCCGGGGCCACGCACGTGGTGCTGCGGAGGTTCGATCCGGCCCAGGTGTGCCGGCTGGTGGAGCGGGAGCGGGTTACGGCGCTGTGCCTGGTGCCGACGATGGCGACGATGCTCTTGAATTACGAGGGGCTGGGGGGGCACGATCTGAGCAGCCTCGAATGGATGGAGGTGGGCGGCGCGGCGGCCTCGGAGCGGATGGTCGAAAGGTTGGAGGAGGAGTTCGGGTGCCTGTGCTACTCGGGGTATGGGCTGACGGAGAGCGGGCCGGTGCTGAGCATCTCGCGGTCGCCAGCGAATGCGGAGCAAGAAGCAAGGCTGGAGCAGGCAGGCGGGCCGGCCGCTGACGAAGAAAAGCTGTGGCGCAAGGCGTCGGCGGGCCGGGCGATTGTCGGGGCAGAGCTGCGCGTGGTGGACGAGCGGGGCGAGGACGTGCCGCGCGACTCCGTGACGATGGGTGAGATTATCGCGCGGGGCGACGGCGTCATGGACGGCTATTGGGGCCGGGTGGAGGAGACGCGGGAGGTGCTGGCGGGTGGGTGGCTGCGGACCGGCGATATGGCCGTCTGGGACGAGCAGGGCTGGGTGCAGATCGTGGACCGGCGCAAGGAGATCATCATTAGCGGCGGGGAGAATATTTCCTCGCTCGAGATCGAGCGGGCGCTGGCCAGCCATCCGGCGGTGATGGAGTGCGCCGTGATCCCGGTGCCGGACGAGAAGTGGGGGGAGACGCCGAAGGCGCTGGTGGTGCTGCGGGCCGGAGCCAGGGCGAGTGAGGAAGAGTTGATCGGGTTTCTGCGGGAGCGGATGGCGGGGTTCAAAGTTCCGCGTTCGGTGGAGTTCGTGGCCTCGCTGCCGAAGGGCGGCACGGGCAAGATCATGAAAAAAGCGCTGCGGGAAAAGTACTGGGCCGGAAAAGTCAAGCGGGTCAACTGAGCGCGAGGCGGGTCAGGCGATTCAGGGCGTGGATTTTTGGGGAGCCGGGACGGGGACTGTGCCGGGCGTGGCAGGACAGAGGGACATAAGTTGGCCGGCCTGTTCGATGAGCTGGTCGTCGATGGCGATTGTCTGAAGCTCCGCTCCGATTTCGCAGGTGATGACGGGGTCCTGGCCCGGAAGCTTGGCGGCGGTGTAAAGAAACGGTCCGAACATTTTTTCATTCTCGCGGGGATCTTTCTCCCAGAACTGCCGAAGAACAGCGGTTGCTTCTGGAACCAGGGCCAGTGCTTCCTCATGGTTTTCTTGCTGACGATAGTGAAAGAACAGATTGAACAGGGCCGAACTGAATGGGCGGAGATAATCTTCCGGGTTGGATTCAGAAAGAGTTCGCAGGTGGGGTAAGGACTCTTTGAAATACTCCGCCGCGGCTTTGTGATCGTCCAGTTGCATGGAAAGATGAGCCAGGTGCGTCAAAGAGCGTGCCAGGTTGCTCTGGCCCTCTTTCAAGTCGTAGCCGAGCAACTGCCCTCGCAGGGCGGCCTCTTCCTGAAGGAGTTGTCTGGCTTCGTGGGGTCGTCCGGTTGCCTGATAAATTGAGGCCAACACGCCGAGGGTCAATGCGAGAGTTGAATTGAGAAAGCCTTCACCCGAGTCTTCGGCAATCAGTTGCCTTTTGACGTCGAGCGCTTCCAGAAAATATTGCTCGGCTTTTTCCACCTGATTGGTTGTACGTTAGAGGTTGCCGAGATTGTGCAGAGTGGGGGCGAGGAAGAAAGAGAACGATTCCTCCTCCCTCAGGATTTCGATGGATTCCAGGAAGGCGGTTTCGGCTTTGTAGAACAGACCCATCCGACGATAAAGAATTCCCATACCCCCAAGCAGCCGAGCTAAATCTTCTCCTTCATAGAAATCCGAGTTCTCCGTCTGATCCAGCTCCCGGAGGATTCCGAGGGCTTCCAGATAGACTCGTTCCGCCTTATCGAATTGCTGGCTTTTTATATAGAACTGTCCCATTGTGCGGAGGGCTCCCGCAATTTTTGAAGTGTCATATCGCGGGTTCATACGTGCCAAATCCTTCTGGATTTCCAATTGTTTCTCGTAGGCCTGCTCGGCATCATTCCAGCGTTCCATAGAGGAGTAGAGCATTGCATACTGACCGTAAACACTAGCCACGGAACTCTGAAATCCAGGAGGGTGATTCCGAGCCAAGTCCTTGAAGATTTGTATGGCATGATCCAGTGCCTGCTCGGCTTCCTGGTAGCGAACCGTTCTGCGGTATAGGGCCGCGAATTTGATCCAGGTTTTTGCCAAACGAGACCTTAATGTGGCGGCTGCTGCATTACTGTCTTGCTGCAATTGCTGGATGATGTCCTGATAGATTTTTTCGGCCTCCTCATAGCGGCCCTCTATTGTGGCCATATTTCCATCGTTCAGTCTCAGATTCCAGGATGGGTTCCGGGATGAATCCATTGCCGCAATCCGTTCTCTGATCTCCGGCGGCAGTTCGTTGAATATTGCAGGTGGCATTTGCTGTCCGGTTGAGTTGGCAGGCGGGGTGGACTGGGCGAGGGTGAGGCAGGGAAGCAGGAAGATCCAGGCGAGGGCAGCGGTGCATGGTAGCGTGAGGCGGCGCATGGTGCCTCCGAAGGAAAAGGCCGAGAGTTTCGGTCCGGCTGTTCAGGGCGAAACCGCAAACATTGAGATGTTCCGATCCTGTCGAACTCCTAATGAGCCCATGATACACCGGAGAAGAGGTGATTCCGCAATTCAGTGTTGGCAGTTCCTCCCTATCTCCAACAGATAAAGCGGTTTATTCCGCATATTACACTCTACAGATCTGTTAAGTCCATTTTTCCTTATAACATGTTGAACATTATATGGTTATGCTGAATCTACCAACACTTACTTGCGGAAGCACCGGACGTCGCAGTGCTGCATAGATTCCCGTGATCGTCAGCGGCGGGCGGGGCTCCCAGTGTCAAGCTGACGGTGTAGCTGCCGACGTCGCTGGAATCGAAGCCCACGACGGCTAAATAGTAGGTTCCCGGCCCAAGAAACTGCTCGATGCGAAAATCGAGGTTGCCATTGCTGTCATCGTCAAAGGCGATGATGTTGCAATTTGCGTCGCGCACAAGACCCACACTGTCGAACTGAGTGGTAGCCGAAGCGATGAGTGTGACGCCGTCGGTCAAGCTGATCTGGAAGTAATCGGCATCATCCCCTATTTCAAGCGAGCCGGTAGCAGAGCCCGGCACCGCGACGGGTGTAGCCGTGCTACAGGTGTTGCCATGATCGTCGGTAACCTGTGCGTTTCCGTGGAGCGCCGTGATCAGCAACAACGGGCCCAGAACTAGAACCTTGATGATCCTGCTGGTGTGGTTCATCGCTCACCGCCAGACTCACAACTAAATACTGTGAAGATATGCCAAAAGTGCGTTCGGTTTGAGCCAGGCCACTTTGGATGTCAAGAACGCCCGATTAAAGCGGCTGAGTTTACTCAGCGGGTTTTTCAAAAGTGGTGCGTCGGAGATCGAAAGTCGTGTACTGAAAACAAGGGAGTTGCAAGGATAGAAAAGACCACCTCAAAAGCTAAACCTTTTGACAGAAGTTTAGACTTCCGGCTCGCCAACGATTTCCAGTCACCGCCTAGTCGGCAATTCCGGCAATGGGACTGCGATGGGCATTATTCTTAGGCTAGAGCCAGATAACTTCTAGGCCTTACCAGGGTTCTTGAACGCCACGTAGGGGCAGTGGGGCCAGAAGATCGGCGGGTTCTCCACATGCTCGCCGAGCAGGCGGGCGTGGCAGACGCGGCAGAAGTTGAGTGCCTGGAGAGAGTCCGGGACGGGAGAGACCTCCATGGTCTTCTCGAAGACGCAGAGCGCGCGGCCCTGAGCCTCGGTCTCCGTTACCGTGCGCAGAGGGCCGGTCTGGGCCTCGCGCTGCATGAGAGCCGAGTAGATGCGGGACTTGAGCCGCGAGGGGGCCAGGGTCTCGGGCGTCCCGTCGGCTAACTGTTCGAAGAACTGCTCTTCATTTCGTCTGGTCATCGTTCCATCTCTTTCTGAATTGGGCCCGGGCGCGTGCCAGCAGGCGTTCCACGGCCTTCTCTGACTTGCCGGTCCGGGAGGCGATCTCGCGCGCCGGGCGTTTCTCCCAATAGCGCCAGAGCAGCGCCAGGGTGTAGGGCTCGGGGAGCGAGTGCAGGACACTGTGGACGCGCTGGTTGGCGCGGTCGCGGTCGAGCAGGATCTCCACGGGCTCCCCGGTGTCCGGGATGACGGAGTCGAAATCCTCATCCAGCGGAAGGGCGGCGCGCAGGACGCCGCGGTAGTAGTCCTCCACCTTGTGTCGCGCGATGCCAAGCAGCCAGGAGCGCAGCGAGGCGTTGCCCTGGTACTTTGGCAGGCTCTCCCAGGCGGCGAGAAAAACCTCCTGAACGAGATCATCCACCATGTCCGTGCGCGGGATCAGGCGGTGGCGCACGTAGGAGTAGAGCGAGTCGGCATGGCGGGAGACGAACTCGGCGGTGGCCTTGCGGTCGCGAGCAAGTACGGCTGCGGCGAGGCGCAGGTCCTCCGTGGCGGTTCCTGTCCGCGGTGGGGGTGCGCTGCCGAGTTGGCCGCTGGTTCCAAGGGTGCTGATACCCGTCGCTGATGCCCGTCACTAATGATAGTCGCAAGGTGGAGGGATTTCCCCCTTTTCGAGGAGCGTTGCATTGTATAAGGCAGGAGACGATATCGAGCAGTCCGCGGGTGGCGGGGGGGCGGTTTGACACCCCCGCGCCGGGCTGGTTACACTGAAAGAACTTTTCAAGGAGCAGAATCAGAGAACGTATGTCGCTTCCCAGAGATTACCTTGGCTACCTGGCACCGGAGCTGGTCAAACGTGTCGAGAAATCCGGAAAGATCGTCTTTCAGAACAAGGCCGCGGTGGAAGAGAATATCCGAGGCGTTTTCCAGGAAGACATGGACCGGGACGATCAGTTGAATCAGGAGGTGCGCGCCTACCTGGAGAAATATACGGAGCAGATCCGCAAAGACTCTCTTTCTTACCAGGAGATGTACAAGCTGGTGAAGAAGGAGTTGATGAGGAAGTACAAGATGAGCTCCTCCGGTCGCCGGGATGAGGATGGGGGGAGATTGTCTCGCGACAAGATGATCGAACTATCCCATCTGATGGTGCATGCGCTGGCCGCGCTGCAGCCCGCCGTGGAGTTCCGGGATGAGCCGAACGAGGTCCGGCTGGTGCTCATGCAGGAGATGCAGAAGCTGGTCCGTGTGGAGCATCAAATCGACTTGGCGGTCCGCAAGAAGATCACCTCGCAGAAGCGGGAAATCACCGAGCAGAGCGAGGAATGGGATATCCTCTTCCGAAAATACTATACAGATGAATTGAAGAAGCTGGGCGTCGATATGTCGAGCCCGGGCTAGAAGCGGCGCTGCAAGGTAGGCCGTCCGTCTTCTTCCTCCCCGTCCGTCTCCGAGCCGCCGCCGGTGCGCCGCCGCAGGGTGGGCCGGTCGCTGTCCGTTTTGGATTCCTCGAAACGGCCGCGATTGAGCAGGGCGGCCAGCCGGTCCGAGACACGCTCGAACTCGCCGGTCGTAACAACATGCTCGGGGCGGGCAGGCAGGATCGTGTTGATCTCCACCTGCGCGGCGTCGATGCGGTCCGGGGTCATGGGATGGGTGGAGAAGGTCTTGGACAGGGTGCCGGGCCGTCGCTTCTCGCGGGCTTGTATCTTCTCAAAAAAGCTGACGAAGGCCTCCGGGTCGTAGCCGGCCGTGTAGAGGTACTGCATGCCGAGGTAGTCGGCTTCGCGTTCGGCGCCGCGGGAAAACTGCAGAAACTTCATGGGGATGAGCAGGCCCGCCGCGGAGCGGATGCCGAATCCGATCGGCCCGCCGAGAAAGATCAGCGGCAGGCTGAGCCAGTTGGTCAGCTCGGCCTTGCTGGCGTTGCGCGTGCCATGACGCGCGGCCACGTGGGCGATCTCGTGGGCCATGACGCCGGCCAGCTCCGCCTCGGTCTCCGCCGCGAGAATCAGGCCGGAGTTGACGTAGAAAAAGCCGCCCGGCAGCGCGAAGGCGTTCAGTTCTTCCGAATCGATGACCTTGATGGTGAAGGGAACCTGCGCGTCCGAGTTCCGGACCAGATTCTGGCCGATGCGGTTGACGTATTCCGCGACGACCGGGTCCTGAACGATGCGCGATTGCTGCTCCACCTGTTGGGCAAGCTGCTTGCCGAGGGCGATCTCTTCCTCCAGGGAGTAGAAGTTCATCCCCTTGCCGACATCGCGTTCGCCGATCGCCTCCACGTCGTCCTTGGGCTTTCTGTCCTTATCCTTCTGGGCATCGTCCTGGGCCTGACCGTTCAGGGCCATGGTCCCGCAGAGCAGGAGAAGGGAAAGAAGGGACCGGGCAGGCAGATTTTTCAGCATCTTCATGAATAGACCCCCATCCGTCGCCGCCGGAAGATCGATCAGGCACCGGCAATAGACGCAAGAACTGTGACTGCTATTTTAAACCCCATCCACCCGATTTGAGTTGCAAATATTTCGGGCAGCCAGCCGATCTTTCAGCCGTTTCACAATAAAGTAGGACGCAAAGGGGCCGGATGGCGATGCCTGGAGGGGCCTGGAAAGGATGGAAAAGTGGAAAACGACCGGGGGCCCTTCTGCGTTGACTTGAGTTTTCCGGTATGCTACAAAGCCTGCGAGAAGCGGACCTTGCCCTGTGTTCCGGCACCCTTGCTTTGGCACCCGTGTTCTGTTCGAGCCACGGGGCGGGGGCGGCGAAGAAATGTTTCGCCATCATTAATTTTCCATGGAGGGAATTCATCATGCGGATTCGCACTGTGCGGGTTCTGCCGTTTGTTGCAATTGCGTTGTGGCTGGCGGGTGTGGCCGGTCCTGAGCTCATGGGTCAGCAACGGGCCGATCTGATCCTGCATAACGCAAAGGTATTGACCGTGGACGGGGAGTTTTCGATCGCCGAGGCGGTGGCCGTGCGGAGCGAGAGGCTGGCGGTGGTTGGGTCGAACGAGCAGGCGCTGGCGTTGCGCGGACCGGATACGAAGGTGATGGACCTGCAGGGCAGGATGATCGTTCCGGGGCTGATCGACACCCATCTCCATATCAACGACGAGGCCGAGACGAAGTATGGCATGGAGATCGGTTACGAAGGTTTCATGGCCTACCCCATCGACTGGAACGGCGTGCGGACGACACAGGATGTGCTGAATCAGGTGAAGGCGCATCTGGACAGATACCAGTTTACGAAAGGCGAGTGGATCTACTTCGCCAGCCGCGGTGGCAATGAGGAAAGCGTCAAGATCATGGTGGACGGGCTGAACCGCTGGGAGCTGGACAAGGTGGCCACCGACAACCCCATCGTGATGGGAATGACCTGGCCGAACGTGAACGGAGTGGTCGTTAACAGCCTGGCGATGGACATTCTGTGGGACGAGCAGGAAGATTTCTTCCGGACCTATGGCTGCTATTGGGTGGACCAGACGGGGCAGCCGGAAGGGCATCTGGAGACGCCCGTCCTGCGCTTCGCGCTGGAAAAACTCCCGGAACCGGACCCGGCACTGATGGCGCCGATCTTTAAGAAATATATGGAGGAGCTGAGCGCCGGCGGGCTGACCTCCATCTCCACGCGGTTGCCGAGCTATGCCGCCAATGCCTTCGACCTGCTGGACCAGCAGGGAGAGATGCCGGTCCGGCTGGCTTACGGGCTGGAGACCTTCTTCGGACGGATGACGCTGGAGGGCGGGTTGAAAGAAGCCGGAGATCAGATCGGCAAGGGCACGGACCATTTCTGGATCATCTCGGCCGCGCCGTCGGCGATCGACGGCTCCGGCAGCCGGGTCTGCTCCTCGCAACAACGTATCGGGGCGGCCTCGGACCTGGAAGCCTGGTGGCCCAGCGGACAGTGTCTGCTGGACATTGAATATCGCGGCCCGAAGGGAGCGCCGGTCCGGGAGAACTATTTCCGAGAGTGGGTCATGACCAGCGCGCGGGACGGCGCCCGCATGGCCAATACGCACGCGGCCGGCGACCGGGCGATCCGGCTGACGCTGAATCTGATCGAGGAATCCAGGGCGCGCGACGGCGAAGGCTCCGCGCAGAACTGGGCGATGGATCATTGCCGTCTGGTGGACCCGGCCGATCTGGAGCGCGCCGCCAAACTGGGTGTGATGTTTAGCTGTGATGTGAGCTGGGGCCAGCACATGGAGAAGGCCTACGGCGAGAAGATCGCCAACACCTATCCATCACCGTTCAAGAGCATGCTGGATCATGGCATCGTCGTGGCGCTGGAGAGCGGGGACTCCGAGGAGTTCTCCGTAATCGAGAAAGTGATCACGCGCAAGGACCAGAACGGGAAAGTCTGTGGACCCCAGGAGCGGCTGAGCCGCGAAGAGGCTATGCGCGTGTCGACGATTCTGCCGACAACCTACATCCTGAAAGAAAACGATCTGGGATCGCTCGAGGCCGGCAAGCTGGCCGATCTGGTGGTGATCGACAAGGACTACCTCACGATTCCGGAGGAGGAGATCAGCGAGATCACGCCGCAACTGACCATAGTGGGCGGCAAGATGGTCTTCGCGCACCCCGGCTTCGCCAGCGAATATAGCCTGAGCGGGCCGGGACTGGTCGTCTCGACACGGGAAGACCTGATCGCCCGGCGCAAACCGGCCAACTTCAGCCGCCGGTGAGAACGGGCCTGGTTTCGGTAGTCTGATTTCCGAACACCTGGTTTTACATAGGAAGCTTCGTGCAAGGGGTGGCTTGCCGGAAGCCGCCCCTTTCTGCGTCTGCCAGCGAGCTTAGCACCGTTTTTCTCGTGAATTCCCTGGAATGCACATATTCCAAGATATAGGTTTCATCCCGCAAGGCGTCCCCGCGGCGGACTTTTCTGGTTGTGGGTCAGTTTGAATTGCGAGCCAAGGGGGTCCCTAAATACTTGTTGACAAAGAAAGTAGGACCGATCTGCCAAACATTCCCGCTATAAGCCCAGGCTTGAGCTGCTGATCTGATCGCCAGTAATATTAGTGCCGTCGGCTCCATCACCGTGTTAGACAATCTTTTAACGGAAATTAGCACTGCAACGAGTCGTGCCCACAATCTGCTAGCGCGAGGTCGGGAGCTTCGCCTCAGCATCGACATCCTCCTGCCACGCCGTGAGCAGTGGCTGGAGGCGGCGTGCGATGTCGGATCGTTGTCCGATCAAGTTGTTCCGCTCTCCGATGTCCGTTCGCAGATTAAACAGCATGACCCTTTCTGCATCCAGAAGAAGCTTCCAGTCCCCTGAGCGTATCGCCTGCTGGGAGCGAGCCCCGGCCACGCGCCAAAAGAGCGTCCGTTCGATCTCTGGGGCGCGTCCTTCCAGCACGGGCAGCAGATTGATCCCCTCCAGGTGCGCTTCAGGAGGAACTGAGGTATTTGTAATTGCAAGAATCGAAGCCGTCAGGTCCATCGTGATTCCTACTTGACCTGACACGGTGCCGGCCGGAATCCGGTCCGGCCAGCGGATGATCGCCGGCACGCGTATGCCGCCTTCCCAGACGGTTCGCTTGTGGTGGAACAGTGGCGTGTTCCGCGATAACCATTCGCCGCCGTTATCATTCGTGAAGATCACGATCGTGTTCTGTCGCAAGTCCAGCTCGTCGAGGGTCTCGAGAATCCGGCCGACGCCCTGATCGACGCGCTCGAGCATCGCCACGTACTCCGCTCGCGTGCTGGTCGGATCGTCGAACGGAGTGAGGTGTCTGGCGTTGTCGCGAGCTACGGAGGGATTATCGGGAGTTTGGTACGGCCAGTGTCCGGCGTTGTAGGCCACATCGATAAAGAACGGTCTCTGGGCGTTCTGCTCGATGAACCGAACGGACCGCTCGGTGATGAGGTCGGTCATGTAACCGGAAGCCTCCACCGGGCGGTCGTTCTCGAACAAGTCGGGTTGGCCATTGCCGTCCGTGTGCCGGTAGTAGTCGGTGTAGCCACTCTTGAATCCAAAGAAATAGTCGAACCCGTGAGCGGTCGGGCTGAACTCGCTCCTCCACCCGAGATGCCATTTGCCGACGAGAGCGGTTTCATAGCCGTTATTTTTCAGGAGCTGAGGCAGCGACCGTCCCGTGGGAGTTAACCCCCGCTCCCGATCGGCGGTGCCCGAAGAGCTGAGAGGCGCCTCTATCGCGAAGCGCTGCTGATAACGACCGGAGATGAGACCCGTCCTTGTCGGTGAACAGGTGGGTCCATTTGCGTAGAAGTCCGTCAGCCGGACCCCGTCCCGGGCCAGGCCGTCGATGTTTGGCGTCCTGACGTCCGGTGCGCCATAACTACCGATATCGCCGTATCCCACGTCGTCGGTGATGATGAGAACGATGTTCGGCTGTGGGTTGTTGTCCTCCTGACTCCACGCCAGCACGGGCAACACGGCGATTGCAACGACGAGTAATGCCCTGAGTACAATTCGATTCATAGGCCCTCCATGTGGCACGTGGGCGGAGAAAGTTTACCGCAGACGGTCAAGCAAGCGGGTTATTAATGAAGCCCCGCCCAAGAAATATCTGCCGCTGGAAACGAAGAATACTCTAGCTTAGAACACCCGGTCAATCTGCAAGTCAACGGAATAAAACAAGAGGACACTGAGTCATTTCGCCGCTTGGCTGCTGGCTCTTGAGCAGGGTCGGATTATCAGCCGCAGGGCACTAGAAACCCTGTGGGAGCACACCAAGTTCAACGACGGCGCGGTGTACCATCGTCCGCCACCGCAACAGCGGGAGGGCTATGGATTGGGTTGGGTTCTTTACGATGACGACGAGCACCCAAGCGTCGGGGGCACAGGAGGTCTACGTGCTGCATTCGCCATTTATCCTGAAGACGGCCTGTCGATCATTGTCTTGACCAACTATCAGGGAGCGGGACCACACGTTCTGGTCGAAGGCGTAGCGGCTCTCTACTTGAGCCCGGCACCTTAGAGTTCCGCTCGGCATCTGGACTATGCCGGCCACGTAGCCTATTTCCATCTTTGGTGGGCCTACGACGATTCCACAAGATTGGGGGTGTCATCCTTTGCAATATGCCCTCCGGTAGGTCTACACGCTCGGAGAAAGATAATTTCTCTCCCGCCAGCCCCAAGGCTGGCTCGCTGTTCAATCCACCGCGAACATCGCAGCAGATGGTCCTTCCCGCAGGACACGCTCCAGAGTGATTCTCGGGCAGACGTTCTGATGGATGTAGTCCAGGAGGTTGGTCCCAACCCCTCGGACTAGTTTCTCAATGGCAGGGTCCTGGCAACGCCCGCTCGAATCGAACACCCGCTGCACGTTGGCGACGGAGACGGCCAGAGGCAACGCAATGGCCCCGATATGGGAGACCACTCCACGAAGCTGTTCCAGCGACTTGATCGCTCCAATTCCCCCTGCCGCTACCCCAAGCAACGCGACCGGTTTGCCGATCAATACCGAAGGGAATCCCAAATTCTCGATAACCAGTTTCATCACGCTGCTGAAGCTCCCGTGATACTCCGGAGTTGCCAGCACCACGCCGGTCGCATCAGAGACTTTCTGTTTCAGTACCTTTGTGCCCTCCGCATCCGCGTCCAATCCGGGAAACGGCAGATGAAGAACACCCGGATCAATTGCCTCCACTTGCACTGCTGTTTCCTTTGCCAGTTCGTCCACGACCAGAGCTGAGGCTTTACTCGTGTAGTTTCCCGGTCGCACGCTGCCGTTGATGACCACAATGCGAATTCCGTTCGATTCCATTGACTTTCCTCTCTTTCTCGGCGCGGGGGCCGATTTTCTTTTCAGTCAGTTACCTGACCGCATTTGGGCAGTTTTCTGCATTACAGTGCAAGTGACCGAGTCGGGATAATTGTACCGCGATAAGGACGAAGGCAGCTTCAAGGCAAACGATCGCCTGAGAACTGTGCGGTGCCGCCCGCAAGAGCCAGGGGTTTGGATACCGAAGCAGCAGGCAAAAAGCCCAGATGATTCTCCCCCTCTCCCCAAACATCTCACCAGCAGAATGACCCTCAGCGGAGGTGTCCGCGCCGATTAGTCCCGTGTAACGGCGTTGTGTTTACCGACCGTGCAGGTGACGATTCGACCGACGATTCTAACTGACCCACTACCAGCTTTTCTTGACGCGTTGCGGGCGGCGGACTAGAATGTTAATAGGGTTTTCCATCTGCGTTTGTGCCGGGTGGTACAGAAGACCAAAGGGACAAGTTTGTGTTTGAGTACCTGACGGGTAAGTTCCAACGTGTCTTCAAGAGTCTGCGCGGGGAAGTCAGGCTGACGGAAGAGAATACGAGCGCGGCGCTGCGGGAGATCCGGCTGGCGCTGCTGGAAGCCGACGTCAACCTGAAAGTGGTCCGGCAGTTGATGGAGACGCTGCGGACCAAGGTGCTGGGCGAGGATGTGCTAAAGAGCTTCTCGCCGGCCGAGCAGGTGGTGAAGATCGTCTACGAGGAGTTGCGGGACCTGCTGGGCGGCAGCGCCGCGAAGTTGAAGTTTTCATCCCGGATGCCGAGCGTTGTTCTGCTGGCCGGCCTGCAGGGCGCCGGCAAGACCACCACGACGGCCAAGCTGGCCCGGTGGCTGCAAAAGGGCGGCAATCATTCGCTGCTGGTCTCGGTGGATGTCTATCGTCCGGCCGCGCGCGAACAACTGGCCGTGGCGGGCAAGGCCGTGGGCGTTCCGGTATTCGCGGGCGCCGATGGCGCCAGTCCGCTGGAGCTGGCCACAGCGGCTCGCCAGGAGGCCCGCAACAAAGGGATGAACGTTCTGCTGGTCGATACTGCCGGCCGTCTCCACATCGACGACGAACTCATGGGGGAGATGGAGCAGCTCCGCACCACGCTGGAGCCATCCGAGATCCTGCTGGTGGCCGATGCCATGACCGGGCAGGACGCCGTTCGCAGCGCCGAGCAGTTCCACAAGCGCCTAGGACTGACCGGGGTGGTGCTGACGAAGCTGGACGGCGACGCACGAGGCGGCGCGGCGCTCTCGATCCGGCACGTTACCGGGCAGCCCATCAAGTTCGTGGGGACGGGCGAGAAGTTCGACAACCTGGAGATGTTCCACCCGGACCGCATGGCGTCCCGCATTCTCGGGATGGGCGACGTCGAGACGCTGATCGAGCGGGCCGGGGAAGTGGTCAGCCAGCAGCAGGCCGAGGCGCTGGGCCGCAAGCTCCGGGCCAACACGTTTTCGCTGGAGGATTTCCGCGAGCAGATCTGGCAGGCGCGTAAAATGGGGCCGCTCCAGCAACTGGCCGAGATGATGCCGTCCATCGGGCCGATGAAGAATATCCCGGCCGATGCCATTGATGAACGCGAGTTGGTGCGCGTCGAGGCGATCATCAACTCGATGACGGACCGGGAGCGGAACAATCCGCAGGTGCTGAACGGCAGCCGCCGCAAACGCATCGCCCGCGGCAGCGGCACCAGCGTGCAGCAGGTGAACCAGTTATTGAAGCAGTATGACCAGGCCCGCAAGATGATGCGAACCATGATGGGCGGACTGGGGGGCCGGAAGCAGAAAGGCAAGGGCAGGCTCCGCTTGCCAGGGCCGCTTTAGCCAGGGCTGCTTGCGTGAAGATCGGGAAGGAGCCTGCGCCGCATGGCGTTTGGGCCGATAGAAATTTTTTTAGAGAGATAGAGATAAGGAGGAATTTTTTGTTAACCATACGTTTGGCGAGAGTGGGGGCCAAGAAGAAACCCCATTTCCGGGTCGTCGTGGTGGAAAGCCGGCGGTCCAATGAAGGAAGGTTTGTCGAAATTCTGGGCCATTACAATCCCCGGACCGAGCCAGCAGAACTGAAGCTGAACAGGGACCGGGTGGATTACTGGATCGGGAAGGGCGCACAGCCCTCTGATACCGTCCGCAGCTTCCTGCGGCGGCCCCAGACCGCAGCCCAACCAGCGGAGACGCCCGCCGCCGAACCGACGGAGACGCCCGCAAGCTGAGCGGGACGCGCTCTCTCGCTGAACCCGGAGCAGTGAACCGGCTGGCGATGGCTTGAGATCAGCGGAGTCCGGCCCGGAGTGCAGGGCAAGGCGCGAGCTTAGGCAAGACAGGTCGATCTGGACAATGTGCTGGCCGTTCGTGGTACCGGGAGGAGGCGCTTGTGAAAGAGCTGATCGAGATGATTGCGAAAGCTCTGGTGGATAATCCGAATCAGGTGGTGGTTCGAGCGATCGATGGTGAGCAGAGCACGGTGCTGGAGTTGCGGGTGGCGCAGGAGGACCTCGGCAAGGTGATCGGCAAGCAGGGGCGCACGGCCCGCTCCATTCGTACGATTCTCAGCGCCTCCGGGATGAAGCTGAAGCGGCGCTTCACTCTGGAGATTCTGGAGTAGAGCATTGACGTCGCCGTCGAGGCCACCGGAATCGCCGTCGAGGCCTCCCGAACCGGAAGAAGATATGGTGGCCGTGGCCCGGATTCGCAGGGCCCGGGGCCGCCGCGGCGAAGTGGCCGCCGAGGTCATGACCGACTTCACCGAGCGCTTCCATCCGGGAGCGGTTTTCCGGGTGGGAGAAGGCGCCCGGCTCCGGGAGATGACGCTGGAGGAGTGCTGGTTCCAGAAGGGGCTGGCCATCCTGAAGTTTCAGGGAGTGGATTCGATCTCCGACGCAGAGCTGCTGGCCGACGATATCGTGCGGATTCCTCGCTCACAGCGCCGGGAGCTTCCGCCGGGCGCGGTATATATCTCCGACCTGATCGGATGCCGGGTGACGGAAGACGGCGCACCGGTGGGCGAGGTTACCGGGTTCCTGGAGACCGGAGGCGTGCCGGTGCTGCAACTGCAGGCGCCGGAGGGAGAAATCCTGATTCCCTACGCCGAGCATATCTGCCGCGAGATCGACCTCGCAAACCGGGAGATTCGCGTCAGGCTCCCCGAAGGGTTGCGGGAGGTGAACAGGACCACCGGAACCGGAGGACGCCGGCGGCAGCGGAATGCGCGGCGGAACCGGAATGCACAGCGGAATACAATGTCTGGCGGAACCGGCCAGACGGCGGCAACCGGTTCGGCTGAGTTGAAAGAGCACGATGACGATTGATATCGTCACAATCTTCCCGGAGTTCTTTTCCGGACCCTTCGAGCACGGGATCATCCGGCGCGCCCGTGAGTCGGGACTGGTCGAGATCGGTGTGCACGACTTGAGAAAGTTCACCGACGACAGGCACCATGTGGTGGATGACCGGCCCTTCGGCGGTGAAGAGGGCATGGTCCTGAAGCCGGAACCGCTGTTTCGGGCCGTGGAGGAACTGAGGGGCGACGCCCGGGACATGACTGGTGCAACACCCCGTGAAACAACCGGCGCGACATCCGGAGCAATGGGCGGAGCAACTTCCCGCGTGATCCTGCTTTCGGCCCAGGGGCGACTGTTCCGCCAGCGGCGGGCCGCGGAGTTGGCCCAACTGGAGCAGGTCATCCTGCTCTGCGGCCGTTACGAGGGCGTGGACGAGCGCGTGGCCGGGCATCTGGCCGATGAAGAGATATCCATCGGCGACTATGTGCTCTCGGGCGGCGAACTGCCCGCCGCCGTCATCGTGGATGCCATCGTCCGGCTGCTGCCCGGCGCGGTGGGCAACGCGGCGTCGGTTGTGAGAGAGTCCTTTGCGGCCGAAGGAAGCGGAAGCCTGGGCGCCGGAATCCTGGATTGCCCGCATTATACGCGGCCTGCGGAGTTTCGCGACCTGGGCGTTCCGGACGTGCTGCTCTCCGGGGACCATCGCCGCGTGGAGCAGTGGCGGCGGCGCAAGGCATTAGAAAAAACTTGGAAGAACCGGCCAGATCTGCTAAATAATGTTATTTTGGATGAGCAGCAGCAGGAATGGCTCCGGGAACTGGAAAAGGCAGAAAAACAATGAACGCATTTGAGATAGCTACGAAAGTGGAACCCCGCGAAGAGATCGCGGAGTTCAAGCCCGGTGATACGGTGCGGGTGCAGGTCCGGATCCGGGAGGGCGAGAAGGAACGCCTGCAGGCATTCGAAGGGGTCGTGATCGCGCGGAAGAACTTCGGCGCGACCGAGTCGTTTACGGTGCGCAAGATCAGCTTTGGCCAGGGCGTGGAGAGAGTTTTTCCCGTGCATTCCCCGCTGGTTGAGAGCGTCGCGGTGGTTCGCCGGGGAAGAGTCCGCCGCGCGAAACTCTATTACCTGCGCGCGCTGCGCGGCAAGGCAGCTCGCATCAAGGAAAAAAAGCCATCCCGGAAGGTCTAGTGCCCCCCCGGTCCAAGTCGAAGGCATGGACATTTATCCCGGCGGACCGGGGCAATAATCCTCTCCCAACCCAATATACCGGCTCAGCGTTTGAGACGGTTCCCGCACAGGTTCTGCAATCGGCAACCTGTACCGGCTGGTTTGAGCGCCGGGGCCTCGGCACCGGCTACCGGGTCATCGCGGGCGTGGATGAGGTGGGACGGGGAGCCCTGTTCGGTCCGGTGCTGGCAGCGGCCGTCATTCTCGATTTCAATCAATCAGTAGAGGGCATTCAGGACAGCAAGCGCCTGACCCCGCGGCGTCGCGAGCAACTCGCCGGGCGGATCCGGCAACAGGCCCGGGCCTATGCCGTGGCGCATGTGGATGCCGGAGAGATCGACCGGCTGAATATCCATCAGGCCTCGCGGCTGGCGATGCGGAATGCCGTCCGGGCCCTGAAGTTGCCTGCGGAGCTGGTGCTGGTGGATGCCCTGCGTCTGGATCTGTCGGTCCCGCAGGTTTCCATCATCCGTGGCGACGCCATCAGCGTTTCCATCGCGGCCGCCTCGATCGTCGCCAAGGTGGAACGGGACCGGATGATGGTGGAGTGGGACCAGGAGTATCCCGGGTACCGGCTGGCGCGGAATAAGGGCTACGGCACGCGGGAGCACCTGGACGGCCTGCGGGAGATGGGCCCATCTCCGTTGCACCGCCGCAGCTATGCTCCGGTCGCTGGTTGCGGGGAGGCGGGCGGCAGATCCGCTCTGCTTCAATCCGAATAACTTATTTTTCTGAAATGAGGAAGCTTTGCGGCGAGCCTGCGGGTGGCTGGGTCAGTGGGCGAGTTGCCGGACAGGGTTGGGTTTCCGGAGCGCTACCGGAGCGCATCCATTTTGGATCAGGTGCGCATATGGGATACATCAGTTGCGCGGCGGGTCTGACTGATGGGTAGTTCCGGTTTAGGCGGTCCGCAGATCTGGATTCGCCAGCTCTCCGGCCAGATGCTTGGCGCTGCCTTCGAGCGGAAGAATCCCGATCGATTCCTGGAAAGTCGCCTTAAAGTTCCGCACCAGTAGCATGGAGCAGAACATCATCATATAAGAAAGTTTTTCTTCCGGTTTCATCATTCCCCCTTCATCCAGTCTGTTGACTGCAAACCCTCCAGCGACTTGCTTCCATTGCATGGTTCCGGTCAGTACCCAAGGTAACCGCGGGGCCGGTTTCCGGCAATGGAGCGAAAGGCCCAATTTCACTGGGCTCAAAGTACTATTGTTTGTCCGCCGAGCCGGACCGGCTGGCCGCTGGACTGCATTGCGAAATCCGCACAGCCGCGGGTGGAAGTAACGACCGGCTCGACCAGCACGGGTGCGGAATGTATCACTCCCGTTTCTTGCATCTTGCCGGGGGACAACCTAAAATGAGGCGTCTACTAACGCTGTGATGCAAGCATTCGGCTCCAAGCTCCGGCGCCACATCTGGCAACCCCTGTTGCTGATAATGGCTGCGATCGCAGCGGCTCCCGCTGTATTTACATACCTGTTGCCACCCACCCTCTTGTGGATGTGTGTCTATGCGCTGGGGCTGATCCTGATCTGCCTGGTCATTACCCTGCAGATCGACCGGCGGGTCGTGGAGCCCGTCCGCGAACTGGCTCGCGTCGCCGAAGAGTTCTCTCCCGGCATTCTGCGGGACAATGATCCGGCCACCGATGAGATCACGAATCTTGCCGGGTCCGTCTCCCGCATCACCGCCCAGATACGCGAGAAGGAGGAGACCTGGATCGGAGACCTGGAGCAGCGTACGCAGGCGGTGGCGGAGCTGTCGAGAAACCTGCAGGAGCAGGCGGCCAATTTCGAGACGGCGCTGAATTCGATGGACTATCCCATCTGCCTGTTTGAATCGAGCGGCAATATTCTGCAGGTCAATCATCGGTTCCGCCAGTACATGGGTCAATCCGCCGAGCAGTTGAAGGCGATGGGTTTTCTTCCCATCGCGTCCGAGCTGCGCAAGCAGGTGACCACGCCCGACAAGCTGATGGAGACCGCCGAGTCCATGTACCGCACGCCGTCGGAGGCGCGGGATGTCGTGGTGCCCTTGCAAGGGGGAAAGGGGGGCGTCCGCCTGTACTGCGTCCCCGTTTTCGGTGAGCTCTCCAGCATGGTGGGTATCATCATCTCCACTGGCAATGCGGCGCCCCATACGGAGGTGGCGCATCTGAAGAGCGAGTTCATCTCCACGGTCTCCCATGAGCTGCGTACTCCGCTTACGGCGATCAAAGGAGCGGTGGGGCTGGTGCTGGGCGGCGCCGGTGGGCCGGTTCCCGGCCCGATCCGGGATCTGCTCGATATCGCGAATCAGAACACGGAACGGCTCATTCAGCTGGTGAGCGACATTATCGAGATCTTCCGCATGGAGGCCGGGAAGCTCCAACTGCGCCCCGCACCGGTCGATGTTCCCGAGCTGGTGGCCCGGTCCCGCTCTCTTGCCGTGGGCCAGATCGATGACGCCGGCATCCATCTGGAATCGCATCTGACTCCCGGTCTGCCGTTGCTGCTCGTCGATATCGAGCAGATGGAAAAAGTGCTCGCGCATCTGATCACCAACGCCATGAAGTTCTCGAGTCCCGGCGGGAAGGTGATGATCGGCGCCGACCTCGTGTCTGACAATGCCAGTCTGCTGCGTCTTTGGGTGCAGGATTTTGGCAAAGGGATTCCCCCGGATGCGCAGAGCCGGATCTTTGAAAAGTTCGAGCAGGCCGAAAGCGTCCTGACGCGGGAGCACCAGGGCACGGGCTTGGGACTGGCCATCTGTCTCGGAATCGTCGAGGGACACGGCGGCAAGATCTGGGTCCAGAGCGAGGTGGGGAAAGGAAGCACGTTCTTCCTCACCCTGCCGGTGGCCCACGCCCCGACCAGCGTCCGGGATGGCGCCTTGGATGGGGACGGAGCGCCCGCCGCCGGTGCCGCCCGGCCTGTTCTGTTGGTGGATGATGACCCGGGCACCCGGCGGATTATCTCCCGCATGCTGCAATCGGAAGGACACAAGGTTGTGGAATCGGCAACGGGGGGCACGGTGGCCGAGCTGGCCCTGCGGCATCAGCCCGGGGTCATCACTCTGGACCTGCTCCTGCCGGATATCAATGGCCTGGAGGTTTTGAAGCAGCTCAAGGGCAACGAAGACACCCGGCGGATTCCGGTGATCTGCGTCTCGGTCTCCGACGATCTGGCCTCCGAGGCGCTGCGTCTCGGCGCGGCAATGTTCCTGCGGAAACCGCTCGAGATGGAGACCTTCCTCCGGGCGGTCCAGACGGCGTCCACCACCGTTACTGGCAGCACAGCCGGATAAGTTGCACCGGGATGACGGAAAGCAAGGATGGGATGCGGATTCAAAGCGTATTGTTAGTCGAAGATGAAGAGGACATCCGGAAGGTCGCGCAGATCAGTCTGCAGTTTCGCGGGGGATGGAAGGTCTTTGTCGCCGGTGATGGCGAGGAGGCGCTGCGGCAGGCTGCTTCGGTTCGTCCCGATGTGATCCTGATGGATTGCATGATGCCTAAGATGGACGGCTATGAGGCCTGCCGCCGGTTGAAGCAGGACCCCGAGTTGAGCCATATTCCGGTGATCTTCCTCACCGCCAAGTCCCAGGAGTCCGAGATTCAGCACGGTCTCTCGCTGGGCGCGGCCGGCTATCTGGTCAAACCGTTCAACCCGATGACGCTGTCCGAGGAGATTCAGGGGATACTGGAAAATAACTGAACATGGATGCATGGACACAACCCGCATTTATTCTGGATACGCTGCCCCGCGGTGTCCTCGTCACCGATTCACAGTGGCGGGTTCAGTATGTCAATCGTGCTGTGTCCGAGACGCTCGCCTGCGCGGCCGGTGAGTTGACCGGCAAGACGCTGCCGGAGATCGCGGAAAGTTTCGGCGGGCGCGACCAGTCCGGCGAAGCCGGCCATTTTGTGGAGAAGATCATTGCCGGCCCCCCGGAAACCGTCCTGGTTCAGACCGTGGTGGTCCGGGTCCCGGAACGAAAGTTTCTGCGGATCACCGTGCAGCGGCACGCGACCGATGCGGGAACCTCAGGCTATGTTTTCCTGATCGCCGACGTGACCCATCAGGGTGAGGTCGAGGAGATGAAGAACGAGTTCATCTCCGTCGCCTCCCATGAAATGCGGACGCCGATGACCTCCATCAAGGGCTCGCTGGAGCTGCTGCTGGGCGGTTACGCAGGCGAGCTGCCCGACGAGGCCACCGAGTTGCTCGGCATCTCCCTGACGGCGGTGGACCGGCTCGTGCGCCTCATCAACGATCTGCTCGATATCTCCAAGATCGAGTCCGGCAAGATGGAGTTCCACCTGGAGCCCATGGACATGAATGACATCGTGCGAAAGTCGATGCGCAGCCTGCGGTCTCTTGCCGAGGCGCACCGTGTCTCCATCCAGGCGGAATATGCCGACACTTTGCCAACGGTCCTGGCCGACCGCGACCACCTCGAACAGGTGATCACGAATCTGCTTTCCAATGCCCTCAAGTATTCCCCCGCCGACTCCCAGGTCAGCATTTGCGTTAGCAGCGCGCCAGCGGCGGCCCGCGTTACCGTGAGCGACCAGGGTCCTGGAATCGCTCTCGATCAGCGCGACCGCGTCTTTGACCGTTTTACGCAACTGCACGGAGCCAAGAAGGGAACCGGCCTCGGTCTCACCATCTGCCGCGCCATTGTCCCGGAGCATGGCGGGCGGATCTGGGTGGAAAGCAAGATCGGGCACGGGGCTCAATTCATCTTCGAGCTGCCCGCGGCTTCCGACTGATCCCGCCAATGCAATTTGCCCGCCGATAGACTCCGCCCCCTGGATGGAAACCATCCCCGCGACGCGCGACGGTTGCGATCTCTCCTTTTCCATTCCCATCCGGCCAGGGGAATGTGAATGGAGAAGGGGAATGGAAACAGTCTCGGAGAAAGGGAGCCGGGAAGGGGAATCCTGACGATCAGCTCACGCCCAGACCATGCAGAATTGCATGCATGTTCTCATCTGCCGTGCGTTTGCCGCACAGCACCGAGCGCCGCTGGTTGGCATCCAGGGCCAGGATGTGGACCTTGTTTCGGGGCACGCTGTTCTCCTCCCGGTTACAGAAGCTGCGTAACATCTTCAGAACCATGTCGCCCTCCTGCAACTCCTGGAATGCCAGGACGAAGGTGAAGGAGTTGTTTTTCCAGCCGGAGCGCCGCTTGCCCATCAGTTTCTCCAGATGGATCAAAGTTTCTTTCGCTGTGTTGGGACTCAGCACCCCCAGCGCCCGCAGGCCGACCCAGTAATTGCCTCCCCAGGTTTTTCCCAGAAGACTCCAGATCCATCCGGTGTCGGATGCTTCCCGCAACTTTGATTCGGCGTCGGCCTGCAGCACCTGCAGCTTGATCTTTACCAGAAAATCAGCCGCTACCGCGCTGTCGGCCGCCGTGTTTCTGGTCTTCGTCTGCGTGTCGGACGATTTCGCACCGGGCGCGACCGGAATCTCCCAGTCCTCATCGGCGGGCGCGGCCGGGGCCGGGGCAGTCGTCGTGGTGGCCCCGGTTCGTTCGCGGTCGAAGGCGTCGCGGAGCTTTTCGTCCGACAAGACGGAGAAAGCCTCGTTGAGTTCGATCATTTTTTCCGCCGCCGTGTTGACTTCCTCTCCCTGTATCCGGTCGGGATGAAATTTCTGGGCCAACGCGCGGTAAGCTTTCTTGATTTCACTGGTGGTGGAGTCGGGAGCAACGCCCAGCGTTACGTAATGATCTTTGCTGTCCGGTTTACGAGATCCCATAGGCGCGACGCAACAGACGGGTTACACGAGCATTCAATTCGGCCACGTTGAACGGCTTGGAAACGTAGTCGTCCGTTCCCACCATGTACCCGCGGATTCGTCCTTCCTCGCTCGGGTTGGCCGTCAGCATCATGATGGGAATAAAAGCGGTCTCGACTTGGGAACGCAGCTTTTCGCAGACGGCAAATCCGTCCATGCCGGGCATCATGATGTCCAGAACGATCAGGTCCGGATGGCTCTTACCCGCCATCTCCACGGCCTCGGTTCCGTCCGATGCCAGCTCGGTCTTCACCTCGAACGGCAGTTGCTGGAGCGACTTTGCCACGATCATGCGGATCGACTGATCATCGTCCGCAATCAGGATGCACGGTGTCTTCGTGGGAGCAAGTTCCTCAGTTGCGGATTGCCCTCCATTGCTTGGCGCCTGCGCCTGGGTCGGGCCATCCGGAGCTTTCGCCGCTGCCGGAGTTGGTGCTTCCACCGGCGCCGCCCCTTGTCCGGTCCCGGCATGGACGGCCAGTAATCGCGCGGACGTGTCTTCGGTAGCCTCGGCGCCCTCGGAACCCGGGGTAACCGGCGCTCGGCAGTACGGGCAGATCTTCCAGCCCACCTTTAACTGTCCGTTGCATGCCGGGCAAAGAATCTTGAGCGAGGTCAGACAGTTCGGACAGACGGAAAAGTCCGATTCGATCATCGCCTTGCAGGAGGGGCAAAGATTGTCAGCTATCCGGGCGGCGGGTTCATCCATCTGCAGCACGCGGAACAGCTCGCTGATGGCCGTTGTCCCTGCGCGAACCTTCTCCATGCCGCGTTCCAGCAGGAACTTCATCCCCTGGGCCCGCATGGCCTGCTGCATCTCAACCTCGGCGGCCTTTCGGACAATCATCTCCCGCAGGGTGTTGGTCATTGGGACCATCTCATGGATGGCCATTCGGCCCGTAAATCCGGTACCACCGCAGCGGTCGCATCCTTCCGCTTTGAAGTATTGCGTCCCGTCCGGAGTCGCGCCCAGCCGTTCCAGGAGTCCCGGCGCTGGTTCATAGGGCTGCTTGCAGCTTTCGCAGAGTTTCCGCAGCAGGCGCTGCGCGGTAATCAGAGTGATTGAGGAGGTGATCAGAACCGGGTCCACGCCCAGGTCCAGCAGACGGCTGATGGTGGCCAGGGCGTTGTTGGTGTGCAGAGTGGAGAGCACCATGTGGCCGGTCATGGCGGCGTGGAAGGCGATCTCCGTCGTCTCCAGGTCGCGCATCTCGCCCACCAGAATGACGTCCGGGTCCTGCCGCAGGATGGATCGCAGGCAGGAGGCAAAGGTCAGCCCGGCCTTCACATTCACCTGCACTTGGTTCAGTCCCCGCATCTGGTACTCGACCGGGTCTTCCACCGTTACGATGTTCACTTCCGGGCTCATGCGATAGCCCAGGCTGGCATAAAGCGAGGTACTTTTGCCGCTTCCCGTCGGGCCGGTTACCAGGATCAGTCCCTGTGGCTGCGTTAGCGAGCGCATCAGCGTTTTCAGGTCATCGGGTTCCAGATTCACTTGCTCCAGCGTGGGCAGATCGGTGCCCGAGGCGAGAATTCTCAAAACGACTTTCTCGCCGAACAAGGTCGGCAGTGTCGACACGCGCAGGTCATAGGACTTGTTTTCCTGCTGGACTTTCATACGTCCGTCCTGCGGCACGCGCTTTTCCGCGATATCCAGCCGCGCCAGCACTTTCATGCGGGAGCTGACCGGGTTGGACAGCCATTTCGGCAATTGCATCAGCGAACGCAGGACGCCGTCCACGCGCACCCGCACTTGCACGTCGTTGACCGTCGGCTCGATGTGAATGTCGGTGGCGCCCTGCGCGATGGCGTCCTGGATGATCAGGTTCACCACCTTGATGACTGGCGGCAGCTCGGCCTGGGTGCGCGTCTCCGACAGATCGACGTCGGCCGCCATTCCCTCCGTGCCGACGATCGCAAAATCCTGTGCCTCTTCCAGGTTCTCGGTGAACCCCCGCAGCGTTTCTTCCGGCTGGTAAAATTTCGCCAGCGCGTCCAGAATCTCCGTGCGCGTGCAGACCAGCACTTTCAGTGGCCTGCCGATCTTGAATTCCACCTCGCGCATCGCGTTGAAATCGGTGGGATTTGCCATGGCCACCAGCATGTGGCGGCCTTCCAGGCGGATGGGGAAGCAAAAGAACCGGCGGGCCTGTTCCTGCGGCAGCAGCTTGACAGCTTCCGGGTCGATATTGGCGGAGGCCAGGTTGACCCGGGGAAAACGGGCATAGGCGGCCAGGGAATCGGCCAGCCCCTCTTCGCTCACCCGGTCATCGGCCAGGACGCTCTCGATCAGCGACCTGCTATCGGAGCTGCACTTGACGATGGCGTTCTGGATCTGTTCGTCGCTCAGTCCGCCCGCCGCCAGCAGCCGTCCCTTCTTTTCCGTCATGAGCTTCCGTCTCCTTCAGATTGCCAGAGACCCTGGTCTTCGTGCGCTGCCCGCCGGCCATTTTCCTGCTGGCCCACATACAGGGGGCTGCAACCCTCTTATTCTATCTAGGTTTGCATCCTGCTGAGAAGAGGGAATGGACAAAAACTGCGGTGGTATCCTCATTATAGTACGTGTAAATTATGATGCTTTCTGTGCGGTTGCCCACTGTCGGGGCAGTCTCCGTTCCCGAACTCACAGTGCTGATTGCCGTAAGATTCCCGGTTGTTTCGGGCACAGCACCGCAATTTTCCTATCGGCTGTTTCCTTCGCGGGGATTACCATTTTTTTTGATCCTGTTTCATCGCCCGGGCTTCTGCCCTCTCACCCAGGGCCTGCGTGGTCCATCGGGAGTACCGGCGAGGGCCCGCTCGGAGGGGGATGCGTCCAGGGTAAAGACCGGGTTTCCGGTTGGCAACAGAAGATTACCTTCTCCTGCTCCAGACAGTTACCAACTGCACACATTCCCTCGCCAAATTTCGCCGGCTCGCGCTGGCCCCACGCCGGGCTACTCGGCGAAATAAGCGCCCGCCCCTGCGGGCACGGCCGCGGGTTTCAGCACAACATTCCTGTAGGGAATCGGAACCTTACCGGATTCGCGGCGCGTACCGTTCGTCGATGGTCCGCTTGATCTGATCCACGGGAATCCCTTGTCCATTGAGTCGTTGCGCATCCAGCGCAATCGTCCGGCAGAGACTTCAGGTGAGTCCGTGATTGTCATTGAAGCAGTCCAGGTTACTGCGGTGTCCCGAGGAAGCAAAGCAGCCGCAGTAGCACGACATCTGCTCCAGCACCTCCGGCACATCGCGCGCGGCCTGGTAGGAGGCGCGGACCTCCGGCTGGTCGAAGCTGGTCGGCTCCAGCGTGTAGGGCCGGGGCGTCTTAGGTGTCGCTGGCAGTACCAACCGGTTCCGCAGGTGTCGCTGGCAGTACCAACCGGTTCCGCAGCGAAGGTGGCAGGCTCTCCGGATCCACTGTCGCGGCCGTCTCCGTACCTGGGCCCATTCCGCTGCCGGAGCCGCCGGACCGGTACATGCCGGAGGCTATCCCCCCAATGGCCAGCACGGCTACAATCGCCATGATGATCCGGTTTTTTCTGCGCCGTCTGCTTGCTTTTCCTTTTCCTGGAGGTGATTTTGCCATGATCAATTCTAACATCGTTCACCCGCCGGTCAATCATTTTGCTTCCCGGGTGCTTTCCTGTTGCCTCATATCATGCTTCCCCAATGCCTCACTTCGGGCACCCCGGCCGGCTGCTGCCCATTTGAGAATCACCAGATATCATTGTATAATCCCCATGGCTGGATGCGACCTGCCATCTTGCAATCCCCGCCGGAGAGGTGAACCATGCGGCTAAGTTCCCGCCCGATCTGGACCATCACATTTCTTGTCATCGCCATCACCGCCTGGGCCACCATCGCCTGGAGCGCCTCCAAGCAGGAAGAAAGGCTCGGGAACGCTCAGAAGGTTTTACAGGAGATCATGGACATGCCCGACAAAGGCCTCCCGGATGACCTGCTTTCCCGTGCCGCCTGTATCGGCATCATTCCTGGCGTCAAGAAGTTCGCCTTCGGCTTCGGCGCGCAGCACGGTTCCGGCTACGTCCTGTGCCGCAGGAATCGAGGGAATGGTTCCTGGGGGCACCCTCGGGCTTCTCCATGTCCGGCGGCAGTTTCGGACTCCAGCTGGGCGCCTCCTCCACCGATTACGTCTTGCTGTTCATGAACTTCGATGGCATCGAAGCTCTGCTGGAGGATAAGTTCACCCTCGGCGCCGATGCCTCGGTTGCCGCCGGGCCTGTCGGCCGCAAGGCCACCGTCGCCACCGATGCACAGATGACCGCCAAGGTCCTGGCCTACTCCCGCAGCAAGGGGCTGTTTGTCGGCATTGCGCTCGAAGGCGCAGTCCTGCGTCCCTCCGGGGATGACAACAAAGACCTCTATGGCCGCGAAGTCTCGCCCCGCGCCCTGCTGGTGGAAGGCAGCGTCGCTCCCCCGGCCGCCGCCGGACCGCTCCTGTAACTGCTGAGGAACTATTCGGCCGCGCGTACCGAGAAACCTCTGTAATCCGCCGTCGTTCGGCTTCGGTTGCTGGTTTCATCGGAATGCGGGCAGACATTCCGGATATGGAAAATGTTTTCCGTCCCACCAGTTCCCGTATTTTACACTCTTGTGGCATTCTTTGTTAACGCGCCTCGCACCCCTGCACGCGCCCGTTACAGCCGCCGTGTTGGGAATTGCCTGATCCGCGTCGTTCATGCCTGATCCATGTCGTTCGATGGATGTCCGATCCGCTGGCGGATGCCGTGGATGCCGGGGTCCAACCCGTTTTCCTTGACGCTAGGATTGACACGGACTTATGATGAACCAAGGGACAGTCAGGGAACTAGGCAAGGAACCAGGCGTTTTTCAATAGGTTCCGGGTAAGGGTGATCATGACGTTGATGGCTTTCTCGATCCGGCCGGCATGGATGCATCGTGGGTCACAGACTTGCCTTGCCGCAGTTCTGGCTCCTGTACTGGCCCCTGTGCTGGCGATGACGCTGGCAATGGTGCTGGTGTTCTTTTCAGCTTCCTGGTCCGGCGCACAGACCCCGGCAACAACCGACACCGCCATTTTCCCTCTCGACGACATCCGGACTGGAATGAAGGGTGTGGGAAAGACCGTCTTTCTGGGGCAGGAGATCGAAGAGTTCGACGTTGAAATCCTGGGGGTGCTGCGGAATATCGCGCCGGGAAAAAATCTGATCCTCTCCCGTGTTTCCGGTGGCCCGCTGGCGACAACCGGCGTGCTGGCCGGGATGAGCGGCAGCCCGGTATACATTGATGGAAAGCTGGCCGGCGCGGTCGCCATGACCTTCCAGTTCATCAAGGAGCCGATCGCCGGCATCACCCCGATTCAGGAGATGCTCGACATGCTGGCAGGCGACAGTCCCGCCCCCCCGGTGCAGGCCGCCGGCGCGGCGCGCGAGTGGCCGTTCAGTAATGGGGGTTCCGACGGCGACATCCGTTTTCTCTCCTATGCCGCCCCGGAGATCGATCTGCCTGCCGATATCCTGCCAGTTCCCGTTCTGTGGGGCGGCGCGGAGAGTTCCCTGATGCCCGTGGCCACCCCCATCGTTCTTTCCGGTTTTACACCGGAGGCCATCCGGCATTTCACCCCCCAGTTTCAGGCTCTGGGATGGGTCCCCGTGCAAGGGGGCGGCGGCGCGGCGGCACAGGACTCCTCCGAACCGGGCCGGTTGCCCGAGCCTGGCTCCATGATCAGCGTGCAACTGGTCCGGGGCGATATGGGGGTGAACGCCGACGGGACGGTAACCACGGTGGATGAGAAAACCGGACGAATCATGGCTTTCGGCCACCCATTCCTGTCCACCGGTCCCATGGAAGTCCCTTTTTCCGAATCGAGCGTGATTGCGGTGATCCCCGGCTACGCCACATCCATGAAGATTTCCGTGCCCGGCCGCAGCCTCGGCGTCATCGACCAGGACCGCTCCTCGGGTATCTCCGGGGTTCTGGGACGCGAGGCGCGGCTGATTCCGGTGGAGTTGGAACTGATCCCCGAGGGAGGGGAAGGGCGGACCTACCATTTTGAGGTCGCCAACGACCGGTTTCTGCTGCCGTTACTGATGAATCTGACGGTGTTTTCCGCCATCGGCGCCACCGAGCGAGCCGTTGGAGAGACCACCATCCAGGTGGAGCAGACCATCGAGCTGGAAGATCTGCCGGAGGTCCGGCTGGACAACTTCATTAGCGAAACGGCCAACGGTCCCGCGTTCGCCGCCCGGTCGGTGGTGCTGCCCATCGCCTTTCTCATGCAGAGTAGCCTGGGCCCGCTGGATATCCGGAAGATCCGGCTGCGGGTGCTCACCTCCAACAAGCGGATGAAGCAGGACGTGGAGCAGATCTGGACCAGCAAGCGCATCGTCCGTCCGGGAGAAGCCGTGGAATTGAACGTTCTGCTGCGGGATCAGGATGGAGTGGAGCAGTTGCAGAAGCGCACCATCGAGATTCCCTCCAGTATCCCGGCTGGCCCTCTCTCGATCACCGTGGCGGACGGGATGACGCTGGACCGGCTGGACGCGGCGGCCGGCGGGCCCCGCGCTCTGCCGAAAGATCCCGAACAAATGGTCCGGGCTCTGAACCGCTCGCGCAGAAACAACCGGCTCTACGTCCGGCTCTCCCGCCCGGGTGCGGGATTTGTCGTACAAGGAGAACCCTTCCCCTCGTTGCCTCCCTCGGTCATTAGCACGTTCTCTTCCAGTCCGTCCGGCAGCAGGGATATTGCCCGCATGATGCTTTCCACGGTG
This sequence comes from Terriglobia bacterium, assembly GCA_963662495.2. Taxonomy (GTDB): domain Bacteria; phylum Acidobacteriota; class Terriglobia; order 2-12-FULL-54-10; family 2-12-FULL-54-10; genus SHUM01. The sequence continues at coordinate 111,070 of CAXVYQ010000009.1, forward strand.
GCCGACTATGAAATGGAGTCCGTAACAGGCGTGGTCGCCGGCGTGAAAGGACTTTCGATAACGGTTGAGGAATGATACCAATCCAACGATCTAGTTCCACCATACATATTTCCGTGAAAAATTCTCCCCGCCGGAAAAATGATCGCGCGGTCCGATGCCTGGCGCGCGTTGCCGGACGGGTGGCTTTCCTGGTTGCGATTCTTCTGGCCGCCGCTCCCGACATCCTGGTCTCCGGCGGAACCACGAAGTTCTGGACCACGGCCACCTACGAGCAGTTCGTGCGGGGCGATTTTACGGATGTCTCACTCGGCCGGGAGGGCACCCTGACGCTGGCTCCGGCGCTGGAGGAGGTCTTTGAGACCGATCAGGCGATGGTGTGGGCCGTGGCGCAGGACCAGGCGGGACTCGTTTATCTGGGCACCGGTCACAGCGGCCGCGTGTACCGTCTGGGCGCGGATCTCAAGGGTGAATTGATCTTCGACGCGCAGGAGCCGGAGATATTCGCCCTGGCGGTGGACGCCGATGACCGGCTGTATGTCGGCAGTTCTCCAGAAGGAAAAGTCTACCGGGTGGAAGTCGGCGGGCAGGTCGCGGAGTTTTACGATCCCGGCGCCACTTACATCTGGGCCCTGTCCTTTGCCGCGAACGGGGATCTCTATGTGGGGACCGGAGACCGGGGCGAGATTCATCGCGTCCGGGCGGACGGTACCGGCGAGCTTTTTTATGAAACGAACCAGACGCATGTGATGAGCCTGGCGCTTTCACCCGCGGGCGAGCTGCTGGCCGGCACCGAGCCGAACGGCCTGCTCTACCGCATCTCCAGCCAGGGCCGGGGTTTCGTGGTCTACGATGCTCCGCTGGGGGAGATTCATAAGATTGCGCTGGGTGGCGATGGCAGCATCTATGCCACGACGCTCGGTGTGAGTGAGAACGCGGGCAATCGCCAGGCGGCGCCACGTACTCCTGTCAATGTACCCGCGGTAACGGCCACCACGACCATCACTGTGCGTGCCTCCGACGATCCTTCTCCGATGCCCGGGCCCCAGGGCGGAGAGAATCAGCCGCCTCCGGATGCCTCGGCCACACCGGTTATCCAGCTCGCGCCGCAGGGCGTCATCGCCGCGCGCTCGGGCGGCCGCCGCGCCGCCGGGCAGGGGGAAAGCGCCATCGTGCGCATTCGTCCGGACAGCTCGGTCGAGACTTTGTGGTCTTCGAGAGAGGAGAACGCATTCGATGTGGTGCCCAACGGCGACGGGATCCTGTTTTCCACCGATAAGAAGGGCCGCATCTATCAGCTCGTCGGGGAGCACGATCTTTCTCTGCTGGTCCAGACCGAGCAGGAACAGACGACGCGGCTGATCCCGTTCGGCGATTCGATGCTGGTGGCCACCGCCAACCTGGGCAGGATCTACCGTTTGGACCGGGATCCTTCCGCTACCGGGTCCTATGAGTCCGAGATCCGGGACGCCGGCACGATTGCAGGCTGGGGCCGGATCCGCTGGCGCGCCGAGGTGCCGGAAGGCGCCTCTCTCGCGTTTCAGACCAGGAGTGGAAACTCCAGCCGCCCGGATGCCACCTGGAGCGCTTGGTCCTTACCCTACGAGGCGGCGGAGGGCGAGCCGATCACCAGTCCCGCCGCGCGGTACCTGCAATGGAAGGTTGTTCTGCGCACCTCGGCCAACGAATCCCCGGTCTTGCGGGAGGTCTCTTTGGCCTATCTGCCGCGAAACCGCGCTCCCCGGGTAACCGAGCTGCAAGCGATTCCGCAGACCGGCCCAGCAAGTTCCGGCCCCGGCGCCGCTGGCTCGGGCGCCCGCAGAAACTCCACGGCGGGCGGCGCGGCACGAATCCGGAACTTTTCCGGCGCAACGGCCCCGTCCCGTTCCCCCCAGCAGGCGATCAACATCACCTGGCAGGCCAGCGACCCGGATACGGACCGGCTTGGCTTTTCGCTGTATTTCCGGGGGGAAGGCGAATCGGAATGGAAGCTGCTCCAGGGTGATCTGGAGCAGAACTATTACCAGATGGGTCCGGAAGTGCTGCCTGACGGCTCCTACCGGCTGAAGGTCATTGCTTCCGACAGCTCGCAGAATCCGGCCGCATCGGCCCGCACGGATGAGAGGATCAGCGCCCCGTTCATCGTGGACTACACCGCGCCGCAACTGGAGGTTCTCTCGGTCGAGCGCACGGCGGAGGGCGGCTTCGTGCGCCTGCGTGCCACGGACCGGACCAGCGTGCTGACGCATGCCGAGTTCTCTCTGGACGCCGGGCCGCTGCAGCCCGTGCTCTCGGACGACGGCATCGTCGATTCGGGCGCGGAGACCTTCACGATCCGGCTGCCGGGGCTCAGCGTCCAGGAACATCTGGTTACGCTGCGGGTATATGATTTATCGGAGAATGCCGGTCTGGCGAAGGCCGTGCTGTCGGCCCGGCCGCCTGAGTAGCGCCTTGCGAATTGAACGAGTCGCGCCTGGGCTTATCGCCCCTGAGTGGCAAATGCGTGGCGTGGCAGCGAGAGCCCGTCCAGGTTTTTAACAGAACTGATTCACATCCCGCCGTTCATTGCTCCGGACCGGAGAGGACTTCGGAGGAGTGGGGTGGCCGGTCGGCATTTTTCCAGACAACTTTTGGGGACATTCTTGGCATCAGATAGATTGCAAGCCGATGCGGCCCTCGGGGCCGCGGGAAACCTGGTCGGCAGGAGTGCCAGTGAAAGCCCGGAGGCGCAGACGATTGCCGCCGCGGCCACTGGTGATCCGGCAGCTTTCGAGAAACTTTATCAGGACCATAAACGGCGCGTTTACTCCTTATGTCTACGAATGATCGGAGATCCGTCGGAAGCCGAGGATTTGACGCAAGAGGCTTTTCTCCAGATGTTTCGCAAGATCGGTACGTTTCGCGGGGAGGCCGCTTTTTCCACCTGGTTGCACCGTCTGACGGTCAATCTGGTACTGATGCGATTGCGAAAGAAGAGTTTGCGGACCACCTCGCTCGACGAACCCAGTCAGGACCAGGATGATAACCGGCCCATGCAGGTCGGCTCCAATGATGCAGAGTTGGTCGGCTCGGTCGACCGGATCGCTTTAGAGCGAGCCGTCGATAAATTGCCCCCTGGTTACCGGCTTGTCTTTCAACTCCATGATGTGGAGGGTTATGAACATCAGGAGATCGCCGGGATGGTCGGTTGCTCGGTGGGCAACTCGAAGTCGCAGCTTCACAAGGCACGATTGAAGTTGCGGGAGCTGCTCAAATCCCGGCCCCTGGGAGCGGAGTGAAGGGCGTTACTCCGGAAGGTTAGGATTGGAAATGCTCGGTAGGGATTGTCCTGATCGGTAGGATTTGGGATGCTCGGTGGGATCGAGACTGCGCTGTAGGATCGGGAATGAACGACAGAATTGAGAGTGCTCGATGAGATGGAAAGTGGGTCGGCGGAGAAATTGAGTCCCGTTCGAAATGGAATGGAATAGATCATACGAGGGAAGATGAGAGAGATGACTTGCCAGGAATTTGAAAGCGAATGGATCGATCTGCCCGATCTGCCTGAGAGGAATGTCCGGCCCGAGCGGAATGATAGGGAAGCCGAGTCCCGGCTGCCCGAGTCGTTGCAGCAGCATCTGGCGCAATGCTCTGTTTGCGCCGCCATGACCCAGGACCTTGCCCTCATTCGGAGCGAGGCCCGGCGTCTGCGGCGAGAGGAAGCCCCGCCCGACCGTGTATGGATACAGCTTCGCGGCCAGCTCGCAACCGAGGGCCTCATCCATGAGCCAGCCCCGGCCGCCGCCGGATTCGGCTGGTTCCCGAGGATGCCCATGGGGCTCGCCTATGCCGCTGTTTTTCTGCTGGCCGTTGGCGTCATGTATATGCAGAGCCTGCTGACCGGCCCCGGCGGGCCGCCCACGCTGGTTGCCGCGCCGGAGGTTCCCATCCTGGCGCTGGAGCGGATTCCGGCTGCCGTGGCAAGCGAGAATCTGGACGACCTGATGCAGAGAGTCCCGGTACGGCAGCGCGAAATTTTTGTGGATAACTGGCGTCAGGTGGATACTTCGATTCGTGAATTGAATAATTTCGTGCGAGAAAATCCGCAGGACTCATTTGCCGTGGATCAACTGATGCGAGCCATCCAGCAAAGAGAACTCTTAAGGGAGACCTTCGTTCGATGGGAAGAATTCTAAGATCAGCGTATTCATGCGGACGCGCCGGCCGTCTGCCGTTACAGATTCTGGTGGGCCTGGTCTGCTTCAGCCTGGTCGCGCTGGCTGCCGAGCCCATTCGCAGGAGTTTCGACACGGGTGAGAATGCCGTGTTGCTGCTGCGCACCCATGTGGGGACCATCGTTGTCGTGGGCTGGGACCAGAACCATGTGGAGGTCCAGGCCCGGCCGGCCTCCGATGCCATTGACGTGATGATCTTCGGCGAGGGTCAGAAGGTTACCGTTCAGAGCGATCTCCAACAGGAAGAATTGAGCGCGGAGGATGCGCGGGTGGATTTCGAGATTCACGTGCCCCGCAGATCCACGGTCCGGCTGAACACGCAGCAGGGAGAGATCGAGGTGGAAAATATCGAGGGAGACGTTACGGTCGAAGGTGTCAGCGCCGCTGTCGTTATCTCCGATGTTCACGGTCACATCTCCATCCGCACCGTGGACGGCCCCATTCAGTTGACCGCCTCCGATGGACACATCAAGGCGGAGTCGATTCAAGGCGACCTGCGGTTCACCCGGGTGAGCGGGCCGGAACTGGTTGCCAACACCAATTCCGGGACCATCCGCTATGAAGGCGATTTCGGTCAGGGGGGCACCTATGTCCTGAACAACTACAGCGCGCCCATCGAAATATTCGCGTCCGAGCAGGCCAGTTTCGACTTTACCGCCCGCGCCGTGGAAGGTTTGATCGAAAGCAATCTGTCGCTGCGCCCCATTCCGGTCAGCAATGTCTTCCGCCGCATTCCTCCGAACAAATTTCTGCGGGGCCGCGTCAACTCCGGCCAGTCCACCGTGGAAGTTACATCTTACAGTGGTACAATTCGAGTTCGAGGACCCCGGTAATCCGACCGGTGCGGGCCGCGACAATCGGCTGCGGCAGGTTCCCGTCGGCTGATGGTTCGGAGGCTTCCGTCTGGCTTGTCGGCGCTTCCGTGTTTCGATCTGGAAAATTGCCTATGAATGCCGCGACTTCCTCAGCGCCCGTCCCGCCGCGCGCCATTTTTTTGATCGGCTTCATGGGTTCGGGCAAGACCACGGTAGGTAAGCTGCTGGCCGAGCGGGTGGCCTGGAACTTTGTGGATCTGGACGGGGTGATCGAGCAGGAAGAGGGATTGAGCGTCGCGGAGATATTCGCTCGCGCCGGGGAACCGGCATTCCGCCGCCGGGAGCAGGAGTTGCTGTGGCGCATCCTGGAGGAGACTCCCCGCGCCGACAACCGGATTATCGCGCTGGGAGGAGGCACGGTGGCACAGCTGGGCAATCTGGAGATGTTGCAACGCTCCGGCGCCGTTTCCATCTGGCTGGACTGCCCTGTGGAAGAGTTGCTGATGCGGTGCGCTCTGGTCTTGAGCCGTCCATTGTTCCGCGATGAAGCCAGCTTCCAACGCCTCCATGAGGAGCGGCTCCCTTATTACCGGCAGGCGACGTACCGCATCGAGGCCGGGCGCGGGGCTCCCATCGAGGTCGTGCGCCGTATTCTCTCGCTTCCCATCTTTCAGAATCAATCCGGACGCAGGGAGGATGACACGCAGCGTCCGCCATCTTCCACCACGGCGGTGTAACAGTGCTTGGCATGAACTATTTTCCCGGGTCGATCCGGCGATTCAAGAAGGCGGTTCGCATCCTTCGTCCCGTCGGCCTGCTCGTCGGGCCTCTCCATCTTGCTCTCCATCTTGTGGTCATGACTCTGTTTGCTCCGCCGTCGATCGCGCAGCAGAGCGGCTCGTTTTCCGACAGCGGCGTCTTCCAGTTGCTCCTCCAGGGGAAGCAGGTCGGCGTGGAGCGGTTCACGATCATCTCCAGCGGAGGCACGCTGGAATCCACCGGTGAGCTGCAGATGGGCTCGTCCGGCGGGGAGCCACTTACGGAGAACTCCGTACTGTGTCTCGACTACCGCCTGCGGCCCGTCTATTATGAACGCCAGAAGAAGTCTCCGATGGTCGGAGGACTGACCGTTCGCTTCGGGCCCAAGGAGTCCTCCCTCGTGGCAACGACCGACGATGCCAGCGCCGAGCAGATTTTTTATCTGCCGGATAATTTCCTCGTTGTCCTCGACACCAATTTCTTTCATCACTATGCGTTCCTGCTGCGGCAATATTCCGAGAGCGACGGCGGTCCCCAGCCCTTCAATGTTTTCATCCCCCAGGAGGCGTTTCCCGGAATCGTTCATCTGGAGCGGCTGGCCGATGATAGCCAGTCGGGAGCCGGTCTCGCGCACTACAGGATCGTAACCGACGAGCTGGAAATGGATGTTTGGTCTACTCCCTCCGGCGCCATCCAGCGCATTCTCATTCCAGAACTCGACCTGGAAGTGCTGCGGCAGTGATCCCGCACCGCTGGCAGCCTCGCCGCTTCACAGAGTTACTACCGTGAGCGATTCTTTTATCCCTGCCGTAAATCTTTCGCTGCCATACCAGGCGATCCGTATGGAAGTGGAAGAGGCGGTCCGCCGCGTTCTCGAAAGCCAGTCTTTTATCCTTGGTCCGGAAGTCGGGCAGCTCGAAATTGAATTCACGCGGCTGAGCAAGTCGGAGCATGCCGTTGGATGCGCCTCCGGCTCGGACGCGCTGCTGCTTTCGCTGCTGGCTCTGGGCATTGGTCCCGGCGACGGGGTGCTGGTGCCTGCGCTCACTTTTTTTGCTACCGCGGGGGCCGTCGCCCGTGCCGGTGCGCGCCCTGTTTTTGTGGATATCGATCCCCGCACAATGACCATCAGCCCCGATTCGGTCCGTGAGACGCTGGAGGCCGAATCTTCGTCTCCTATTCCTAAAGCCGTCATTCCCGTGCATCTCTACGGGCAGTGTGCGGAGATGGACGCCCTGGCCCCGATTGCCGCCCGCCACCGGTTGCACATCATCGAAGATGCCGCGCAGGCCGTGCTTGCTACCCGGAACACCAGGCCCGTCGGCGCGGACTCGGCCTGCGCCTGTTACAGTTTCTACCCCACAAAGAATCTGGGCGGCGCCGGCGACGGCGGTATGGTAACGACCAACGACGCCGGTCTGAACGAGTTGCTTCGTTCTTATCGCAACCACGGCTCGACGGACCGCCGGATCTATACCCACGTCGGAATCAACAGCCGGCTGGACACCCTCCAAGCCGCCATTCTGCTCGTTAAGCTCCGTTATCTGGAATCGGGGACCGCCGCCCGCCGCCAGCGGGCCGCCTCCTACCGCCGCGCCTTTGCCGCAACCAGCCTGGCCTCGCCCGGCGCCCTCTACCCCGCCGAAGACGCCCCCATTGTCTTGCCGCACGAGGCTCCCGGCTCCGGACACGTCTACCACCGGTTCACCATCCGCGCCCTGCGTCGGGACGGGCTGGCCACTCGCCTCCGGGAGCGGGGAATCGAATCGGTTGTCTATTATCAGGTGCCACTCAATCTCCAGCCGGCTTTTGCCGCTACGGATTTGCCCGCTGCCCGCTGTCCGGAGAGCGAGCGCGCCGCCTCTGAAGTACTTTCGCTCCCCATTTATCCCGAGCTGACTGAGTCGCAGGTGTCTCGCATCGTGGAGGAGATCGAGCGCTTCTATTCCGCGTGATCTCTCCCTTACGCCTGCGTGGCCATTCCTGGCGCGGCCACCTCGGGGACAGTCGCTTCGGGGACTGGCATCCCTGGGTCATTCATTCCTGATTGGGGGCACGCCGCAGCGCACCGTGTGCCTTTTTGTCTAACAAGGAAAGACTCATGCCGGCACCCGGTTCCTGCGGTATGATGATGAATCCCCGGGCCTGTCCGGCGCTGCATGGTTGCGATATGGCTGCTGCATGACCGGCACCGGGCCACCACATGAACGCCCCAGGGCAGCTACAAGGCCACCCATTGCCTGCGAACTATGACTTTGCACTCCAAGATATTCAACCCCACCTCCCCGGTCATCTTCTACGAAGTCATCCCGCCCAAGCTGAATGATGAGCAGGAGCTGGAAGACCGTCTCGAATTGGTCCGAAACCTGGCCGACCGCGTCGATGTGATCAATATTCCGGAGATTCGCGAGGAGAAGCGCGGCGGCCAGCCAGCCGTGCCGGTTCCGGAGCGGATGGAGCCCCGTGAATTTGCCCGTGCCATTGCCAGCGCCATTGCCAGCGGATGCCCTATGGAAACCGCGGTGAACCGAGTAACCGCACACCAGCCGGCGGAAGATCAGGCCGGGTGGCTCCGGGAGTCTTTCCACGATTATCACATCCGCAACCTGATTCTCGTGGGCGGAGAATCAGCCGGGCAGCGGTACCTGGGGCCCGGCGTAGCGGAGACGGCCGACATGGTTCGCAAGGAAGGCCTCCCGTTCCTGCTGGGAGGCATCTGCATTCCCGGCCGCAAGGATGAAGTGAGCCGGGTGCTGGAAAAGTATCGTCACGGTCTGCGGGTATTCACCACGCAGGTTTTGCTGGACCCTCTCCCGGTGGTGGAGTTGCTCCGGGCGCTGAATGGAATGGAGGCGCGCATCCTGCTGAGTTTCACCCCCACCTGCCACCCCCGCGACCTCGTGTTTCTGGAGCGTCTGGGAGTAGAGGTTCCCGGCCATTTCAGCGAGACTCTCCGAACCGCTCCGGACCGCGGCGCCGCCGTCGATCTGTCCATTGCTCTCGCCAAGCGGATTCTGGAGGAAGTCTTTGAAAACCTGCCGCCTCGCCCGCCGGCCATCGGCCTGCAGGTCGAGCGGATCACGAAGAGAAACTCAGAGCACTCACTCCGCATGCTGGATGAACTCGGGTCGTTTTATCCGCGCCTGCTGCGAGATTGCTTTGCCGGTGCGCCTCTCCCGTCGCCGCCACACGAATCGAGAGATTGATATGCCTCCGCCTTCCGCTGAGTCCCGATCGACTCTTCCGCCCGGTGCCCAGCGCCTCCGGGAGCGCATTGTGTCGCGCGACGCGCGGGTCGGTGTTGTGGGGCTGGGATATGTCGGCCTTCCGCTGGCGGTGGAGTTGGCCCGGGCCGGATACCAGGTAACGGGCATCGATGTGGACGCGGAAAAGGTCCGCCAACTCATGGCCGGGGAGTCTTACATCCCCGATGTTCCCTCTCCGGCACTGGCCCGGCTGGTCCGCGAGGGTCATCTGGAGGCCACCACCGACTACTCGGTGCTGGGCGCGATGGACACCGTGGATATCTGCGTTCCCACGCCGCTGCGCAAGACCAAGGACCCGGACCTTTCCTATATTCTTTCCGCTGTCGATGGGATTCGCCAGCACCTGCATCCCGGCATGCTCATCATTCTGGAAAGCACCACCTACCCGGGCACGACCGAGGAGTTGATCCTCCCACGGCTGGCCGGGACCGGTCTGGAGGTGGGGAAGGATTTCTTCCTGTGCTTCTCGCCCGAGCGCGTGGACCCGGGCAACGCCCGTTATCAGACAAGGAACATTCCGAAGGTGGTGGGCGGCGTCACGGCTCCCTGCATCGAGCTGGGCGCGTTGTTTTACAGTCAGGTGATCGACACCGTCGTTCCGGTCTCCTCCACCGGCGTCGCCGAGATGGTCAAGATGCTCGAAAACACCTTTCGCTCCATCAACATCGGCCTCGCCAACGAGATGGCGCTGCTTTGCGACCGCATGGGCATCGATGTCTGGGAGGTTATCGAGGCGGCTGCGACCAAGCCGTTCGGCTTCATGCCCTTTTTTCCGGGACCGGGCCTGGGAGGGCACTGTATCCCGGTCGATCCCTTTTATCTTTCCTGGAAGGCAAAATGGACGGTACTCAGGCCTACTTCATCGAACTGGCCGGGCGCATCAACGCCTCCATGCCGCAGTTCGTGGTTCAGAAAGTCCAGGCGGCCCTCAATGAGGCGGGCCGGAGCGTGAAGGGTTCCCGCATCCATCTGCTGGGCGTGGCTTATAAGAAAGACGTCGCCGATACCCGGGAATCGCCCGCCGTGGATGTTCTCCATCTCCTTGTGCGGCTCGGAGCCCGGCTTTCCTACTCGGACCCGCATGTGCCGCGTCTTGAGATCGAAGACCTTTCGCTTGCATCGGAACCCGAGCTGGATGCGTGCCCGCGGGCCGATTGCGTTGTCCTCATCACGGATCATTCCTCGTTCGATTTCGCCGCGCTGGCGCGTTGCTCAGTGCTCATCGTCGATACCCGCAATGCCTTCCGGGACCACCGGAATGACAGAATTGTCCGCCTGTAGCGGGTTCCGCGAAATTTACGTTTTCGATGGAAAAGTTTTCCAGGAGGGGCACTACCTCGCGGCAGCCGGAAGGAGAGGGTTAACTTTTAGGCGACTTCGGGGCGAGGAATGCCGACTCCACGGTTGCCGCGTCGATGGAGGGGGAGAAGTAGTGTCCCTGCACGTAGGGGCAGTTCATGGATTGCAGGTATTGCAACTGCTCCTGCGTCTCCACTCCCTCGGCGATCACGCTCACTTCCAGCGTCTTCGCCAGCGCGATAATGGCGTTGGCAATCGCCGCACTCTTCGGGTCCTGGAGCATCTGGCTGATGAAGCTGCGGTCGATCTTCAGCGCATGGATGGGAAACTTCACCAGGTAGGCCAGCGAGGAATATCCCGCGCCGAAATCGTCGATCCACAGTTTGATCCCCTGTTCATGAAGCAGTGTCATTCCCTGCAGGATATTGTCGGCGTTCTCCAGCAATTCGCTCTCCGTAATCTCCAGAACCAGCCGGGACGCCTCCACTCCGGACTCGGCCACGGCGTCAGAGATCTCCCGCGCGAAATCGCATTTTTTAACGGAATTTCCTAGTTTAAGGTCTTGTTTAATGTTTCCCATTCAAGATATGGGCGATAGGGCGCTCCCCTTTTGCTCATTCATCATCGTCAAACGGTAAATCGAAATTAGTATTGACCATTGGGTAAACACGCTGAAGCCTTCTCTGAAACTCGGTCCATGCCTTATTAGGATCATGATGTGTCACCGATTTCATAAGGACGATGACTCCGTTTAAGTGCTTTTGAAGTTCAGCATGTCCCACATTGTCAGTAAGATACTGGTGGTGTCTGACTTTTATTTCGCCTTTGTCGTCCGGTGGATTCAGACGTTCTAATTCAGCCAAGACTCCGGGAGCCAAGCGTGCCCACACAATATTCTTCGTGTAACGTCCCACCACTTGAGGCCGGTTCACTTTCATGCCACGCCAGTGCCAGTCACGCAACCTGAATATTTCCTTATAGAATTCATCAGGAAAACGCTTGGACCATCGTGCAAATTCGGCACGAAGGTATTTATCCAGGATTTTTTGAAGCTCCTCACGATCCCGAATCTCTTGATAGCCAGTTGCTTCATCGACAAGGGCGGTGATACCGACACGAGCTAGACCCCTCATTAGAATTTCGGCCTTCTTAGCTTTGTCGAGTTGTTGCGCCTGTAGAACCCCGGCGTCTCTGGCTTGAAGCCAGACATCGCAGATTCCTGGCAGGACTTCGGCATCAAACCCTGTAATTCTGCGCGAGTTCTGATTGTAAATTATTGGAGTAAGGGGCCCATTAATTAACTCTTTAGAAATAAAGTGTTTAAGTCTTTCAGGTGCCAGAAAGAGCGGCAATGGGGCCCCGGTTGCTTTAGCAACAATCGTCCGGCGTTTTGAATATCCACTGCGGGAGCCAAGGATGGCATTCGTGATGCCATTCTCGCTCAACACCCGTACTCCGTTTTCCAATACGGCACACGGAATCTTTATGGTTCCGATCTCTATTTCGCCCGCATGTGTCGCTTTTGGAATGCTGCTCATTAGATCACCCCCAGGCATCGGTTTGTTGTTAAATTGAAGGCCACATCGGAATCTTCCTCACGCAGATTGTAGCGATAGCAGAACTCATCAATATAGCGTTGCAGGTGTCTCCGGCTGACACTGTGGAACTGCCCGAACATCCCGCGTTTCAGCAACGCCCAAAACCCCTCAATCGTGTTGGTGTGAATGTTTCCGTCCGCATAGCTCTTTTGGTGATTGATGACGGCATGGGGAATGAGTTTGGAAATTCCCATGTACCCCTTGTACTCATCTGTGACCAGGAGAGAATCGGACGCATCAATGTACTGCCTCACGAACGATCTCATGTTCTTGGCCTTCAAGCTGCCCTTGGAAACGCTCTTGGCCGTAACCCTGCCCCCGCGCTCGACTGCTCCAACAACGGGGGTCTTTTTAGTGCCACGCCCGCGCTTCAAGGGCCCGTTGCCATTCCCGCCCTTCCGCGGCTTCCCGCCGATGTAGGTTTCGTCCATTTCAACAATGCCGGTTAGCAGGTTGCGCTGTTCCTTTTGCGTCATGGCCTTCCGAATCTGCATAGCCATCCGCCAGGCGGTGTTTTGTTGACCTTCAAATCACGGGAGATCTGAAGGGCTGAAAGGCCCTTTTTGGCATTCAGAATCAGAATGATTGCCAGAAACCACTTTTGAATGGGAACGTGGGTGTGGTGAAAGATCGTCCCGACCGTAACGCTGAATGAGGTCTTGCAGGCGTAGCAGCGATGCCGGTGTTGCAGGCTGGCCGTGCGTGCGGAAGTGCAATAGGGGCAGCGTGGTGTTCCATTCCACCGGGCTTTTTCAAGATGCTGGATGCAATCTTTCTGTGTTGGAAACTTCTCTAAAACTGATATGATGTTCATGGCAACCGATCCTTTCTGCGATTTTTCTTTCCCTCTACAAGAAAGATTTTCTCACAGATTTGGTCGGTTGTCAAGACCTTAAACTAGGAACTTCCGTTTTTTAATATAGATGGGACTCAGGTTGATGCTCAGCCAGATCGAGGAAAACTGCCGCACCCGATCCTGCCACTGCTTCAATTGCTGGCACGCCTCCTGAATCACCCATTGCGTCATGGGAACAATCATGCCGGTCCGCTCGGCCAGCGGGATGAACTCGCCCGGGTAGACCAGCCCCCGGTTCGGGTGCTGCCACCGGATCAGTGCCTCGAAGCCTGCCACCTGAATCGAATCCAGCGCAAACACCGGCTCGTAGTGCAGACGGAACTCCCGGCGATTGATCGCGCCCCGCAGATCCGTCTCCAGTTGCAGTTGCTTGAGCGACTGCGCCTGCATCCGCGAATCGTAAACTTCGTGGCTGCCCGGCCCGTGCAATTTCGACCGGTGCATAGCCGACTCGGCGTCCTGCACGATCTCGTCGGCCCGTTTATAGCCGTCCGGCCCCATCGCGACCCCGACGCTCGCCGTAACGAACACCTCCTGCGAGTTCACCCGGAAGGCCGGGCGCATCGCCTGGCGCATCTGATTCACGATCTCCAGCGCTTTCGAAGACTCTTTTATGCCATCCAGGAAGATCAGGTACTCGTCTTCCCGCAGCCGCGTGATGATGTCCTCTGGTCGCAGGCACTCGCGAATCCTCCGCGGCACCTCCATCAGCAACCGGTCTCCCGCCTCCCGTCCCAGACTGTCGTTCAAATGCGTGAACCGGTCCAGATCCAGATAGAGGATTGCGAACTGGTATCCTGGTTGATCGGTGCGATCGATAATCGCCTGCACCAGATTCCGGAACCGAAGCCGCCCCGGCGCCCGTGTCCAGGGGCTCGATACCAGGTTTTCAGCGGTTGTGTTGTTGGTTGTGATCGGGGCATCGGCCGCATCCTGGCGTTTTGCCTTTGGATGCTGTGGGGATTTCGATTTCCGATCGCTAAGCATAGGAGTGTCCTAAGAATCCTTCATCATCTTATATCGTACCGCCCCGGTGCTTTGTTCAGGAGTAATTAACTGGCCGGAGCCCCTTTCTGCTACAACTAATGCACTCCCTGTTTCCATCACTCCGCCCCGGCTCGTTCCTTCCATTTTAGGTATACTTCCTCAGTCCATCGGTCAGTGCATTCACTATTCGGTCCCGTTCCTGGAACTTTCCTGCCAAATGCTGCCACACTCTGCCAATTCCTGTTTTCGTCCCCCGTTCCTGCTCAGTCGCGTGCCCGTGGCCGGCAATCGACCCTCCCACCACTACAAAAAATACAAAAAACGCCCGGATACGCTCCGGGCGCCTTCGAAACTTGTATTCTGCGGAATCCGCTCTGCTTTTACCTCAGCGCATCTCAACGCATGGACGAAGCGGCGCCGCTACCAGCTGCTGTAGGCATCCCCGGCCAGGCTTGTCAGGTTCGACCCGCTGTAGAGGTCCACGACCCCCGGCATGGTCTGCGTCGGGCTCAGCACGGTGTCGGTTTCAAAGACCACCTGCCACGTGTCGCTGCTCCCGGTGAACGGGTCCACCGGAAGCTGGCGGATATAGCCAGCGGCGACCAGATCGTCCAGCGACTGCGGGGCCTCCAGCTTGTCCAGCGTGTATTGATCGATCAGAGACCGTATCGTGAACAGGTCGTCCCGCAGCACCGCTTCCTTGGACGCGATGATGGATGTCCGGTACATGGGCGCGGCAATCGACACCAGCACCAGGATCACCGAGATCACCACCATCAACTCGATCAGCGTGAAGCCACACTTACCTGTCCGGCGCCGCCTGCCCGCCGGCCTCTTGCCTCTTTCGATCTCTGCCAGATCTTCCAATCTGATCCCCCTACTACCAGTCCGAGTAATTGGACCCGTCCAGCGCTGTTCCATCGTATTTCGTGTAGATGTCGAAGACGTTCTCGCCGCCCCAGTAGGTCGCATCCGTATCATCCTGATAGGAGCGCATCCCCCAGTCGGTGGATTTCGTCATCGGGTCGCGCGGAATTCGCCGCAGCAGGCGGAGCTTTTTCTCCTCCGGTGAATTGACCAGGTCCACGCCTTCCACCAGCGTCTCCAGGTCCGGCGGATAGCCCTCGGCTCCCAGCTCCAGCTCGATCATGCCCTGATCGGCGGCGTCCTTGTAGCGGTCGATGGCCGTGCGCACCTCGCGCAGTGCCCCGCGCAGCCAGCGTTCCTGATCGCGTTTCAGTTGGATGCGCGCAATCGGCAGGGCGGCCGATGCCAGAATCATGAGGATCGCCGCGGCCACTATCAGCTCGACCAGCGTCAGTCCCTTTTGGCGGCTTTTATGCCGTCCAATATCGCGTTCAATGTCCGGTCGAATCATCATTGCCGCCACCCGGTCTGGTCGTCGCCGGCGGGGGAGACAGGTGCAGGATTCCCGGTCCGGCGCATCCTAGGCGCATCGAGGTCCGGCGCCTCCGGGTCCACTGCTTGTCCCGTAATCCTAGTGCTTGGCATCAGGGTGTGGATCGCGGATCAGCACCTCCGCGTGCGAACCCTGCGTCGCCAGAAGTTCGCCTTGCGAGGAGCCGACCTTGAGCGGGATCACGGTGAGCGAGGTCTGGCCCGTCTGCACCGCCTCGAAGGTCAGATTCACCACCGCGCCGTCCCCGGAGATGCCTTTGCTTCCCGGAGGCCGCGTCAGCGTCAGCGTTACCTGTCCGGGCTCCTCCGCTCCTTGCTGCACCACGGCCACCGGCAGTCCGTCGGCGCCCAGCAGTCCGGCGTTGCTCGCCTTTACCAGCCGCAGCATCAGCGGATCGAAGACCGCCTGCACCGAAAGCGTCACCACGTCCTCGGCGCCCAGCAGGCTTACCGGCACATCGAAGGTTTCCCCGGCCTCGAACGACACCATATCGCCCGGCAGCCGGAGCCGCGCATAATCGAGCGGCGCGCTCTCGATTGCGGCCGCATCCACTCCCGGGGGCGGCGGCGCTCCCGGCAGGCTCTCCGGGGCCCTGCCCGGGCCGCTTTCCGGATCATTGTCCGGAGGGATCACCGGCAGCGGCGTCAGCGTGGAATCGTCTTCCGGCGGCATCGCCCGCGGCGTTCTCAGCCGCACGTTGCCTTCCGTTCCCACATCCACCGCGCGCAGGTTCGCCGGAGTGATGTCCAGCCTCCGCACCGTGTGCGGCCGCAGGATGATGAGCACTTCGTCTTCGGCGATGGTGTTGTTCACGTTGGAGAACAGGTACTTCAAGATCGGTATCTGCGACAGGCCGGGAATGCCGCCCACGGTCTGCCCCGTCTGCCTCTGCAGGATCCCACCCAGTACGTTTGCCTCGCCCTCGCGCAGCCGGATGTCATGTTCGATGATCCGCTGCCCGATGATCGGCTGTGTGATGCCGCCGATCTCCACCTGCTGCGTTACCGCGGATATCTCCACTCGCACCTTGAGCGAAATTTCGCGGTTCTGGTGCACCTTCGGAGTGATGTCCAGGTTCACGCCCACGTCGATGTACTGGAACTGCGTCTGCACCAGCGGACTCACCGTCGTTCCGGCCACCCCCCCCCCGAACGATCCCGTGGCGATCGGCACGCGGTCGCCGATCCGCAGAGTGGCCTGCAGTCCGTCGGAGGCCCGTATTGCGGGCCGCTGCAGGATCTTTGTCGTGGAATCGCTCAGCAGCGCGTTCAGTTGCGCCCCCGGCAGCACGATGGACCAGTCTCCTGAACTCAGGTTGTCCAGCCGGTTCAGGGTCACCGATGTTCCGCCCGCACCCGTCGTACCGTCGTCAGTCGTTGTGGTGCCGCCCGGCGTGAACCCCAGCGGCACGGAAAGTCCCTGCGCTCCGCCGGAGACCAGGCCCAGACCCAGGTTCCTGGTCGCGTCGCGTCGCACCTCCACCACGATCACGTCCACTACCACCTCGGCCCGCGCTTTGTCCACGTCCCGGATGATCTTTTCCGCCAGCGCCACTTTGTCCGGCGTGTCGCGGATGATCACGGCGTTCATCGAATTGATCTGCTGGATGCGCCGGGTTTCGAGCAGCGTCCGGATCGCCGTTACTACCTCGGTCAGCTCCTGCGGCGTGATGATGTTCGACAGGTAGAACGTCTTGATCACCTGCTGTTCCTGCTCGCGCCGCTTCACCGCCGTGTCCGGAATCACCAGGATGGTGTTCCGTGTTAAGACCTTCCAGAAGTGGGTGGTCATCACCATCACCTGTTCGAGCGCCTCTTCCAGGGTAACGTTGTTCAACTCGATCGTGATGCGGTCCTCTGTGAAGTCCGGGTCGAATAGCATGTTCACGCCGACCAGCTTGCCGATCGTCTCCAGAATCACCTGGCTGCTCTCGGTCATCCGCAGGTTGATCGGCACGCGGGACAGCGGCCGCAGCTCCGGCGGTCCCAGCGCGTCCAGCGGAAAGGACCGCTCGTCGGGGATTGTGAGGCCCTGGTTCAGCGCCTGCATCTCTATCCGTACCTGGTCCAGCGCCTGCCCGGCCGCGGCGTTGCCTGGATCGATCGCCACCGCCATCTCGAACTCCCGCGCGGCATCCTCCAGGTTCCCGGCTTCCCAGTCCTTGTGTCCCCGAACCACGTGCGCCATGGAGGCATGCAGTTTCGTGCGCTCGGCGGCCATGATGAATCCGGGATTGTTCGGATCGGCGGCCAGCGCTTCCTTGTAATGCCGGTAGGCCTCGTCGAAATCCTGGCGCTGCTCGGCTTGCTGGCCGGCTTCGTATGCGTCGTCGCCTTCCGCGGCCCGCGCGGAGGACGACGTCCACCCGCAAGCGGCAACCAGCGCCAGAGCGAGTATCAGCAGCCTGAAACGGCGAGAATGCAATACTCTATGCGGCATCTTTTCCTCCCACGGAAAATCCTGCGAAGCCACCCCGACAGGGGGCGTCTGTGCGGTGAATCCTTCGTCTCACTCTATCATATCCTCCGGCTTTCGGAGCCACCCGGCTCGTTCCCCCACGTCCCTTGTCCAGCAACCCGGCATACAGGTTCGAACACCGGGCGGGCGGAAAAGTTGCCCGTCAGCATACACCGCTCCCGGGTTTCTTTATGCCCCCGTTATCTTCCATCGGAAGCAGAGAGGAATCCGACAGCGAAAATATACGGAGTGGTTCGTAGTCATAAATATCGAAGCGCTTGTCATCTCGTCGCAAGGTCGTCATTCAGTTTGTGATGAGGGGCCCGTCAGAAGGTGCCGGTCCCGTTCGTGGTTTCCTGGGCCGGTTCACCGGCCTCAGCATTGCCTCAGTAGGGCCTCAGCGGGGCGGTCCACCGTCGCTCGGACGTCAGGCGCAACCGCCAGACCCTCCGCCTGCTCGGCCTCGGTCCTCGCCTCGATTCCGGCACAGTCACGCGATGATGTTTTCGGGGTTTCCCAGAAATATATTCTATGTGATTGATATAGAGTAAGTTGAAAGTAGTAAATCCACCGCGGCCCGCACCTGCTCAGCCGTTACGGACAGGATGCACCGCGGCTCCTCAAACGCATGGCACCGGTCCCCCGCGCACGGATTGCACGCAAAATCATTCTGAACTACTTCTGAATCAACAGCTTGCCACGGTCTCCACACATCCGAATTCGACGAGCCGAAGATCACCGCCACCGGAACCTGAGCCGCCGCCGCGAGATGCGCTGGTCCGGAATCATTCCCGAGGAAGATCCGCGCACCGGAAATCAAAGCCATCACGTCTTCCAGCGGCCAGCCGACGGCCCGCAGTATTTGACTGGAACTGCTTCTTTCTATAGCACTTATGATTTCTTCCTCATCTCGCGCACACAGGAATACCGGTCGCACTCCATGATTGTTTTCGAGATATGCCCCAATTTTGGCGAATCCCGAGGCGTTCCATCGCTTCGTTTCATAGGTCGCCGTGGGATGGATGACCGCGTAAGGCTCTCCCGGCTGAATCCCATATCCATGAAGCACTTGCCCAACACGCGTCCGGGCCGCCTGATGCGGAAAGATCTCTGCCCGAGGTATCTCCGAGACCGGAACGCCCAACCAGAAGAAGCAGGACGCGACGTGTTCTGCGGTATGCACTGGCCCGCTGCGCCCGAGAACTTCCTGCGCCGTGGGCACGAGAATTGAATAGGCAGATGAGTTGCGAAAATGGGCGAACCCGGCGCGCCGGACAGCGCCGCTCCAGCGCGTGAACAAAGCGCTGGTGGGGCCGCCGTGCAGATTGATGACGCAGGAGAATTTCCGGCTGCGGATCTGCCGCAAGGTCGCCAGTTTTCCACGGCTCGCCAGGATGGATTGAACGCAGGGGTTGCCGCCGAGCAGTGTGTCCCAGGGGGGATCGAGCAGCACGGACAGGGAAAGGTCCGGGCGCCAGTCGTGCAGCAGCCGCAGGGATGGGGTGAGCAGGACCGTATCCCCGAGCGAGCGGAGACGCACGATCAGGACACTTGCGCCCTCCGGAAGATCCGCGAGAAACTTCGGCTGGGTTGCTGCGCCAGAGGTTGCGGACACCGGCCCCGGATCATCAATCATTTTTCCGGGCTGGAGTTTTCGATCGTTGCCTCATCCACCAGCATGACCGGGATGTCGTCCCGGATCGGATAAACCCGATTGCACTTTTCGCACTGCAACCCGGTCTGATCCGCGTTGATTTTCACAGCCACCTTGCAAAGCGGACAAACCAGAATTTCCAACAGATCCTGACTGATTACCATTTATTTAACTCCCTCATCCCGCGCCCCACTCTAGCAAAACAACCCGGCAATTGGCAACGAATGGGACCCAGACTCCGCCGCCCTCAGCCCGGATGGGCTCGCTTGACTGGCCTGCCCAGGAGACCGTATTCTATCTGCCAGCAACCCTCATGGACGTTTCGGAGGGGGGGAGGTAGCTCAAGCCGTGCCGATGTACGAATATGAATGCACCTCCTGCAAGCACCGGTTCGAGGTGCTGCAGAAGTTTGCCGACAAGCCGGTCAAGTCGTGCCCGAAGTGCAAGAAGAGAGTCAAAAAGCTCATATCCTCATCGTCCATTCAGTTCAAGGGAACCGGCTGGTACGTCACCGACTACGCTCGCAAGTCCAGCCCGGACACGACCAAGTCGGACAAAGACGGGGCAGCAAAGAAGGAAAGTAAGCCAACTCCCGCCAAAGAATCTTCCTCTTCCTCCAAGGATGCATCTTCCGCCGGGGCTTCCAAGAAGTCCTGACGGCGCCGCCGCCCTCCCGCTTTCATCCTGGAAATCGATTCAATCCTGCAGGGAATTCCGTTGCTGTCCACCCATCTGAGGCCGCCTGAGGAATGTTGAGGCCAACTGAGTATGGAATCGCGTACTGTCTGGAGATAGATTCCCGCGGGGTGCGTGCCCGCTTCCAATCGCAAATGGCAGGGGATAGCTGTTATCTCCCCGGCCGCAGCCGCGCGGGATCAGAAAGTGCGGCCGATGGTGAACCGGAAGGTCGAGGCTGGCTCGGAGTAGGCGCGCGGGGTGCCGAACGCATTGACCGCATTCTGGAAGGTGGCCTGATTGGGGAAGAAGGCGGGGTCGATCAGCGGGGCTGGCGAGATGTTGGTTTGGAGCCGGAGCGGGTTGTAGGCGTAGTAGACGCGGAAGGGAGCATTCACGATCGGCATGATGACCTGTAACTCCAGTCCCGTGGAGGCGCGCCACTTGGTATTGGTCCCCTCGGCGATCTCGAGCTGATTCTGGAAATCCGTGCTCGGAAAAGCGCTCCGCAGCTCATCGATGCGGCGCTGGGTCATGCTCAACTGCTTCCGGTGCCAGGCCATATTGAGGCCGAAGTCGCTGAAGATGGCTAGCGACACGGGTCCGAGTATCGGGATGCGGTACTCGACGTTGGAGATGACTTTGGTGTCTCCGCCGGGGAAGGTGATCCGGTTCACGGGAATGGTCATGGTCTGAAACAGGCGGTTCTGCTGGCCGATGGCGTCCTCCCCGGAGGATACGCGCTGCGTTCCGTCGGCATTCAGGACGGGTATGGTCGCCGTATCGGGAAGGAAGACGATGGGACTGATTGTGAAGAAGTCGAATCCCCGGACATCGTTTTCGCCGCCGGCATAAGAGCGGGAGAACGGAGGAATCACGCGTCCGCCATAGCCGTTGATGGTGGACAAACTCAGATGCACGCCCAGCGTGCGGTTGCCGCCGCCAAAAGGCCGGAAATGTTTGATGTCCAGAGCCGGCCGGTAAAAGCGAACGTTGCCGCCCAGGCCGGCGAGTTCCAGACTGCTGAAGAAACTGCTGCCGCGGCTGGGAGTGAGCGGGTGATCCACCGTATTGTAAATGATCGTCGGGATAATCTTGGAGGTGCGAATTCCGGTCAGTGAATCCGGCCCGCTGATCCCGTTGAAGTTCAGGTCCTCGAACAGAACCCGCGAGATGGTGCTGAAGGTGGTGATCTTGCTGGACTCGAATCCGTAGGTGAAACCGAGGCGGGTGAAGTTGTTCCGCAACGGGTAGCTGGCAAAGGAGGTAAAGCCCAAGCTGCTCTGCCGGTAGTTCTGAATGTTTTCCTGGCCCAGAAGGTCGAACAACGGGCGGATATCCTGGCCGGAGAAGATCGAGGCCTGCTCGGCTTCATTGAAACTGAACCGGCGCGAGAACAGGGTAAAGCCGGCCTGCAGCGGACGGTCGAACAGATAGGGCTGCGTCATCCCGAACAGGATGTTGCGCTCCAGACTTCCGAGCTGCGCATCGAATGTCAGCGTTTCGCCCCGGCCCATGAAATTGTTGGTCTGGTAGTTGAACCCGACGAAGCTGCCGGAAAGTCCGCTGACGCCGCCGCTGAATCCGATGGCGTTCTTCCCCTTCTCTTTCACGGTCAGTCCGATATCCACCGTGCCGTTGCGGTTATCGGTCTGAATCTGGGAATCGGCGGTGTGGTCGAGCTTTTCGAAGTAATCGAGCTGGTTGAGCCGCAGCACGCTCAATTCCCATAAGCGGCTGTTGAAAAGACTGCCTTCCGCCACCATCAGTTCCCGGCGGATGACCTTGTCGCGCGTGGTGGTGTTGCCGGCGAACTCGATGCGGCGGATCCTGTACTGCTGGCCTTCGTCCAGATCGAAGGTCATATCGATGCGGCGGTTTATTTCGTCAATCTCGGTCAGCGGGCTGGCGACGAAATTGAGATATCCGAACTCGCCATAGAGCTGGCGGAGGTTCTCCAACCCCTCGCGAATCCTGGAGATGTTGAACAGGTCTCCCTCCTGCATATTGAACAGTGACCGCAACGCGCCCTGTTGATCGCTGAAAATCGTGGAGTTCTGAAAGCTCATTGAGCCGAGCGTGAACTGCTCGCCTTCCACGATGGGAATCGTAATATCCACCTTGCGTCCCGGGCGGTTGGGATATATCCACGGAATGCGGAACCATCCGCCACCCGACTCCCGTTCCGTAATGGCGGGCTGCTCGATCAGCGCCTGGAAGTAACCGCGGTCCTGATAGGCGCCGCGAACCAGTTCGATGTCGATGTCCAGCTTGTTCTTGTCATAGGTCTTGCTGAACAGGTCCGTCAAGATCAGGCTGTAAGGGATTCCGATGGGGCGGGAGTTACGCATGGCCCGCACCAGCTTGCCGCGAGGGATGATGGTATTGCCTTCGAAATCGATCCGCCCGACCTTCACCTTCGGTCCCTCGTTAATGACGAATGTCAGCGCGACGGAGGAGGGAGGAATCTGGCGCGCCTCCGCTGTCACGGTGGCCATCTGGCGGCCCCGCTCGGCCAGCAGTTGTTGCAGGACGACCTCGGCGCGCTTGACGCGTGTGGGATCGTAGCGGCTCTCGACGGTCAGCCCGACGCTGCGTTCGCGAAATCGGTCCAGGATGTCCGACATGGTAACGGACGAGTTTCCCTCATATTGGATAATGCGAATCGTCGGCCGCTCGCGGATCTCGAAGACGACGATCTTGCCGGATTCGCCTTCTTCCACCGATAGAACGATGTCCTCGAACAGCCCCGTGTTGTAGAGAGCCATGAAATCGCGCCGCAGGGCGTTCTCGTCATAGGGATCGCCCGCCTCCGTGAAGATGCGGGCGCGCATGGATGCCACCGGAACCCGCCGGTTGCCGCGAAATTCCACACTCTCCACCAGGGAGCGTTCCGGTTCCTGCGCCGACAGGAAAAGAGGATGGGCCATCAGGATGACGGCGAGCAGGCAGGCCTGCAGGGCGCTACGGAGAGGTTGTGGGGGGGAGAGTCGTCTCATGACAATGATCGAGGCAGGGTTCCTGGAAACCGTGGAGCCGTATTCCTCCGAATGATCTTACAAGGAATCGTGTGTGCTGGTCGAGTTCCTCGTGCAGCGCCCTGTAAGGTCCGCTGGCTGGAGCAAGCTCGACAAACTTATTGTATAGGAACCCCTGGGGCCTTGGAAAGTTTCAGAATTACTCAGCATTAAATCAGAAGGGCAACCACCCAAATTCCCTGACCATGATCTTCGCGTTTTTCGCCGCTAGCTTGGCTTTCCGGTCCTGCCCCGCAGCGATCCGGCCCGCCCTGCGGGATAGCCGGCTCCGGCGACTGAATGCTTAGACCTGCGTCTCGAATAGCGGGATGGGTTCGGCCTCGCTGTCGACCTGGCGGTAGTACAGACCGTCATTTTCCAGAAAGACTTCCAGGAACGCCGGCTTCGGGATCAACCCCTGAATCAGCGCCTCTGACAGCGGGTCTTCGATGTAACGCTGCAACGCCCGCCGCAAAGGCCGCGCGCCGTAGGAGCGGTCCATGCAGGTCTTCTCCAGGACCCAGGCCTCGGCTTCCGGACTGAGCGTGATGCTGATCTGCCGCTGCGCCAGGCTCTCGTTGATCTGCCCGACCATCAGCTGGATGATCCGGATCAGGTCCTCATCCCCGAGCGCGCTGAATACGATGACTTCGTCCAGCCGGTTCAGAAACTCGGGGTTGAAGACCCGCTTCACTTCACTTTTGACCAAGTCCTCGGACTGCGACTGGAGCACGTCCACCGTCGGCGGCTGGAAGCCCATCGTGGAGCGCTTCTCCAGGAAGCGGGCGCCGATGTTGGAGGTCATGACGATGATCGCATTTTTGAAGTCGACCGTATTGCCCAGCCCGTCGGTCAGCTGGCCGTCCTCATAGACCTGCAGCAGGATATTGAAGATATCCGGATGCGCTTTCTCGATCTCGTCCAGCAGGATCACCGAGTAGGGGGCGCGCTTGACGCGCTCGGTCAGTTGCCCGCCCTCCTCGTAACCCACGTAGCCCGGCGGCGAGCCGATCAGTTTCGAGACGGCGTGTTTTTCCATGTACTCGGACATGTCGAAGCGGATCAGGGCTTTTTCGCTGCCGAACAGGAACTGGGCCAAGCTCCGCGCCACCTCCGTCTTGCCGACTCCCGTGGGGCCCAGGAACAGGAACGCGCCCACGGGCCGGGCCGGATTCTTCAGGCCGGCGCGGGAACGGCGGATGGCGCGTGACAGCGCGGATATGGCCTTTTCCTGGCTGACGATCCGCTTGTGGAGCTCTTCCTCCATGCGCATCAGCTTGGCCATCTCCTCTTCCTTGATGGAGGTGATCGGAACGCCGGTCCAGCGCGAGACGACTTCCTCAATGTCCTCTTTCGTTACGGTGGCCGTGGAGGAATCGTCCAGGTTATATTTTTCGTGCAACTCGCGGAGGTTTTCGCGTTCCTTGCGCTCTTCGTCGCTGTAGAAGCGGGCGTTTTCAAACTCGTGGTTGGCGATAGCGTTCTCCATGCGATGCACGATGAACTTGATCCGTTTCTGGATGTCGGAGACCTCCTCCGGCATGGTTGTCTGCCTCAGCTTCACGCGCGCTCCGGCTTCGTCCAGCAGGTCGATGGCCTTGTCCGGGAGGAAGCGGTCCGGGATGTAC
Source organism: Terriglobia bacterium (assembly GCA_963662495.2). Taxonomy (GTDB): domain Bacteria; phylum Acidobacteriota; class Terriglobia; order 2-12-FULL-54-10; family 2-12-FULL-54-10; genus SHUM01. The sequence continues at coordinate 135,712 of CAXVYQ010000009.1, forward strand.
CGGTTGGAGTTATAGACGGCCGAGTAGATCCCCTCGTCGGTGTAGGTAACGGCGTGAAATTTTTCGTAGCGCTCTTTGATGCCGAACAGGATCTTGATGGATTCGGTCTCGCTCGGGGGTGGCACCTTCACGGCCTGGAAGCGGCGCTCCAGGGAGCGGTCCTTCTCGATGGATTTGCGGAACTCGGACGGCGTGGTCGCCCCAATGCACTGGATCTCGCCGCGGGAAAGCGCGGGTTTCAGGATATTCGCGGCGTCGAGCGAGCCTTCGGCCGATCCGGCGCCCACCAGCGTGTGCAGCTCGTCGATGAAGATGATTGCGTTCTGATTCTCCATCAACTCCTTCATGATGGTCTTCAGCCGCTCTTCAAACTGGCCCCGGTACTTGGTTCCGGCCACGATCAGCGACAGGTCCAGGCCCAGGACGCGTTTTTCGGCCAGGAAGGAGGGCACGTCGCCCTCGGCGATGCGTTGCGCCAGGCCCTCGACGATGGCCGTCTTGCCCACGCCCGGCTCGCCGATCAGCACCGGATTGTTCTTGGTGCGCCGACACAGGATCTGAATCATGCGTTCCAGTTCGCTGTCGCGCCCCACCAGCGGGTCCAGCGTGTTTTCCATCGCCGCCTGCGTCAGGTCCCGGCTGAATTCGGCCAGCAGAGAGCTTTCCTTGGGCCGTGAGGACGTCGGTGCCTTTTCGCTCTGGGAGCGCAGCAGGTCCTCGCGAATCGTGGAAAGCCGCAGCCCGCGCTCGCGGAGAATCTCCGCCGCGAAGCATTTTTCCTCGCGCAGCAGGCCCAGCAGCAGGTGCTCGGTTCCGATGTGTTTGTGGGAGAGCCGCTCGGCCTCCTCGGCCGCGAACGCCAGCACGCGCTTGCACTCGTGGCTCAGCGGCAGGTCCACCGACGTGGAGACTTTTTCCCGGATCGTGGTATGGCCTTCGATCTGTTTCCGGATGGATTCAATGGATGCGTGAGAACGCAGGAAGCGGTTGGTCAGTGCTTTGTCTTCCCGTAAGAGGCCCAGCAGCAGGTGTTCCGTTTCGATGTAAGGGCTCCCGAACTGGCTTGCCTCGTACCTCGCGAAAAAGATCACGCGCCGTGCTTTTTCCGTGTACTTTTCAAACATAATGTTTGTCCCGAAGCTCCTGTTGCGAATTGTACTGAGGGGAAATCACAGCACTTCTCTTTCACACGCCTCCAACCGGCCATTCCGGAGCCGGAGAACGCGGTCCGCACGGCTTGCAAACGCCAGATTATGGGTTGCCAGGATGGTTGCCATCTCGTTCTCGCGGTGGAGGGACTCAATCAACTGCATGGTCTTTTCTCCCGTCCGCGCATCCAGGTTTCCCGTGGGCTCATCGGCCAGCAGAACCTTCGGGCTGCAGGCCAGGGCACGTGCCAGGGCCACCCGTTGCTGCTCTCCGCCGGATAATTCCCCGGTCCGATGTCCGGACCGGCCGGAAAGTCCGGCCTGTTCCAGCAGGGTATCGGCCCGGAGACCGGACTCCTGCTTCGATTTTCCTCTCACCAGCAGCGGCATCATGACATTTTCTCTCGCCGAAAACTCCGGCAGCAGGCAGTGCATCTGCCATACGAACCCGAATGCCTGGTTTCGCAACTCGCTTCTTTCGGCTTCTGAAAGCCTTGAGACAGGCCTGCCATTGAAGTATACCTCACCGTTTGTTGGCTTGTCTAGCGCGCCCAGCAGGTGCAGAAGCGTGCTCTTTCCGCTGCCTGATTCGCCGACAATGGAGACCATTTCCCCCGGCTTTATCTCCAGGTCCAGTTCGTCCAATATAGTTAAATCAGCATTACCCGACCGAAACCGCTTAGTCAGTCTCTCCGCTCGTAACAAAGCAGTCACACTCCCTTTGGATGCTTCGGGCAGCTTCCGGGGTTCCCCATCTGTCGTTATTCATACCGCAGCGCCTCGGCCGGCTCGATCTGTGTGGCACTCCGCGCCGGGTAGAGTGTCGCCAGAAAGCTGATCAGCAGCGCCACCCCGGCCACCCAGATTCCGTCCACCAGGCGAGGCGCAAACGGCACATAACTAATGGAATAGACGTTCGGGTCCAGCCGCAGCAGGTGGTACTCAGCTCCCAGCCAGGCGAACACGAACCCACCCGCCAGCCCCAGCGCGGTCCCGGCTATCCCGATCAGCACCCCCTGCAACTGGAAGATTCGCCGGATCTGGTCCCGCCGCGCTCCCATCGAGATCAGAACGGCGATGTCGCGGTATTTTTCCATCACCATCATCACCAGCGAGATCAGGATGTTCAGCGCCGCCACGAAGACGATGATGCTGATCGTGATCACCGTCACCGTTTTTTCCATCTGCAGCGCGCTGAACAGCGCCCGGTTCTGGTCCATCCAGTGGCTGGTTCCGTATTCCGGGCCCGCCGCCGCCTCCAGCGCTTCGCCCACCGCGGGCGCGGCGTAGATGTCGCGGAGCCGGAACTCGATCACCGAGGCCACATCGTTCAGCCCCAGCAACTGCTGCGCCGCCGTCAGGCTGGTGAACGCCCAGCTCGAATCGAAATCATAGAACCCGGAGTCGAAGATGGCTGCCACCAGAAAGTAGCGATAGCGCGGCACCACGCCGAACGGCGTCAGGTGCCCCTGCGGGCTGGTCAGCAGGATGCTGTCGCCCACCACCACGCCCAGTTGCTCGGCCATCACCGTGCCGATGACCACCGGCGGCGGCGCTCCCTCGGCAACCGGGGAGTCCAGCGCCTCTGCGGAACCCTCGCGCACCGTCGCCAGGAGATTCCCCACCTGCTGCTCGGCCTCGGCAACGACGCCCTTCAGGATCATCTGGCTGGAGCGGTTTCCGTGCGAGGCCAGCAGCGTCCCGTAGACGGCCGGAGCCGTGGCCACCACATTCTCGGTCGCGGCCAGTTGCTGCCGGAGCTGTTCCCAGTCCGCGATGCCGCCGCCGTCCAGCCGTTGCAGGTTCACGTGCGCGGTGGCGCCCAGCAGGCGGCCCTGCAGGTCCTGCCGGAAGCCGTTGTTGATCGCCAGCGCGATGACCAGCGACATGACGCCGGCGGCGATGCCCAGCACACTCAGTCCGGTGATGAGAGAGAGCACGGCCACCTTGCGCTTGGCGCGCAGATACCGCATCGCCACGAAAAACTCAAATCCCACCGGGACCCCTTTGCCGTACGGGCTGCAGCGCCCGTTGCTTTTATACTATTGGTATTCTATGGGTATTGTAGAGCCATCCTGTTGCCATTTCAAAGAAGGCCCGCTGGTTTGATTCAATTGGAAGGTGGAATTGGTGGGAATCGATGACTGAAAAGATGCCAAGCCGGTTTAGGACTCTGTCGGTTCTTCCGCTGCTTCCGTTTCTTTTTCCGGCCGCAGCAGGGGAAACAGGATCACGTCGCGGATGGATTTCGAGCCGGTGAGCAGCATCGCTAGCCGGTCCACTCCGATGCCCTCGCCCGCTGTCGGCGGCATCCCGTAGGAGAGCGCCCGGACGTAGTCCTCGTCGATCGGGTGGGCCTCCGGGTCGCCCTGTTCCTTCAATTCGGCCTGCAGTTGGAAACGGCGGCGCTGTTCTTCGGGATCGTTCAGCTCGCTGTAGGCGTTCAGGATCTCCATGCCTCCTATATAAGCCTCGAAGCGCTCCACCCACTCCGGTTCGTCCGGCTTGCTCTTGGCGAGCGGCGAGACCTCGACCGGGAAATCATAGATAATCGTCGGCTGGATCAACTTCTTTTCGCAGACGGCCTCGAACAAGTGTGTCAGGCAGGTTCCCAGCGGCAGGCCGAGCTTGCCCGCGTGCGTTCCGGTCGGCACGGGAACCGGCTGCGCTTGCGGGTTCAGTGCGTTCCATCTCTCCACCACTTTTTGCGCGCTCTCCAGGTGGCTCAGCTCCTCCAGTTTCGGGCGGATGACCTCCTCGGGCCAGAAGGCGCAGATGGCCTCCCGCAGCGTATAGCGGGTGAACTTCCCGAGATCGATCGTTTCATCTCCGAATGGCACGGTGGTCTTGCCAATGGCAAATTCGGCGGCCTCCGGGATCATCTTCTCGGTCAGGTCCATCAGGTCGAAGTAGTTGCTGTAGGCCTGATAAAACTCGAGCATCGTGAATTCCGGGTTGTGCCTGGTCGAGATGCCTTCGTTGCGGAAAACCCTGCTGACCTCATAGACGCGCTCCATGCCGCCCACCACCAGCCGTTTCAGATAAAGCTCCGGCGCGATCCGCAGGTAGAGGTCCAGGTCCAGCGCGTTGTGGTGCGTGATGAACGGCCGGGCCAGCGCGCCGCCCGCCATCGACTGCATCATCGGCGTCTCCACCTCCACATATCCCCGGCGGTCGAGGCTGGCACGCAGCGCCTGGATCAGCCGGCTGCGGATCTCGAAGGTCTCACGCACCTCCGCGTTCGCCAGCAGGTCCAGATAGCGCTGCCGGTATCGCGCTTCCATCTCTTGCAGGCCGTGCCACTTCTCCGGCAGCGGCAGCAGGGCTTTTGAAAGGAAGGTCAGTTTTTCCGCGTGTACCGAGAGCTCGCCGCTCCGGGTCCGGAACAGATAGCCATCCACTCCGATGAAATCGCCCAGGTCCAGCAGCCCGTAGAGCTGGAACTGCTCCTCGCCCACCGCGTCCTTGCGGACGTAGATCTGCAGCTTGGTCCCGGCCTGCACCAGATCGGCGAAGCCGGCTTTGCCGTGCCCGCGAATGGCCTGCAGCCGGCCACAGACACGGACCGGCGGCTTTTCCTCGGCCAGCTTTTCGGCATCCGTTTCGGAAAAGGTTGTGTGGATTTGAGCGAGCGTGTGCGTGCCGGAAAAAGAGTTCGGGTAGGCCGGGTAGCCGAGCTGCTGGATCTGCCGCAGCTTCTCCCGGCGTTGCTCGATCAGTTCATCTTCGAACGACAATTTCTGGTCTCCTGCCCGCAGTGCATAGTCCGGCGGGTCATTATAGAGAGGGTTTCGCACGGGCGTCAATGTAGTCTGGCTTCGAAGCGCGAAAAAGTGCGTAGGGCGTGTCACGAGAGATTGGATTCTGCCGATATCTGCTTAGGGAGCATTATCAAGATGAACTAAACTGTAATATACTTATTATTAATGAGATAAAAATACTTGACAATTGTAAACTAAGATTATATTATGTATATGTAATTAGATAATTGCGCCAATGGCATAGCGCCGTGATCATTTTTGGAATTTGGAGGAGGAGATTATGTCAACCCTGATTCGTTGGGAGCCCAGACGTGAGCAAAGATGTGAATTGAACACTGTTCGGGAACAGATGGACCGCTTGTTCAGCGAGGCCTTCGGCCGGGGCTGGAACGCGGAGGAAGGTCTGACCTCGGGTGCCTGGGTTCCTCCGGTCGATGTCTATGAGACGGCGGACAGCCTGATCCTGAAGGCCGACCTGCCGGAAGTCAAAAAGGATGAGATCGACATCTCGATCGATGAGAACCGTCTGACCATCCGCGGCGAGCGGCACGCAGAGAAGGAAGTGAACCAGGAGAATTACTACCGCTCGGAGCGCAACTACGGGACGTTCTCCAGAAGCTTTGGTCTGCCGCCGACGGTGAATGCGGAGAAGGTGGACGCCACGTTTACTGGTGGTGTCCTGACGTTGACGCTGCCGAAGCTGGAGGAGGCCAAGCCGAAGCAGATCAAGGTGAAGGTTGTCGGCTAGGAGTCCAGACAACGGGCAACCGCAATGTGACCGGGCCATAAGACGATGAAGCACTGAAGTAAATGAAGCGATGCGGCAATGAAGGTGAAGTGAGCGGGCGCTGCAGGGGGGCTTGAGTGGAGCCCCCCAGCGCCGGATGTCCCGGAAGCGGCGTGCAACCGGCCCCTAATCGTTTGGGAAGATGATCGTCTGGGAAGATCATAGTTCGGAACAATGATCGGGGCGGGGGAAAGGAAGGCAGCCATGGGTTTGGACAAGTTGACGACGAAGGCGCAGGAAGCCATTCAGGAGGCGCAGCAGAAGGCCTTCCAGATGAATCATCAGCAGATCGAGCCGTTGCACCTGCTCTGGGCGCTGGTAACGCAAGCCGAAGGGGTCGTGGGGCCGACGCTTGAGAAGATGAATGTTCCGCCGGACCGCGTGGCGCTCGAGGCCGAGCGCATGCTCCAGTCTTTTCCGTCGGTCTCCGGCCAGGTCGACCAGTACGCTTCCCCCGCTCTCAACCACGTGCTGCACAGCGCGGTGGAGGAGGCCACGCAATTCAAGGACGAATACGTTTCCACCGAGCATCTCCTGTTATCGCTCTCCGGGCTCAAGAAAGACCCTGCCGAACGATTGCTGACCGAGCAGGGAGTAACCCATGAATCCATCCTGAAGGCGCTGTCTTCCGTGCGGGGCACGCAGCGCGTAACGGACCCGAATCCGGAGCAGAAGTATCAGGCTCTGGAGCGATACGCGCGGGACCTGACCGAGCTGGCGCGGAAGGGGAAGCTGGACCCGGTGATCGGGCGGGATGATGAGATTCGCCGGGTGATTCAGGTGCTGGCGCGGCGGACGAAGAACAATCCGGTGCTGATCGGCGAGCCCGGCGTGGGCAAGACGGCCATTGTCGAGGGGCTGGCGCTGCGCATCATCGCCGGGGATGTGCCGGAGGTGCTGAAGCACAAGCGCGTGGTGTCGCTGGACCTGGGCGCGCTGGTGGCCGGAGCGAAGTTCCGCGGCGAGTTCGAGGACCGTCTCAAGGCCGTACTGAAGGAGATCGACGATGCGGCCGGCCAGATCGTTCTGTTCATCGACGAAATGCATACGCTGGTCGGAGCCGGGGCGGCCGAGGGAGCAATCGACGCCGGCAACATGCTGAAGCCGGCGCTGGCCCGGGGCGAGCTGCACTGCATCGGAGCCACCACGCTGAACGAATACAAGAAGTACATGGAGAAGGACCCGGCGCTCGAGCGCCGCTTCCAGCAGGTGCTCATTACCGAGCCCTCCGTGGAGGACACGATCGCCATCCTGCGCGGTTTGAAGGAGCGCTACGAACTGCACCACAGCGTCCGGATCAAGGATGCCGCCATCGTAGCGGCCGCGAACCTCTCGCACCGTTACATCTCCGACCGGTTCCTTCCGGACAAGGCCATCGACCTGATGGATGAGGCCAGCGCCGCCTTGCGCATGCAGGTGGACACGATGCCGGTGGAGATCGACCAGATTGAACGCAAGATCCGGCAGGCCGAGATCGAAAAGCAGGCCCTGACGCGGGAGAAAGATCCCGCGACGTGCCAGCGGCTGGAGCAGATCGAGAAGGAACTGGCCCAGCAGCGGGAGCAGGCCAGCGGCCTGAAGATGCAGTGGCAGGCCGAGAAGCAGTCCATCGCCGAGGTGCATGAACTGAAAGAGAAGCTTGATGCGCTGAAGCTGGAGGAGGTCCGGGCGGAACGCGAAGGCGATCTGGGCCGGGTGGCGGAGATCCGTTATGGCTCCATCGCCGAACTGGAAGCCGGACTGGCAAAGGCAAATGCCCGGCTGGACCAGCGGCAGAATGGTCCACGGATGCTGAAGGAAGAGGTGGAGGAGGAGGACATCGCGAAGATCGTATCCCGCTGGACCGGCATTCCGGTTACCCGGATGCTGGAGGAGGAGATGGCCAAGCTGGTTCACATGGAAGAGCGGCTGCGCCAGCGCGTGATTGGCCAGGAAGAAGCGCTCGCACGGGTATCCAACGCCGTGCGCCGGACCCGTTCCGGACTGGCGGACCCGCGCCGCCCGATCGGCTCGTTCATCTTCCTGGGGCCGACCGGCGTCGGTAAGACGGAGCTGGCCCGCGCACTCGCGGAGTTCCTGTTCGACGACGAGCAGGCCATGGTGCGGCTCGACATGTCCGAATACATGGAGAAGCACTCGGTGGCGCGGCTGATCGGCGCACCGCCCGGCTACGTGGGATATGAGGAAGGCGGGCAGCTGACCGAGCACGTCCGTCGGCGGCCCTATTCGGTGGTTCTGTTCGATGAGATCGAAAAGGCGCACCCGGACGTCTTCCACTCGCTGCTGCAGGTTCTGGAAGACGGCCGGCTCACCGATGGCAAGGGCCGCACGATCAGCTTCCGGAATACGATTCTGATCATGACCTCTAATGTGGGCGGCAGCTATCTGCAGCAGATGGGTCCGATCGGGTATAACCCGCTGGATGAGAGCGAAGGAGGATGGGTCGAGCTGCGGGCCCGGCTGGAGGAGGCGCTCCGGGAGACCTTCAAGCCGGAGTTCCTGAACCGGATCGACGATATCGTCTTCTTCAGCCCGCTGGGGGAAAAGCAGATCGAGCGGATCGTCGAGATTCAACTGGAGCATCTGCGGCTGCTGCTGGAGGAGAAGAAGATCCGAATCACGCTGACCGAGTCGGCCAGGAACCTGCTGTTCCGACGCGGCTACGATCCCGATTACGGAGCCCGGCCGTTGCGGCGCGCCATCCAGACACTGATTCAGGACCCGCTGGCGCTGAAGCTGCTCGAAGGAGCGATCCAGCCGGGCGACTCGGTAACGGTGGATGCCGACGGGGAGAAATCCGTGATGCGGTTCGAGAAGGAAACTGTTCCCGCGGAAGGATAGCCGGGAAGCAGGTATAGCCGGGGACAGCATCAATGGCCACAGGCTCCGAAGCCGGGCTGCCATAGGGGAGGCGAGAAATCGCCTCCCTTTTTTTGTTTGCCCCCGGGCTGGATGCCTGAGCTGGTTGTCTGAAAAGTGGACCCGGCTGTCTGAAAAATGAACAGCGAATGTCAAATATATGTTCGTTCCGAGGACTCCGCATTCATTCAGAGTGCCAGCGGAGCGCCGGTGCAGTTGTCTAATCAATTGAAAAACAGTCGATTATCAGGATATTGGCGCATTTGAGGCTGGAATATCCATACGTTCCAATGAGATAGGTGTATATGAATCCGCTGGATTGTTTATATCTTATTGATAATAAATATGTTGCAATTAAAATCACCTCCTTGGCCGGAGAAATGCAAAGTGGTCCTAGGAGTTCTAGGATATTATAATGATCTGTTCCACTGGTTGGCTTTATGAAGGCCGGTGGAAAGCCGATAGACAAAGATGAACGCCGGGGAGAACTCACATGGTTCGCTGGAGTCAAATGGATAAGCCGTCTTACGAGTGGAAAATGGATGTACTGCTGCTGCAGATCGAGCCGGACTGGCGGGAGGCGTTGAGCCGGTTCCTGTTGTCCTGGAACTTCTCACCGGTGCCGGCGGGTTCTCTGGAGGAAGCACTGGCGCTCCTGCAGTCCGGGCAGATCCAGATCGTGGTTCTGGATGATCCGGAAGGGCGGCCGGATAGTTTTTCGATGATCCGGACGTTGCGCGAAAAATACCCGCTGGTCGAGACCATTCTGATCAGCCGCGAAAAATCACCCGAATACACGACGGAAGCCTTTCGTGCGGGTGTCTATTCCTGCCTTTCGCAGCCAGTGTCTTTCCGTCTGCTGGGCAGGGATCTGAACTGCCTGCGAGGCGAAGTCCGTCGGCGGATTGAGTCCCGGCCCTGGGAGGATCAAGCACACAGGGGCGACGCGTTGGAGGGGTTGGTTGGCACCAGTGCGCCGATGCAGGCGGTCGGGGCCGCCATTCGCAGCTTTGCGCGGGAAAACTTGCCCGTGCTGATCTCCGGGAGGATCGGGACAGGGAAGGAGAGGGTTGCCAGAATCCTGCATGCGCAGAGCCGGAATGCGGAGCAGCCGTTGTTCGTCTACCGGTGCTGTGGGATTTCAGAAGAAACGGCCAGCCAGGATCTTTTTGGAGCGGCCGGTTTCGATGTTGCGGGCGATGGCGGTTCCCGGGCGCTGTCTTCCGAAGCGTTATTGGTCCGGGCCATTGGGGGGACGCTCCTGCTGGATGAAGTCGCCGACCTGCCACTGCCGATTCAGCGGCAACTGGGGCGGGTATTGGCCCATATGCAATCGGGCCCGAGCGAGACCGCGGGGGGAGAGGAAACCGATCCGGAGCCGGAACAGCCAATGAGAATACTGGCAACCACTCGCACGAATTTGGCGGATCACGTCCGGAATGGAGTCTTTGATTCCGGGCTGTACGGACTGCTGCAGGATCGTATCGTGTATATGCCGTCGCTGGTCGAGAGGGGGGAGGATATCCCGCAGCTCGCGCAGAATTTTATGAAGATGTTCAATGACGAGTTCGGCAAATCCATCCGTGGGTTTACGCGGGATGCCGAGCTGGCGCTGCTGCACTACGGCTGGCCAGGGAATGTGCGGGAGCTGGAGAACGTGATTGGCCGGGCCTGCCTGCTGGCCGAACAGGTTCGTATCGATGTGGGAGACCTGTCCATACCGGCGTCCGGCGTGGAGACCGGCTCCACGGACCGAACCGAAGCCGAGTACGAGGATGCTCCGGAGGTGATCGTTTCATCGGACACCGTAACGGAGGCGGAAGATTTGTCGTGGGACCCAGGCAAGCCGTAAAAAAGGAACCGAGAACCTGGAATTGAGATAATCGGATCACCCGGACCGGCCGATGAAGGAGGTGCGGGGGACCGGGGACAGGGGAAAACGGCCGGCCGGACTCGCTCGCATAGCTCGCAGCTCTTGCATTTGAGGAGGACTGATGGATCAATTGCACGCTAACCTCGCCGAAGGAGGATCGACCCCGGCGGCTTCCTGGGAGTCATTGCTGCGGATGGGACGGTCGTTGCGGCTGTTGTCCGTGATCGTGATCGTGCTGTTGTCGGCGGGCCTGGGATTGATGATCTATGGGGAGTTGCGGCACAACCCGGTGGTCGTGGAAGCGCTCGATTCACCGATGGGACTGCTGGGCGGATTCGGGCTCCTGATGATGCTGACGGTGGGCTACCTGATCGGGAAGCAGTGGTCCATGGCTCGCGACCAGCGGCAGGTGCTCGCGCAGACGCTGGAGGAGGAATCCATGGCCTTGGCGCTGCGGCTCAATCCCGTTCTGGATTACCATCACCCGGAGATCTGCCGGGATATCCTGATACAACAGATCAGTCATGCCGGCCGTTTACATGCTCCCATTTCGATTATGGAACTGACGGCGCCGGAGTTGAGAAATGACATTCTCTCCGAGGATGGCCGGGGGTTCGCCGCTGAGTTTTCCCGCAAGATTCGAGCACGGTGCCGCCAGACGGATGCCCTGTTGCGGTGGAGTCCCGAGTCGTTTCTGCTGGCGCTTCCGGAAGTGTCGCGAGAGGAATTACAGGTGGTATCGGCCCGGTTGCGGAAGGACATGGAGAGTTGCTTCCAGGACCGCCCCGAGCCAATGGATGGCCCTGCGCTGGAGGTGCGGGCTTTTACGTCGCATGGACTGAGTGGATCGGGTGATATTCTTCAGGAAACCCGGCGGTTACTGGAACAGGAATCAGCCGAGGTCCCGGTGCCGGTCAGTCAGCAGAACCTGCCGATCCGCCGGGAGAAGACCGTTCCACTGCGTCTGGCGATGACCATCCGGGGAAATGACTGGGATGGCGCCTCATTCGAGGAAGAGATAACAACCAGTCAAGTGGCTGCCGACCGCATCTGGTTTGTACTGGAGAAGTCCCTGCCGGAAAAGACTCCGTTGACGATTTCGGCCGCAGATGGAAGTTTTCAGCTGGAAGCGGTACTGTCCCGGACCGAGGATCGGGATGGGGAACCGGTGGCGGAGGTGCGATTGACCAAGGTGCCTGAAAACTGGGTCTTCCGGCAGTAGGTTCCCGGCGGGCGTCCGCATTGCGCGCGTTCGAATTTCGCCCATACGCAACTGTCTTGAAATTTCTCACCTGGCGCATGGATTCCTATCTTTTCCGCGGCCAGTCCTGTCCGCGGGCGATCCGGCAAATCTCACTTCTCCGCATTTCCCCCCGCCCCCTTTCCTCTTCCCGCTCCGATCCATATATGGCGGTGTCTTCAGGGGTGGCAGGTCCGTCGGTGACACTCGTGCTTGCTGGGGTGACAAGTGAAACCTATAATGGAGCACGGGCGAAAATATTGAAATAAGCAGGGTTTGTGGGATCAGCGGGCGGGATATTCGTTTCAGCGGGGGAGGCATCCGGGGATATGTACGGGGCTCTGCTGCTCCGCGAGCTCCGGCGCCGTCTGCCGGGGCTGGAAGTGTTCGGATGCTGCGGCGACCGCATGCGCGAGGCCGGATGCGAAACGCTGGTCGATGCCCACGAACTGGCCATGGTGGGTCTGGTGGAGGTGATCCCGGGCATTCCGCGGGTCCTGCGAGCATTCAATGAGCTGGGCCGCCAGATTCATCTGCGGCGGCCCCGTATCGCCATCCTGATCGATTCTCCCGACTTCAACTTAAGATTGGCCCGGCGACTGAAGAAGGCCGGCGTGCCCGTGGTCTATTTCGTGGCCCCGCAGGTGTGGGCCTGGAGGCGCGGGCGGCTGAGATCGATCCGGGCCTGTGTGGACCGGTTGTTGTGCATCTTCCCTTTCGAGGAAAAGTTCTTTCGCGAAGCGGGGATCGATGCGGAGTTTATCGGGCACCCGCTGGTGGGCCGGACCCGGCCGCAACTACTGGTCGGTGCGTTCCGGGAAAGGGCCGGCGTGGCCGGCGTGGAGAGGGACGTGGATAGGGATGCTCCGCTGATCGCCCTGCTGCCGGGCAGCCGCAAGAAGGAGATCCGGCTGAACCTGGGGCCGATGCTGGGCGCCGCGAGATTGCTGGCCGAAAGCCACGGCTGCCGGTTCGTGCTTCCCGCGGCCTCCACGGTTGGCGCGGAATGGATGCGGGAGCAGGTGCGGGACGCGGGAGTTCGCCTTCACGTGGTCGAGGGGCTGACCTACGATGCGCTAGCCTACGCGGGAGCCGCTATCGTTGCCAGCGGGACGGCCTCCACGGAAGCCGCGCTGATCGGCACTCCCATGGTGATCGTCTACCGGGTCAGTCCGCTCAGTTGGGCGATTGGACGGAGGCTGGTCCGGATTCCTTTCTTCAGCATGGTGAATCTGGTGGCGGGCCGGGAGGTTGTTCCGGAGTTCATTCAGGATCGTTTCCAGCCGGAGCCGGTGGCCCGGGAGGTCAGACTGCTGCTCGACAGTCCGGAACGCCGGGCGGAAATGAAGCGGGACCTGAATGAGATCAGCAATGAGATCAGCGGGCGGTTCAGGTATCCTGTAGCTTCTCCGGTTCGTTCCGCAGCCGCGTCCGGGCAGCAGGAGGCAACTTCCACATCCGGAGTTCCCGACACAGGGGCTGGCCTGGAAAGAATTGGGGAAGGGAACAGGGAAGAAAATCAGGATGCCATACAACGGGCGGCGGGTATTGTTGAATCTATCCTAAGGGACAGGACAGGTTCCTGACCTTTCCTGACCTGGGCGGGTTTCGTTGAGAAACCTCTTCAGGGGACTTGATTAGAGGGTTGGGTTGTAGGGGTGGGATGAGCGAATCCGGCCCCGGAACATAGGGTTGGCGGGGGAGCGAGAGATGAGAGTGTTGGGGATTTCAAATGTATGTCCGCCGAAATGGCGGGGTTGGCTGCTGGCCATCCTCTGGGGGGTCGGCGGCGCGGTGGCGGCTTCGGGGCAATACACGGAGACGCCGGAATCCAGCGCGCAGATGGTGCCCGATGCCTTCTCCGCCGAGGTGGAGGCCGAGCGGGAGCCGTTTGCCGTCCGTCACTACGTCATCGATGCGGAGCTGATTCCCGCCACTCATGAAATCAAGGCCCGGGCCGAGGTCGTGTTCGAGGCGCGCGCGCGCCTCCGATTTGTGGAACTCGAATTGAATCAGAATCTGTTCCCCACCAACATTACCGACGCCGAAGGAGAGATTCTTTCAGCCCGCAGGGCGGGCGACGGCTTGAAGATAGAAATCGCCCTGCCGCGCGTTCTGGAGGCGGGGGAGACCTACACCATCGCCGTCGAATATGCGGGCATCCTGGTGGACGCCGAATACAGTCCGGTGGAGGGCGTACAACTGGCCTATATCGGCGAGGAGACCTCCTATCTGCTCTATCCCGCGCGCTGGTTTCCGGTCGCCGGATATGGGACGAACCGGTTCACGGCCGAGCTGCATCTGACGGTTCCCGACGGTTACCAGGTCCTCTCGAGCGGCCGCGCCGCTCCGCCGGAGGTTGCGGAAGGAAAGGTCCGGTTCTCCTTCAGCGCCGCGAAGCCGCAGTTTGCCGGCAGTATTGCGGTGGTCAGCCAGCCTCCCCATCTGGTGGAAGCCGAGGGGCAGCGGATGAAGGTGGCCTTCTCGGCCGGGCAGCAACAGATGGTCCAGGCGTATGGGGAGACCGCCGCGCGGATGATGAACTTTTTCTCCTCCATATTCGGCCCGCCGCCGGTCGCCAGCCTCTCCATCGTGGAGATCGGCGACTCCTCGCTCGGCGGCTTTGCCGCGCCGGAGGTGATCTTTCTGGCGTCCCGGGCCATCGGCAGTGAAGTCAATATCTCGCTGCTCGCCCAGGAGGTCGCCCAGCAATGGTGGCGTGGACTGGTCAGCCCCGCAACCCGTGCCGACCTCTGGCTCGATCATGGATTGTCCACCTACTCGGACGCTCTGTACATGGAGAGCCTGGGCGGTGAGCAGATACTGGAGGCCCGCATCCGGCAGATGGCCACCGATGCCCTCACGCATGACACCGTCCCGATCCGGGGCGCCAGCCGCATGGGTGAATTCACCCCCGCCTACAAGGCGCTGCTCTATGACAAGGCCGGCTACGTCCTGCACATGCTTCGCTGGGTGGTGGGAGACGATCACTTTTTCACGGCACTGCGGCAGTTCGCCGAGCAGTACGCTTTTCAACCCGCCTCGACGAACGATTTCCGCCAGGTCATGGAGCAGGTCAGCGGTCAGGATCTGGAAGGGTTTTTCCTCCAGTGGTTATCCTCCACCGGGGCTTCGGATTTTACCCTGGATTACACCATCTACCGGGTAACCGATGGATACAGCATTACCGGCACCATCACGCAGGACAACGACCTGTTTAGCATGCCGGTCGAAGTGCAGGTGGAGACGGTAACCGACCCGGTTGCCACGCGCGTGCTGGTCTCGGGCCGGTCGTCGGATTTCTCCATCGCCACCGAGACCCGCCCTTTGAAGATCGTCATCGATCCTAACAACCGCATCCTGAAATACAACGACGAGATTCGCGTGCGCGTCGCCATCGCGCGCGGGGAACAGGCCATGGCGCAGAACGATTACACTGCCGCGCTCGAAGAGTATCAAAAAGCGCTGGACATCCGGCGGCTCAGTTCGCTGGCGCATTACCGGGCCGGCGAGGTTTTCTTTGTCCTGCGCAACTACCAGTCGGCTGTCAATGCCTTCCGCGAGGCGCTGAACGGGGATTTGGAGCCTACCTGGACTGAGGTCTGGAGCCATATCAACATGGGCAAAATCTTCGACGTTACCGGCCAGCGCGATCGAGCCGTGAACGAGTATCAGCAGGCCATCCGCACCAAGGACGAATCCCAGGGCGCGCTGGAGGAAGCCCAACGCTATTTGGATCAGCCCTACGAACGCATCACCCAATCCTATGATGGTGAGGACGACGGCGTTTAGTCTCCTCCACCAGCAGGGTTTCGAGTCCGTCGAGAGTCGCCGGATCAGTCATTCGGGCGGGCCGGTTCAGTCGTTGGGGTGGTGAGGTTCAGTCGTTCGGGCGGTGAGGACGGGCGCCAAACAATAGCGAGGAAGAATGGAGAAGGTCATGAAAGCAATCGGATGGACGGCACTTGGTACGGGCTGGCTTGGGTTCGTGATATGCGGCGTCTTGCTCACCCCTGCGCACGGGCAGCAAGCCGGGGAGCGAACGCTTCCGGCGGATGTGGACCCGGTCTCCCGGTTCCGGCTTCCGCTGCCCGAACGCGAATCGCTCGATGAAGCCGGGAAACGCACCTACGACGCGTTCAACTCTCCGGACCGCCAGTCGCTGGCCGGCCTGCAAGGCCCGACCGGCATCCGGCTCCATAGCCCCAAACTGGTCACGGCCATGAGTAGCACCAACGATTACCTGCGCCGCCGCACGGGCCTGGAGGCACGGCTCACCGAGCTGGCTATTCTGGTTACCGCGCGCGAGATGGATAACCAGTTCGAGTGGACGCTGCACGAACTGGCGGCGCGCAAAGCGGGCCTGGAGCAGACGATCATCGATCTGGTGAAACATCGGCGGCCGAATACCGGCCTGGGGGAGAAAGAGACCATCATCATCCGGTTCGGCAGGGAGCTGATGGGCCGGCGCAAGGTGAGCGCCGCCACCTTTGCCGACGCGCACCGCATCTTCGGCACCCGCATGCTGGTGGACCTGACCCAGTTGATGGCGAACTACTCGGCGACGGCGGCGCTGCTCACCGCCTTTGATATGCAACTTCCGCTGGAGATGGAACCGCTCCTGCCGTTGCCTTAACTGCCCATTGCCTTCCGCATCCGCAGGACGCGAAATGTGCTGCCCATCCCTTGCGGGACTATCAACATTTTCAGCAGTTGTGCCCGTAGAAGCCGCTCCGGTTCGGTTGTGCAATCACTGAAGACATCCTGGAACTGGTCCTGTTCGCCGATCTCCATCAGGAATTTCTCCTGGTCGGAGAAATCGGCCACCGAAAGTCCCGCGCCCTCACCCGCCGCCATCAGGCCGGTAAAGTCGACGTGCGCGGTCAGGTCCTGGTCTCCGGGCCGTGCCAGCAGGTCTTCGATCACCTGATGCTTCCAGTAGGCGAGCGCGCTGCCCTGAGGGAAATGCGGAAAACGGGGGAAGCGCACGTGCCGCCACTCCCCGAGTGCATAGCCATAATCGACGATCACCATCTCGCCCCGCTTCAGCCAGCCCCCCGCTCGTGCCATCCATTCCCCAGCCGCTGGCCGCAGTTCGGCCACCCGGCTGTCTTCCCGTTCTTCGGGAGCAGTATTCGGATCGAATCGTTTTTCGGCTTCCGAAAGCATCTGACTGTCCGTCGCGTCCTGTTCGATCCAGTCCAGCGCATCTCCCTTCATGCTGACCCGTCGCTCGCGCCATCTTCCGCCGCGCCAGACCATGATGTGGACCGGGAGGGCGTCAAAGAACTCATTGGCAAAGATGCATCCGGTTAGCTGGTCCTTCTCCGAGGGAAGGCTGGGCACGTCATTTAGTATGTGAACCCGGTCCGCGAAGGCGGCGAGATTTTCCCGCAGACGGTCGCGGAACGGTGCGCTCTGCTCAATTGCCGTGTAGTGGAGATGCCCGGAAAAATCCGGGAACCGATGCGCCACCCACGGCAACAGTTCTGAGATCATCTGCCCGTCGCCGGGGCCGAGCTCCATCAGGTCGAATTTTTCCGGACGGTCCAGAGCCTGCCACAGACTGTGCAGGCGCCGGGCCAGCAGCCTGGCGAAGACGGGGCCGGCGTGCATGCTGGTGTGGAAATCGCCGTCGCGGCCGAGCCGGGTGCGCTCGGAGCAGTAGTACCCGTGTTCGGGGTGGCAGAGGCACAACTCCATGAAGCGCGCAAAGGAGATGGGACCGGTGGCCTCGATCTCGCTGACGATGATGGGGAGCAGGGGCGAATCGGAGGTCATGGAGCAATGCGCCTCGGCCGGGTACGTCCTGGGCGGGGAGGGCTCCGGCTATCTTTCCTGCGGTGTCCGGATGAACATCTCGATGATGTAATCGTGGATGCAGTCATAGATCTGCCGTTGAAACGTCCAGCTGAACTGGGGGTGGTCCAGGTCGCGCGGATGCATCTCGAAATAGTAGGTGTGAAGGCCGAGATTTTTGTTGCGGAAGTCGATGACAATCTCCACCCCCGCGCCCTTTTCGCGGCAGGCGAACTCGAACAGTGGATGCTCATACCGCTCCAGCTCCGCCCGCACTTTTTCTATCCCCGTCGCCATGGGCCTTGTTTCCATTGGTGATCCAACTTACATGCGCGCCGGGCCGGAATTTCCCGGGCTAGTCGCCGGTATAGGTGGGTTTGCGTTTTTCGAGAAAGGCCGTCATTCCTTCGTACTTGTCCTTGGACTCGAACAGGATCCCCTGCGCCACCGACTCGAAGAGCAGTCCGGAGTCCAGCGGCATGCGGGCCGACTGGTTCAAGGCCACCTTGGCCAGCCGCACCGCCAGAGGCGCCCGCGCCAGGATCTTGTTCGCGATCTCTCTCGCGGCGTCCATCAGTTCGGCGATCGGGACGACCTTGCTGACCAGACCGATCCGGCAGGCTTCCTCGGCGTCATAGATATCTCCGGTCAGCACCCAGAGCTTCGCGCGGGACAGGCCGATCAGCCGGGGCAGCCGCTGCGTACCGCCGCCGGCCGGGATAATGCCGAGACTTGCCTCCGGCAGTCCGAACCGCGCATTCTCGCTCGCCACGCGGATGTCGGAACACAAGGCCAGCTCGCACCCTCCGCCCAGCGAATAGCCGTTGACCGCCGCGATCACCGGCCAGGGGAGGTTCTCGATCCTTGTGAACAGCGCTCCGTTGATCGACGCCAGGGCATCCTTTTTATTCCGCTCGCGGAGCGATCCGATGTCGGCGCCGGCCACGAAGGACTTCTCCCCGCCGCCGGTGAGGATCAGCACGCCGGGCTGGTCCATGTCGAGCGAGTCCAGCGCCTCGTGCATCTCCTTGACGGTCCGGGTATCGAGGGCGTTGCGCGCCTCGGGCCGGTCCACGGTGAGCGTCCAGAGCGCTCCGTCATTTTCCAGGCGAACGTTTTTCCATTCAGACACGTGTCTTGCTCCTTGTTCGGATAATGACCGGATAATGACCGGATATGGAAGATTCCCCGCTCAGGCTTTCTGGCCCGGCGGGGGATAGTCATAGACGCCCCGGCCCACCTTGCGGCCCAGCCGTCCGGCCTTCACGTACTGCACCATCAGCGGGCACGGGCGGAACTTTTCCCCCAGCGCCTTGTGCAGGTATTCCATGATGTGCAAACGGGTGTCGAGCCCCACCAGGTCGATCATTTCAAACGGTCCCATCGGATGATTCAGCCCCAGCTTGACGGCTTTGTCGATGTCCTCGGGAGTGGCGACTCCGGCCTCCAGCATATAGAACGACTCGTTGCCGATGATGGCGTTGATGCGGCTGGTGATGAAGCCGGGCGATTCCTGAATCACCACCCCCTCCTTGCCCATCCGGCGGCCCACCTCCTCGGCCACCTTCACCACCTCATCGCTGGTCTCCAGTCCCACCACGATCTCCAGCAGCTTCATCTTGTGCACTGGATTGAAAAAGTGCATGCCCACAAAATTCGCCGCCCGGTTCGTGGGCGCCGCCATCTCGGTGATGCTCAGCGAGGAGGTGTTGGAGGCAAAAACGGTGTGTTCCGGGGCTGCCTCGTCGAGACGCGTGAAAGTCTCGATCTTCAGATTCATGTCCTCCGGAATCGCTTCAATGATCAGGTCTGCGGTTTCGGCGGCGTTCTCCAGACTGGTCTCCGAGGAAAGGTTGGCCAGTGCCTGGTCTTTTTGCTCGGCGGTCAGCTTCCCGATCGATACGCCCTTTTCCAGGTTCGCCTCGATGATGTCCATCGCCTTGAGCAGAATTTCATCGGAGATATCCACCACCGTCGTTTGATAACCGCCCAGCGCTGCCACATGGGCGATTCCGCGGCCCATGAGTCCCGAGCCGATCACTGTAATATTTTGAATCGTCATTATTCCTCACCTGTTTCTGCGTCGTGGCTTCGAAGGTCGTGCCTTCGAAGAGAGAGCACAGCATAAGATACATTGGAATTAAAGCATATTTGTCGGGTCGATGAAAACCATCCCCCGCAAAGGCGGCGAGGGAGGATGTCCCCAGGGAGTATCCGGAGATTCCTCGCTTGACAGCCCTGTCTCCTGCCCTCTAGAATCGCGTAGCAACCCCTTCCGGTTGAATCCCGCAATCCTTTTTTCGTTTGATGAGAATACAGCGAATCGCTCTTGTGAGTAAATGGATCGGCGGATGCGACCGGGTGAGGAGATATTTCAGGAGCTGGCACTATTATGATCTGTCGATGGTCAGTCCGGCCCGGGTGGGGATCGCTCTCGATTCTGCTTTTTGCGTCCGCCGCTCTGCTGCTTTGCGCCACGGCGCCACGCGCCCGGGCGCAGACACCGGCTTTCACCGCCCAGACCAATAATCTCGCGGTCGCCAACACCGGCCTGTCCGAACTGCTGGGACCCATACTGCTTGCAGGGAGCACGAGTTGCGGCAGCTCCAGCGATGGATTGTGCGTCAGCTCCGCGGGATCATTGGATATTTCCATTCCTGCCGTTACGTTCGACAACTCGATTGAGACCGGCATCACCATCTGCGAGCGAGTCGGCGGACTCCTGACCTGCAACGAGGCTGGCCAGTGTCTATCCGGCACATTCGTTATCACGGGGAACACCATCTCGGTCGGGCTGATGGGCGGATTGGACATCTCTCAAAGCGATCAGATCTCGGTGGATGGCGTCCGCGCGCGCATTGCCACCGGGCCGCTCGCGGATCTGGGGATCTCGGCCAACGCCAATCTGTCTGTCACACCGCCTTCCGCGATGAATCTATCCACCAATTTCCTCACTCTCTCGCAGTCCGCCGACCCGCTCTCTCTCATCGTCAACGCCGTGCCGGAGGTTCCCTGCGAGCCGTCGGATGCCCGTCCGGTGGCGCAGATTCGCGAGGTCTATGCGAAGGCATTCGTGGACCATGGCGATCCCGCCGAAATCACTTTCCCCGGCGCCCCGCCTTTGTCCCGGCCTGCTTTCGGGGCGAATGGGAACAGCCGGGTCCGGCGGATCCTGACGGGTATGACGGGTATGATGGAAGGGATACAGGTCCAGTGGCCGGCGAGCATCGCCGCGCTGAACAGCGCGTCCATACTGGAGTTCGTCTCGCAATCCGCCGACGGAGCTTCGGTAACCTACGTTTACAGCACCCAGGACCAGCTTGCCAGCGACGAGGTGATCGAAATCTTTCCGCTCCAATTGAGCGACTCCAACTTTGCCTTCACCGGCGCCGAAGAGCTCTCCGGACTCGTGGGATTGCAGATTCAGATGTTCCCGGACGACTCTTCCGGGGTGGTCCGGCCCCGGTTCAATCATCCTCCCGAGCCGGAAGCCGCCGAGTTGTTCTTTATTCTTCGCCGGTGCTCGGTCCCGGTGGGCCAGGCCGGTACCGTCCGGGTGGACGTCAGCGTGGATGGGTTGCCGTGGGGAGGCGCCATCAACTACCAGCTCACGGGGCCATCGGTGTTCAATGGAACTTCGGTACCTGCCATCAATGAGGGCCTGAAGGCCGGCACTTACACCATCACCTATCTGTCGGGAGGTCCCCCGGGCCCGCATTTCGTCCTGTACTCCCCCGCCCGGACTTTGAACCTCGCACCAACGGGCAGCATCCAGTTCACTCTCAACTTCTCCGGGCTGACCATGGCCACTCTCTCTCTGGACTCCACGCCCGGCGAGATCTGTCCTTCACCCAGCGCCGCCGTGGGGCCGTTTTCCCTGGTCAACACCTCCACGGATACGCAGATCATCCCGGGCGGCACCACCTTTAACTTCACGTTCTCCGGTCCCATCGTCACCAGTCCGGAGATCATGGGTCTCGGCAACCTGACGCCGGAGGTGGCTGGCGCCAGCATGAGTTTTTCTCTCCCCGCCAGTTTCAGCATGGACCCCGGCGCGCAAATCGACTTTGGATCGGCGCTGCTCGATGTCTCCGCCGCGGGCCCCGGCGACCCCATCACGGTCCTGGCTTCCTTCACGCCTCCGGGTGCCTTGACGGTACTGGAAAACCAGGTGGTTCTTTCCTCCATCGCCACTGTAAGCTGCTCCACCATTCCCGCATTTACGGCCACGGGCGTTACCAACGCCGCCAGCTTCCAGCAAGGGGCCTCGCCCGGCGCCATCATCACGATTTTCGGGACGCTGCTGACCGATTTCGCGGGTATTCAGCTTGCCTCCGAGCTGCCGCTTCCCACCGAGCTGGGCGGGACCTCGGTAACGGTGAACGGCATTCTCGCGCCGCTGTTCGCTGTCGCCAGCGTGGATGAGCAGGAGCAGATCAATCTGCAGGTTCCGTGGGAGGTTGCCGGCGAGGAGACTGTCACGATTCTCGTACACCGGGACGGCGAGTCCAGTGAGCCGGTCCTCGTCGCGTTGCAGCCGGCTCACCCCGGCATCTTCCTGGTCGGAGCGAAAGCCGCTGTGCTGCACGGCGATGATTTCTCTCTGGTTACGGATGCAAACCCTGCGGCTCCCGGTGAAACGGTAGTGGTTTTTGCCACCGGCCTCGGTCCTGTTTCCTCGACGCCGGCCACCGGAGCCCCGGCCTTGGGCGATCCACTATCGGTTACCAGTTTCGCGGTCTCGGCGGGCGTGGGTTCCAGTCCGGCCAGCGTGATCTTCTCCGGCCTGGCGCCCGGTTTTGCGGGACTCTATCAGATAAACATGACCATTCCACCCGGCCTGCCGGCGGGCGCGCATAACATTCTCATCAATGTAAATGATGTACTGAGTCCGCCCGCGGCCATTGACGTTCAGTAGTCCGGTCGCACGGTTCCGAAGTTCCGGAGATTTTTTCCGTCCGGCTATTGCGTCGTTTGACTGGCCGGTTGCGCCTGCATTCTTCCGAACCGGCTCAGGATGGCAAGCGAGTCCACCGGACCCAACTCCAGCACGCCAAGCGCATCGGCTACGTACTCGTTGCGCCGCATACCCGTCAGCACGCTGGTCAGCCCCGGCAGGTGCAGCAATGTGTTGATCGCCATCTGGCTCAACGTGGCGCCGTCTTCCTCGTACCCGGCCAGATATAACTGCGACCGCACATCGTCGGAGACCTGCTGCTGCGAGCCGGCCACATAGCGGGCTGCATCCTCGAGCACGGCTGGAATCATCGCCGTGAAGCGCAGCCACCAGCTCTGCCAATCCTGCTCCTGACCGTAAAGCTGCTGGCACTCGGTGGCCCACTTCTCCACCGGCTGGATCACGTAGGGGAAATAGATCTGCTCCCAGTGCGCCGCCGAATGGATCTGCGGGATCATCGAGGCGTAATAGTCCGCGATCCCGCCATTGGTCCCGTAGAGCAGCGGGATCTCGAACTGCGAGGCCAGCTCCCGCTCCATTTCGCGCAGCGGTTTCAGCAGTGCCTCCAGCCGCTCCGGGCCCGGCGCCGGCTCGTCCGGCTTCCGGAAGTCCGCCAGCCGCACCATGCGGTTTCGCGTAAACGCGTTCAACCCCCTGTTCGCCAGCACCCCGATCCCCTTTTCGCGGCAGTACTCCAGCGCCGTCTTTCCGCCGTGGCTTGTTTCCAGCGCCGCTCCCGGCTCGTAGGGATTCAGCGGGAGCTGCACCACCCGGAAATGATGCTGCGGGGTCAGCGATTCGGCGGCTTCATAGCAACGCGCAATGCTGGTTGCCGTGGGACTGGACGCCGGATGGGGGAAGTTATTCGAGCTGATCCCGTACCAGCCGATTTCGCCCGCCGCCACTTTCTCCTCCAGAAAAGCGAATGCGTTCTGCACCCGCCGGTAGAACTCTTCCTGATGCTCCTGGGTCGCCTGGCCCTTGTGCGCCTGGTCTTCCAGGAAATATTCCGGGTTGTGGAGCAGGTAGACATCCACCCGGTTCCGCTGCAGCCGCTGCAGGCTGCGCTGTAGCTGCGTCTCCAGAAACTCCGGATGGATCGAGTGCCACAGTTCCTCGGAGTACTCAACCACCTCGGGGAACTGGTGCTTCAGGGCCAGACCCATGTTCTGACCCTGGATGTAGCCGCCCTTCGTTACAACCACGGCTTCCAGCTCCGGGTGGCCCTTTAAGACCTGCCCCACCAACAGCTCCGAGAGGCCATCTCCATAGTTCGCGCTGGTGTCGATCAGGTTGCCTCCGCTTTCCAGATAGGTGCGCAGCGCGGCCTCGTGGGCCTGGTTGCCCTCGATCACTCGATAGCAGCCAAACCCGAGCGGATGTACCTCTAAACCAGTGGTGCCGAGCGGCCGGCGGTGTTGCCGTGTGGTGGATTCAGGCATGGGCTCCCTTCGTGGTTGCGTCCGGCGACGATGCAATAGGGGAGCCTACACTACCCACTGTTCACCCGCAACTTTCCTCTCCCTGGCCCCTCCGCAGACCGGCTCCGCCCCCTCTCCTGCAGGAAATATATTTCTTGTCGGATCGCCAAATGGCTGCGCCGCCGGCACGTTTCTGGTATATAATCCTGCCCGTAAGTAAGCGCCGGAAAGATCTGGCGAACTTGGCAAAAAAGGGAGGAATATTATGTCCAGAAAGAGTTTGTTTGGAGTTGCGATCCTGTTCGCTTTGGTGATCGGCGCACTTGGATTCAGCAACCTGGCCGTGGCGCAGGTCAGCCCGCATGTAACGCAGGCGCTGGATGCTGCCAATGAATCGGTCAAGCACGGAAACATGGGTCATGCCAGTGTGGTGGTGGAGCATGCGGAGGAATCGATGAAGCACCTGAAGATGGCACAGGCCGAGGGTGAGAATCCGC
Organism: Terriglobia bacterium; assembly: GCA_963662495.2. GTDB lineage: Bacteria > Acidobacteriota > Terriglobia > 2-12-FULL-54-10 > 2-12-FULL-54-10 > SHUM01. The sequence goes on from CAXVYQ010000009.1 coordinate 160,054, forward strand.
ATCTGACCATGGCCGCCAAGGGTCTGGACGAGGCGATCAAGCATGGCAACATGGGCCACGCCGAAGTCGCCACGAAGGGCGCGGAAGAGGCGGTCCGGCATCTGAAGATGATCAAATAAAGCCGAACCTGCATCTGGCGGGTGTTGGGGAGGGAAGGCCGGCTGCCTGCTGGACCTTCCCTTCAAGGTCCACCACCCGGCCCTTCACTCGCGCTACCCTTCCCTTCAAGTTCCGCCTTCCTCCGCTTCACGGCCGGGTATTGCACGGCTCGCGGCGAGACGGGAGGCGCCTGGATAGGATGAGAGAAACCCTCGCCACCAGTTCCCGCTACCCGCGAGTTCTTCTGGTCATCATCGTCCTGTACTGGCTTGCCTGGGCGTTCCGCCCGGTCATCTTTTCCGACTGGCTGCTGGAAAACGTCCTGCAGGTCCTCGGCGTTCTGATCCTCATCCTCACCCACCGCCGCTTCCCGCTCAGCAATATCTCCTACACTCTCATCTTCATCTTCTGCGCGCTGCACACCATGGGCGCTCACTACTCCTACTCCCTGGTCCCCTACGACCTCTGGTCCCGGAATCTGCTGGGCATCAGCGTCCAGGACGGGCTCGGCTGGCAGCGGAATCATTACGACCGGCTGGTCCACTTCAGCTTCGGGTTCTTGCTCTCCTATCCCATCCGCGAGTACTTCATGCGCATCGTCGGCGCGAAAGGCTTCTGGAGTTATTACCCCTCCCGCTGGACGTGACCATGGCGATGAGCGTGAGCTATGAGCTGATCGAATGGGCCGCCGCCGAGGTCTTCGGTGGCGAATTAGGGCAGGCCTTTCTCGGCACCCAGGGCGATCTCTGGGATGCGCAGAAGGACATGGGGCTGGCTACGCTGGGTGCAGTTCTGACCATGTCCGTCGTGGCCTGCGTCAACTATAAGCTCGACCGGCACTTTGCCGAAGACATGCGGGAAAGCATCCGGGTCAACCGGCGCGAGCCGCTCGGCGAGATCCGGCTCCGCGAGATGCAAGACGACGACAGACACGGGTCTGGCGAGCAGGGAGATGAACCGTGAGAGTTCCTCTGCTATGGAGCCCGTGACCGCAGGCCGTCTCACCCCTCGCGCTTTCCGGTTCCGCGTCCTCTTGCTGGCCGGCCTCGCGCGGGAGACCTGCTGGCCGCCATTGGGCTGTATATCGCCGCGAAGCTGTGCGAGTCTTTGGATCAGGAGATTTTTTCAATGGGGGAGATCATCAGCGGCCACACCGTCAAGCATCTCGTCTCGACCGCCGCTTCCTACTGGATCATTCGGATGTTCCACCTGCGCCAGCCCGTCGATGCACCCCCGGCCAGCGAATAGACATTCCAGATCCGCCCGCCACCCATCGGGTTCGCGGCCGCTCAGGGCTTGCTTTTCCTGCCGCTTCCAGCGACGGGTTTTTTCTTCCCGCTCGCCTTCTTCCCGGCTCGATCTTCCGGCCCCTGAATCGACATCCGCACCCACTTGCGCAGCGCCGCCACGGTCCGGGTCCCTGCCGGGTCCACGTAGACGAATCCCTTCATCGGCCTGCCGGTAAAATCCATGGGCCGCACGTGCGCCAGCCGCAGCGCCTTCTCGTACTGCGCCGGGCCCACGCGCACCATGAGCAGGTCCTGGTTCACGCCACATGTCATCCGGCCATCTGCCATGATTGCCAGTCCGCCGAACATCTTCTTCTCGCTGATAAGGCTCGCCCCGCCCGCGCCGTCTTTCCCGCTCTCGCGGTCGTCGAACGCCTTCCGCAATCTTTCCGCCAGCGCTTCATCGTATGCCATCGCCCGCCAGCCTACCGGACCATCATTGCCCGGTCAACAGAAACCCTTAATCCGCTTGCCTCCCGCACCGCCCGGCTCCCTCCCTTGACTGTTTTTCAGCCGGTATGCTACGGTCAGATTACTTCGATTTTTCCCGCCGGAGAAAGTTCAAAATGGCCAGTTCCACCGCCTCCAGTCAGCAACTCTTGAAAACCGCCCTGAACGCCACGCATCGCGCCTCGGGCGCGCGTATGGTCCCGTTCGGCGGCTGGGAGATGCCTGTCGAGTACTCCGGCATCATCAGTGAGCACATGGGGGTCCGCACCCGCGCCGGCCTGTTCGATGTCAGCCACATGGGCCGCGTCGACGTCATTGGCTCTCAAACTCTCTCCATGCTCCAGCAGATCACCTGCAACGATGTCTCCCGGCTCCAGGACGGCCAGGCCCAGTACTCCGCCCTCATGAACGAGCACGGCGGCATCGTCGATGACATCCTCGTCCACAAGGTCGCCGACCACCATTATTTCCTCTGCATCAACGCCGCCCGCCGCGACGCCGATCTGGCCTGGATGCGCCAGCACACCCCGCCTGGCGTCGAGGTTCGCAACCTCAGCGATGAGACCTCGCAGATCGCCCTGCAGGGTCCCCGCGCGCTGGAGATCCTCCAGCCGTTCACCTCCGTCGATCTCGCTCAGATCCGCTACTACTGGTTCACCTCCGGCGAAGTGAGCGGCGTCCCCTGCCGCATCGCCCGCACCGGCTACACCGGCGAGGACGGCTTCGAGCTCTACTTGCCCGTCGCCGAATCCGAGCGCATCTGGAAGGAACTTCTCTCCGCCGGCTCACCCCATGAGACGCTGCCCTGCGGCCTCGGCGCGCGCAACACCCTGCGTCTGGAGGCAGGCATGCTCCTCTACGGCCACGACATGGACGAGACCACTACGCCGCTCGAATCCGGCCTCGGCTGGATCGCGAAGCTTGGCAAAGGTTCCTTCCTCGGCAGCGACGTCCTCGCTCGCCAGAAGGCTGAGGGAGTCCCGAGCCAGCTCGCCGGCTTCCGCATGCTGGGCCGTCCCATCGCCCGGGACGATGCTCCCGTCCACCACAACGGCCAGCCTGTCGGCAAAGTAACCAGCGGCTCGCACGCACCGTTTCTCAAGCAGAATATCGGACTGGCCCGCCTGCCGGCTACGCTCGCCAATCCCGGCCAGAAAATTCAGATCGAAATTCGCGGAACGATGGCCGAGGCCGAAATCGTCCCGACACCGTTTTATAAACGCCCGAAGAAATCCGCGGGCGGGGAAGCCGGAACATGACATACCCGAATCATCTTCACTACACGCAGGAACACGAATGGGTCGAGGTGAGCGGCAGTCTCGCCACCGTCGGCATCACGGACCACGCCCAGCACCAGCTAGGCGACATCGTCTACGTGGAGTTGCCCCGCCCCGGCACGGCGGTCGAGTCCGGCAAGGTCTGCGGCACGGTCGAATCGGTCAAGGCCGTCTCGGAGATCTTCTCGCCCGTGTCCGGCGAGGTCCGGGAGACCAACGCCGCGCTCACCGAGGCCCCCGAGACCGTCAACCAGGACCCGCACGCCAAGGGCTGGATGATCCGCGTCCAGCTCAGTGGCGACGGCCTGCCCGATGGGCTCCTGTCCGCCGAGCAGTACGAAAAGTTTGCCAGCGAGGAGGCCGGCTGAGCTTCCGCCTGGCAGCACGTTCCGATCCCCGCGCCGGACACTGATTTCCGGAAGCCACCTCGCACCCCGATGCGCTACCTGCCCAAATCCCCCGATGAACGCGCCGAGATGCTCCGCGCCATCGGCGTCGACACCGTCGGCGAGCTATTCTCCGGCATTCCCGCCGAAGCCCGTCTCGACCGCCCGCTGCGCCTGGACGCTGGCAAGTCGGAAGCCGAAGTCCTCGGCTACTTCCGCGCCCGGGCTGCCGAGTGCGCCCGTGAGTTCACCAGCTTTCTCGGCGCCGGCGCTTACGATCACTTCCGCCCCGCCGTGGTCGACGCCCTCATCTCCCGCAGCGAGTTCTCCACCGCCTACACTCCCTACCAGCCCGAGATCAGCCAGGGAACGTTGCAGTCCATCTTTGAATTTCAGACCCTCATTTGCCAGCTCACCGGCATGGATGTCGCCAACGCCTCGCTCTATGACGGCTCCACCGCCCTGCCCGAGGCCGTCATGATGGCCGTCCGCACCACGGGCCGCCATCGCGCGCTCGTCGCCCGCTCTGTGCATCCGGAATACCGTCAGGTGCTGGACACCTACATCCGCCACCAAGGCATGCACATCGATGAGATCCCCTGCCTCGCCACCGGTCAAGTGGACTCCGCCGCGCTCACCGACCGGCTCGGCGACGATGTCGCCGCCGTGGTCCTCCAGTCTCCGAACTTTTTCGGCATCGTCGAGGAGCCCCACGCCATCGCCGCTGAAGTCCACGCCGCCGGGGCGCTGCTGGTCGCGATGGTCAGTGAGCCTGTTTCTCTCGGCGTGGTCCGCCCGCCCTCCGAGGCCGATATCGTCGCCGGCGAGGCCCAGGGCTGCGGCGTGCCGCCCAGCTTCGGCGGCCCCTACGTCGGCTTTCTCTCCACCAGCGATCAGTACAAGCGCGCCATCCCCGGCCGGCTCGTCGGCCAGACCACGGACTCGAATGGCGAGCGCGCCTTCTGCCTGACGCTGACCACCCGCGAGCAGCACATCCGCCGCGAGAAGGCCACCTCGAACATCTGCACGAACCAGGCCCTCTGCGCCCTGATGGTTACCATCTTTCTTTCGCTCTACGGCCGGCGGGGATTCCGCGACCTCGCTCTCCACAACCTTGCCAAAGCGGGCTACGCGGCTTCTGCCCTCCGTGCCCGTGGCGCCACGCTGCGCTTCGCCGGCCCATTTTTCAATGAGTTTGTCGTCTCCGGCATCCGCCCCCCGGCGGACCTCGAAGCCCGTCTCGCCGAAGCCCGCATCATCGGCGGCCTCGACCTCACGCGCTACTATCCTGAGCTGGCCGGAGACGTTTTATTCTGTTTCACCGAGAACGCCTCGCGCGAGGCCATCGACCGGATGGTCGAAATCTATACCGGGTAGAGGGCCTCCGCCCACCGCCCGCAGGAAGCATTCGCCATGTCGGACCAGGACATCAAGAAAGCCCGCCGCCACCTCACGCAGAACGAAGGGCTGATCTTCGAGCGCAGCTCGGCTGGCAAGACCGGCGTCCAGCTTCCCCCGCTCGACGTTCCTTCCATCGACCCGGCCGCCGCGCTCGGTTCCCAGAACGTCCGCGACACCATCCCCGGCTTCCCCGAGGTCTCTGAATTCGAGGTCGTCCGCCACTTCACGCGGCTCTCCACCTGGAACTACGGCGTCGATACCGGCGCCTATCTGCTCGGCTCCTGCACCATGAAGTACAACCCCAAGATCAACGAAGTCGTCGCCCGTCTGGAGGGCATTGCCACGGCGCACCCCCTGCAGCCGGCCTCCACCGTCCAGGGATGCCTGCGGATCATGCAGGCGCTGAGCCGCGCGCTCATCGAGATCACCGGCATGGACGCCATCACGCTGCAACCGGCCGCCGGAGCCCACGGCGAGCTCACCGGCCTGCTCCTGGTCCGCGCCTATCTGGAGTCTCGCGGCGACGCCCGCAAGAAGGTTCTCATCCCCGACTCGGCCCACGGCACCAACCCGGCTTCGGCCTATCAGGTCGGCTACCGGACCCAGGCCCTGCCCTCGAACGCCCGCGGTACCGTGGACATCGATCTGCTCGACAAGCTCATGACCGAGGATGTCGCCGCGCTCATGCTCACCAATCCCAACACGCTCGGCGTTTTCGAGGACGAGATCCACCGCATCGCCGAGATCGTCCACTCCCGTGGCGGCCTCATTTATATGGACGGCGCGAACCTCAACGCGCTGCTCGGCGTCAGCCGTCCCGGCGATTTCGGCATCGACGTTCTGCACCTCAACCTGCATAAGACCTTCTCCACCCCTCATGGCGGCGGCGGCCCCGGCGCCGGTCCCGTCGCCGTCAGGAAGCACCTGGCGCCGTTCCTTCCTATTCCCGTCATCGCCGAAGATGCCGGTGGCACGCTGTCGTTCGACTTTGACCGGCCCCAATCCATCGGCCGTGTCCGCGCTTTCTACGGCAACTTCGGCATGCTGGTCCGCGCGCTGGCCTATATCCTCGCCAACGGCTTCGACGGCCTGCGCCAGTTGACCGAGGACGCCGTGCTGAACTCCATGTACGTCCGCACGCAACTGGAAGCCGATTACGATCTGCCCTATGATGCGCCCACGCTGCACGAGTGCGTCTTCAGCGACAAGCGCCAGGCGCGCCACGGCGTCCGCACCGGCGACATCGCCAAGCGCCTCATCGACTACGGTTTTCATCCTTATACGGTCAGCTTCCCGCTCATCGTTCCCGGCGCGCTGATGATCGAGCCTACCGAGAGCGAGAGCAAGCAGGAGCTGGATTTTCTGATCGACGCCCTGCGCTTCATCGCGCGGGAAGCCGAGCAGGACCCCGAGTTGGTTCTCTCCGCGCCGCGCACCACGCGCGTCAGCCGTGTGGACGAGGTCCAGGCCGCCCGCAAGCCCATCCTCCGCTGGCTTCCTCCCACCCCCACCGACTAATCGGGATACCGATCCCCGCGTCTTCGGGTCCCTATTATTCCATCTCAACGGATATGGTGTTTTACCACACTGCCGTAGGCCCGAGCGCAGGCGCATAGCGCCGCAGCGAGCGCACCTTGCTTCTCCCCCCTGACGCTTCTACAACACGCGCCTGTTTGCCTGGCTGAAATCTATCGTCGCCTAGCCACCTGCTGGGAGTACTAAAATAAGAAGTTCAATGGTATCGTCAGACTCGGCTGCATGAAAATTGTGCCCAGCTATTTTTGAGACCATCTGGGAGATGAAATCGATAATTGTTATGAATGTAGATCGTCTCATTGAGGAACTTGATGCCGCACTTCCCGCTTTACCGCCTGAGGACGCAGCACCATATACACTGGGATGGCTGTTGAAATACGCGACGATGGATCCGTCTAAGTCGGATGCTCGTTTGATCCGGTTCATCACCGTTTTGTCGGAGGAACCTGATCTTGGTTCGTTCAATGGTTATATGCAAGTCGGAGTGTCCAGTGCCTCACGCGTAGAATACGCAACTCTAGCTGGATGGTTGTTGAGGCGCTCGAACAGTGTTGGGTCCGAACAGGCTGTTCTTGATATGCAGAGATATTTGGAGGCGACCGCGATTACATATAGCTATATAACCGCGATTGCTGGAATTAAGCCACAAGATAGATATCAAATAACCACCGAAGTTGACCTCGTTCCCTGGGACTCGATACGCGATGGCTTTCAAAAACGTTCGATTTCGAAGATGATCGATTCACGATGGGTCTTTCAAAGACCCACAGCAGCACTGGTTTGTCGCGTGTCAAGACCAAAGATTCACGTAAAAGGAGGAGAATCGCAGCATGTTGATTATGGAATTTTCCCCCACATCCAAATGCATGATGTATTGCTGTGTCTTGGACTTATTGGCCCGACTGCACCGTTTTCGTTTGCATCTTGGGTTGAGCCGCCGGAATGGGCGCCCGTAGGCCCGAGCGCATGGTCCGTCGCGGAAGTCCAAGGGCGATCTGATGAAAAGGATTGGTCGGAGGAGAATTCAAGCCTTGCGGCTGAAGTTTATGGAAAATTTCTTGTGCTTGAAAAAAGAGAAAAAGATAGATTCCGTTTGGCAATGCAAAGGCTGAACCGGGCAATGCGAGGAAGGCCACTCGTAGATGTTGCGATCGATCTCGGAATTGCACTCGAAGTTCTATATCTACCTGACAACAATAATGAATTGATGTATCGCATGCAAGTACGAGCTGCACGGTACATGGGATCCACATTTGCTGACCGCGATCAAATATCCGGACTTATAAAGGATCTCTATAGATTTCGTTCAAAAGCAGTTCATACGGGAAAGTTGTCAGAAAAGTTAGGGGCTTTAGATGTTAAGGAAACTCTTAACAAGGGGTTTGAGTTTGTTTCTGCAACTATTAGAACAAGTGATATCGAGTGGTTATCCTGATTGGGATTCGATAACATATTCATGACGATTGCCTTCCTGGTGTTCGCCTGGCGGGATGCCCAATCTCGCTTGCTCATTCCGCTTCGCTGTTTTCGCGAAGGAAAGCTGTATAGCCCGCTTCATCGAGTGTGCCGGCTGCCAGCGCGAGAACGGCTTGCGCCGTCTCCTCTTCCGTAGCCGTGAAGCGATACCCGTTCATCTCCAGAAACAGGATGCCGACCACAAAGCCGGTGCGCTTGTTGCCATCAGCAAAAGGATGGTTGCCGACGATGCCCGCCGTGTAAGCCGTCGCCATGTCGATGATGTCGGGCTCATCCGCATAGGCGTAAACCTGTTGCGGCCGCGCCAGAGCAGATTGCAGCAACGAATCGTCACGCACCCCCGCCGCTCCGCCGTGACGCGCGAGCAGGAGGGCGTGCAGCTTCAACGCGTCTCCCGCCTCGATCCAGACCGGCTCCGTCACTTGGCCAGCACATGTAGCGTGTTGCGATAGCGGCCGAGAATGTCTTCGGCCTTCGCCATCTTCTTCTCAAATGCGGAATCGTAGGGCGTTAGCTGGTAGCTGCCGTCCGCTGCTTCGATCAGGAACAAGGGTTCCCCGTCTTTCGTGTGCAGCCGGTTGATGACATCCTTCGGCAAGACGACGCCGAGCGAGTTTCCGAATTTGCGGACCTTGAGTTCAACCATTCAGCATCTCCTATAAGTTATTACTATTGTAATAACAGATAGGCTGTTTTGGCAAGCACTTTTGAAAATTGACGCCCTATCCGTAAAGCCGCTCGGCGCTTCACAGCCTTGCCGCATCGCTGTTTCCATGGCCGATGAGCTTCTGGAAGTCAGATCCCAACGCGCAGCTTTGGCGAAGCAAATCACATTCTTTTGTCTTTGAGAAATTCTGCATGGACCCGGTGAGCCGAGCATCGGAAGGTGCGTATGTGCCTGGATGCAAGCATTACAGGGACAGGGTGAGGCGACAAACGGGAGTCCGAGCAACTGGCTGGACGCAGTCCCCCGGCCGCGCTATCGCCGAACACACTCTTTGAAGACAACCGTTACATCAACACTGCGAGCCGCCCTAACAGGGCGCAGCGAGCTAAAGGCTGGACGCAGTCCCACGAAGTGCTTACCAGGACCTGGAGCCGAATGCCGCCGGCGCTTTGTTTGCGTTCCCGACGATCTTCACCACATCGCTGGCATCGAACAGTGTTCCGTCCAACAGGGCGCCTTGCAGGAACCCTTCCGTGTCACCGAACTCGAAGGCCGCGTCCGGCGTATGGAAATGGCACATCAGGTCCATCAGTCCGTCGTCATCCACGTTCTCCAGCGCGCAGAAAGCCAGGCTCGGCTCGTCGCCCACATGGCCGAAGGTCAGTGTGGGCTCATCCACCGTGGTGGCGTCGAAGGTTTCGCTGGATAGAATCGCCACCGGCGTCGTGCCCTGGCTGTAGGGGTTGATCGGGTTCACGTCGCTACCCGGTTTGATGTCGATCGCAACCTCTGCTGGGTCGCCTTCCACCGGAGGCTCCTCATCGCCGCCCTCGCCCGGATCGACGGGACCGCCTTCGGGCGTGTAGATCTCCGCCGTCGCCATAGGAGAGTAATCCAAGTCGTCTCCGCCAACAACCAGGACTGTCCCGTCCGCCAGTGCAGTGGCTGTGTGCGCGAACCGGGCTTCGCCCATGCTGCCGGTCGCTGAGAACGTACCGGCCGAAGGGTCGAACAGTTCCGCTACTGCCAGCACGTCGAATACGCTATCAAGACCGCCGGCGATCAGCACCTTGCCACTCGGCAGCAGCGCCGCCACGTGAGAGGTGCGGGCCGTGTTCAGGCTGCCGGTTGCCGTGAAAGTACCGGCGACGGGATCAAACAGCTCGGAGTCCGCCGTCGATCCGCCGGCTGTACTTCCGCCGGTTACCAGGACCTTCTTGTCCGTCATCCAGGTAGCCGTATGGAAAGAGCGCGCGGTGTTCAATGAGCCGGTGCCGGTGAACGTGTCGGTCATCCAGTCATATATGCCCGCCGTTGACATCGTTGAGGCAAAGTCCTGGCCGCCGGCGATCAGGACAGTTCCACCGGAAAGAGCGGTAGAGGAATGATTGAACCGGCCCACGCCGATGCTTCCGGTCAACGCGAACAGCCCCGTGGCCGGATCATAAAGTTCGGCGCTGGAAAGGGCGGTGATGCCCATTTTACCGCCGCTGACCAGCACGGTTCCATCCGGCAGCAATGTTGCCGAATGGTCGCGCCGGGCATCCACGAGGGTGCCGGTGGTTGGAGTAAACGTGCCCGCCGCGGGATCGTACAACTCGGCCGTGTCCAGCAGGCCGGCTCCGACGCCGCCCGTCAACAGGACTTTTCCGTCATCGAGCAGCGTCGCCGTATGAAACTTGCGGGGCGAAGTCATAGCTGCTGTCGCTGAAAATGTTCCTGTCGCAGGATCATAAATCTCCGCGGTATCCAGTCTCCCGGAGATAAAATCTTCCCCGCCGGCCACCAACACCTTGCCGTCGGCCAATCGTGTGGCGGTATGTCCGTCCCGCTGCCCGATCATACTTCCCGTCGATGTGAAGTTCTGCGCGTGAATCATCTCCGGAAGGATCATTCCGAATCCCACCAGCAAAATCAGGATGCTGGCTGCCGTCCGTCCAATCGATGTTTGCGTTTTCATCTCTTTGCTCCTCCGCATGATCTGTCTGCTCCCGTTTCTGCTCCAGCTCGCCATCATTGCGCTGGCATTTCGCTGGCGGCAATCTTCGGGGGGATCGCACGAGTCCAAGTTAGAAGTGGTCAACAATTCCGTCAATGGACCTTCCGGGGAAAACCTATTTCCTATACCGTCACAGACTTTGGTACCAGGAAATCTATAACTGCATCGAATTCTGATAGTTAGCGACCGCAGGGTCATGCCTCCCGGTCGTGCGCGCGGAAGGCGGGTGGGAGCGCAATATTTTCACTCTGCTGGTGCGGATACGACTTCGTCCGCCAAAAACTCCAGAGATCACCTCCGGCATCGCAGCCCCTCTCATGGCCGGAAGACACTTGGAGGGCGGGATGTGGTGCCAGGGGGAGCGGTCTCCCGTTGAGACAATTCTCAGCTCGCCGCCGGAGTGTCCGGATAAGTGGTCGCCGGAGTGGCCGGATGTGTCGCATGCCTGATCCGGGGGAGGGCGATGGGACGATTTACTGCCGAGCATTTGAAAACATCTGAGAACGGGTGAGAACCGGCTGGAATGACGGGCTTCCGTATCCTTAGAGAGGATGGATCGGTCCGGGTATCCCGATGATTCCGATGATCCCCACCCAAATAAGTAACGGAGTGCAGCACGAAATTCTGTAAATCTGTTGCGGTCGGGGCGGACAATCACAGTAGAATCAGCTTCCTGGTTTTCACCATTCAGCCGCTCCGAGGAGGGGGTCATGCCGCTTGTTCTATCCAACGAAGAGATTGTGAAACTGCTGCCGGTCCGGGCCGCCATCGATGTGCTGGAACCCTGTTATGAAGATCTGGCGCGCGGCGAAGCGATCTCCTCGCCCCGCCAGGATTTGCTGGTTCCGCTCGCCGAGCAGGGGAAATGCGTCTACGAATTCAAGGACATGTCCTCGGTATACCCGCGAAAGAAGATCGCCGCTTGGCGCGTGAACTCCGATTTCCTCACCTGGCCCACGCGCGCCGGAACGGTGCGGCGCGAGAAGCAGCCGCGCGCGCCGGGCAGCCGTTTCGTAGGCTTGGTATTGCTGTTCAGCATGGAGACCGGCGAGCTGGCGGCGATCTTTCCTGATGGCGAGATGCAACGGATTCGCGTGGCGGCGGCCAATGCCATCGGTGCCAGACATCTTGCCCGGGAGGATGCTTCCACGCTGGCGCTGCTCGGCTCCGGTTTTCAGGCTGAGACGCTGCTGCAAGCCATCTGTGCCGTGCGGGCCATCCGTGAGGTGCGCGTCTTCAGCCCCAACGCGAAGCATTGCCGGGCGTTCGCGAACACCTGGAACGGGAAGCTGGACATTCCCGTCCTCGCCGCGAAGACGCAGCAGGAGGCGGTCCGGGGAGCAACCATCGTGGTGGCGGGAACCAATTCCGCCGAACCGGTTCTGGACAGCAGGCTGGTGGAGCCGGGGATGTTTCTCACCTCGATCCGGCCGTTCGAGTTCGACCGCGCGACGCTGGACCAATGCGACGTGCTGGTGGTTCACAGCCGGGAGTCCGCGCCCCGCAGCTACATTACCGGAGGTGATCTGGCCATTGTGCCGGAGCTGGCCGGCGGCGGCGCGCTTGCCCGGGGCGGTGTGGTGGACTGGGGCGGGCTGCCCGACATCGGGGAGTTGCTGATCGGGAAAGTGCAAGGGCGAACCAGTCCCGATCAGGTCGCCTGCTTCGTCAATAACATCGGATTGAGCATTCAATTCGCCGCTTGTGGCGCCTACGTGCTGGAACAGGCTCGCGAGCAGGGCCTGGGCCGGGAACTGCCGGGCGAGTGGTTCACCGAAGAGGTACACCCGTAGCGGGAATCTCCGCCGTGAAGAATGGATGAGCCCTAAGCTTGGTCTAATCACTCGTCGGGGATTGACCGATGAAGACAAGGAACGAGTACATGAACGAGCGAATGTCGAGACCGGCTGAACAGCTTGCAGGGCAAGGAGGAGAGATGCGACAGAGAACGAAGATGATGGCGATGGTGATATTTTCCCTAGCTCTGGCGGGGAATCTCGCCTGGGCGCAGGGAAAAGGCAAGGGGAAACAGGAGTCCTCGTCCAGCGTGGGCGACAAGGTCAGAGAGGTTTTGCCGGCCAGTGAGCCGGTCTTTTCGACGAACGAGATCAGTCTGATCAAGGGCTGGTTTGTGGACAACCAGAACGGGCTGCCTCCGGGGCTGGCCAAGCGGGAGACGTTGCCGCCCGGACTGCAGAAGCAGTTGGTGAAAAACGGCACGCTGCCGCCCGGACTGCAGAAAAAGATTCAGCCGCTGCCTTCGGCGCTCGAACGCCTGTTGGGTCCGATTCCCACCGATTACCGCCGCGTGGTGATCGCCGGCAACGTGATTCTGATGGAACCGCTGACCGGGTTGATCTACGATGTGATCCGAAGCGTGATCCCGTAGAGTTTCCACGGTATCTTCCGGCTTCTTTCTGGCTTTCCCCCGACTTTCTTCCAACCGGGGGGGGGAAGCCGGACGGAAAGCCTCCATGATCCATTCCATTCCGTTTCATCCCGTAAGAATGTTAGGTGATCCGGGCGTGCCAGGCCGTGTCCGTTGCTTCTCCAAGCCTAATGTACAATGACAACCAGTGTCCGCAAACACACCCGGAATCAGGGGCGGTGCTGTGCGGACAAATAACGGAGCCGGCTGGGGAGGGAAACGGCGATGGAAATCACCGCGGTTCGCATGGAGATACCCGATGGCGCGAATATCCTGATCGGGCAGAGTCATTTCATCAAGACGGCCGAGGATATCTACGAGGCGGTGATGGAAACGGTGGCGGAGGCCGAATGAATCAGTTTGACGCCCTGGAAGCCGTTTCTCTCTATTGCCGCCAATGCCAGCAGGCCATGCCGGTGCGCAAGAGACTGTTACTGGTCCTTTTGGACGAGGAAGTCTACGAATACCTCTGCACGGGATGCGGCGGCTCTCTGGGGCAGAAGAAAGAGCCGGCCCGCACTCCCGACCTCGGGATCCTTTAGGCCGCGACCATCAGGCTCTAGGGCATGTGAACATCTGCCGCCCGGGACTGCCATCCGGGGCAGGCCACCAGTACTGCAAACAGGCTGTCCCGAGCCAGCGATGGGACAACAGTACCAGGACCCGCGGGTTGAACATTAGGCCTTTCGATCTATTGTGCCAGTTTCCATCCGGTTGTTAGACTGCACGTTGAGTCGGCCCCGAACGTACCGCACTCGGGACTTGAGAGGTACCTCCGCGAGAAGCTTCCTGCTCGAGAACAGGGTGCCGGAGGATTAAACTGGCGAGGAGAAACTTGAGGGAGAGGATGCCAATGCGAAACAAACGCGGAGTGGCCTGATTTTGGTGGCATTCGCGGTGCCGAATTTCATTCAGACGATGCAGAACTACCGGATTGCGGGCGATGCCATGAGCATCAACGGAGAGATCGGCCTGGCAAAGATGCGTGCGGCCGCTCGGTTTACGCAGGTGCGGGTTCGTTTTGACGGTGCCGGTGTCAGGACTGTTCGGACGGAATGGTGGTCCCGGTTCGATAATCGCGGCTGGGTGCCGGAAGCGGTCGGAGCACCGCAGACGCTCTCCTCCGGGGTCAATTTTGGAGCCCTCATGATGGCGGCGCCACCGGTCGGCAGCGACCAGACGGTCTGGGCGCCACCGCCGCCATGCATGACGGGAAATGTCGGGAATCCGGATCGGCCGGCAGCCCCCTGGGAAGGGGCCGTGATCGCCAACACGGCCTGCGTTGTATTCAATTCGAGGGGTTTCCCCATCAACAACACCCTGGGGCCGACGGGCGATTACGGGGTATATATCAACAACGGGGAAGATGTCCAGGGAGTGACCATTACTGCCTCTGCTCTGACGCAGGTTTGGCGGAACGACACGGCCGGAACCACGGCCAATAACTGGATTCAGCGATAAGGGGGTAGGGAGAGATGAAACACCAGACACCATGCCGGGCCCGGCAGTGGAACCCGGAAGCAGGGGTCACCCTGCTGGAAACAGCGATTGCCCTCTCCGTCCTGTTCATCGTGTCGGCCGGATTGATGTCGCTGGCAACGGTTGCGATAGTGAACTCGGAGAATCAGGGACACTTGCTGGCCCGGACCAACGAATACGCGCAGGACAAGATGGAGCAGATTGTGAACCTGCAATTCAACGATCTGGTCTCCGACACCACGGTTTTTCCAACCTGCACACCGACGGCTACGACCGTGTGCGCGCCCGGCTCCGGGCTGGCCGTGGGCGGAAGCGCCGATCCGACCGCAGCCGTCAATCTATACGTGGATTATCTGGACCGGGACGGGAATCCGCTGGGAGGCGGAGTGGTCCGGCCGAACAATTGGTTCTATGTCCGGGTCTGGCAGATCGACGGTCTGAACGCCGGACCGACCTTGAAACGAATTACCATATCCGTTCAGACCGGCTCGTCCGCCGGCATGCGGGGTGAGATTCCCACATCGACACTGTCGATGGTTCGGGCGGACCCCTGGTAAGGAGACTCCCCATAATGGAGATGGAAATGATGGAAATGCAAAAGCGTAGAATCACAAGCCGTCGGCGGCGCCAGGCCGGGTTTTCCCTGATCGAGCTGCTGATCGTGATGGGGATCATGGTGATGGTATCGGGAATCGTGATGTCGCTGCTCTTCGATATGACGATGGAGCAAGGCTCGGTTATGAACCGCGGGCAGATGCAGAGCGCGGTGCGCGGCGCGACGGAGCTGCTGCAGCAGGAACTGACGCAGGCCGGAAGAGTGGCCATTCCCGGGGATACGACTACGCTGACGAACGTCATCGTCCCGACCCCTGGAACCCCTGTGGCGGCCTTGGTTGCCTCTACCACGGGTATGTTCAATGGGATGGTCCTGATGATTGGTTCAGGGATGAATTTCGAGATTGTCGCTATCTCCAACGTGGGGGCAACGGGATTCTCCGCCGATTTCCAGAGAGGCCATTTAGCGGGCGAGGTCATTCGCCCGGCCGGGGCGTTTCCCACCGGCGTGATCTCCGACATGATGCCCGACGAAGTAACCGTGGACCCCAACGGTTCCAATGCCAATCTGCTGAAGATGTATGGCGATATCAATGACGATGGAAACATGGTTTACATGGAATACGCTTGCACGCAGGCGGCCGATGGCAGCGGAAGACTGACGCGCCGGATGATGCCCTTTACGACGCTGCCGGCCGCTAAGCCGAATTTCCCGCCCGTTACCCTGGTGCGGAATGTGTTGCCCAATGCGGACGGAGCGGCCTGCTTCAGCTACCAGTCGGACGGATTGCTGGGCAACAGTTATGTCCAGAACGTGGCGGTAACCATCACCGTGCAGACGGAGCGCCCGGACCCCAGAACCCGGGATTACAATATCGACCGAACCAGAATGAAAAAGTCGTTGTTGAACGTCTCCCCCCGGAACGTCTACCAGGCGTGGTGGGCTGCGACCCAGAACAGGAACCAGTACGTGCAGCCGACGCCGCAGAGTGTGACGGATCTGTTGCCATAAATGATGGAAGGGAATCGAGGATGATGATGCAGAGAAAACAGGGAAGTGAAAAAGGTTTTGCGCTGGTACTGACGATGATCCTGCTGGCCGTGGTATCGGTGATGGCCGTTTCTATGATGTTCATCGCGCAGACGGAGACATGGTCCACGGCAAATTACCGGAACATGACGCAGTCGCGCGATGCGGCCGAGTCGGGCATCTTCACGACGGCGCATTTTCTCAGTAACGATTATGTGAAGCCGACAGTCGGTGGACTCGATGACTTTAATGGGTATGACATTACAGTCTCTCCGGTTACAAACGGCGCGGTCCCGGTGGGATTTGTGGGTGCGGGTTCGAATCTGCCGGCCAATCTGGCGACCATGGTTTACCCGAACATTACCGCCTACCAGACTGCTTTTGACTTTGTGGATACGAGCGACCCTCATTTTGTAGGGAACGGACGTGGCTTCCTGCCCGTCAGCGATGATGCCGCCAGCGCCGCGAGGTCCAGTTACACAACCTTTGCCACCTTGCTGGCGATGCGCGCGGTGCCCCAGTTTGGAACCGGCACGCCGGGAGTGGTGCAGATGTGGGAGATCACTTCACGCGGGGGCGTGGCCGGGGTACAGGCAGCCAACGTGGAGATTTCCACCATCTATGATGAGCCGGTGGGATCGACGTTCAACTACGCTGTTTTCGCCGGAGGTAATGGTTGCGACGAGCTGTTAATGGGCGGTGGCGGCGTGGTGGATAGCTATAGCTCGGATGAGTTCGCGGCGTCCGGCGGCGTCCTGACGCTCTATCAGGATGACGGCAATGTGGGAACCAACGGCAGTTTGACGACCCAGGGCAGCACGACGACGATCTATGGAGATCTTTCCACTCCGAATACCGGCATGGGAAATTGCGCTGGTGGCGCCCTAACTGCATGGGATAACAATAATGGGACGCTGACCGGCGAGATCATTCAGTTGGCCAGCGAGGTGATATATCCCCTTCCGGACGACCCGGACCCCATTCAAAGCCCGGTCGTAACCCACCGGCTCAACTCGGACAATCGGTGTTCGCCCGGGATGGCGCCGAATTGTGTCCTGGCCGATGTGGATATTCCACCTGATGGAAGCGATGAATATGTTCTGGCGCCCACTTGTCCCCCCGGCGGATCGGGCGACCCGGTAACGGTTTGCGGCGCGGGGACTCCCTACGGGGATATCGACGTGGGGGCAGGAAAGACCCTGGTCCTGACCTCCGGCACCTATAACATCAACAGCATTACTCTGGCTGGCGGAGCAAACGTCATCATCGATCCCGGCCCCGTGATGCTCAATGTCCAAGGCGACGGAATCCCGGACGCTCAGACGGTCGTCGATTTTACGGGTGGAACAGTTACGAACGCATCTCTGGACTCCTCTGATTTACAGATCGTCTATAACGGGACGGGCCAAATCAAGCTGTCCGGCGGAGCGGAGACCGCGGCCCTGGTCTATGCACCCTTAGCGGATGTGAATATCATGGGAAGCGCCCCCTGGTATGGGGCGATTATCGGAGGCAGCGTATCCAATATGGGAGGGGCCGCGGTCCATTACGACCTGGCGCTGGAGAACGAGTTCTTCACGATCTACCAGCCCATTCTGCAGGGCTTTACCTGGAAGAAGTTCTGACGCGCTGAACTGAACCAATTCGGATACTTGAAGGGTGCGGCTAGAAGGAATGAACCGCACCCTTTTTTTGTTATCATCGCTGGTGGGAAGCCGAGGTGCGTGCCAACGCGACACAATGGTGTGGGCCGGTTCCGCGGCATGTGGAAAGAGTTCCGGGCATCTTGCAGGAAAGGAAATTCGGATGATGGGGAGAAGTTTTATTTTATCTTTGGCGATCGCGGTCCTTCTGGCCGGCACGGCGGCGGCGCAGGGCCGGGTCTTCACCAACGATGATATCGAGAGCAGGCCCCCCCGGTCCCCGGCCACGAACCGGCCCGCGCCGGGAGCCGATGCGCCGGCGACGCGGCAGCCTCAGGCTGAAAACCCGCCTGAGGCGTATCCCTTGACCGATTCCGCCGGTTTATCGGCGATTCAATCGGCATTGACCGAGGCGCTCAATGATATGGATGCCCGTCTGGAGCGGGCCACGGTGGGCAGCGTGATCGAGCGCTGGAGCCGCATGCGGGAATCTCTGGGCGAACTGATGGTGGAGTATCGGACGTTTACCGCCGAGGCCGCGCGCGCGGAGCGCTCACGGGAACGGGCGCGGCAGAATCCGGCACAGTAGGTTTCCGCACCCCAGACTACGAGTGTGAATGCCGGTAGCGCATCGTTTGCGGGGGATCGATCTGTTCGGCAATCGAACCGCGCATCGCTGCCCGCTGTTGCTCTCCAGGAACCTGGTGGCGGGAAAGGTTTTGACTCCGTCCGTCCGGTTCGATATAGTGATTTTATGAATTCTGCTGGGAGAACCTCCGGAATGATGAATCTTCCCAACAGCCTGACTGTTTTCCGCATCTTCCTGGTCCCCCTGTTAGTTGTTGTCCTGTTCACCCGGTATCCGAACTGGGATTTCATCGGTGTCTCCATCTTCCTGGCGGCTGCCTTTACCGACTGGCTGGACGGACACCTGGCACGGCGGCGGGGGGAGATCACCGCCTTTGGCACCTGGCTGGACCCGATTGCCGACAAACTGCTGGTGGCCGCCGCATTCATCGGACTGGTGGAGATGATGCTGGTTCCGGCCTGGATCGTCGTGATCATCGTGGGCCGCGAGGTGGCGGTTACGGGCTTGCGGAACATCGCCTTGCTGAAAGGGTTTACGATTCACGTATCCGAGCTCGGCAAGCTGAAGATGGGCGTGCAGGTGCTGGCCATCTCCACCCTGATTATGGGCCAGAGGTTCGGATGGCTTGAGATGATCGGCCATGTGGCGATGTGGCTGGCCATGGTGCTGGCGCTCATCTCCGGTCTGCAGTACTTTCGTCGATTCTGGGTCGGGCTGGCGGAGATTTCCGGCGCCATTCCGAAGCCGATCCCACCGGTCCGGGACCGTCTCCCGGGACGGCAAAAGCGAGATATCCCCTCTCACCAGTAAAGAAAAGAGAACTCTTTTCAGACTGGCCCGCCACTCGATTGAATCCGCAATCCACAGTAAAAAGACCAGGTTGATAATCTGCCGGGAGGGGAGACGGGGCCTGTTGTTGCCTCAGGTGGCCACTTAGCGGAACCGCGATGTGGAGAGATTCATGGCGAAAACCTGCCGCAAGGCGGGTTTTCCGGTCGAGGCATGGATAGCGAAGGTCTGTTCTGGAGGCTTTTTACTGCGGGTATATACAGCAAACCCGGTCCCGCGATCCGGTAGATCGATCGAAGCGAAGGTCTGTCCTGGAGGCTTTTTACCACGGGTAAATACAGCGAACCCGGTCCCGCGATCCGGTCGTTTCATTGAGCCGGAGTCTATTCTAACTCCACCCCATCACCCACGATAACGTCCTTCCGGCTGTAAGTGATCAACGCGGTTGCACTGCCGGGCCGGGCCGACAGAACCACCATCTCCCCCAGGACTTCCCGGGGCAGAGTCGCTCGTTGTTCGACCGTAAGCGGCTGAGCGGAGCCCCAGCCAATGTCGGTGGAGGAGTAGTTCCGAACGGCGTTTTCGAAATCCTCGCTCAAACCGCCGGAATAGTACCGGACGATGCGCAGGTAACTTCCGGCCGTCACGCCGTCATTGCTGCCAATGTTCACATAGCCGATCTTTCCTTCACCGAGGGTACGGTCCAGCTCCTTACCGGCCACCAGCGTGCCAATGGCCTTTCCGGAAGATGGTGCGAAACGATCGGTTTCCTTGGGAGATTTCAGATCCAAGGGCGGCCGGCCATCCAGGGGAATGGCGATATCGCCAGTCAGTACCGGTTCACAGGACCCGAGGACCTCCACCGTGGCGCTTTCCGGATGCAGAATCTTTACCTCGATCCGCCCGATCTCGGCGTACAAAGACCCCATTTGTTCCAGCAGCTCTCTTTGTCCGGCGAAAGCCTCGTCCCGTTGGAAGTCAAGAACCGGGCGGACCAGCAGGTACAATCCACCGGGGGTGGCCAGTGCGTCGCGGCCATGATTCAGGTAGAGGAAATCCCGTACCGTGTACTCGTTTTTCTCACCGGCGTCCTCGCTTCCCAGGACCTTCAATCCGTCTTCCTGTGGCAGGTGCAATCCGTTCTCCAGTGGTTCCGTCGTGAAAAAACCGGAGCAATAGCTCTCGGTATCTGTCGTTTGCTGCTGTGCGGAAACCGGCACGGACGCGCTCAGAAACAACAGGAACCCGAGCCCCGCCATCCATGTCTCCAAACGCAGATTCCGGCCTTTCATCATCTGCCGCATCATTTACCCCCTGAAGATTCCGGCCCCTGATAAACCGGCCCCTGATAAAGAGGATCGGATTATGGTCCAATTCCACGCTATCAAAGTGTGAAATTCACTGTCAAACCCTATTCCTCCAGCGATGTAACTGCGATGGAACATTGCCTCCACCGGGTCGGTGGGACGTCGCTTCGACGTCGCCACTCTGTTGAGGCGCCGGTGAGACCCCGGTGAGACTTAGTGTTCAGCGAGCTTTCCTGGCAGGCAGCGGTGTTTCAGGTTGATGAACCCAAATAATCTTGACCGTGTGGGCTGATCCGCGCATCATATGAGGAAGAAGCCCGGCCCGGCGAGGAACAGACCTGCCCCGGCCCTGCCCCGGCGAAGAAAAGGCCCGAACGGGCGGTGAAGAGGAATGGTCCGGACGATTCAATCGTGGCTGGGTGCGAAAATACCAGCCCAAAGAAAAAAAAAGGGGACGCTCATGAGAGCATCCAAAAAGGTAGTTCTTGCAACTCTCGTTTTCGGTGCATCCATGGGGATGAGCCTGGCGGATGTGCTGATTTTAAAGAATGGCAGTGCGATCACAGGTAAATTTCAGGGCGGAGATCCGGCCGGGGTAACTTTCCAGGTGGATGGTGATTACCTGCGATACCGGCTGGCCGATGTTCACAGCATTACGATTCTGCCCACCGAGGCGGAGGCGACGGCGCAGACTGCCACACCAACTGCACCGCCAGCTGTTCAGGCAACTACCCCTGCACCGTCGGTGCCGCCATCCTATTCCACCGGCAGAGGCGGGTCTGCAACCACTGTTGCCCGTACTGCGACACCGGCGCAGGGGTCATTGGGTATCACGGTTCCGGCTGGGACCGAGATCACCGTCCGGATGATCGATATGGTGGATTCGGGCGTGCATCAGACCGGTGAGATGTTTCGGGCCAGCCTGGATGAGCCCATCATTGTGGGCGGCAGGACGATCGTGAGCCGCGGAGCGGACGTAACCACAAAACTGGTGAGCGTGGAACAGGCGGGCCGTATCCGGGGCCGGTCGGAACTGGCGCTGGTCTTGTTCGACATGATGATCGATGGCCGCAAGCATGAGATTACCACGGGAGAGGTCTACGAGGCAGGCTCGTCCCGCGGCACGCAGACGGCGCAACGCGTGGGCGGGTTGGCTGCGGTGGGAGCCGTAATCGGTGCCATCGTCGGCGGCGGGTCCGGAGCGGCCAAGGGCGCGGCGGCAGGAGCTGGAGCGGGAACCGCCATTCAGGTCATGACGCATGGCGAAAAAGTGCAGGTGCCGGCGGAATCGAGACTGACCTTTTCGCTGGCAAAACCGCTGATCCTGTAAATCAGGCCGGTGAACCCGGTAGTTGACGCAGGCCGGTGATTCGGGCCTATGATGCAGGAAATTCAGGATCCGTTCTCGAACCGGTCGGCTGAAAATTCCGCCACCGAATCATCTCCTTGCCCGGTCAGGATCCACCGGGCAAGTATCTTCGCCGTGATGGGCGCCAGCAGGATTCCGTTGCGGAAATGTCCTTGCGCGAACCAATAACCCTCCAGTTTGGATGGTCCCAGGATCGGCATGTCGTCCAGAGAGGCGGGCCGCAGGCCCGTCCAGGTCTCGGCCAGCGCCGCCTGACCCAACAGGGGGCAGAGAGCCTGCGCATCATTCAGTAATGCGGCGATGGCGGCGGCTCGCGTGGTTTTATCGAATCCTTCCCGTTCCATAGTGCTTCCGACAACGATCCGGCCATTGCGGCGTGGGACCAGGTAGGTGCTCCGTGTGCGAATAACATGGCGCACCGCCTCGGTGGGCGGATGCAGCGAGAGCATGTGCCCCTTGACGGGATCGAGAGGCGGGGATTCCATACCCTCGACGGGAATCAGCCCGGCCCAGGCGCCGGCGGCGTTCACGACCACCGCTGTTTCCAGACGTTCGTTTTCCAGGCGAACGACCCAGCTTCGACTTCCCGGATTTTCCACCTTCCGTACCGGCTTTCCGAGAAGAAAGCTGACTCCCCGCATTCGGCAGCTTTGCACCAGGGCGTGCATGAGCAGGCGGTTGTCCACCTGATGGTCCGAGGAGAGGAAAAATGCTCCCTTCCGAGGGGCCAGCCCCGGCTCGAGCTCCTGCAACCGGCCGGGAGTGATCTCCTGGACCGGCACACCGGACTCGCGCTGCCACGCCAGGGTCGATAGCCATTCGCTTCGCTGTGCGTCGCTGGCGTAGGGCAGAAGGGTCCCTTCCGTTCTGTACTGTGGGTCCATGCCGGTCTCGGAGATGAGACCGGAGATCCAGGCCGGGTAGCATTGCAGACTGCTGCGGCCCAGGGCAAATAGTGCATCAGGGGTTTCGGCCTCCGCCGAGGGGCTCAGCATCCCGGCCGCCGCCGAGCTGGCTTCTCCGCCGGCAGTTCCACGGTCGATGACCAGCGGCCTCATCCCGCCGCCGGCCAGCTCGCGGGCCAGACTGCACCCAATGATTCCGGCCCCGATAATGATTGCGTCTAATCGATCCATCTGGCTGATTATAAAATAAATATCTGAAAATGTCGTGCCGTTGGAGGAGAAGCGGATCGTCAAAACTTTGCCAGGGGTCCTATTGCAAAATAGTACCAACTTCTCATTGGAGGAGTGGCTTATCTGACGTAGACTCTTCTGGAACCCGCAACTAGAGGGTTTGTCCGGAGCGCAAACACCGAATTCTGGCAGGCAAGCTGGCTCCTTCATGGAGGATGCAATGGGTCTTTTATCCTTAAAATCCCATCGATCCTTGAAACCAATGAACGGGAAGAGGGAACAATCCACGCAACAGGGGAGGCGGAGATGATGGAGCGACGAGGCAGAACGATGGACAGGATCAAGCATTGCCCGATACTGGGCCTGGTGGTACTGGCGTTCAGGGTGCTCGGGCTCGGGCCGTCCCGGTCTGTTGCGGCCGATATCGCTATTCTGGATTCCCACCGGACCCGCGCTTATTTCGAGATCTTTTACAATCAATGCGACCTGAACACGCAGGACCCGAACGCCATGGGTCCGCTGGAGTACAGGCGCTATTGGGGCGGATGGGAATACGTTCTGCAGGAGATGACCGCGGCGGACGCGATCGGCGGGTACGATGTTGTCAATGATGATTTCATTACGCGGGTCCTGGCCCGGTCCGGATACAAGGTCTTGATTCTCTCCAATAATGTGGCGCTTTCCTCCTCTCAGATGGATGCCATCAAGAAATGGGTCGCCTCCGGAGGACACCTGCTCGCCAGCTTTGGGACCGGATACGAGGCCGAGGTGGAGAGCCCCGAGGATATTGATTTCTCCAAGCCGAAGAAGAACGAGTTGCAGGTGTTGTGGCAGGACCCCTCATCGAAGCTCGTTACAACCGGCTCGCTGGGGATGGTGCCGCCGGAACCGGGTTCCTACCCGCCCGGCAGCGTGGAGCCGATGATTACCCGTCTGGAAGGGCCGACCGCCAAGATCTGCGAATACTATGACCCGGCCGGTGGCATCTGCCCCTGGTATTTTTACGAATACCGGCTGCTGACCGGCTACGGGGATCTGGCCAACATGCTGGTGGGACGCAGTGTGAACCATCCCGGCGTCTATGCGCATTTTGCCTTCGCCAATAACCTGGCGATCTTCGATCCCAACGATATCTGGCCGGACACGGAATACGACAAGCCGCTACCGGCCATCGTGGCTTCCGCATACCGCAAAGGCCTGGCGGTTTACTACGCTTTTGCGCCCGGCTTCATCGTTGGTCTGGAGTATGACGTATCCGGGCACTGCGCCACCGACCCGAACTATCCGGTCGAGCCCGAGGCGGCGGGCCTGCAGAACGATCTCACCTGGGCGAATAATCACTGGGCCGGGAGGACTCCCGACCTGCGGGCGTTGATGAAGAGCACCATCGACTACCTGCTGAATACTCCGTAGCCGCGCTGGCACGGTCCTTCGCCGGGCTCGTACCAGTCGGAGGGGGAATTTGGTCCTACTCGGAAAAGGGGACCTGCAGCCTATTGTTGAACGTCTGGTGATGGGTCATCTTAGAGATGGACTTGCAATGAGAAGGCAAGGTCACGGGTATGATGGAAGCAATTCCCCCTGAAAACATAGAGATTCTCGGGACGGAAAGCGAATGTGCGGGCAGAAACTGATGATGTTGGCGATGCCGGCCCGAACGCTTTCCGAAACGAAGGGGAGATGAAAGATGAACAAGTTTATCGTTTATACAATTGGATTGGTGATCTTCCTGGTTGGAATGGGTTCGGCCCGGGCCGAGGCGGCGGAGATCGCCCTGCTCGATTCCAGCGTGAATACCGCCAATTTCTTCGACTGGCACTACGATGAGTGCGCGGCAGATGGGAACTTCCTCGGGAGAGACGAGTATCGGCGTTACTTTCTGGGCTGGGACTATGTCCTTCGGGGACAGCTGGACAACGCCATGGTCGATCGCACCCCACCTCTGCCTCTGGGCACCGTATACCCGCACGACGTGATCTACGATGTGGACGTTACCGAAGACAATCTTGCCAACTACAAGATTCTGATCCTGTCCAATACGGCCAGCCTGGACGACTTTCAGATCCGTGCGATTCACAAGTGGGTCATCCATGGCGGCAAGCTGATCGCCACGTTCGGTTCCGGCTACAAAGACATCACCGAAGACCTCCGTGAGGATGATGAACTGAGAAAGCAGAAAGGCCATACGGGCGGCTTGCATCAGCTTTGGCACGATCCCTGGAACAAGGCCTTCGGGACGCAGTCGATTTCTCCGGAAGACCCTATTCTTCCGGGGATCGACATCATGGTTACCAGGATCTTTGGACCTACAGATATAGACGGATGGACGGAGGGAGCAATCCTGTCCTATGGCGCCGAGGCGAACCTGTTGATGCCCCGGCCGGAGCACTTCAGAAATGCATTGGCGTTCTTGAGATTCGACCCGGCAGATTCATGGGACAAACCGCAGCCAGCCATCCTGCTGAATCGCGCCGGAAGAGGGGAAGTGGTCTACTTCGCCTATGCGCCGGAGTTCATCGTCGCTCTGGCCTTCGACTTGGCCGGGCACTGCGATGGTGACGGCAATTATCCGGACAATTCACCGGCGATTGACGACGAAGGCCCTGGGGCCAAAGGTCCTGACCTGGAAGATTTTCCGAACGCGTTTGTAGGGGTGGTCAGTGAAGACGGCACCGAACAGGTGAACGCGGACCGGGTGGACCGTCAACTGTTGCT
Organism: Terriglobia bacterium; assembly: GCA_963662495.2. Taxonomy (GTDB): domain Bacteria; phylum Acidobacteriota; class Terriglobia; order 2-12-FULL-54-10; family 2-12-FULL-54-10; genus SHUM01. The sequence goes on from CAXVYQ010000009.1 coordinate 185,674, forward strand.
GATGGAACGCACGATTAAATACATGGTAACAGGCAACTAACACTGGGGTGAGGTTCAGGCCGCCAGCGGCGGCCTGAACCTCCGGCTGGTTGGCAGGCAGAGAAAACGAAAGGGTTATTGCGGTGCGGAGAAAGAACATCTATCCCCATAAGAGCCAGCGGTACATGCCGTTTCAGAAGGTGTATCTGCTGCAGGCTTTTCTGGTGGCGGTGGTGGCGGATGTGCTGCTGCTGTGGCAGATGCCGCTGATCTTGAGCTGGCACACGCGAGTGGTCGGGCGCCTGCTGGACATAGCGGAGGTGCCGTGGAGCGTGGGCAGGGACCTCGCGGTCCTGCCGGGAATCACCGGCACGCTGATTCGCACGGACTACCTCAGCTATGAGCTTCACCCGCTGTATCCGTGGGTGTTTACCGGGGCGGCGGTGGTTCTGTTTCTGGTGTCGTACCGGTTCATGATTCCGCCTCTCCGGCCGCTGCTGTTTCTGATACCGGGAGGCCTGGTTGTAACGCTGTTCTACCTGAAGGTGGTATCTCCGGAACTGCCGTATTCTCCGGAAGATTTCTCCGCCATCTGGTATCGGGGTGAATGCTACCTGTGGCTGCTGATCCCCTGGATATTTGGTCTGGGACTGTTCACGCTCCGGGTGCCTTTTCGACTGAAGCTGCCCTGGCTCGTGCTTGTTTTCGCTTATTCCCTGCTGTGGTCGGCGATCCGGCTGGCGACCGGGCTGGCGACGTTCTATTACTTTGGGGGCATCTGGATGCCGATGTTCTATTTCATCTTCGGTTTCCTCGCCGATTTCCTGTATATCGTGGCGATCTATTCACTTGCCATGGACCGGGCGGCGGTTTTTCTGATCAAGGAAAGGGAGGTCTGGGAATCATGATTCTCGCGGCCAAAATCATTGCCATTATTGTTGTGATGGTCATGCTGGCATACATGACGAGGCATTTCATCTTTGCGATCATGAGGCTGTTCCATCACCAGCGGATGAACTATACGGATCTGTCCGGATTTCATATGCCCTCCATCACGGTGCTGATCCCCATGCACGACGAGGAGTCGGTGGCGCCGGACATGATCGAGGCGCTGCTGGAAGCCGACTATCCCCACGACCCCGATCTGTTCGAGATCATCCCGATCAACGATCATTCGACCGACCGGACCGGAGAGATTCTGGACGAGTATGCCAAGAAATATCCTTTCATCAAGCCGCTGCACCGGCTGGAGGGTGTCCGGGGCAAGCCGGCCGCTCTGCGGGCGGCGACGCAACTGGCCCAGGGCGAGGTCCTGATCATATTCGATGCCGACTACATTCCGGGCAAGTCGCTGCTGAAGTTCCTGGCCGCCCCGTTTGCAGATGCCGAGGTGGGCGCGGCCATGGGCCGTGTGGTTCCTCACAACGTCGGCACATCGTTGTTGACGCGTCTGCTGGATCTGGAACGCTCGGGCGGCTATCAGATCAACCAGCAGGCCCGTTACAACATGGGTCTGATTCCGCAGTTCGGCGGAACGGTCGGCAGCGTGCGGCGCACGGCTCTGAACGCGGTGGGTGGCTGGAACTCGTTCTCCCTGACCGAGGATACGGATCTGACGCTGCAGCTTGCCATTCACGGCTGGAAGGTGGTCTATGTGAACCGGGCCGAGTGTTATGAGGAAGTGCCCGTGAAATGGGACGTCCGGCGGCGCCAGATCCAGCGCTGGGCGATGGGCCACACCGAATGCTTCCATCGTTATCTCGGCCAGATGCTGCGGTCTCCGTTCCTGAGCTGGAAGATGAAGCTGGACGGGGCTCTCATGCTGGGCGTGTACATTACCGCGCCGCTGCTGATCGTGGGCTGGATCGCCTGCACCATCCTGTTCTTCAGTGGGCAAAGTTTCCTTCCCGCATTGGCGGTGGCGTTCATGGCCAGCACCTGTTACAACGCCATCGGGAATTTTGCATCTTTCTTCGAGCTGGGCAACAGCGTCATTCTGGACGGTTCGAGCAAACGCGTTCGGCTGCTGCCGCTCAACATCGCGAATTTCATCTTCAGCACGGCGGCCGTTTCCGGAGCCCTGGCAAGGTTTTACACGAATATGTTCCGCGGTCGCGAACCCGGCGAGCGCTGGCAAAAGACCAAACGGTTCCGCGACGGAGGCGGTGGTGGAACGGAGTCCGGCCCGCTGGGATTGGATGAGGGTGGCACGACAGATGGTCTGGGAACGGATGGCGGAGACGATCGGTCCTCCTCCGGTAGGGGAGAGCGGATGAGCCTGCCGGGCGCTGGTCAGCCGGTCAGCGGCTCGACACACTCCTCCGGGTTCGGCAATGGCTACGGTCTGCATTACCTGTGGACGCAGAATGAGGAGTCCGTCCACACGGACACCCGCCTGGAGCAAATCAGTGACTCCGGCCCCGCGCTTGGGAATGCTGGCGGAGTCTCTATTGGAACCGGCCGCGGGCTGAACTACCTGCGGGCTCAAGGCATGGGGAACTCCGATGGCCATGCAAATGGTCCTGCAACCGGAGTCCAGGGCGCTGTGAATGGAAACCCCAGGGTGTCCGGCAACGGGAAACAGGTCTCGATCTGGAGCATGTGGTTCAAAGGTTCTCAACACGGAGAGGAAACCGCCGTGGTGATGCCGGAAGAGGAGGAAGCGAAAAAGTCTTAGGGATTGTTTCGCGGATGGAATCCGGACGAGAATACTTGGTGTCCGGCAAGACCGTCCGCCCCTCTCCGGGTCCATCACGCGAGCGGGAAACATGAGGAAGACTTTTTGATTCGATTATGTTTGGCTACCTTTTTCTCGTGTTCGCGTTCCTGCTCCTTTTCAGCCTGAGCTTTTATTTCGGGATTCGCGAATGGCTGAAACCCGAGGACGATACCCCCATTCCAGTGGATGTGGAATACGTCCGGGTGGAAAATTATTTCGGCGAGTCTTTCCGGTCCAAGATGCAGGAGTGGCTGGAGAGCGCCCAGCAGTTGGAGGTGCAGGAACCTCTGGAGCCGCCCGTGGAAGCCGTTCTGGAAAAAACCAACGGCGAGCGTATCCTGCTGCTGAACTCTGGCAGCTTCGGTGGCGGAAGAAACTACGAAGAACTCCTGATATGCGAAGGCTCTCTTTCGTTGGAGGACCGGTCCGAGTTCCGCCGGGAAATCTATTGCCGCGGCCGGCTGGAGACCGGCGCCGGGGTTCGCTTGCAGGCCGTTGCGTCGGATGGGGAGATCATCCTCGGACCGGATAACGAAGTTTTCCGCTGGGTGGATTCTCATGCAAAGATCACCCTCCAGCACGGAACGGTTGTCCATGCCCGGGTGAGCGCGCAGGAATCCATTCAATTGGATACCAATGTAAAAGTTCAGTCTCTCTATGCGCCATTGATCTCGACCTACGGATACCAGCCCACGGAAAAGTTTCCCCACATGGATGAAGACATTTCCACGGTCTTGGAGGAGGGCCAGGCCGGCAACGTTTCGGAGGGATGGCCCTCCACCGTTGCCCGGCTCGCCGCCGATACGCTGCTCATCCGGGGCGATCTGGATCTGAAGCCGGGCAGCCGCGTGGACAGTAATCTGATCGTTCAGGGGACCCTGCGTTCCGGTGCCGGCTGCATTTTTGTGGGGGATGTGAAGGCAGGCAAAGTGGAACTGGGTACCCGCAATCAGGCTAATCGGAATGTAGTGTCGGGAAGCTCGCTGACGGTGGGCGAATCGTGTTTCATCGGCAGGACTGTCGTTGCGGAGACCGATATAAGGTTATCGGACAGAGTTCGCGTTGGCCGGCCGGAAAAACTAACCGTGGTTTCCGCTGGCCGGGAAATCAGGATCGGCCAGAACGTCGCCGTCTGGGGTAAAGTGGCGGCGGGAACGATGGTGTCTGTCGTCGAAGGAGTGTGATTGGTCATGAGAACGGTCCGAATCAGGCCACTGGTTTTTATCTGCATGACGATTCTCCTGATGGTGGCTCCATCCGGGCTGCGCGCTCAGCGGTTGATCGCGCGCGCCTCGGCGGAGCCGTCCCGCGGTTACTCCGTGCCTCCGGCGGCGCGGCAGACGCCCGCGCCCGCACCCGTTCCGGAGCCGGTGGCGCAGCCAGTTGCTCCTGGCCGGTCGCGCATTGAAATCAGCGGGTATGACAACTTCGTTGTACCCGGTCAGGCCAAGTTGGACAGGAAGGGTGGAATTGATAAGGTGGAGTTTTTGGCTCATCGTAGAGACTGAAAGGAACGAAGATGAGACAAAAACAAGACGACCAGAGGGCGGTCGAGAAGACCGTCCGGGAGATCAAGCGCAGGACGCGGCGCAGGTTCAGCCCGGAAGAGAAGATCCGCATCGTATTGCAGGGACTTCGCGGCGAGGACAGCATCGCGGAGCTGTGCCGCCGCGAGGGGCTACACCAGAACCAGTATTACCGCTGGAGCAAGGAGTTTCTGGAGGCGGGCCGCAAGCGGCTGGCGGGCGACACAGAACGCGAGGCGACCAGTGGCGAGGTTCAGACCCTGCGGGAGCAGGCCGTGCAGCTGAAAGAGGCCCTGGCCGAAGCCATGCTGGAAAACCGTCTGCTGAAAAAAAGTGTGATCGGGGATGGGGAGGACGGTATATGAGACACCCTGCCTCGGAGAAGCTGGAGATCATCCGCACGGTGGAGCAATCTTCCCTGGGGGTACGCCGGACGTTGCAGCAGGTTGGCATTCCCCGATCGACGTTTTACAACCGGTACGACCGCTATGTGTCGGAAGGCTTTGATGGTCTGGAAGATAAAAAGCCCGATCCCGGCCCGGTCTGGAACAAGGTGTCGGAGGAGATCACCGATCAGTTGGTGAAGTTAGCACTGGCCGAGCCCGACCTGTCGGCCCGCGAGCTGGCGGTGCAGTTTACGGAGCAGAAGCAGTATTACCTTTCGGAATCGACAGTTTATCGCATCCTGAAACGCTATGACCTGATCACCGCACCAGCCTTTATTGTTCTGAAAGCGGCGGAACGGTTCGCCAACCCAACCACAGCGGTCCACCAGCTCTGGCAGACAGACTTCACTTACCTGAAAGTTATGGGCTGGGGCTGGTTGTATCTGTCCACGGTGCTGGATGACTTCTCGCGCTATATCATTGCCTGGAGGCTGTGCAACACCATGGGCGCCAGGGATGTCTCGGCCACGCTGCAGGATGCGCTGACGGCCACTGGCCTCAACCGCGCAGGCGTCCGGCACCGACCTCGCCTCCTGAGCGACAATGGACCGTGCTACGTCTCATCCGAGTTGCGGTCCTGGCTGGCAGAAAACGGCGTCCCGCATACCCGCGGCAAACCCTATCACCCCATGACGCAGGGCAAGATCGAACGCTGGCACCGGACTCTGAAAGACCGCATCCTGCTCAACAACTATTACCTGCCGGAAGACCTGGAGCGGCAGATCGACGCCTTCGTCCGCCACTACAACACAAACCGATACCATGAAAGCCTGAACAACCTGACACCCTACGACGTTTTTACAGGACAAGGCAGTGCCATCCTGCAAAAACGCAATCGCATCAAAGAGAAAACCTTGGCTTTAAGAAAACGGTTGCACTTCCAAACAAGGGCAGCCTAACATCAACCCAGAGGAGCCAGATCGCTACCTTATTTTTTTACGCCCTCTGTCCCAAATCATCTGACCACGTACAAACTTCGTAACCGACGGTTTCGGCCAGTGGCGCGGCGGCGGCCTGCACCTGTTTCTGAATCCCTCCGACCGGTTCGGCATCATCGCCGAAACCGTGCACCAGAGCCGCCCGGGAGAATCCGAGCAACTCGGCGCGCTCACCACACGGATTCAATGGAGCGACTGGTTCACCACATATCTGGGTGGCAGCGGCGGCGGGCCGAATGACCCGAACGCCTTTTTCCCGCGCTTCCGGTACGATCTGAACGGCATTCTGAAGACTCCGGTTCCGGGGCTTCTCCTCACCGGCGGATATACCCGCCTCTATTACGGCAGGCCGGTCAGCGGACGGATCGCCCGCGGCGGTGTCATCCTTTATCTCGGGAAAGTGGTTCTCCAGGGCATTTTGAATCACAACAACGTGCGGCCCGGCAACCGCGGTTCCCTCTCCGGATTGATGGCCATCCAGCACGGCCAGGAGGGCCGATACTGGGTGGGCGGCACGGCCGGCGGCGGGAAGGAGGCCTGGCAGACGCTCGGCGCCGCTCCGGCGGACGTCGAATTCGACGGATACAATGTTTCCCTGTTTGTTCGCAAGTGGTTCACGCCCTCCTTCGGCGCCGTAGCCACCTATAACTACAACATCCGAAAGACCGCCTACCAATACAACGGGGTTGAACTGCGCCTGTTCTGGCAGTTTTAGGATTTCTCCGCACGGCCCTGTTCGATCCGCCATCCGCCATCCGCCCAGCCATCCGCCAGGCAGGAGAAGGCAGGAAACAGCTTGCACATCTTGCGCTCGCTGATTGCGCGGCTTCCCGGTCGGCGATTCTCCGGAATCTTCGGGACCTCCTGCATCCTTCTGCATCCGGGTCCATGCGCCAAATCGGACATTTCCCGCGTTTTGTGCTGCCAGGACCGTACGGCGGACAGCGTCGCCAGACGGCCCCCGTGGCTTCGGGCGGGGGAGTTGTTCACCGGCTGAAACTATGGTAGAAACAGAGGGTAAGGATATGAGCGATTCATCACACCTGCCAGGCCAGCCTTCCGCGGAAAACCATTCCGGTCCCCTTCCCGATTCCGGTGAGAATTGGCTGCCGGGCCTGCGGATCTGGATTCGAGACCTTGCGATTTCGATCCTTTTTGCTGCCGTCGTGATTCTGTTCCTCTATCAGCCGGTCAAGGTGGAAGGGACCAGCATGATGCCGCGGCTGACCGACCAGGAGCGCATCTTCATCAATAAGTTCATCTACCGTCTGGAGCCGGTCGAACGCGGAGACGTAATCGTCTTCCGCTTTCCGTACGATGAAACGAAATCCTACATCAAGCGGGTCATCGGTCTTCCCGGGGACGTCGTGGAGATCCGGGATGGAGAGGTATACGTCGACGGGGTCAGGACCGAGGAGCCTTACGTGCTCTCGGAGTACCGCGGCAGGCAGTCTTTTGGTCCGGCAAAAGTTCCGGAAAACGAATACTTTGTCTTGGGCGATCACCGCAACTCCTCCAATGACAGCCGCATGTGGGGAACCGTTGCGCGTGGCTATATCTACGGGAAGGCACAGTTGATCTATTGGCCGGTGGCCCGGTGGGGATTACTGGAGTGATGCGGCATTTGCAGCCCCGGCCAGGTTTGCTGGAGTGATCCTGTATTCGCGGACCCGGTGGGGATTACTGGAGTAACCCGGCATTTGCGGACCGGATTACCCGCACGAACTCGTTAATTTCTTTTTTCTTCAGAATTCGAATGAGAGGCAGCCAATGCCGGGAGCGCTTTTAGCGCTGGAGGATGGGACCGTCTACGCCGGCCGGGGTGCGGGCGCCCGCGGGGAGTGCGCCGGCGAGGTCGTCTTCAATACCTCCCTCACAGGCTATCAGGAGATCTTCACCGATCCTTCCTATGCCGGCCAGATCGTGGTGCTCACCAATCCGCAGATCGGCAACTACGGTTCCACCCCGGAGGACAACGAGTCCACCCGCCCCTACATCGAAGGACTCATAGTCCGCGAATTCAGCAGTCTGGCCAGCAATTGGCGCAGCCGGGAGCATGCCGAGCAGTTCCTGGGACGCCACCAGATTCCTGTTCTGGATGGCGTGGATACCCGTGCTTTGGTGCGCCGTCTCAGGAATCAGGGCGTCATGCGCGGCGTCATCTCCAGCCAGGAATCGACGCCGGAGGCACTGGTCGAAAAGGCGAACTCCATTCCGCCGATGGCGGGCCGGGACCTGACCCTCGCGGTCTCCACCCGGCAAAGCTACGTCTGGGACAGCCCGGCGATCGAGTTGCAGCCTTCCGGCCTGGCCGCTCCGGGGGAGGAACGAACCTTCCATGTCGTGGCCTATGACTTCGGCGTCAAGCAGAATATCCTGCGCTGCCTGGTCTCGGCGGGGTGCCGCGTAACGGTGGTCCCCGCGCTGACCTCGTCCGGGGATGTCCTCGACCTGAACCCGGACGGGATCTTTCTCTCGAACGGTCCCGGCGATCCGGCTCCGCTGGAAACGCAGGCGAAAAACGTCCGGGAGCTTTTCGGCAGGAAGCCGATCTTCGGCATCTGCCTCGGCCATCAGGTGCTTTCACTCGCCCTGGGCGGGAAGACCTATAAGCTGAAGTTCGGCCATCGCGGCGGCAACCATCCCGTCATCAACAAGGCGACCGGGAAAGTCGAGATCACCTCGCACAACCATGGATTCGCGGTGGACCCGGATTCTCTGGCTTCCTCGGATGTCGAGCTGACCCACTGGAACCTGAACGACCAGACGCTGGAGGGGGTGCGCCACCGCTCGCTGCCGGTCTTTTCCGTGCAATACCACCCGGAGGCATCGCCCGGCCCGCACGATTCCTACTACCTGTTCGGCGAGTTCGTCAAGATGATGAAGGAGTTTCGCGGGCGAGGGGCTGGATAATCAATGATGCCTCCTTGAAAGGTGGGGAACCATGGATGGGCGAGGTGGTCAACGAAATGATTGGGCGGCTTCTGGTTCAACTTGGTCCCGTTGACTTTGCCTCGCATGCAGTGAAGGATGCACTCCGGAGGTCGGTGGAAACCACATACGACCAAAACAAATGACCCGCATCGAAGGAAGGGACGAAAATGGCTAAATACCAATACACCGTCGTCATTGAACAGGATGAAGACGGAGTATACATCTCCTCCTGCCCCGCTCTGCAGGGCTGCCACTCCAACGGGGAGACGTATGAAGAGGCGCTGAAGAATCTTCGAGAGGCGATCCAACTCCATATCGAAGCGCGACAGGATGTTGGCGATCCGATTCCCATTGAAGTCGCCGTGGAGCGCGTGGAGGTAAATGTCGAAGCTGCGTCCGGCAAAACCTCATGAAATAGAACGGGTTCTGAAAAGCCTTGGCTTCCGGAAAATTCGTCAGAGGGGAAGTCACGCGGTGTACCGCCATGCGCATGGCAGGTGGACCACAGTGCCCATTCATCCTGGCAAGAACATACCCAGAGGTACGGTGCGCAGCATCATCAAAGATTTGGGCATCACAGTTGAAGAGTTCGAGAGGATGCGGTGAGCCTCGTGAGAATTGGGAACTGATCCCGGAGAAGATATGCCACGCCGAAATGACATCCACAAAATTCTGATCATCGGCTCCGGCCCCATCATCATCGGGCAGGCCTGCGAGTTCGACTACTCCGGCGTCCAGGCCTGCAAGGCTCTGCGGGAGGAGGGCTACGAAGTCGTTCTGGTCAACTCCAACCCGGCCACCATCATGACGGACCCGGAGCTGGCCGACCGCACCTATATCGAGCCGCTGGAAGTCGAATACCTGGAAGCCATCATCGACCGGGAGCGTCCCGACGCGCTGCTCTCTACCGTGGGCGGCCAGACCGCTCTGAACCTCTCCGTCCAGCTCGCCGAAGATGGCATCCTGGAAAAATACGGGGTGGAGCTGATCGGCGCGGGACTGGCGGCCATCAAGAAGGCGGAAGACCGTCTGCTGTTCAAGGACGCCATGGAGCGCATCGGGCTCAAGACGCCGCGCGGCATGCTGGTCAGCGATCTGAAAGGCGGACTGGAGTTCGCGGGCCGCATCGGCTACCCGGTGATTATCCGTCCCTCCTTCACCCTGGGCGGCAGCGGCGGCGGGATGGCCTATAACCGGGAAGAGTTTGTGGATATCCTGGCCAGGGGACTCGATCTGAGCCCGGTAAACCAGGCGCTGGTGGAGGAGAGCGTGCTCGGATGGAAGGAGTTCGAGCTTGAGGTCATGCGCGACCTTGCCGACAACGTCATCATCATCTGCTCCATTGAAAACTTCGACCCCATGGGTGTCCACACGGGCGACTCCATCACGGTGGCGCCCATTCAGACGCTGACGGACAAGGAATATCAGGTTCTGCGCGACGCCTCCATCGCCGTGATCCGTGAGATCGGGGTGGAGACGGGCGGGTCCAATATCCAGTTTGCGGTGAATCCGGAGGACGGACAGGTGGTGGTGATCGAGATGAACCCCCGCGTCTCCCGCAGCTCCGCGCTGGCTTCCAAGGCCACAGGTTTTCCCATCGCCAAGATCGCCAGCAAGCTGGCCGTGGGTTACCGGCTGGATGAGATTCCCAACGACATCACGCGGAAAACGCCGGCTTGCTTCGAGCCCACGCTCGACTACGTTGTGGTGAAGATACCCAAGTGGGCGTTTGAGAAGTTTCCCGGATCGGACCCGACGCTGGGGTCGCAGATGAAATCGGTGGGCGAGGTGATGGCCATCGGCCGCACATTCAAGGAGGCCCTGATGAAGGGACTTCGGTCGCTGGAGACCGGCAAATCCCTCTCCTCCACCGAGATCGATGAGCGGCTCATCACCCAGAAACTGGTTACGCCCACTCCGGACCGGCTCACCTATATTCGCCATGTCCTGCGCGAGGGCTGGAGCGTCGGGGAAGTGTCCCGCATGACGGGAGTCGATCCCTGGTTTCTGGAGCAGATCCGGCAGATCGAGCAGTTCCGCGAAGGGTGGAAGAATCAGTCGCTGGAGTCGGTTACCGCGGAGGAGATGTTCGAGGCGAAGCGGACCGGCATCTCGGACCGCCGGACGGCCCATCTGTGGGGCGTCTCTCCGGAGGCGGTCTACGAACGCCGCAAGCAGCTCGGCGTGCGGCCCGTCTACAAGCGCGTGGATACCTGCGCGGCGGAGTTTGAATCCCATACCCCGTATCTCTACTCCACCTATGAGCAGGAGAATGAGGCGGAACCTACGGACAGGAAAAAGATCATCATTCTCGGCAGCGGGCCAAACCGCATCGGGCAGGGAATAGAATTCGATTATTGCTGCTGCCACGCCTCCTTTGCTTTGCGGGAAGACGGCTACGAGACCATCATGGTCAACTGCAACCCGGAGACCGTCTCCACCGACTACGATACCTCGGACCGGCTCTACTTCGAGCCACTCACCTTCGAGGACGTGATGGCCGTCGTCGATGAGGAGAAGCCCGATGGGGTGATCGTGCAGTTCGGAGGCCAGACGCCGCTCAACCTGGCGCTGCCGCTGCTTCAGGCCGGCGTGCCCATCGTCGGCACCAGCCCGGACTCCATCGATCTGGCTGAGGACCGCAAACGATTCGGCCAGTTGCTGGTCGATCTGAATATCCCGCAGCCCGATAACGGCACGGCTACGAACCTGGCCGAGGCCCGGGAGATCGCCTCGCGCATCGGCTACCCGGTGCTGGTCCGGCCATCGTATGTGCTGGGCGGCCGCGCCATGGTCATCGCCTACGATGAATCGGTCCTGGATTCCTACATGCAGGAGGCCGTGGAATACACGGCGCCGGGCCGCCCGGTTCTGATCGACCGGTTTCTGGAGGACGCTACCGAGATCGACGTGGATGCGCTGTCGGACGGGGAGAACATCGTCATCGGCGGCATCATGGAGCATATCGAAGAGGCGGGGATTCATTCCGGCGACAGCAGTTGCGTGCTGCCGGGCATCACTCTCACCCAGCACCAGATCGCTACTCTTTGTGATTACACCGTGCGGCTCGCCCGCGGGCTCAGCGTCGTCGGTCTGATGAACGTGCAGTACGCCATCCGGGACGGGAAAGTTTTTGTGCTGGAGGTCAATCCGCGCGCTTCGAGAACCATCCCGTTCGTCAGCAAGGCAACGGGAGTGCCGCTGGCCAAGCTGGCCGCGCGCCTCATGGTCGGACGGAAACTCCCGGAATTCGATCTTCCTCTGGAGACGACCGAGGCTCTGGCCGGGATCGGGAATGGTTTTCTGGGGGTCCTGCCCGTCAAGCAGTTCTGCGTGAAGTCGCCTGTCTTTCCGTTCTCCAAGTTCTCCGGCGTGGACCCCATCCTGGGACCCGAGATGCGCTCGACGGGCGAAGTCATGGGCATCGCGGAGCAGTTCGGGGAGGCGTTTGCGAAGTCGCAGTTGAGCGCCGGAACCCGGCTGCCGCTGGAAGGCCAGGCCTTCCTCAGCGTCCGGGACAAAGACAAGCCGAAGGCGATCACGGTGGCGCAGAAGCTCGTCGAGATGGGATTTCAGATGGTGGCAACGCGCGGCACTGCCCAGGCATTGAGCGCTGCGGGGATCGATGTCCGCACGGTGTACAAGGTGATGGAAGGCCGGCCGAATATCGTCGATCTGATCAAGGGCGGGGAGATCCAATTGTTGATCAATACGCCGATTGGGGCGAAATCCTTTTTTGACGAAAAGGCCATCCGCCGCGCCGCCATCCAGCACCGCCTGCCCTGCATCACCACCATCGCCGGCGCGCTGGCCGCAGTGAACGGCATAATGGATCGCCGCACGAAGACGGTTCATGTGATGACCCTGCAGGAGTTGCATCAACCTGCGCTGGATTGAGGTTCCCTCCGTGGTCGCGGCCGGGTTCGTTTGACGCAGGATTGCAGGGGGTTGCAAAATGGCGCTGCCGGAATATTGCATCATTCCGTCTTTGGCGCGCATCGAATAGAGAACGGATTTTCACTCAGGATACCGGCGAGGAACCAGGGAACATCCCATGGAATGCCACTGCATCCCCCAGAGCCAGCTCCCGCATACGACGCGGCTGTTTCAGGACTACTTGGAACAGTTCCCGAATGTGAGTCCTTTTTATTCCTATTCCCCTCATGACCCGGCGAGCTTTTTGAGTGCCGCCGGAAAGATCGACTATCCCGCCACCCGCCGCCAGGCGGTTGTGAGCATCCTGCGGGAGCAAAACAAAGGGTTCGGGGCCTCTTCCGCTACATTCGCAAGCCTGGACCGGTTGGAGAATTCCGATTCTGTCGCGATCGTAACGGGCCAGCAGGTGGGTTTGTTTTCCGGCCCCGCCTTCGGCCTGTACAAGGCGCTCTCGACTGCTCTGCTGGCGCGTGAGTTGACAAGCCACGGCCTCGATGCCGTTCCCGTCTTTTGGCTGGCCACGGAAGATCACGATCTGGAGGAGATCAGCCACTGCACCATCCAGGATCGCGATGGGCAGCCCCGCAAGCTGGTCTACGGGAACCCTTCCGTACTGGCCGATGCTCCGGTAGGCACGGTTCGACTGGGAGATGCGATTCAGCCCGTGCTGGAGCAACTTTCCGGTTTGCTTCCCGAATCGGATGCCGCCAGCGAGCTGCTGCGGATGGTGAGGGATTGCTACCGGCCGGAGGCTACGCTCGGCAGTGCATTCGGGGCCTTGCTGGCGCGGCTGTTCAGCGATTTCGGCGTCATTCTTCTTGATCCCTACGATGCCCGGCTGCACGAGATGAGCGCCGGGGTTTTTCGAGCGGCACTAGAGTCCGCACCCGAGCTGGCACAGGATCTGATGCTTCGCGACCAGCAGCTTTCCGGCGCCGGTTACCACGCGCAGGTTCATGTTACGGAGAATACCTGCCTGCTGTTTCTGATCGAGAACGGACAGCGCACCGGGCTTCGATGGCAGGATGGCCGGTTCGTCAGTTCCCGTGGAGAGTCCTTCCAGCCGGAGCAGCTAAGCCAGCGGCTGAAGGCGCATCCGGAATCTTTTTCTCCCAATGTACTGCTCCGCCCGGTGATGCAGGACTTGCTTCTGCCCACGGCCGCGTATGTGGGCGGACCGTCGGAGGTGGCCTACATGGCGCAGGCTTCGGTCGTGTATCAGCGGATTCTGCGCCGGATGCCGGTCATCGTGCCGCGTGCCAGCGGCACCATTCTCGACCCGGCTTCCAATCGCCTGTTTGGTAAATATGAATTGTCCTTCCCGGATGTTTTCTCCGGTGGGCAGGAGCTGCGGGAAAAGCTGGCGGCCCGCCTGTTGCCGGCCGATCTGGCCGCGCGATTTGAAAAGGCGGAAGCGCACTTGCAGGAAGATATCAAACAGATCCGGCAATCCCTGTCCCGCCTGGACCCCACTCTGGTGGATGCCGCAAGCAACAGCGGTCAGAAGATGCAGTATCAGCTCTCCCACCTGGAAAAGAAGGCTTTCGCCGCTCTGCAGAAGCGGTCCGACCAGATCGAGCGGGATGCCATGCGTTTGGAAAATAACCTTTTTCCCGGAAAGCACCTGCAGGAGAGGCTCTATGGCGGCATCAACTTTCTGGCGCGATATGGCCCTTCCTTTCTTCAGGCGCTATCGGAAAAACTCCCCGTTCATTCCACCGGTCACCACCTGCTCATCCCCTAGCCGGCAATCGTTTTTCCTTCCTCTCCCAGAAAAATGCGGACCGCAGCCGGCGCAGCCAGTATCTCCAGAGGTTGTCCCGATCCGAACTTTTGTCGTTGTCGATGGCGGCCAGGTCTTCCCAGCTCACCCATTCTGATCCCTCATAGGCACCCGGGTGAACCAGTCCGCCCTGCTCGTTCCATCGATACCACTCCGGATGCTCCTGTACCAGTGGAGCGTCGATCGCCGTGTGGTTGATGACGAGATCCATCATGAAGGAGAGTCCCTGTCCATGGACCCGGTCCAGCACGGCTCGGAATTGATCTTCGGGTTCCTGGGCCGGAGCGCCGGCCTGTACCGGGAGCGCCTGCACGAGGAATGGATGATAGGCGAAATGGTCTCGCACGCAATACAGGCTTCCGGAGATGCCCGGCTGGTGAAAGGAGTTCACGAAAATCCACTGGAAGCCCATCCGCGCCGCCCGCTCGATGTGAGGGCTCCAGTCCGGCATCGGGCCGGCCAGCAGAGGGAACAGGTTGTAGACGCGCGGGCCTTCGGTGTGCATGGTCTCTATCAGGGAATGCGGCGGGAATCCGCGCGTGGGAGCAGGGGAGTGCGAGGATGGTGCGGCGGTGGAGGAGTCTCCGGCCAGCCGGAGGGTACGAGGTCTGGAGCGGCCCGCGCGGCCGGAAACGCGGGAGGAAACGCGGGAGGACCGGGTGGGATCAGGAGCCGGGGCGCACCCGGTTGAGGGGGACCGGATGATTTCACGCCGAAGACGCCGTTTCCTTCTGCGTGTGCTGCCAGGTGTAGAAGATTCGATGAACCACGGTGATATTGGAAAGAACAGCCATGATCCAGAGCACGGGCGCCATCCGGTTTATGAGAGCGCCGATGATAATCAGTACGATCCTTTCCGGCCGCTCCAGAAATCCCACCTTGCAGGTGGGGATCAGGGATTCGGCTCGGGCCCGCGTGTAGCTGATCATCACCGAGCCCGCCATCACCAGACCGACCAGAATCACATAAACCAGCCGCTCCGCACGGGAGTAGTAAACCAGCATGCCGATGAACAGCACCATGTCCGAGTACCGGTCGATCACCGAATCGAAAAATGCTCCGAAGGACGTGGCTGTATTGGTCGTCCGGGCCACCCGCCCGTCCACCATGTCGAAAAGGCCCGCGCAGACAACGGCCAGTCCGGCGGGAAAGAAATGTCCGGTGGCGAACAAAACCGCCGCGACGATATTGGTTACCAGCCCGATCGTGGTCAGCATGTTCGGATGGATGCGGAATAAAGACAGAGTACGGACGATCTTTTCCAGCAGGTACTGCGATCCGACTCCAATGCCTCGCGTGAACATAGGGTTTTTTCAAAGTTGCGGTTTCCCCGAACGGACTGCGGGCAGCCACCGGGTCGCGGATAAAGCCGATTCGTGAATCGTAATGAGTTTTCGAATCTCGAATTCGCGATCTCCCGAGGGAGTCCGCACCGTTACCAGGTCCCCCACCTGCTTGCCGGACAGGGCGCGCCCGATGGGAGAGGATGTTGAGATCTTTCCGTTGGCTACGTCGGTATCCTCGCTGGTAACCATCGTATATTCCACCTCGCAGGCGCGGGCAATGTCCAGCACCAGGACCTGCGATCCAAACGAAACGCGGTCTTTTGGGATATTGTTGAAGTTGACCAGAGATAACTCGGCGAGCCGTCTCTTGAGCTGCCCCATCCGGGCGCTGACGTAATCCTGCCGCTCCTTGGCAGCCTTGAACTCCGCGTTTTCACTCAGGTCTCCATGTGCACGTGCGATCTTCAACTCCATCGGCAATTCATGTGTCAGTTCATGTTCCAGTGCCTGGACTTCCTCTTCGAGCTTCATTTTCAGCGCATCAGACATGGATTCCTCGTGTAATATGCCGTTACCAACAATAAAATAGTATAGTCTGGCTGGTCGCGGTAGGCTAAGCTTTTTAATGGGTCCCGCAGGCGGGATGGTCGGAGTCAGGGTGGCCAGAGTCAAGATGGAAGGTTCCGTTCTTAGACTTTCTGCCCCTGTACGGGGGTGGGCGCGGACCCGAAATGGCCGGTAGATGGGTTGTATGCGTGGCGCCCATTCGTTTTCAATATTTGTCAGTCTCACAGGACCATGATCTTTCGTTGACCTTATCAAATCAGATGAAGCCCAGACTACTCATGATTTCGCCCGTAACGCCTTACCCCATTCACCACGGGGCGGGCAGCGCCATATACGGCTATATTTGCGCCCTGCGACGCGATTTCGATATCACCTTTGTCGGATTCTGTCCTCCCGTTTTTCAAAAACAGGCGGAACAGGGCTTGCAGGCGCTGTGCCACAAAGCCTGCTTGTTCAAAGCTCCCCAGGCACGCAAGCTGGACGGCTTCTCTTCCATGCCTTTCCTTTTCTCCAACCTGCAGAGCGAACCCATGCGCCGGGAAGTTGACCGTCTCCTGCGCGAGGAGCCGCCCGACCTGGTCCAGGTGGAGTATCTCGGGATGGCCGATTATGCCGACAATGCCCGGTGTCCCAAGATCTTGCGCGCGCACGTGCAGGAATGGTGGCACTACTACCTGAACTGGCGGAACACGAAAGGCTTGCGCGCCAGGGTGGAGAATCTGTTCTGGAGCCTGGATGCGATCCGGCACAACCGCACCACGCTGGGGAAATTCGACTGGGTGCTGGTTACCTCCGAGGAAGAACGCCGCCGCGCGCTGGAGCTTTCCCCCCAGGTGCGGGCCGAGGCTCTGCCGTTCCTCCTGATGGATTGCCGTTACTACACCCCGCCGGCCGCCCCGCCCCGGACCAAGCAGATTCTGTTCGTGGGATTCCTGCCCCACACGCCGAACTCCGATGCGCTCCATTACTTTATCCGGGAACAGTGGCCGTTGGTGAAGCGCCGCGATCCGGAGGCCAGCCTGGTGGTGATCGGTGAGGGAGCCTCGAACGCCCTGCGTGGTCTGATGCACGATGAGGGCGTGGATTACCGCGGATACGTGGAGGATCTGAGGGGCGTTTACAACCAGACCCGTGTCTATATCACTCCCGTGATGAGCGGCGGGGGGATCCGGACCAAGATCGTGGAGGCGATGGCCGCCGGCATTCCGGTCGTCTCCAATTCCTTCGCCCCGAACGGGCTCGGACTGGAGCCGGACCGCCACCTCATCATCCGCGACCGGGCTTCCGATTCGGTCGATGCGATAGTCGAGCTGCTGAATCGCGACGACCACTGGATGCGGCTGCAGCGGGATGCCCGCGACTGGGTCGAAAACTGCTATGGGCTGGAGAAGGTGGGTCCTCAGATCTCCCGCCGCTATCTGAACTTTCTGGCAGGTGCCGCATGAGCACGGCTGCCCGGGATGCGAGCCCCACATCGGAGCACGGTGAGCGGGTCGTCTATTTCGCCACCGGTGAGTCTTCTTTGGCGGTGGCGGATCTGAAACGGCTGAAGCTGCATCTCAATGGCACTCCGCTCCGTGTTGTCGTGCCTGCGCCACTGGCGGATGAAATCGCCAGAGACGCCGTGTTGCCTCCCGAACAGTTGCTTTCCTATCAGCCATCCACGGCGCTCCTGCTCTGGTTGCGGCTGATGAGGTTTCTCGGACTCTCCCGGGCCCGGATCATCTGCTTATCCGGATCACAGAATTTCCGGTTTCTCAAATTTCTTGCCCTCACCCTCCGGGGGCATGGCGTGTTCTCTCGTGGCGAAGGGAACGGTCAGTCGCTGAGTCTGGCACAGTTATACTACATACAAGCCACCCGGGCCCGGGAGGAACGGGACAAGGGTAAACCCATTGCGGTCATGGGCTCCGCGTCGGCTGCGAATCTGGAAACCATCGTGGAGGCAGTCAGGGCCCGTTTTCCAAATACCCCGGTTCATGGGTGGCTTTCCTCCCAGAATGCAGATACGGCTGGGGCCCTGTTCGATGAGGTCCACATTATTCGTCGCGGCCCGCTGAGCTTTTTTGCCGAGGGCATCCGATTGTTGCGAGCTAATCGCGTCTATCCTCGCTGGGTGGTTCCTTGCACCGACGAGCCTTTTTACTTTCTGAAGGCACTCGTTTTGATCTGGCCGCTCCGGCGGCGCCAGATCTTCAATGAATCGGCTGACGAATTTCCCTTGCGGAATCTGCGCGGTGGCTGGGAACATCTGCGATGGCGCTTTCTGGTCTGTGACAGCCCTCCGGGAACAGTGTTTCATTGGAAAGATGTGCCGGGAATCCTGCTCCGGCGGTTCCGGGCCCGGCGCGAGCTGCGGCTGTCGCGGCTTCCCATCGCCGTCATCGGCTCGGCCTCCGGGTTTTACCTGGAGAAGATTGTCGCCGTTTTACGGTCGCATGATCCCGGCGTCCCCATTCACGGATTCCTCGCTCCGAGAAACGCCGCCTCCGCCGCCCATCTTTTCAGCGCCACGGAGATCATTCGCGGCTGGAAGGACGGACTGCGCCTGATCCGGGCGAGCCGCAAATACCAGTTCTGGGTCGTGCCCTGCACCGACGAGCCATTCCCTTCTCTGAAAACCTTTGGTCTGTTCTGGCCATTGCGCCGCCGGAGGGTCTATAACGAACTGGCTGACGGATTCGCGGTGCGGGACTTGGCCAATGTCTGGTGGCATTTCAGGTGGCGACTGCGGGACCGGCTCACGTTCCAGTTTGTTTCCGCCGCAAGAGGGACGAACTGGATCGCACGGTCCGGCCATATCGCTTTGTACGGCATGCGCCTGATGGGCACGATACCGCTTTTGTGGAAAACCCGTTATCGTTCCCGGCGGCGAGGCTCCGCCTCATCGGCGTCCTCGTTCGATGCCGTCGGGAAAGTGGATCTGATCGTGCTGGAACTGGCCCCGCACGCAACGGCAGGCTCGCGCACCATCGCGCCCGGTCCGGCCGTGGACAGCGTCCGCCGCGTAACGGCCGACAACGACCGGAACCTGTCTGTCCTGCTTGACCAGGCTATCCGGGAGAGCAGGTCCCAGTTCATCTGCCTGCTCGATCACCGGTGCGAGCTCAATCCTCCGGACTGGCTGGAACGGTTGCTCGCATGTTTCGACGAGACCACCGGGCTGGTTGGCCCCCAGGTGCGCCCGCTCGAGGAGGATACGGTTTTTCGTGGAGGAGTTTTCGTGGACCGGAACACCGCCGATTGGAACCGCGGCCACGGGATGCGCTGCCACGCCCGTCCGGATCTGCTGGAGGTGGCCCTTCTGCCCTGGACCTGTCTGATCATCCGCCGTTCCGCCTATTTGCAATCCGGCGGGTTCAGCAACCTCCATTGGAGCGAGGGAGAGTGGTTCGATGTGCGGCTCTGTCGCCGGATGAGTGAGAGAGGCTGGCTCTCTCTCTGCAACTCTGCCGTTACCGCCACGTATCCTGTTACCGTGAAAAAGGAAGGAAAAGTCCTGTCCAATGCATGAGCGCACCCGAAGAGAGAAAACCTGGTCCCTGCGGATTCTGGTTCCGGCAATGGTCCTGTTGCCGGTGGCGGCGTTATGGATTCTGCCCTTCGCCAGCCCGCTGCCAGCCCAGCAGGCCACTTCCAGCCTGCCGTGGAGCGACGGGGAATCGCTTCAATACCGGCTTTTCTGGCCCAGCAGCCTGGTTTTGGGAGATGCCGGTTTTGAAACGGTCGAGGAGGGAGAGAACCTCCGGTTCACCGCGACGGTGGAGGCCCGGCTTCCGCAGTATTCCATCCGGTTTACCTATACCTCCCTGACCACCAGGGAGCTTTGCTCCATCCGGTTCCAGCAACGCATGCAGTCAGGCAGCAAGAGGCGGGAGGAGACATTGGAATTCGATGCGGACCAGCAGATGGTCCGGCGCATCCGGGATGGCCAGACCCAGGAGTTTCCTACTTCCCGCTGCCCCCGTGATCCGCTGGCGGCTCTCTACTATTTCCGGCGGCAGTTGTCGGAGGGAAAGTCTGCCGGCGACTTCGCCGTTTTTCTGGATCACGAAATTGGGTTGCGGATCGAGAAACTTGGTTCCGGGGAGATCGAATTGGAAGGCCGGATGGTGCCGGCGGAACATTTCCGCGGGTTTTACAGCGGGTCGCGGGAAGAAAAGTCATTTGAGTTCTGGACCCGGCCCGACTCCCCCCGCGCCCCCCTGCGCATCCGCATCCCATTTCCGCTGGCAACGTTCTCCGCCGATCTTCAGTAACGGCCACAAGGAAAATCGCAACCAGTCCGTATGAGAATCGCACTTTTCACGCCGCTGAATCCCAAGCCATCCGGGATCTCCGACTACGCCGAGGCCCTCATCGCTCATCTTTCGGGCCTTGTGGATCAAATCGACGTTTTTATCGAAGACTACCAGCCCACCTCATCCTTCCCGCAGCCCGCCGTCCGGGTCCGTCCTTGGGAGCAGTTCGAGCAGGACTACCGCGCCGGTCGATTCGACGTCGTTCTCTATCAGATCGGCAATAATTTTCACCACGTCTATATCTACGACATGGCTCTGAAAATCCCCGGGGTCCTGCTGCTGCACGAATTCAATCTGCATTACCTGGTCTCGGACGCCACGATTGTTCGCAAGGACTGGGACGGCTATCTGGCTGAACTGGAGTATAACGCCGGGCCGGAGGCGCTGGAGCGTGGCCAGGCCGCCCGCGAAGGGCAGATTGAGCCGGACTTCGCCGGCATCGCCATGAACCGCCGCCTGCTGGAGCAAAGCAGCGCCGCCATCGTCCACAGCGATTACATGGTGGAGCTGATTCGCGCGGCGGGCTTTACACTGCCCGTCCACAAAATATGTCACGGCGTCGATCTTCGCGAGGCCGAGCCCGCCGCGGCCCGCAAGGCGCTGGCCCGCCGGGCGGATGTCGCGATCGATGAGGAAACGCTGCTGCTCGGCGTCTTCGGATTCCTCAAGCCCTATAAGCGGATACGGGAAACCCTGCACGCCGTCGCGCGGCTGCGGACTGAGCATCCCCATATCCGCCTCATCCTGGTGGGCGAGGAGCATCCGCACTACCCCCTGCGTCCGCTGATCTCCGAGCTGCAACTCGATGACATCGTGCGCATCCTCGGTTACGTTCCACTCGAAGAGTTCAACGAGTCCATCGCCGCGGCCGACATCTCGATCAATCTGCGCTGGCCCACGGCCGGGGAGACCTCCGGCTCGCTGCTCCGCGCGATGGCGTTCGCAAAGCCCGTCCTGGTCTCCGAGATCGGCGCATTCCTGGAATACCCGGAAGCCGCTCTCGTCCGGGTGCCGGTTACCCCAGAGGAGCCGGAGTGGATCCATGGGTACCTGAAAGCCCTGGCGGAGGACGACTCCCTCCGGATTTCGATCGGCAGGCTGGCCCGTGAATTCGTGGAGCAACACTGCGGCTGGCCCCGCGTGGCGGCGAGTCTGGTCGAGATTCTGCGGCAATTGCCGGCTCCGATGTCCGCTCCGGACCCCTCTTCCGCGGAACCCATGTTTCCCCCGGCGAACGGTACGTCTTCAATACCCTCCACGCCGGAGGCCTCCTCCACGCAGCTTCCCTCCACGGCGGAGCTGGAAGAATACATCATGAGCTTCTGCCATGATTCGCCGGAGATGGAGGAATACGCGGTAACGCATCTGGCCCGTCTGGCGCGCACGCTGCAGATCACACCGCCAGACTCCGGGGCCGGACGGGTGCTGGAGCTGGGCTGCTACATGCAGATCACGCCGGCGCTGAGCCGGTGGCTGCACTACGGGGAGGTCCGTGGCGCGTATTACGGAGCCGTGGGCGAGAACCACACACGGACTGCGCGGTCATCGCTCGGGGAGGAATTTTCCTGCGTCGTCGATCTGTTCGACGCCGAGAAGGATCAATATCCCTATCCGGACGGCCACTTCCAGGCCGTTCTCTGCTGCGAACTGGTGGAGCATCTGGCCACCGATCCCATGCACATGATCGCCGAGATCAACCGCATCCTGGCGCCCGGCGGCTCCCTGGTGCTCACCACTCCGAACGTAGCCAGCCTGCGCGGTGTCCAGGCCATTCTTCACGGCTACCACCCGCAGTTGTTCTCTTCTTACATCAAGCCCGCCGCCGATGGCACAGTGGACCCGCGCCACAGCAGGGAATTCACGCCGCGGGAGGTTGCACTGTTGCTGGAAGCCGGCGGGTTTCAGGTGGAACTGCTCGAAACCGGGGACTATCAGAACTCCGCCACCGGCCCGGAATGGGCTGAGAAGTATCTGGAGGAGCATCAGCTTTCCACCGAGTTGCGGGGCGAGATGATCTACTGCCGCGCCCGCAAGGCAACTGCATTGCGCGACCGCTGGCCGCAGGATCTCTACTATCCTCCGTAGTCTCTCCGTAGTTCCGGGCGCAGTCTCTTTCGGCTGGCGCGGGCGGTTCGTCCGCTGGTTCATCGGGCTCGATTCCCCGGTCCCCGGTCGCCGGCGCATCCCGCAGGCTCGGCGATTGTGGGATAATTCACGCTGGGCGGGATTCCCGGTAACAGCGTTACCCGGAACTCCTGTCCTATGAAAACGGAATGGACGGTGAAACCGCATCTTGTCTGGCGTATCCACTACTGTATCCACAGCGATTGCTTACCGTGCCCGGTTCCCAGAAGCCGAGGTGCATCTCGACGGACCGGACTCGCTGGTGCTGGAATGCACGCTGGAGAACGCCAGTTCCGTTCGATGGGAGCAGCACGCGGCGGACGGGGATGCGGAACCCTCCGGCGATTCGGTGGCCGCGGTCGGCCCGGTCCAGTTCGGCTATAAGGTCTTCGACTCCGCTACTGGCGCCCTGCGGTTGGATGGCGCCCGCACTCCGCTGGGTCAGACCAGTGAGCCCGGGTCCCGCACCTCCCTGCGCGCCGAGATCCACCTGCCGCGCGGCGAAGGCCGCTACCGCGTGGTCCTCTCCCCGGTCCATGAACAGGTCGCCTGGTTTCATGAGCGCGGCTCGGAGAGTCTGGTGCTGGATGTAACGTCGGACCGGGATGGAAAGCTGACCGCCAGTCCCGTGCGCCGCGTTACCCGCCACCGCATGCGCCTGGAGCGGCTCACCCAGATGCTGCTTCGCTCCTTCTGGTACCCGCTGCGAACCATGTCGCGGCATCGCTCCCTGATCGACTCCATGGTCCGGCGCGACATTCAGGGCCGTTATCGCGGGTCCATGGGCGGCACGGCCTGGACGCTCATCCACCCGCTGTTCCTCATGCTCGCCTATTACTTCGTCTTCTCCATCGTCCTGCGCGTGCGCTTCGGACCCGAGGAGGAGACCGGGAGTTTCACCTTCTACTTTCTGAGCGGCATGGTCCCGTGGCTCGCCTTCAGTGAAGCCGTCGGCCGCGCGCCGAACATCATTCTGGAAAATACGAATTTCGTAAAGCGCATCATCTTTCCCCTGGAGATCCTTCCTGTCAATCTCACGCTGACCGGCCTGATTACGGAGCTATTCGGCATGGTGATCTTTCTGACAGCCGTAGTCGCATTCGGTCCGGGGCTGGGATGGTCGATTCTATATTTCCCCGTCATCCTTATTCCCCAGCTCATGCTGACGATGGGCCTGTGCTGGTTCCTTGCGGCGCTGGGAGTGTTTCTGCGCGACACGGGGCAGGCCATCGGGATTCTGCTGACCGTCTGGTTTTTCGCCACGCCCATCTGCTATCCCGCCTCGGCGCTGCCGCAGGGCTGGCTCTGGCTCTTCCAGGCCAATCCCATGTACACGCTCGTTGAGGCTTACCGCGATATCTTTCTGATTCACACAGCCCCGGACTTCTACCCGATGGCCACCTTCTGGCTAATTTCCCTGTTCGCTTTCTGGTTCGGCCACAGTTGGTTTTACAAGGTCAAGAAATCGTTTGCGGATCTGATCTGATGCAACCTGCCATTCAAGCCCTCGCGCTTTCAAAGATGTACCGGGTCTACCGGTCGCCGTCGGCACGGCTCAAGGAGATGCTCACTTTCAACCGCCGCTCGTTCCACGGCGAGTTCTGGGCGCTGGAGGATGTCAGCTTTGAAGTCCCCCGCGGCGGTGTTTTTGGCGTCATCGGCATCAACGGCTCGGGCAAGAGCACGCTGCTGGAGCTTGTGGCGGGCACGGCCGAACCCACCCGCGGCCGGGTCATTACCAACGGCCGCATCGCGGCTCTGCTCGCGCTCGGGGCGGGTTTCAACATGGAGTTCACGGGCCGGGAAAATGTCTGCCTCAGCGGCGAAATCATGGGCCTCAGCCGCCAGGAGGTCGACCGCAATCTGCCGGAGATCGCCCGGTTTGCCGAGATTGGTGAATTTCTGGACCGGCCGGTCAAGACCTATTCCACCGGCATGTTTCTTCGCCTGGCCTTCTCCCTCGCCATTCACATGGAGCCGGAGATACTGGTTGTCGACGAGGTGCTCGCCGTGGGCGACGCCATCTTCGTCAACCGTTGCGTGCAGAAGTTCAAGCAACTGCGCGAACGCGGCGTAACGGTCCTGCTGGTAACGCACGATATGGGTCTGGTCAAGCTGCTCTGCGACCGGGCGCTGCTGCTCTCCCGCGGACGAGTGCTCACCCAGGGCGACCCCTCCGACGTCGTCAATCGTTATAATGGTCTGGTGCTGGAGCGCCAGCAGTCCTTCGCCCGCGAGCAGAATGCCGCCCCGGCGCCCGCGCTACCAGAGCCCTCCGCTCCGCTGAGCTATTCGTTCCGCCATGGCGACGGCCAGGCGGTGCTAGTGGGCGTGGATCTGCTAAACGATCAGGGTCAGCCGGTTCGCGTCGTCCAGTCCGGTGAGACGATTCAGGTTCGCGTCCGGGTCCATTTCCTGGCGCCGCATCCGCGGCCCGTCGTCGGGATCATGATCCGCACCCGCATCGGCATGGAAGTCTACGGAACGAACACGGAGCTGGAGGAGGCCGGCCCCGGCCCGCTGGAGGCCGGCGATGTTTGCGAAGTGGAGTTCACGTTGCAGTGCGCATTGACTCCGCAGGAATACACGCTGACCGCCGCCACACAGTCCAGCGACGGCGCCAGCCATGACTGGCTCGACGATGTGCTCGCCTTTCAAGTAATCGATCTGCACTGGCCTTCCGGTGTCGCCAATCTGCGGGCCCGGGTCCTGTCGCGCAAGCTCCCGGCCCGCTCGTCGCTTTCCGTTTGACCCCGTCGCGTGCACGGAGAGGAATCCCGGGGCGCGCAAAGGAAATGGTATCCCGGATGGATCTGCAAACGGCCACCGCGCAAAAGCTGGCCAACATTCGCCGCCGCATTCAGGATGAACTCGACGACAGGTCCGAGGCCCCGCCGGAGATGAGCCTTCCGGATCTCCAGCCGCTTCGCGACCTGCACTCGCTCGCTGCCCATCAGGCCGCATCGGCCGGCGCCGTCAATCCCCGCCCGCCGGGACCGGTCAACGATCTCGTCCAGCTCGTCAAAAAGGCGCTGGCCAAGCTCACCGCCTGGCAGTTCCGTCCGCAGCGGGAGTTCAACCACTCCGTCTTGCAGTCGCTGAAGCAGTTGACCGTTTCCCTGGAGGAGATTCACCGGACCGTCCAGTCGGCCTACGCGCAGATGGGCCGTGAGAACCTGCGGATACACACCCAGCAGCGCCGCCGTTTGGAGCTTGCCCGCAGTGAGCAGGATCAGGTTCGGGAGCAGCTTCGCCGGCAGCGATGGACAATCGAGGGCTCTATCACCCACCAAACGGAGGCATTCGAGCAGTTCCGCGACACGGCCCGCGAGCAGCTTCATCAGTTGGACCGCCGCCTTGCCGCCCAGGCCCGCGCCTCAGCGACACGCCTCGTCGGCCACGTTGGTCCCGCAGGCTCCGAAGCCTCTGCCTCCGCTTCGCCGGCACCGGCAGGCCCGGGACACCGCGTCGCCATCGACTACTACCGGCTCGAACAGCATTTTCGCGGCACCGAGGAGGAGATTCTGGCCCGCCAGAGCATCTACCTCCCCTTTTTTCAGGGCCGGGAAAATATCCTGGACATCGCCTGCGGGCGCGGTGAATTTCTCCAGCTTCTCCAAGGCGGGGGCGTCGCCGCCACGGGCGTGGATCTGGACGCCGATATGGTCGCCCGCTGCCTCGAAAAAAATCTTCACGCCGTGCAGGCCGATGTTTTTGAGTACCTGGCTTCCATACCCGACGGCTCGCTCGGAGGCATCTTCTCCTCGCAGTTCGTCGAGCATCTGGAGCCGGAGCAGTACACGCAGCTCATCGTTCAGTGCGGCCGGAAACTCATGCCCGGCGGCTTGCTCGCCATGGAGACGCAGAACCCGGAGTGCCTCGCCATCTTCAGCCAGTCGTTCTATATCGACCCCACGCACACCCGGCCGATTCCTCCGGCCCAGCTGCGTTTTTTGTTCCTGGAAGCCGGACTGGAGCGCCTCTCCACGCACCTGCTCTCTCCGGCCTCCTCCTCGCTCCCCCTCATTCCCCCGTTGCAGCTCCCCTCGGCCGATCCGGCCACGCTGAAGGCTTTCAACGACACTGTCGCCCGGTTCAACGAAACATTTTTCGGCTGCATGGACTACTCCGTGATCGGCTACCGGCCGGGAACGGTTCCCACCGCGCCGGCTCCTTCACCAGAGCAGGAATAGATCTGACGCAGGAGCATTGACCAGCTTCTTTGTTGCTGATCCATCACATGTTCGATTGAATCGTTCTGGTCTTCCGTGTCCTTGACGTGGCTACGTTTGTCGTGGCCGTCCGTCCGTGGGCTCACCTGTCTGACGGGAAGCAGTCCGGGGAACCCTGCCTGGGGCGGCAAGTAACGGCCTTCTTGCCATCGCCCCGGCGAATATCCGGGTACAGCCATCCCCACCATCGCGTCGGCAATTTCAGGTAATAACAAAGATGCAGCGCCACCCACGCCAGCATCGTCCGCAAAAGTCCATGCTCTTCCCATCGCCGCGCCGATACCCGCAGCGCCTCCTTCAGGCAGAGAGTCCTGCCCGTCCGCACCATCCGCCGCGCCAGGTCGTAATCCTCCATCAGCGGCAACTCCCGGTATCCGCCCAGCGCTTCGAACACCTCCCGCCGGAGGAAGATCCCCGAATCCCCGTAAAAGATGCCGAACGGACGCCGCCAGCGGTTGATACGCGAGAAGATGCGGCTGGTGAGATTGCCGCCCTCATAATCGATCGAAAAATTCCCGCCGATCACACCGCCGTTCGCGAGAGCCTTGTTCATTGCAGCGATCCCGTCGGGGGGGAACAGAACGTCCGCGTGCAGGAAGAGCAGCACGTTCCCGCGCGCCTGGCTCGCGCCGCAGTTCATCTGCCGCGCCCGGCCCGGTTCGCAATCGACGACCCTGCCATAGGGAGCCGCAACTGCCCGCGTCGCGTCGCTGCTCCGCCCGTCGGCAATGATGATCTCGAACGGGCCTTTGGCTTTGGAGAGGGTATGCAGTGTGGCGGGAAGTGCTCGCGCTTCGTTCAGGACCGGAATGATGATGGAGATCAACAGGACGATGCATCCTTGCCGATATGGCCCACCGGTGCGGCCTGCCGTCTAGCCTTCTTTGTAGAACTGGCCCATGTTCCGGAATTTCTGGTACCGCTTCTCAAGCAGTTGGTCCACAGGAAGTTTTTCCAGCTCTGCCAGCGTTTCCTGAAAGACGCCATCCAGCGTCCGGGCCATCTGCGCATGATCTTCGTGCGCCCCGCCCTTGGGCTCCGGGATGATCCGGTCGGCGATCCCCAGAGAGGTCAGATCCTCCGCTGTCATCTTCAGAGCGAGCGCGGCGTTCGGGGCTTTCTTGGCGTCGCGCCAGGTGATCGATGCGCAGCCTTCCGGCGAGATCACACTGTAAACCGAGTTCGCCAGCAGGAAGACCCGGTCTCCCACGGCGATGGCCAGCGCGCCCCCGCTACCTCCCTCGCCTGTAACCGTCACGATGATCGGCACCGGCAGCTGCGCCATGTCGCGCAGATTCCTCGCAATCGCCTCGGCCTGTCCCCGTTCCTCGGAATCGATGCCCGGATAGGCTCCCGGCGTATCGACGAAGCAGAAGATCGGGCGGCGGTATTTCGCGGCAATCTTCATCACCCGCAGCGCCTTGCGGTAACCCTCCGGTTTCGGCATCCCGAAGTTTCGCCGCAGTTTCTGCTGCGTGTCCCGCCCCTTCTGATGTCCCACGATCATGACCGACTTGTCGTGGAACCAGGCAAAGCCGGCGACGATGGCCGGATCGTCTCCGAAGGACCGGTCGCCGTGTAGTTCCGTGAAATCCTGAAAGAGCAGGGAGATGTAATCGAGTGTGTGCGGCCGTTGCGGATGCCGCGCGACCTGTACGCGCTGCCAGGGAGAAAACGGGCCGGTCAGCTCCTCGCGCAACTGCTTGAGCAGGTCGGTTAGCTCCTGGAGACGTTTTTCCGCCTCCGGCGATGTCGTGGTTTTCCCGAGCGTCTCCATCTCCCGCTCGATGTTTTCAAACTCCTGGCGTGTCTTTTCCGGGTCCACTCAGTTTTCTCCTTCGGTCCGGCCCCGCCGCCAGCCGGCTCGACCTGCCGCTTACTAGATTAGCATTACCGCGTCGGGTCCGCAGATCGTCTTGGCGCGCTGCACAAACTCCGCATCGGCCTGCACGCGCATCTCGGGCTCGATCTGCGCCTCGAACTCGCCTTCCATCTCGAACTCCAGCCGTACCGGCGCGTTCCCGGGCTTCTTCTGGAACAGCTCGTAGAGTTCCCGCGCAATGGTAATCCTACCGCATCCTACGCGGATCCGGATCACCACCGCGCTCGCCAGTTTCAGCTCCGCCGTCTCCAGCAGCGTCATCTCGGCCACATTGATCTTCGGCGGCGCGTTCTCTTCCATCCGCAGCTCGCCCCGCACCAGCAGGATGGCGTCTTTTTTCAGCATCTCTCCATACCGCCGATAAGCCTCTGGAAAGATCAGCAGGTTCATCATCCCCTTCAGGTCTTCCAGCACCGCCGAGGCCCACATGTCCCCGCGTCGGCTCCGCGCCTCGCGGAAGGATGTCAGCACCCCACCCACCGCGATCTCCTTTTGCGCCGGCAGGTCGGCCAGGTCCGCGCTCTCCACCGTCGCCAGCGACCGCAGCTTTTCTTCATATTCCTTTAGCGGATGGCCCGTCAGATAAAAACCTACTACTTCTTTTTCCCCGGTCAGGATATCGGACTCGCTCCACGGCTTGGCCTCCGGCAGCGGTGGTGGCGCGGCGTGTATCTGCATCGCTCCTCCGAACAGGTCGTGCTGTCCGGCTCCGCGCGCCCGCTGCACCCGCTGGCCCGATTCCAGCGCCCGGTCCACGATCTCCCACAACTGCCACCGCGGTCCCAGGCTGTCCATCGCTCCCGCCTTGATCATGCTTTCCAGCACTCGCCGGTTCAGCGTGCGCGGGTCCACCTGCTCGCAGAACTGGTAGAGCGAATCGAATTCCGGAACCTCTTTGCGAGCCTCCAGCAGCGCATCGATCGTGGCCCGGCCCACGTTCTTGATCGCACCGAGGCCGAACCGCAGGTCGCTGCCGACGGGCGTGAAGTGCCACGCTCCGGTCTGAATATCGGGCGGCAGCAGTCCGATTCCCATCTCGCGGCACTCGTTCAGGTACTGCACCACCTTGTCGGTGTTGCCCATTTCATTGGTCAGCAGCGCCGCCATGAACTCCACCGGGTAATGCGCCTTCAGGTAGGCCGTGACGTAGGCCAGCGTGGCATAGGCCGCCGAGTGCGACTTGTTGAAGCCGTAGCCGGCGAACTGCTCCATCAGGTCGAATATCCGCACGATCTTCCGCTTCGGATAGCCGTTGGCCACCGCCCCGTTCACGAACTGCTCGCGCTGCGCCGCCATCACCTCGGCCTTCTTCTTGCCCATGGCGCGGCGCAGCAGGTCGGCCTGTCCCAGGCTGTAGCCGGCCAGCCGGTTCGCGATCTGCATCACCTGTTCCTGATAGACGATCACGCCGAAGGTCTCCGACAAAATCTCTTCCAGCTCCGGCAGATCGTACTTCACTGGCTTCTGCCCCTGTTTGCGCGCGATGAAGTCGTCGATCATCCCGCCCTGCAGTGGCCCCGGCCGGTAGAGCGCGTTCAGCGCCGTCAGGTCGTTCAGGTGCGTGGGCTGGTAGCGCCGGAGGATGTCCCGCATCCCGGACGACTCGAACTGGAACACGCCGCTTGTCAGACCCTTGGAAAATATTTCATACGTCGCCGCGTCGTCATAGGCCAGCCGCTCCAGGTCCAGCTTCTCGCCGCGCGAGGACTCGATCAGCTTCACCGCATCGTCCACGATGGTCAGCGTCGTCAGTCCCAGGAAGTCCATCTTCAGTAACCCCAGCGACTCCAGCCCCGTCATGTCGTACTGCGTAACGATCTCGTCCTTGTTGGACTTATAGAGCGGCACCACCTCGGTCAGCGGCACCGGCGAAATCACCACCCCGGCCGCATGCGTTGACGCGTGCCGCACCATGCCTTCGAGCCTCTTGGCCACCTCCACCAGTTTCTTCAACCGCTCTTCGCTTTCAACCAGTGATCGGAGTTGCTCCGACTGCTTCAGCGCCTGATCGATCGTGATGTTCAGCGTGGCCGGCACCAGTTTTGCGATGCGGTCCGCCTCGCCGTAGGGTACCTCCATTGCCCGGGCCACATCCTTGATCGCGCCCTTGGCCGCCATGGTCCCGAACGTGATGATCTGCGCCACGTTCTCCCGCCCGTACTTCTGCGTAACGTAATCGATCACCTCGCTCCGCCGGTTCATGCAGAAATCGATGTCGATGTCGGGCAGGGAAATCCGCTCCGGGTTCAGGAAGCGCTCAAACAACAGGCGGTGCTCCAGCGGGTCGATGTCTGTGATGCCCAGTGCGTAGGAGACCAGGCTGCCGGCCGCCGATCCGCGACCGGGCCCCACCGGGATGCCGCGGTCCCTGGCGAACTTCACGAAGTCCCACACGATCAGGAAATAGCCCGGAAACCGCATCTGCTGGATAACCCGGATCTCATGCTCCAGCCGCTCCAGGTACTCAGCCATCGTGTACCTCAGCTCGCCCTTCTGCGCCAACTCCTCCAACCGCCCTCGACGCGCCTGAAAACCCTCCCGCGCCGTTTTTTCAAAGTAGCTGTCCACATCCTCGCCGGACGGCACGGAAAATTCCGGGAAAGGATTCTGCACCTTTTCCAGATTCAGATCGCACCGCTGGGCGATCTCCGCCGTCCGCCACACGGCCTCGGGAGTCTCCCCGAACACCTGCATCATCTCCTCGTAGGACTTCACGTAGAACTGATTATTGTGGAACTTCATGCGCTTGGTGTCGCTGAGTTGCTTGCCCGTCTGGATGCACAGCAGCACGTCGTGCGCGTGCGCGTCCTCGCAGCGCAGGTAGTGGCAATCGTTGGTCGCCGCCAGGGGAATCCCGGTTTGCTTCGACAGTTCCACCAGCTTGGGGTTGATCAGCTTTTCCTGTTCCAGCCCCTGGTCCTGAATCTCCAGATAGAAATTCTCCTTGCCGAAAATCTCCTGGTACTCGTGCGTTACCCGCTCGGCCTCTTTCATGTTGTCGGCCAGCACCGCTTCGTTCACCTCGCCTCGCAGGCACCCGGACAAAGCGATCAGTCCCTCGGAGTGCTGTGCCAGCAGGTCCTTGTCCATGCGCGGCTTGTAATAAAACCCTTCCAGGTATCCGGCCGAGACCAGTCGCACCAGGTTCTGATAGCCCTTCTGATTCGCGCACAGCAGCACCAGGTGGTTATAATGGTCGGTCTCGTTCCGGATGTGGCGGCCTTGCTGCGACACATAGGCTTCGCACCCGATAATCGGTTTCAGCCCCCGTTTGCGGGCCTCCCGGTGGAACTCCACCGCGCCGAACAGGTTGCCGTGATCGGTTACGGCCAGCGATTTCATCCCCTGGTCCACGGCCTGGTCCATCAGGCGCGGGATCTTGCAGGCGCCGTCCAACAGGCTGTAGTCGGTGTGCAGATGCAGGTGAACGAACTCTTGGGGCAGCATGGCAGGATGATAGCAGAATCCCGGATGGCAGAGAAAGGTCCCGGACGGCGTCAAGCCGCCGGAGGATACGAATGGCTCTCTATCTTGTAACCGGTGGGGGTGGGTTCATCGGCTCGGCGCTGGTGCGCCGCCTGCTGGAGCGCGGCGACGCGGTTCGCGTCGTCGATAACTTTGCCACCGGCGAACGCCGGAATCTGGAGGCGGTTCGCGACCGCATCGACCTCCGCGAGACCGACATTGCCGACCTGGACGCGCTCCGTCCGGCCTTCGCGGGTGTGGACTACGTCCTGCATCAGGCCGCGCTGCGCTCCGTCCCTCGCTCCATCGACAACCCTCTGGCCAGCAACCACACCAACATCGACGGCACGCTCAACGTTCTGGTGGCCGCCCGCGACGCCGGGGTCCGCCGCGTCGTCTATGCTGGCTCCTCCACCGCCTATGGCGACTCGCCCACGCTGCCCAAGGTGGAGACCATGCCGGTCGCGCCCATCTCGCCCTACGGCGTCTCGAAGCTCGCCGCCGAGATGTACTGCGGCGTCTTCCACCGCGTCTACGGTCTTGAGACGGTTACGCTGCGCTACTTCAGCGTCTTCGGCCCCCGCGCCGATCCCGGCTCGCCTTACTCGGGCGTGCTGGCCCTGTTCATCAAGGCGCTGCTGGAGGGTCGCCAGCCCACCATCTTCGGCGACGGGGAACAGTCCCGCGACTTCACCTATGTAGATAATGTCGTCGACGCCAACCTGCTTGCCCGCACCGCCCCGGACGCCCCCGGCCGCGTCATCAACGTCGCCACATCCGTCCGCCAGACCCTCAACCACTCCTACCGCCTGCTCGCCGGCATCATCGGGACCAGTATGAGTGGCGCCAGCATCGCCGCCATCAAGCCTGTCTACGAGCCCGCGCGCCCGGGCCACATCCTGCACTCTCTTGCTGATATCACACAGGCCCGCGAGGTGCTCGGTTTCGAGCCCCGCGTATCGTTTGAGCAAGGCCTGCGCCTTACTGTTGACTGGTACAGGGAAAACTTCGATTCACTGCCCGCCGCCGGTATCTGATCGCCGCGCAGCATCGACTCGACGCGCATGAGAATGGACGAAAGTCCAGATTGCTATGTGCTGCAGAATTGAATGATTTTTTCACTCTGCCGAAGGCCATTGCGCAGCCTTGGCGGAGCAATACATAAAAGTCCAGATGCAATGCCGCGCTGCAAGTGCGTCCTTGCAAATGCTCCGTCACATCGACTCGGCGAGGCGACTATCGCGAGCCCGAGCAACTACTGCACGAAGTGCCCGACCATCGGAAGTCCGAGCAACGATCCAACGAAGTGGTCAACGCGGAGAGGCGACCATCGCGAGTCCGAGCGACTACTGCACGAAGTGCTCCCCACGAAGTGGCCTAGTCTACGCGGAACACCCACCCGGCCGCCGGGATTGCCTGCGCCGTATCCACGCGGTACACCCCCGGCCCGCCCAGCCGGTAGGGGATGAACCGAAGCGGCGTCCGCACCCACAGCACTAAGTGATAGAACCCTGGCCCCTTGCGGTCCACCGCCATGTTGAACCGGAACTGGCCCGTTCGTTCGCGGAAGGTCATCTCCCACGGGGGCTTCGTTCCCACCTGCTCGCCGGCCATATCCTCGTAGGCGTAGGTCTGGTCCAGCTCCACCGCGAGCCGCCGCCGCAGAGGGCCCTCGTAGAATACCGAGCAGTAATAGGGTCCGGTATCCTCCCGCAGCACTTCGCCCTCCACGTCGATCGAGCCCCGCGTCAGCATCTCGGGGAACGCCTCCAGCTTCACGTAACGGTTTAGAAACATCTGCCCCATCGCGAACTCCTGGTCCACCACCGCCAAGCCGATTCCCACGTGCGTATGGTCGCGGTTCAGCACGTTGATCCGGTGTCCGTCGAGCGGCGGCCTTTCCGCGATGATGCGCTCCTGGGACTGTAGCAAGTACGGGGTCAGTTCCTCCGGCCCGGTCGGTATAGGATATTGCCTCAGCGAGTGGATGCTGGTGCGGGAGAGGTTTTCCTGGATGTGGTCGTGGCCACCAGCGAAATGGTACCGGTGATAGGGCAGCTCCCCGCGCAGGTTCCAGTGGGAAAGGTAAGAGTTCGCCGCCATCTCCTGGCAATGCGCGTCCTCCACGTGGGAGGCCAGCGGGTCATACTCCACCGGCCCGATCCCCTCCGCCTCGCGGTCGGAGTTGATCCGCCGCACCAGCGCCATCCGCGTCTGGTAATAGGGATCGTCCATCTCCGCGCTATTGGGCCCCCCGCCATCGGGCGCCGCGCTGCCGGGCACCTGCTGCATGGGCCCATTATAGACGCCGCGCCTGCCTGTTGTATTATTTGGCTTCTGTAAGGGTGAGGATGACGGTGCGCTCGCGCGGCCGGTTGTCGAAATCGATGAGGATGATCTGCTGCCAGGTCCCCAGAGATAAACTACCTGCATTGAATTGGATACAGAGATCAGGTTGCATCAGAGCGGCGCGCAGATGCGCGTATCCGTTGCCATCGCCCCAGGCTTCGTTGTGCTCATAATGTCCGTCCATAGGGGCGATCCGGTCCAGCGCGCGCAGCAGATCCGCCAGCGCTCCGGGCTCATGTTCGATGGTGGTCAGCGCCGCCGTTGATCCCCGGACGAACAGGTGCGCCACCCCTTCCCGCAGGCCGGCTTTTTTCACCGCCGCCGCGATTTCCGCGGTGATGTCCCGGATGTCGTTGAAACCCTTTGTTTGCAGATGCAATTCCACTCCGGCCAGTATAGCAGAGGAGGCACTTCGGGCATCGCCGTTCAGGAAACAGCGGAGGGGGTTCCCAACAGCGGTTTCCTCCGATGTTGGCAAAAAAGGAACGGTCCCGTATCATCGCCCGCCACGCTCGACAGGGTTCCGCGCAGGTGATAGCATTAAAGAAGATGTCCGTGTAAGTTGTTCGGAAAACGGGGGCTGGAACGACCTATGACGAATCAACAGCGAACGGCCACGGGGCGTCGAATGGCAGCCGGGCACGCCGAGGCGGGGTTTCTCACCTTCTCCGGCGTCATGCTGATTTTGACGCTTGCCGCCATCTGGTTTTTGAGTTACAAGCTTTTGCCGCCCTATGTCCGCAACTACGAGTTGCAGGATACCATATCAGGCCTTGCCCGTACCGCAAGCTACAATCAATCGAACGAATCGGAACTGCGTTCCGAGATTATGCGGGAAGCGCGCGACATTGGCATTGATCTGGAGGAACGCGAACTTTCCGTCTCCAAAGTAGGCACTGCCGTGGATATCTCCATCCACTATGAAAGAGATATCGATCTGCTGGTACACACGTTGAAACTGGAGTTTTCACCGGTCGCGGGAAACCGCAATATTATGGCCAAGTAGTTCGGAGGCCCGCCCGATTTTCCTGACATGCGCGTCATCATCCACAAAAGCTCCGGATGGGGTTTGGTGTTTCGTCCATTCCTCTGGGCCGGTCTCAGCGTCTCGCTCCTGTTGCTCATTATTGGCACATTCCTGTTCACCTCCTACTATGTTCAGTATTCGGAGATGATCGATGAGCGCCTGAAGGGCCCCTTGTTTCCGAACGTCTCGCAGGTATATGCGGCGCCGGTACGCCTCCGTGTGGGAGACGGCACGGGATTGATGGATGTGGCGGAAGGACTTCGGGCGGGCGGCTTCACCGAAGGCGGGCAGAGTCCCAAGGGCCGCTTTGAGATCATTCCGTCCGGCATCCGGATCTATCCGGGAGAGGATTCTTATTTCTCGCCGGAACCGGCCGAGATTCAATTCGCCGATGGAGGAGTCAGCGGCATTCTATCCATTGAGGATCAGTATGCCCGCAACGAGTATTTCCTGGAACCGCAGCTCATTACGAATCTGTTTGACAGCAGCCGGGAGAAACGGCGGCTGGTCGGATTCCGCGATCTGCCCGCCGATCTGCTCAATGCCTTACTGGCGATAGAAGACCGCCGCTTCTTTGAACACCCAGGCATTGATTTCCTGCGTCTTTTGAAGGCCGCCTACATTGATATCCGGGCCGGAGCCGTGCGGCAGGGCGCCAGCACGATCACGATGCAGCTGGCGCGCAGCCTGTTTCTGACGCGGGATAGGACCATCCGCCGGAAGATGGCCGAGATCATGGTGTCCTTCCAACTGGAGAACCGGCTGAGCAAGCAGGAGATTCTGGAGCACTACTGCAACACGATCTACCTGGGACAGCGGGGCAGCTTCAGCATTCAGGGTGTAGGGGAGGCGGCTCAGGCCTATTTCGGCAAGGATATCAGCGAGTTGAATCTTCCGGAATCGGCATTCATCGCCGGGATCATTCAGGGACCGAACCTCTATTCTCCTTATAGCAGCCCGGAGCGCGCACTGCGGAGACGCAAGGTCGTGCTGGGAGCGATGCTGGCGTTGAGTTACATCACCCGGGAGGAGTATGCAGAGGCCGTGGATGCGCCGCTCGGCGCGGTTCCCACCAACACGGTTGCCAGCGAGGCTCCTTATTTTGTGGACATGGTCCGCAATAAGCTGCTGGAGCGGTTTTTGCAGGAGGAGTTGAGTTCCAACAGCTACCGGATCTTCACGACGCTGGATCTGCGGCTGCAGCGGGCGGCTGCCGAGGCGGTGCGGATTGGGACCGAGGAGCTGGACCAACGGCTGGAGGAGATGTTTCCGGGGCGTTTCGCCGTCGCCGTGGGAGAGGATGGAACCGAAACTGCGCCGGTGAAGCCCGAGGTGGCTCTGGTGGCTCTGGACCCGAAGACGGGAGCGATCAGGGCGCTGATCGGTGGCCGCAATTACGCGCGTAGCCAGCTGAACAGGGCTCTGGCGATGCGCCAGCCCGGTTCGATTTTCAAGCCCTTCGTCTACGGGGCCGCTATTAACTCCTATCAGACCGGGATCTACGAACAGCCTTGGACGCCGTCATCCCGCATCATGGATGAACCGACCACCTTCGAATTCAACGATCAGATCTATGAGCCGGCCAACTATGGCGAGCATTACTACGGCGAGGTTACACTGCGTTACTCACTGATGAGATCGCTGAACGTGGCCACGGTCAAGCTGGCGAGAAGTATCGGATATGAGACCGTGGTTTCGCTCGCGCACCGTGCCGGTCTGAACCGGCGGATCCTGCCGACTCCGGCCGTGGCGCTCGGCGCCTATGAGGTAACGCCGGTCGAGATGGCGGGAGCCTATACCATTTTTGCGAACGAGGGTGTCCGGCTGGACCCTCATATTCTTTCGATGGTGCGCAGCCCGGGCGGCGTTCTGCTGGACATTACCTATCCCCGGCGGACGCGGGTTCTGGAGCCGGCGGTGGCGCATGTGGTAACCACGATGCTGCAGGATGTGGTCAATCACGGAACCGGCATCGGCGTGCGTCTCAGGGGTTTCGACGCGCCCGTGGCGGGCAAGACCGGAACGTCGCACGACGGGTGGTTTGCCGGCTACAGCTCGAACCTGATCGTCGTCGTCTGGGTGGGATATGACTCGGACCGGGAGCTGGTGCTCAGCGGAGCCTCCTCTGCCCTGCCGATCTGGACGGAGTTCATGAAGCGGGCGCGCGCGGTTCCCGAGTATGCCAATATGACGGCCCCGGTGGCGCCTTCCGGTGTGGCCACGGTGGAGTTGGACCCGCTGACGGGCGGGCTGGCGACGCCGCAATGTCCCAGCGCCGTTACCGAACATTTCATTGCGGGTTCCGAGCCGCGCGAATTCTGCTATCTGCATTTTCTGCCGCCGCTGCCACAGATGGTCGCTATCCCGCCCCGCGCGCGGGCGGCGCAAGCCATCATGGGACCGCGGGTGGCGGTTCCCGCGCCACCGCCGGCCCCGGAGATGACCCCGGAGACGGCTCTTCCGGCGCCGGAGTCCGAACGGGCGGTTTCACCGCCGCAACCCGAGCCGGAGGGCAGGAAGCCGGGCTTTTTCGGGCGGGTTATTGGCATCTTCGGTGGTGGAGACTGATTCGGAGGCAGGGCCTTCCCGTCTGCATCCGGCAGGCGTGAGATTTCAAGTTGTCCGAATCGGCACCCCGACCCCGGGTGCCCCTTTGCAGAAATCTCGGGCTTCGTTAAGATAAGTTGGAGCAAATTGATTCTGGGCGATTAACTCAGTTGGTAGAGTGCCACCTTCACACGGTGGAAGTCACAGGTTCGAGTCCTGTATCGCCCACCATGACCGTCCGCGGCCTGTGGTCCGGGCGGCCAGGAAACAGGGAGCATGAGCAAAGCGCCAGCCGCCGCCGGACAAGACACTCCGGCCACCCACCCGGATTTGTTGGATCATCTGCACAAGCTCGAAGAGACGCTCGGTTCTGTGATTCGGGGAAATGCCGGGGCGGTTCATCTGGCGCTGGTGGGGCTGCTTTCGGAAGGACATATCCTCATCGAGGATGTTCCCGGCGTGGGCAAGACCACACTGGCTCATGCGCTGGCCCGGAGCCTGAACTGCCGGTTTCAACGCGTGCAGTTCACCAGCGACCTTCTGCCGAGCGACGTCATCGGCATCTCGGTTTATAACCAGCACAGGGAAGAATTCGAATTCAGGCCCGGGCCGGTTTTCGCCAATATTCTGCTGGCCGATGAGATCAATCGCACCACGCCCAAAACGCAGAGCGCGCTGCTGGAGGCGATGAACGAGCACCAGGTAACGGTGGATAACCAGACCCATCCGCTGCCGGAGCCGTTCATGGTGATCGCCACGCAGAATCCCGTCGAGCATCACGGGACCTATCCTCTGCCGGAGTCGCAACTGGACCGGTTCCTGATGCGGATTCGTATGGGTTATCCGAGCCTTGAGGGCGAGCGGGAGATTCTGCGGGCTTCGCAAAATGCGAACGGGCTGCATGTGCTGGAGCCGGTCGCCACGGCCGACGAGATTCACGAGTGGCAGCGGGCCGTCCGCTCCGTTACGGTGGAGGATTCCCTGCTCGAATACATGCTGCGGCTGGTGAACCGGACCCGGGAGCATGAACACCTGGCGTTGGGGATCAGTCCGCGGGGCTCGCAGGCGCTGTTCCGGGCGGCACAGGCGCTGGCGTTGCTGGAGGGCCGACTCTACTGTATCCCGGATGACTTCAAGCAACTGGCCGTGCCGGTCTTCGCGCACCGTGTGGTCGTCAGCTCGCAGTATGTCTCCACGCGGAAAAAATCCGACCAGGCCGATACCCTCATCCAGGAGATACTCGATTCCACGGAAGTTCCCCTCTGAACGGGCTGTCCGCCCGTAAGAATGATCCCGCCGTTACTGGCGGATGAATCAGAGACTGGAGGACGAATCCATGCAGAGGAAATTCATTCTCGCCGCGTTGCTGCTGGCGGCGTTCGCTGTGGCGGGGACTTCTCAAGCCGATTCATGGCCCGCGGCGCAGATCACCGAACAGTTCAGTAAATCCCGCGACTGGTTCGTGCGCGTTACGCCGGGAAAAAGTATCGGCGACACGGTCGGATTTGCCGGAGCGGAGAAGGGACCCTATGCCCGCGCGGAATTCTACCGCCGGCAGCCGGACCGCTCCTACAAGCTGGTTCGGGAGATCACGCTGCGGAACCCGGTCGCTCCGGTGCTGTTCCGCGTTACCGACCGAGGCTATCTGGTAACGTTTGATAACTGGCACAACATGGGCTATGGCAAGGCGGTCGTCTCCTACTCGCCGCAGGGCGATGTGATCGCCGCTTATGAATTGAAGGACCTGTTCTCCGAGGATGAGGTCCGCGAGTTCAGCCATTCGGTCTCCTCCATCTGGTGGCGCAAGGAGACGGTCTACGTGCGCGAGGGCCAGCAGTCGGTCTACGTGAGCATGGATGACAATGGGCGGGAGCTGATCTTCGACCCCGAGACCGGTGCCTGGCAGGTCTGCGAGCAGCGGGGTGAGCAGCACCTGTGCCGCACGGCGAATGCCGACCGCGAGTGGCGCAATTACGTGGAGCCGGAACCGCGGCCCTGACGGGCCCGTCACGGGCTGTAGTCAGGCCTTTTTAACAGCGCATCCCTTGGAAAATCCTACCGGCGGAACGCTTTTTCGTGGATGATCCAATCCTGACAACCAACCGATCAAAAGTTTGCGCAATTGTGGCTCGTCAAACCATGCGGCAGTTTCGCGTCGGCCTTCGCGGCATCAGCCGCGCTGGCGCATGGCCTGGCGCGTCTCCCGGTCCGTCTCCCTGCGCCGGATGGTCTCCCGCTGGTCCCACAGCTTCTTGCCCTTGGCCAGTGCGATCTCGCACTTGATGCGTCCGTTTTTCAGATACATCTTCGTCGGGATCAGCGTCAGCCCCTTTTCCGTGGTTTTACCCGTCAGCTTCCGGATCTCCCGGCGATGCAGCAGCAGTTTCCGCTTGCTTCGGGCCTCGTGATTCTCCCGGTGCGCGTATTCATAGGGCCCGATGTGGCAGTTGAGCAGCCAGGCCTCGCCGTCGCGGATCACGGCGTAGGCGTCTATCAGGTTCGCCTTCCCGCTCCTCACGGCCTTCACTTCGCTCCCGCTCAGGACCAGTCCCGCCTCGAGGTGGTCACTGAGAAAGTAGCGGTAGGAGGCCCGCCGGTTGCTGGCCAGCAACTTGTTTTCACTGGATTTCGGGCCCGGTTTTGCCATGGTATTTGTGTGCAGGGGGAGGCCGTCGGAGACTGCTTCTCGACACCCGGCCCGCGCCCGGCCCGCGCGCCCGCCCGGCCTGTTGGCGTCCCTTCCTTCAGCGATCATAGCACAGACCCCCGGTGTCATTTCCCGGCGCCGCGATGGCCGCGCAACTCTCCATCAACCGGCTGGCCTGCGGCGTCCAAAAGCTCTTGGCAAGACCTTGCCGGCCATGTACAGTGGTCTCAGCCGTAAATCCAGCGCAGTCCGGAGACTCCCCCGATGGCCTTTCCCACGAGAGCCGGATCTCTTCCCGTCCATCAGTTCGCGGCTGTCCATCCATTC
The DNA here is from genome assembly GCA_963662495.2 of Terriglobia bacterium. Lineage (GTDB taxonomy): Bacteria > Acidobacteriota > Terriglobia > 2-12-FULL-54-10 > 2-12-FULL-54-10 > SHUM01. The sequence continues at coordinate 226,689 of CAXVYQ010000009.1, forward strand.
CCGGCCATCCCTGCCATCGCAGCCCTGTTCTTCCTTTTGTTCTCCACCGCCTGCCGCCAGCAATCGGACTATCTCGGCAAAGTGGAGCCGCCTCCCGAAAACGTCTTTCGATTCATCAACAGCGCCGAGCCGGAGTACCTCGATCCGGGTATGATTACCGCCAACACGGACGAGCGCATCGCCTCCCTGATGTTCGAAGGCCTCTTGAAAAAAGACCCGAAGACGCTGGAGCCCGTCGCCGGCATCGCCACCCGGTGGGATCGCTCTGGCGACGGACTCACCTACACCTTCCATCTGCGCGGCGACGTCCTCTGGTCCGACGGCCGTCGAGTTACGGCGCACGATTTCGTCTACTCATGGACCCGCGTCCTCGACCCCAAAACCGCCTCCCCGTTCTCCAGCATCGTCTATCCCATCCGGAACGGCGAGCGGTTCAACAAGGGCGAGATCGACGACCCCGCCCAGCTCGGCGTCCGCGCGCCTGACGACCATACGCTCGTGGTCGAACTCGAAAGTCCGCTCCCTTATTTTCTCCACCTCGCTTCTTACTTCACCTTCTACCCGGTTCCCCGATGGGTTGTGGAAGAATACGGCGACAAATGGACCCGGCCCGAGAACGTCGTCGGCAACGGAGCCTTTCTGCTCACCGAGCATCGCATCAACGACCGCATTGTGCTGGAGCGCAACCCGCGCTATTACGACGCCGAAAAGGTTCGTCTGGACCGCATCATCGCCTACCCGGTCGTGGACGTTTACACCGCCGTCAATCTCTATGAGGCCGGCTACGTCGACTGGGTCGTGGACAACTCCGTTCCACCGGAGTTCATACCCTACATGAAGGATCGCTACCGGGATTTTTCTTCCCATCCGCAGGTTGCCAGTTATTTTTACTCCTTCAACGTTACCCGGCCCCCGCTCGACAACCGGCTCGTGCGTCAGGCGCTTTCGATGGCCATCGACCGCCGGTCGCTCACCGACGATCTGCTCCGCGGCGGACAGATTCCCGGCCCGAACTTCGTGCCGCTCGGCCTGCTGGATTACGAATCGCCTCCCGGCCTCGAATACAATCCGGCCCGCGCCGCCGAGCTGCTGGCCGAGGCCGGCTACCCCAACGGCGAAGGCTTCCCCGAGATGGAGGTCACCTTCAACACGCTGGCGATGCACCGCAAGGTCGCCGAGACCATCCAGCAGATGTGGGCGAGAAACCTCAATATCTCCGTGCGCCTGCACAACGAGGAGTGGGCCGCCTACCTGAAGAGCCGGCAGAATCTGGAGCACGACATCGCCCGGGCCGGCTGGATCGCCGACTTCCCGGACCCGGCTGCCTTTCTTGACCTCATGGAAACCGGCAACGCCAACAACGACAGCGGCTGGTCGAACGAAGCCTATGACCGGCTGATGGCCGCCTCCCGCATGGAGACCGACCCCGTTCGCAGATACGAGCTGCTCCGGCAGGCCGAAGCCATCGTGATGGAAGAAATACCCGTCATGCCTCTTTATACCTATGGCATCAATTCTCTGAAGAAGCCCTACGTCCGGGGCATCCATCTGAACGCGATGGACCTGCACCCGCTCACCGAGGTCTGCATCGACCGGGGCTGGCGCGAGCGCACCGGCCCGGAGGATGGAGCCTGTGATTAGGTTCATCCTGCGGCGGATTCTGCTTTCGATCCCCGTCATTTTTCTGGTCGCCACCACCACCTTTTTCATCATGCGGCTCGCCCCCGGCGGGCCGTTCATGTCCGAGCGGGCCATCCCGCCCGAGATTCAGGCCAACATCCAGGCCAAGTACGGGCTCGACCAGCCGCTGCACGTTCAGTACGTGCGCTATCTCACGAATCTCCTGCACTTCGATCTCGGCCCCTCCTACAAGTACCCGGACCGCACGGTGAATGAGATCATCCTGGAAGGCTTTCCCGTCAGCCTGCAGCTCGGATTCTTTGCGCTGCTGTTTGCTCTGGTGTTGGGAATTCCGGCGGGCATCGTCGCGGCGGTCCACCGTGGCAAGGCGGCCGATCATCTCACCATGGGCCTCATTCTGTTCGGCATCTCCGTGCCTACTTTCGTCATCGGGCCGCTGCTGATCTTCGTTTTTTCGCTCACGCTCTACTGGTTTCCTCCGGCGCTGTGGGGCGAGCCGGCCAATATCGTCCTGCCGGCTGTAACGCTCGGGATGCCCTATAGCGTCTACATCGCGCGGCTCACGCGCACGGAGATGATCGAGGTGTTGCAGCAGGACTATATCCGAACGGCGCGCGCCAAGGGGGCCAGCGAATTCCGCGTCCTGTGGCGGCATGCCCTGAACGGCTCGCTTCTTCCCGTCGTGTCGTTCCTGGGTCCTGCGGTCGCGGATCTCGTAACCGGCTCCATCGTGGTGGAGACGATCTTCGCCATCCCCGGCCTCGGCCGCTTCTTCGTCGAGAGCGCCTTCAGCCGCGACTACACCACCGTGCTCGGCACCGTGCTGTTTTATGCCGTGCTGCTCATCGCGGCGAACCTCGTCGTCGATATTCTCTACAAGTTTCTCGATCCCCGCATCGAGTACCGCTAGCAGGTTTATGGTTTTGCGGATGGAGTTGGTCCAGTGAATTCGATGGAAACGACAGCGGAGATTCTTTCACCCCCGGCCAGCCCGTGGGCGATCGCGCGCGGCCATCTGGTGCGCCGTCCCATGATGGTCATCAGCGCGGCGATTCTTCTCGTTGCGGCGGGGGTGTCGCTGCTCGCGCCGTGGCTTGCTCCCTACCCGTACCAGGCCATCGACCTCGCTCTGGGAGCCACTCCGCCCTCCGGCGCGCACTGGATGGGGACCGACTCGCTCGGCCGCGACCTGCTGAGCCGCTGTCTCTATGGCGGGCGGATATCGCTTGCCGTGGGCCTGGTCGGAACGATGGTGAGCCTCGTCATCGGCGTACTCTATGGCTCCATCGCGGGCTACCGCGGCGGACGGATTGATGAGCTGATGATGCGCTTCGTGGACCTGATGTACTCGCTGCCTTATCTGTTTCTGGTCATCATCCTGCTGGTCTTCTTTTCGAGCAGCATCATCATGCTGTTCGTCGCTCTGGGGCTGGTGCAGTGGCTCACCATGGCGCGCATCGTCCGCGGTCAGGTGCTGTCGCTGAAAGGGGCCGAATTCGTCGAAGCCGCCCGGCTTTCGGGCACCGGCGGCCTGGGGATTCTGCTGCGGCATCTGCTGCCGAACATGCTCGGGCCCATCGTGGTCTATGCCACGCTCACGGTCCCAAACGTCATTCTGCAGGAGGCGTTCCTGAGCTTCCTGGGCCTGGGCGTGCAGCCGCCGCAGTCGAGCTGGGGGACGCTGATCGCCGACGGGGCGGGCGTGATGAGCCTGTTTCCGTGGCTGATCTTTTTTCCAGCCGGGATTCTGGCCCTGGTGCTGTTTTCATTGAATTTTTTGGGCGACGGACTGCGCGACCTGCTGGACCCGCGCCAGCTGCGTCGTTGAGGTTGGCGTTAAGGTTTGGCGTTAAGGATTTTGTTGGGGATTGCTGTAATGGATTCCAGTGAAGGATTGAATGTGAACCACGAACCCGTCCTGACGATTGAAGACCTCCGGACGCATTTTTTCACGGACTCGGGCGTGGTGCGCGCTGTCGATGGCGTCAGCCTCACGCTGTTTGCCGGGGAGACGCTCGGCATCGTGGGCGAGAGCGGCTGCGGCAAGTCGGCCACCTGCCTCTCCATATTGAACCTCATCCCGGAGCCGGGCCGCATCGTCGGTGGCCGGGTACAGTTCGACGGCCGGAACCTGCTGGAGCTGCCGCCACGCGATCTGCGGGACGTCCGGGGCCGTCGGATCGGCATGGTCTTTCAGGACCCGATGAGTTCGCTGAATCCCTTCCTGACCATCGGGGAGCAGTTGATGGAGCCGCTCTTAGTACACGAGCGCATCGGCCGGGCGGAGGCCCGCCGCCGCGCCGTCCGGATGCTGGAGGATGTCGGCATCCCGGACGCCCCCAGCCGGATGAAGGACTACCCGCACCGGTTCAGCGGCGGGATGCGCCAGCGGGTGATGATCGCGATGTCGTTGATCGGGAACCCTCAGGTCGTCCTGGCCGATGAGCCGACCACGGCGCTCGACGCCACCATTCAGGCGCAGGTGCTCGACCTGTTCCGGCGCATCCGGGAGGAGCGCGGCGCCGCGATCCTGATGGTTACTCACAATTTGGGCGTGGTGGCGGGCATCGCCGACCGCGTCGCGGTCATGTATGCCGGGCGCATCGTGGAGATCGCCTCCACCGACGATCTGTTCTCGCGACCCCGGCATCCTTACACGGTGGCGCTGCTGAAGTCGGTGCCCCGTTTGGATGAGCCGGACCGGGAGGTCGCACCCATTGCCGGAACGCCGCCGGATCTCGCCGCTCTGCCCCCCGGCTGCGCCTTCTATGACCGCTGCTCGTTTCGCGAGCCGCGTTGCCGGGAGAACGCTCCTCCCCTTGAAGCCGTTGGAGAAGCCCACATGGCGCGCTGCTGGGTGGATATCCGCTCCGTCATCGCTGCCAAAGGGGGAGAACAGCCATGACTGGAAACGGCCAGCCGCTGCTGGAGGTCCGCGACCTGAAGATGCATTTCCCCTATCGCGGAGCTTCGGCTTCGGGCCGTCGGACGGTGCGGGCGGTGGATGGCGTGGATCTTCGGCTCGATGAGGGTGAGACGCTGGCGCTGGTGGGCGAGAGCGGCTGCGGCAAGTCCACGCTGGCGCGAACGATCGCGCGTCTCTACCGGCCCACTGCCGGGTCCATCCGGTTCCGGGGACTGGAGCTGGCCGGGCTTGAAGGCAGGCGGTTGCGCGGTGTCCGCCGCGAGATTCAAATGATCTTTCAGGACCCCTACTCTTCGCTGAACCCGCGGATGCGCGTCCGCGATATCGTCGCCGAGCCGTTGCGCAACTTTAGTGAGACCAGCGGCGGGCCTGGCGGCAAAACCGGCGGTGAAACGAGCGATCTTGCCTCCCGCGTTCGGGCGCTGGCCGCCACCGTGGGCCTGGACCCCTCCGCGCTCTCACGCTATCCGCACCAGTTCAGCGGCGGGCAGCGGCAGCGGATCGGGATCGCGCGCGCGCTGGCGTTGCGGCCCTCGCTGGTGATAGCCGATGAGCCGCTCTCCGCTCTGGACGTCTCGATCCAGGCGCAGATTCTGGTGCTGCTCCGTGACCTGCAGGCGCATTTTGGCCTCAGCTACCTGTTCATCTCGCACGACCTCTCGGTTGTCTCAGGGATCAGCCGCCGCGTCGCCGTGATGTATCTGGGAGAGATCGTGGAGACTGGCCCCACCCGCGCCGTCTTTTCAACGCCCCGTCACCCTTATACGGAAGCGCTGCTCTCGGCCGTCCCGGTTCCGGACCCGGCCACGGAGCGCACGCGCAAACGCATTGTGCTGACTGGCGATGTCCCAAGCCCTCTTGCTCCCCGTGGCGCCACCCGTGGTGCGCGAGAGGGCGAGCGCGTGGCCTCCTGCCCCTTCGCGCCCCGCTGCCCCCATGTATTCGACCGTTGCCGGGAGGAAAAGCCCCTGCTTCGCCTCGCCGCCGAACCCGGGTCGCCGGACGCCCACTTGGCCGCCTGCCACCTGACCGAAGAGACGGCCCGCACGCCACGGCCCGGCCGGCCTGCGGCTTTGATCTGATCCATCCGCCACGCCTGCGGCGGCTCATGGTGCAAACCTGCCCCCTGCATTGGCCTGCGGTGAAGATCAATTGGACTCTGGAAAAGTTGAGAAGCGGAACCGGCCTAGCGCACCGGCTCTTCCCGTTCGATCCCCGACAACGTTGCCGTAATCGTCCCGGCGCTGATCTGCGCCCGCATTTGCACGGGCACGCGCGCGCCGTCCTGGGCGATCCAGATGAACATGCGGCCTTTTCCCTTGAACAGGTTGCCGGAGAAGACGTCCGGTTCCAGCCGAAACGTCTGGAAGGAGCCGATCGCCGTCTCGATCTGTTCGGCGGCCTGCACCTCCACGCGGATCTGAATCGTCTCCGCGCCGTCATTGAGCGGAAACTCGAATGACTGGCCCACCTCGAACGCCCGCGTCCGCGCCATATAGAGCGCCGAGAGGATATCGTATACATATCCGGGGATGGAATACTCGCCGCTGTGCAGCGGGGTGCCGTCCTTCAGGTCCTTCACTTCCACCCGGGATAACCCTCGCTCGGAATCCATCTCTACCAGCACATCCCGGTGCCGCTCGGCCTCATGAATCGTCTTGTGGGTGCTGCTGGAACAGAACGTAGGGGTTCTGAAAGTGGACTCGAACACATCGTCCACCTTGTATAGGTTGGAGACGTAGCCTACGGAAGCGGCCTTGCCGGTTACCCTGTACAGCCCGGCGGCGGAGTCTTCCTTGCTGAACGTCAGTTCGGCGTGGCCCGCGGGCAGGAGCCTCCATCGAACCGAGTATTTCAGCGTTTCCCCGGGGCTGAATGGCACCCCGGTGCCCGGCTCCTGCGCCTGCAGACCTTCCGGGATCAGGAGAAGGCAGGCCATCAGCAGGCCCGGTACAAGCAGGGGCCACCGCCGAAATCCGCTGCCGAAGCGCGGCAATGAATGGTCCATATCTACATTTATTTCAATCATTTGGAATTCATATAGCATCCATTCCTCTGGCATCCGTCTGGTCCCTCAGCCGTTCCAGATGATCTTCCCGAAGCGCCATGGCAGCAATACGCACCAGCCGCGTAGGCGCCCAGGCGCCCTGAACTCATGGTTGCGCAAGTATTGCTGGAAGTCAAAGCCGGAATCGGCCTTCTCCCTGGACATCTCCTTGAACATCTCTTTGGACTGGCCCTTCGCCTTCCAGGGCCGCACCCGCGGGATCAGCAGCGGGACCGCGTTGGCATAGGCCGGGTAATCGTCCGGGAACAGCCCGTATAGTTTATTTTCCTCCGCCCGGATCACCGGCCAGTAGACGGCGGCGAAAAACCCTCCGATCACCAGCCATAGCCATCCGTTTTGCGCAGCCAGGCAGAACCCTGCCGCCGCGATCGCCGAGCCCAGATAGAGTGGATTGCGCGTGTGGGCGTAGGGCCCCCCGGTCGCCAGTCTGCGGTTTTTCTCGATCCACCCGGCGCTTGCCGCCCGCAGTCCGATGCCCAGCAAGGCCACGCCGGCCCCGCGCAGCAGGCTTTCCGGAGTCGGCCGGGCGAACAGCAGAAAGGTGGCCACAACCGCGAAGCCCGCCGGAACGCGAATCTGCGAAGCCCATTGTGAGTATCTCTCTGACATCATTCGTCTTTCTATCCGGAGCTTTCCGGGGAACATTCCAATCAGCCGGAATATCCGTCCTCATCCGGTCAGCAGATCGTCCACCACCGCCAGAATAGGCTCCGGCCCGATCCGGCCCATTGACCCATCCGGTGCTGCTCCGTGATCGTACGACGTGGCGGCCTCCGGATCGCGTATCACCCAGACCCGCGGGCCCACGGGTCCGTTCCGTGCCGGATCGGTCGGGCCGAACAGTCCCACCGTCGGGACGCCCAGCGCCGCCGCCAAGTGTAGCGGTCCGGTATCAGGCGCCACCATCAGTGCCGCTCGGCGCAACAGCGCGATCAACGCTGCTACCGAAGCGGAGAAAACCACCGGCTTGGCAATGCTGCAGGTTGCCTGTACCCATTCGGCCAGCGTCGTCTCTCCAGGCCCGGCGTTCAGGACGATCCGGAATCCATACTTGCTCGTGAGCCTGTCCGCCACTGCCGCGCAAGATTCCACCGGCCATTGTTTTGAATGCCATCCTGCGCCGGGGTTCAGCACCGCGTAGTGGTCTTCGCGCAGCATCGCCCGCAGCTCCTCGGGAATTCTGCTGTCATCTCCAGGGGGGATCGGGAACCGCGCCCCCTTTTCCCCCGCGCCCATTGCCCGCGCCAGCTCCAGATGAGCATCCGTAATGTGCGTCGCCCCACTCCGTACCCGGCGCGTATAGAGCACTCCGGCCGCAGCCTCCCGAATCCAGGGGTCCTCATGTCCCATGATCTCCCGCGCACCGCTGAGCCGGCATGCGAGGGCTGACTTCACCGCTCCCTGCAGGTCGATGGCAACATCATACCGGCGGGCAGTCATCTCCCGCCGCAGCCGCCCGATGGCGTCCCATGTCGCGAGATCGCTCCACCGTCGGCGCCACCGGAACGTATTGGCCGCCAGCACGTTGTCCACGCTGGGACTTGCTTCCACCACCTCCCGCCACCGATCTTCCACCAGCCAGTCCACCTGCCACTTCTCGCAGGTGTCCTTCAGTGCCGCCGCCACCGGGAGCGAGTGGATGATGTCGCCCATCGAGCCGAAGCGCACCAGCAGAACACGTCGTTTCTCGTTTTCCGCGCTCGTCATTTATCGATAGCCATCCGGTATTGATAGCCATCCGGCCATCATGTCCAACAATGCCATTCATCCGGGTCCGCTCAATCCCTCGGTCTTAGTCCGTCTGCGCCTGGACCTGATTCAATATCCACTCCACCGCCATCTCCAGATTGTCGGCGATGTGATGCGGCTGCGGCCTTTTCTGATGCTGGGAAGTGATCCACTCTCCCCTGCCGAACCCCGTCTTCACCAGCACGCTCCGAGCCCCGGCCTCATGCGCGGCTCCCACATCCACGTAGCGGTCGCCGACCACGAAGGAGCCGGCCAGTTCGATCCCCAACTCCGCCGCCGCCCGCGTCAGCAACCCGGGCGCCGGTTTCCGGCAATCGCAGCGTATGTTGTAGGGGACAACGGACCCCTCCGGGTGGTGCGGGCAGTAGTAGATCCGGTCGATCCGGCCTCCGGCGGCCGCAATCTCGGTTGTCAGCCGCTCGTGCGTCTCTTCCACCAGCTTCGGAGTCAGCAGTCCGCGGGCGATCCCCGACTGGTTCGTGACCACCACGGCCAGAAATCCCGCTTGATTGATCCGCCGCACGGCGCTTCCGGTATAGGGGAACAGCCGGAACCGTTCCACCTCGGTGAGGAATCCCACTTCTTCGTTCAGCGTCCCGTCGCGGTCCAGAAAGACGGCCCGTCGAACGGGCTGGTCGGCAGGGGAAATCATATGGCTAGTTTACAGGTCTTCCTATGGTCTCTGCACGGGTTATGGTGACGGCAGAGTCGCGGAGAGGAATTTGTGCCCCCCCGGCCCTCGGCAATGTCCTATATTGGTGTTGGTGGACATGCTTAATCGTACCAGAGCCGCTTTGTTCGGATCTCAAACTCTTCTGGAATTTCGTACGGTGTGTTCTTCGATTGCCTGGGCCAACCTGAAAGTTCCCTTGGCACTTTATTTCGCTTTGGCATGATTTTTGACGGAAACACCGAAGCATCCGAATAATTCCAGCCATGTAAACTGGTGTGGAGAATCCCATATAGAACCTGTTCGATCTGCTAAACAATTGAAAATAAACAGAAAATAATCTCAAGTATTGTATTGACAATTCCTTGATGGTGATATAATTTTCACAGGTGGCAAATGAGGCCACAGTAGTTTATCCGCTACGCTCGTAGGCGAGCACTATCCAAGGCCCACGAGAATTTCTCGTGGGCCTTTCCTTATATATATGGCAAAGAAGATCGCTGTAATGCTAGACGGTGGGCACCTGAGAGCTTATGCAAATCAGGCAGGGCGAAACTTTGTGCCAGATTATATTGAAAAGATTGCCCTTGGATGTGTTGATGAAGATGAAGAGATATATCGCATCTTATACTATGATTGCGCCCCATACCAGGGATCGGCGGTTTTGCCAGTGTCCGGTCAGAATAAGACTTTTTATGCAAGTGATGCCTGACTTCACGAACTCGCTCACAAGAACCTTTTTGCTGTCCGGCGTGGTGTCCTGAAATTTCGCGGATTTGTTCTGCATAGGATTCCATATACTCCAACGGGCCCTCTGACGGATGCTGATTTCAAGGCCTCATTCGAGCAAAAGGGTGTTGATATGCGAATCGGGCTTGATATGGCCATTATATCTGGGAACAAATCGGTAGATCGGATCGTATTGGCAACAAATGATACAGATTGCATTCCTGCCATGAAGCATGTAAGGCGTTCTGGAATGCAGGTTGTGCTGATTGGGCTTCCGGGGTGCTGATCAACGCCGGAGCTTCTATCGCATTGCGATTTCTGCCGCTCCATCCAGTGGCCGCCCCAATAATTCCACCAACACAGATTTAAGACACTCCCTGATCCTCTTCGCGCTGGACTTCTAGCATCTCCATCACCTTGCTGAAAACCGTCTCGACCGCCACCGACGTCATGCAGCGATGATCGATGGGGCAGTCGCGCAGCTTGCAGGGACGGCACTCCGCCTCTCCCACAATCAGTTCTGCGCGCGCCGAAAGCGGCCGGGTCTCGATCTCATTCGTCGGGCCAAAGATGGACAGGGTGGGCACATCCAGCGCCGCGGCCAGGTGCATCGTTCCCGTGTCGTTGGTGATGAAAAGCCGGCATCCCCGTATCAGCTCCATGAACTCTGCCAGGGAGGTCCTGCCCGCCAGCGATACTCCGCCTCCGGCCTCTGCCCGCACCCGTTCCACCAGGAACCGTTCCTGGGCCGAGCCGAAGAAGACACATGTGGCTCCAGCCTGTTCCCGGAGCTGGCGGGCCAGCGCGGCGAACCGTTCCACCGGCCATCGCTTGGCCGTCCCGAAGCTGGCGCCGGGACTGATCGCGATCAGAGGCGAGTCTCCGCCGGAAGTTTGGCTGTCTTCGGGTTGTTCGTCCTCGAAGCGCCGCCGCAGTTGCTCGGTGGCCTCGGGTTGTGAAGCCCCGGCCCCCGGCAGCAGTATCTGCTGCACCTGCGGATAGTCGCGAATCAGGCCGAGCCGTTTCAGCATCTCCAGGTAGTAGTGGGCTTCATGGCGCAGCAGCTCGCTCTGTATGGGCGTGTCTCCCTGCCTTGCTGCACCGGGCCGCCTTGCCACATCACTCCGCATTGCCGCAGCTGCCCGTATTGACGCAGCACTCCGCATTGCCGCAGCGCTTTGTCGCGGAGGTTCCACCGCGTGCGTCAGCAGGAATCCGCGCCCGTCGCGGCTATAGCCCGCCCGAACGGGGATCCGGGACAGGAAGCTCATCAGTGCGGCATCGAACGCATTCTGGAACAGAATCGCGGAGGCGAATTCCTCGCGGCGCAAACGCGCGGCCATCCTCAGTCTCCCGCCGATCCCGCGCTCGGCCCCCTGCGTGTCATAGTCAATCAGAGCGCACCCGAGTTCGCTCAGTGGATAGACGTCCCGCACCCAGGGCCTGGCCAGCAACGTCAGCTCCGCATCGGGCAGCGCATCGCGCAGCGCCCGGAGAGCCGGCAGGCTCATCACCGCATCACCCACCCAGTTCGGCACGCGAACCAGGACCTTCTTTCCATCGATCCGCTCTGGCCGCAGACGTTTCATCGTCCCACCTGCCGCGCTTCACTGCTTTCACTTCGCCCCGTTGTGGCGGGATCGCGTGCGGGAATCTTTAATGCAAGTTTGCCGATGATCCAGTCGAGAAAATCCTGTTCGCCGTCCACCCACGTCTCCATTTCCGCCCAATAGTGAGGCACCCGGAAGCCCGCCTGCGGGGGAAGGTTCATCAGATCTTTTTCCGTCGTCAGCAGGCAATCCGCCTGGAGTGTTTCCACTTGCTTGCTCAACTTCCTCAGGCCGGCTTCATCGTAGCGGTGATGATCCGGAAAACGAATGCATCCGGCCGGCTCGACCCCCGCTCCCCTCAGTGTGGAGAAAAACCCGTCCGGATTTCCCAGTCCGCAAAATGCTAGCGGTTTGCGAGAACGCATCTCATCGATGGAGAGTCTCTGTTTCGTTGCCTCTTCCACGAAATCCTTCAGCCGGAATTCTACCCGGAACTGCCGCGCCCTCGGATGCAGACGGCGGACGTATTCTTCGAGTTCGTCGAGCGTTCTGGTCCCGCCGCCCGTTTTTACAAGATCGCACCGGGTGAACAATACGGCATCGGCCCGACGCATCGCCATCGGGCTCTCGCGCAGCAGAGCGGGAAGATTTTTTCGCGCTCCCCAGGGATTCGTCGCGTCGATCAGCAGCAGGTCCAGGTCCCGGTGAAGCTGCAAGTGCTGGAACCCGTCATCGAGCAGGTGGACCTGCACCGGGTATTTCGACACGAAATCTGGATATTGCAACTCTAGTGCAGCACCGGCCGCGTACCGGTCCGCCGAGATGCCGATCGGAATTTTCAGATGCCGCCGAAAAATGCGAACCTCGTCTCCATCTGCTTCGGATGAATCCTGGGAGTCTTCCGGGTCGATGATCTTAATGTTTTCAGTCGATTGGCGGCCGTATCCACGTGTCACGATAGAACCGCTAACTCCTAGTTTTCCGAGTTTTTCTGCCAGCCACGCCGTTACGGGCGTCTTGCCCGTCCCGCCAAAGGCAAGATTTCCGATACTGATTACCTTTTCTTTCAATTGTTTACGTGGTAAAACTCCTGCGCGGTAGGTCAGGGCGCGGAGCTTTCCGGCGGCATGAAACAACGGAAGCGCGATCCGGATAGAAAACATAACTGGAAGTCTATCAATCATTTAGAGATAGGATGCCACTCTTCTTCCGTATCATTGGCCGAATCACTGGCCTCACCAGTGGCCTTGCGGGCAGGTGTTGGGGATTCATTTGCAAGTGATTGATTATTAAGTAATTGTCTGGAAAGTTCCTCGATCATGGGCTCCACGCCCGCCTGATTCCGTCGGAGCAACTCTGCGGCGGAGGCTCCTAACTCATTGGAAAATTGAGGGTTGTTGAGCAGAAACGCAATGGATGGGGCCAGAGACTGCGGACCGGGAATCTGCAACACAGCACCCAGCTTCATTCCAGGAACTTCTGTAAATGATTTATTTTCATTGTTTTGCAGGAACTCATCGCAGATCTCCCGGAAGTTTTCCATCGATGGGCCAATAATGATCGGCTTGCCAAAAAACGCCGCTTCCATAAGGTTGTGCCCGCCGGTGGGGACCAGAGTGCCACCGATAAGCACAATGTTTGCAATCTGATACACGGATGCAAGCTCGCCGATGGAATCGAGCAGCAGGACGCCGCCGGGCACAGGGAGATAGGCGTCTGTCCACGAGGAGCGCCTCTCCATTCTAAGTCTCATGGATTGAATCAGTTCAGCGACCTCGTCGAAGCGTTCGGGATGCCGCGGGGCCAGAATCATCCAAAGCCTCGGAATTCTCGTAAGCAGCGTCTGAAACGCTTCCAGTACCAGTTTCTCCTCACCTGGCATGGTGCTTCCCGCAACGATCACGGGACCGGCGCCGGAGGAATCGATTTTCGAAATAAGCTCGGTAGAGAATGCAGATTCGTGAGGGCTAATACGGAACTTGAGATTGCCGCCGGTGTGAACGCGGTCCGCCGGGGCGCCAAGTTCGAGGAAGCGTTCGGCGTCCCGGGTGCTCTGTGCATAAACGCTGGTGGGAAGCGCCAGAACGGATCTCCAGAAAAAGCGCGTGGCCTGGTACCGGGGCAGGGAGCGGTCAGAGATGCGCGCGCTGACCAGATAGAGCAGTGTGCCGGAGCGGCGGGTCTGACGGAACAGGTTGGGCCAGAGTTCGGTTTCCAGGATCGCGACCATCTGCGGTCGGATGGCGCGCAGAAAACGGCGGCAGATCCAGCGGTAGTCGATGGGCGGGTACAGAACGATGTCCCGTGGTGTGGTGCGGCGGCGGGCTTCTTCGTAACCGGTGCGGGTGGAGGCGGTGAAAACGATGCGCAGGTCCGGAACGCGGGAGCGGAGTTCATCGGCGAGGGCGTGGGCTGACTTGACTTCCCCGAGCGAGACGGCATGGAGCCATGCGACCGGGTCATCGCCGGCAACCAGATTCGCCGGGAGAAAGCCAAGACGCTGGCGAAGGCCCGGCATGCGACCGGCCAGGGCACGGTAGCTGAGCCAGAGGGCGACCAGTGGACTGGCGAGCCAGAGGAGAAGGTTGTAAAAAAACAGATTCAAAGTGTCCGGCTCCATGCAGCACCCGGTGCCCGGTGGGTGTCCGCACTGAGAGTGAGCATGTGAAGCGCTTGCACCAGCGGCCTGTAATTACTTGCGTATTATAGCCTTGATCCCTGATCGCTCCAATCGCGTTCCACTCCCTCCCTGGCCACTTCGCCACTTCGTGGGGTAGTTGTTCGGACTCGCGATGCTCGCCTCACCGAGTTGATGCCACTTCGTGGGCACTTCGTGCAGTAGTAGTTCGGGCACTGCGCGAAACGATCCAGTGAATCGTTTCGGCCGCCTCGCGGAGTAATTGCTCGGACTCCCGGTGGTCGCCTCACCGCGTTGATGTGGATTGGGGACAAGTTTCCGTGCGACTCACACTGCATAGGTAGGAACTTTGCTTCTGCGAGGGCGCTTCCTGCGGCGTGGTGGGCCGGCGCACTTTTGTTGGAGAGAAACGCGTTTAATTTTCGCAGAGGGAGGTGGCGCTGAAATATAAGACGTGGCATTCTGATGCGAGCGGCTGGACGCAACTGTGCCGCTGACTCAAACAATGGCGAGGAGATTATGAATGCAAAGAGGTTTGCGGGTTTGCTTATGCTTGTGGCGGTGGTCGCGATGACGGCGGCGCAGGCGCAGGACGACAACACGACTCCCACAGTGGTGGAGGGCGAGCCAACGACGACGGAGACGGGGCTGAAGTATTGGGTGCTGACGACCGGCGATGGCGCGACGGCGGAGAAGGGCAAGCAGGTTCAGGTGCATTACACCGGGTGGCTGACGGACGGGAAGAAGTTCGACAGCTCGGTGGACCGCGGCAAGCCGTTCGTCTTTCCGCTGGGCGCGGGACGGGTGATCAAGGGCTGGGATGAAGGTGTCGAGGGGATGAAGATCGGCGAGAAACGACAACTGCGCATCCCTCCGGAGCTTGGCTATGGCGAGCGCGGCGCCGGGGGCGGGCTGATCCCGGCGAACGCGATTCTGATCTTCGACGTGGAACTGATGGGCATCAACTAACCCGCTACTTCGTGGGGCACTGCGTGCCGACTAGTTACTCGGACTCCCGATGGTCGCCTCGTCCAGTCGATGACCCCTGCGGGGCGACTAGCTGTTCGGACTCCCGGTGGGGCACTGCGCGAAACGATCCAGTGAATCGTTTCGGCCGCTTCGCGGAGTAATTGCTCGGACTCCCGGTGGGGCACTGCGTGCCGGCAATTAGTTCGCATCGCCCCGTTGGGGCGGCTCGCACTGCATGGGTAGGGACTTTGGTTCTGTGAGGGCGCTAGCTGCACCGCTGCGCGGCTGGACTGTCATGAATTGCTCCGCCTCTGGCTGCACAATGGCCTTCGGCAGGGACTGCGTCCAGCCAGTTGTTCGGACTCGCGTTGATGCGGCGGGCACAGTGCGCTGGGGAGTTGGATGCCTTTGGTGATTGGGTGTGAGATGAGAGAGAGCGGGGGGAGAGTGTCCGCGCCTGTCCGCTTGAGCAGATGAGTGAGTAACTGCCTGGTGGGAGGCGGTGGAGGCGGTGTAGTGGATGGGTCGGGATCAGCGCCAGTTTTCCGGAACCATCATTGCCGGTACTAACCCGATGGCTGGAAGCTGGTCAAATGACTCGGCGATTTCAGAAGTGGCTGAACACCACTAGTTTGCGGAAGCACCGGTTGAATGGCTGCCAACGACAGGTTTTCAGCCGACTAAACGTACCTAGAACCGGCTCTGAACAGATAAGAATATGCACCGGCCTCTACTTTCTCTTTCGACTTCATACCAACGAACACACCGGCAGCCGTTAACAATGCTCCCATGTAATCATTGCCTTTAATCTTCCAGAAAGCGCCTGCCATGCCCAGAGCAAACGATGCTGGCCGTTTCCACGCTTTTCGACTGACTGCTTTTAGATTGTTAGCGATCTCCTGCAACTCTTCGCGTCGCTGATTCAACTCTTCTTCGCGCTCCGTGGGATCCATCCGCGCGAGACCTCGCGTCAATTTCCGTATTGAACGAATATACGTCCTATGTTCCTTGAAATACTCCTTGCGAAAACTCAGGATTTCATCCATAGGAACTAATCTCAGGTCAACCGAGACGGTCTCCAGATCCAGCGCCACAACGTGCGGTGCCGATGGCATATCTAGTAATGAGAGAAGTTCTTCGAGTGCCCGCACCAAATCAGGTCGGTCGGTTGCTGGTGAAAGCTCCGCTCCGAGATTTTCACCATGAGGTCGCAAGATTTGCGAGAGCAAAACTAGAATGAGACAACGCACCATTGGATGCATAGGGATCGAGACGCCATCTTCCGAATCTTTCGCCAAACCTTTTGCCTTCAGGTCCCGGAATAGTGCTTGCGCGATCTTTTCGTCGCCGTAACCGCCCATCCGGGAATAGGAGATTTCATGAAACTGGATGTCCTTTGGAAGTTTGTCCAACACTCCCGATTTGATGATCTCCTCCATTGTTTTTGAAAGCTTATGGGTGGCCTTCTTATCCACGATTTTTTCAGGTTCAAGTATATGCAACAATCCCTTTTCTCGTAGTGGTATGGCAATGGCGGGATCTTCGTGCTCGGGTTTACCCTTCAAATATTTGGGCAATAGAATGCCGATGCCATCGAAGAATAGGATCATGGTTTTGATCCAGTCTTCCCCATACCACATTGGACCGGGATAATAGAAAGCGATCTCTTTTTTAGAATTCCTTGCAGGCATGCTACCCTCTATTCTAACTTAGTGTTGGTGCTTCCGCAAACAAGTGTTGGCGAGTCAAATTGTAACTCATACAGGTGGAAATACGGGAGTTCTATTTTAGGGGTCATCACTCTTGCCGGGATTCAATCACCGAAAGATCACAAAGATTGCAATTGAAGGGCTGCGTGGCGGACACTTCGTATAGTAGTAAATTGCCTCCTGTTAGTAGGCTCGTGGTGCATGGGAGAGGGTGTGCCTTCATGAGGGGGAGTCGTTGCGGCGCGACGCGCCTGCGCTCGGACCTTCGGCAGAGAGGAAGGAATCATTGATACATCCCAGTGAGACAAAGGCGGTGGGTGTGGAGGGCAAGGAGGTTAGGAGGATGAGGGGCATGTCTCCTCGTGCGGGTTTGTTGGCGGGCCACCTGGCGGTGATGGCAACGCAATGGGAACACCGGTGCGGGTCTAGTTGTTGAAGGCCTGCCCGCCGGTGATGGAAATACCGACAAGGGCAGGTAGCTTGGATGCGCGTCAGGTGATGGTGACGAGCTCCAGCGGGCGTTTGCCGGGCCGGCGTGCGCCGGTTCGCAAACTGAATCCGCCGATTCACTTCGCAGTGGAAGCATTCCGGAGGCCGGACTGAACCACGCGCTTTTACCTCGATGGCTTTTGGCAAGGAAACGGTTTAGGGATCACTAATGGCTTCTTCTTCGCCAGCCGAATCAAAAAAGACGAAAGTTCTCTGCGGGGTTTGAATCTCGGAGATGCCGCTGGCGACCTGGTCCAGTTGCTTGTAGTTCACGGCGGTGGCAGTAGGCTGACCTGCAGGTTCCCGCACCTCAACGGGGGCGGCCAGCTTCAGGCGTTTCCGTTCCACCTTCTTGCCTTCGAAAAAGAAAAGTTCTCCTCGGCTCTCCTCCCGCTCCAGATAGATCAGCTGATGGAGTCCAGGGTCCAGCACGGCTCTGCCATGGTAAACCTTTCGGTCCAGCTCAATCGGAAACTTTTCATCTTCGTGCAGTTCCAGTTCCTGGAAGATCTTCTCGCGTTGGGCGGGGAGGGTCCTTCCACTGCAGGTCCGTGGCGAGCGACAATTCATTCAGAAAGGCCTCGTAATCGCCTTTGCCGAGCTCCAGCACAATCTCATGGACGCCAGCTTCCTCACGCCAGAGCACATTTATGAAATGGTCCTTCGATTTGAAGATCTTTCCAAATCCCCAGAGACCGTGCATCATAACTACACCAGCGGGACCTCCGGCGAGACCCCAACAGCAGGGACCGTAAACCTGAAACCACGACGGACTGAGGGTCCAGATACCCGTTCGCGTCTGCGCGATGTTGTCGTAAGTGATTTCGATCACCTGGGAGAGGGGGACTGCTGCGCGATGGCGCGTTGAGAGCAGAGCAGGACTGCAATCATAGCCAGTGCAGAGACGGGCCGGAGTGGAAATTGGCTCATGGTTTTGCCTCCGATGGGCCGGAGATTTCCGGGTGAGGGAACCGGAATCAGCCCTTAGGTTTTTCTATCTAAAACCACAATACACCCCTTGGTCTGACCTGGAACGGATTTCTGAGCGGCCTTCAACCGCGTCGCACGATTTTCCTGCCGACGAGCCGAACCATGCATTCCTACCTGCGGCGAAGAGACGGCCGTTAGGTGATGGTGACGAGTTCGAGGGGGCGTTTGCCAAGGCGGCGCGCGCCGGTCGCCGTTACGACGACGCCGTCGCCGAACTGCGCCGTGGGCGCTTCCAGTCCCTTGATGGGGATGCGGGGCTTGATGGTGAAGACCATGCCCTCCTGGAAGACGGCCTCGGTGGCTTCGGGGCGGCCCGGTCCCCAGCGCGGCCCGTCGTTATTGCCGCCTGAATGAAAGACCACGCCCCAATAACCCTCGCCGCGTTTCTCCACCTCCGCGACATAGTAATCGACGGCTTCCATGACGCTGTTGCCGGGCTTGATGTAATCGACGAGCCTGTGGAACAGGTTGATGCAGTACTGACCGGCCGATTCCCAGTCTTCGGGCGCGGGGCCGCCGATCAGAAACGACTGATTGACCTGGGAGCCGTAGCCGAGCACGGAGGCGGAGATCTCCTGGTTGCAGATGGTGCCGGCGTTCATGGTCTCGTAGATGGGATGGCCGCCGGTGTTGCCCTCGGCGCCGGAGCGCAGCGAGAGACGGGTGGGGGACTCGGACGAGGTGCCGACCATGGTGTTGTAGACGGCGAGCCAGGCGTCGCGATGATAGGAGCCGGGCCGGGCCGTCTCCATCAGGGTCTGGAGGCCCATCTCGCTGATGGTGTGGGCCTGCTCCAGCACCGCAACTTCCTCCGGGCTGCGCGGCAGCTTGACCATGAGCAGCAGATCCGAGGCGGGCTCGAAACGGGCTTGGGGGTTGGCGCGGCGGACCTTGTCGAGCGTCGCGTAGCTGAAGCCGCCCTCAGGCAGCCGGACGATGCCGGAGAGATAGCCGACGCCGATGCGGCCACGGGTGAGCCCGAGGCGACCGATGGCGTCATTGATGTGGCTGGCGTAGAGGTCGTCGCCGGCCGGGACGGCTTCGACGCCATCATGCAAGTTGCCCTCGCTGCCCTCGCCGATGGCGATGGCGTTGCCGTCCATGCCGAAGACGGCGTAGAGAGCGCCCGTGTGGGTGAGATAGCCGATGTCGCCGTTGCCGTCCGGGCGGTGCGACAGCAGCAGGCCGTCAAAGCCCTGTTCGTTCATGGCGGCGCGTACGGCGGCGAAGCGGCGGTCCATCTCATCCTGGGAAAAGCGCGTGGGGAGCGATTCGGGTGAGATGGCGCCGGGGGCTCCCGATGCAGAGCCGGGCGTCTGGCCTGCCGGGGAGCAGCCGGTGAGAACGGCTCCGGTGGCGGCAATGGCGAGCCCGGCCGTGGCGCCCTGCAAGAGTTCGCGGCGGGAAACACCGGTGGATGCAGAGGGATCGGGGCGTTGCATGGGTAGCCTCCTGAGCAAAAAAGATGGGGAGATTCTACACTATTTGACGGGAGATTTGCCGGGACACTTTCCCGTGGCTGCGTGCGATTCGAAGTCCGCTGAAAACAGTTCGATGGCGCTGGTGATGGGCGGGCCGGGCATATTGATGAGGTTGCAGAAGCCTTTGCCGCGGTTGAATTCCAGAAGTTTGGGAATCGTGGCCAGCCCGGCCATGGGGATCTGGCCCTGATGGAGCTTGTCCAGGGTGGTGGCAAGCACATTGGTCTCCATCTGGCAGGCGGGGCACTGGCCGCAGCATTCCTTCTGGAAAAATTGCGCAATCTTCAGAGCGACTTCCACCATGCAGGCGCCTTCGCCATAGCCTTGCATGACCCCCGCGCCGATGCTGGAGCCGGCCGCGCGCAGGGCTTCCGGACTCAGGATGCGGGCCGGGTCCGGGAGCAGGAAGGCGCTGGAGGGGCCGCCGGGCAGCACGGCCTTCAGAGGCTTGCCGTTCTTGAGTCCGCCTGCAAGCTCCAGCAGCAACTCGCCTTCCGTTGCGCCAAAGGGAAGTTCATAGACACCGGGATTTCTCCACTCGTCATTGAGCGAATAGAGCATCGTGCCGGTGCTTTCCGCTGTCCCGATGGAGCGGAACCAGTCCGCGCCGTGCAAAAGAATGGGAGGCAGGTTGGCGAAGGTCTCCACGTTGCAGACCACGGTGGGCTTGCCGTAAAGGCCGGCAGTTACCGGGTAGGGCGGCTTTTCACGTGGCTTGGGTTCGCGGCCTTCGAGAAACTCCAGCACCGCCGTGTCCTCGCCGGCGACGTAAGGCAGGGGCGCCTCGCGGCCCTCGGCCTGAATAGAGAAGGATGTGCCCTGAAGGTTTTCGCCGAGCCATCCGGCAGCAGCGGCCTCCTGCATGGCCGCGGAGACGCGGCGATGAGATTCAGCGTAGGTTTCGTTGATATAGAAGATGATCTTCCGGGCTCCGACGGCGTAGGCCGCCAGGATGGCGCCCTCCAAAACGGCGTGGGGTGCGTACTCGAACAGCATGCGATCCTTGAAAGAGCCGGGTTCGTCCTCGCCGCCGTTGACGACGATGTACTTTTCATCTCCTTCGGCCCCGGCGCAGAACTGGAGCTTCCTGGCGGTGGGAAAGCCGGCCCCGCCGCGGCCGCGCAGCAGGGATTGCTCGACCTGCTCGGTTACCGAAGCAGGCGTCGCCCCGGCAAGGACCTTGCGAAGGGCTTCATATCCTCCCCGCCGAGTGTAGTCGGCCAGGGATTCCTTCAGCTGAGGTCCGCCACCAGGAAAAAGAATGGAGCGAGGTTGGGCCATAGGTGAGTACCTTCTCTAATCGAGCTGTTGTCGGGAGAGCCGGCAGACGGCGGAATTACGAGTGGCAGTCAGTAAAGTCCCGCGTCCAGCAGTTGGAAAATCATCTCCTTGAGGCTGGGGTTGATGGTGTCCATATCGGGAGGAACCGCGCCACCTTTCAAGTAAGCAATCACATCGGGGACGTCTTCCGGCTTGACCGGAGCGAACCAGACCTTGTCGGGATAAGCGATGACATTGGGCCCCTCGTGGCAGGCGCCGAAACACATATAGGGACGGACTTCGATGGAGTCATCCCCCTCCAGTCCCTCCTGGAGTTTGGTCATGACCTCGTCGGCCTTGCGAACGCGACAGTCCACGTTCTGGCAAACAAACAGCATCCGTTGATCCACGGCTGAGCCTCGATAAAGAAAGTTGAATCCAGTTTCGCCCCGAAGGGCCGGCCGACTATCGGTCCCGCAGAAGAAAGCGACCGGGTGCGAGGTCACGATTATACGTGCCCGGAAGGGGATGTTGCCAGCACCGGCGGACGCCAACGGGCTGAAAATCGCACGAACGACGGCGCGGGCCTGCTTCACAGTGAGCCGGCATGGGACGGGTACAAACCCTAAGTTTAACCGGAAAAGACGGATGCTGTCTCGTAAAGTTCCCTATCGACAGTGCGCGGCTCGCCAGTGGCCAGAATGTGGTCAAAGGAGGCAGGAGCGCGTCCGACTGTCTGAATGGTGAGTTCTTTATCCAGGCAGAAGCAGTTGGACGGGTCAGGCAATGACGCGCTTTTTCCGGGGGGAATGGTGCGGTCAAACCGTTGCAGAGAAGGCCCGCAGAGCTTTCAGGGCGGAGTCTGCGAGGTACCTTGTGATGCACACCAGGGGGGCAACTTTTGGGAAAAAGTATTGCGAGCACGGTATGAACCGAAGCAAGATATGGACTGGCACAGAGCGGTAATGTGGAATCGACTGTTGAGAGAACAGGATCGATACTTGGGGAAGGATGCCTGGGAAAACAACTGGACCCTTCCAAGAAAAGTCGCGATAAACCGGATCACACCGGGCGCGGATATTGCAGGATCGTTTCCAAATAGGGATGAAGGCCATGAAACAGGAGACAACCGGTATCGGCATGGGAGACGGGTCTGCGGGCGACTGGCGCGAGGTCATGAACGTGTAGCAGGCTGCGCGCTATCTGGGAGTAACGCCGGACACGTTGTACAAATACCTGTCCGAGGGGAAGATTCCGGCATTCAAGCTGGGAAAGCGCTGGCGGTTGAAGAAATCCACTTTGGACCAATGGATGGAGCAGCAGAGTCAGACGAGGGAGACCGCCTCCGCCAGGAAAACCAGAGCGGCGCAAGCCCGATAGTCAGGGCCGGAGGAAGCATATGTTTGGATTAGGCAAGTCAAAGCAGGTGGTGGGGCTGGATATTGGCTCGAGCTGCATCAAGGCGGTGGAGCTGAAGCAAACCGGCAACGACCTGGAAGTGGTCAGGATGGGACTGGAAACGCTGGCCCCGGAAATCGTCGTGGATGGCGCGATCGTGGATACCGGACAGGTTTCCAACACGATCTCGCGTCTGTTCTCCGAGCGCAAGATCAAAACGAAGAACGTAGCCACTTCCGTATCCGGACACTCGGTGATCGTCAAAAAGCTTGCCTTGCAGCCGATGACGGACGAGGAACTGGAAGGGACGATCCAGATGGAGGCGGCGCAGCATATCCCGTTCGACATCGGGGAAGTCAACCTGGACTATCAGGTTCTGGATTCGGACCTGGACAGCCCGACCATGGATGTGCTGCTGGTGGCGGTCAAGAAGGACAAGATCCTGAACTATACCAACGTTGTAACGCTGGCCGGTAAGACACCGACGATCGTCGATATCGACGCTTTTGCACTGCAGAACGTCTATGAATACAACTATGAGCCGTCTCCGGACCTGACCGTGGCGCTGCTGAATCTGGGCGCCAGCGTGATGAACATCAACATCGTCAAAGGCTCCTCTCCCCTGTTTACCCGCGACGTATCCGTGGGGGGCAATCAATATACCGACACACTGCAAAAAGAGCTGGATCTGGGATTTGAAGAGGCGGAAACGCTAAAGACGGGCGTTACGCTTCCTGGAATCAGCGACGAGGCGCGATTGCCTGTAATGAAATCGGTCTCTGAAATCATCGTACTGGAGATCCAGCGAACCTTTGATTTTTTCCGTGCTACGGCTTCGGGCGAGCAGATCCGCAAGATCTATCTGGCGGGAGGCTCGGCCAAGGCATACGGATTGACTGATTTGCTGGAGCAGGAACTGGGACTGCCGGTGGAGCAGCTCAATCCGCTGCATCGAATCCGATACGACGAAGCGACCGCCGGGGAGATCGTATCCGCGAATGCGCCCCGTCTTGCGGTGGCCGTCGGACTGGCCCTAAGGAGTTTCGAAGAGCTATGATTCGCGTAAACCTGCTGGGAGAAGCGAGAGCAAAAAGGAAACGTGTCCGCGCTCCGGTCATCGAGCCCGGTAGCGGAATGATGATGGGTTTGCTGGTGGGAGTCCTGTTGGTCGTGGCTGTAACGCAATACATGCGATACGGTTCCCTGCGGGATGATGGGGAGCGGCTGGACCAGGAGATCACGGAACTGCAACGGGAAAGAGCCGAATTGGCGCAGGTCCAGGCACAGTATGAACTCTTCTCCCGCCGCAAGGAGTTACTGACGGCTCATATCAATATCATCGAGCAGCTCAAGAGCCAGCAGTCCGGTCCGGTCCTATTGCTGGATACGCTGGCGAGCGCGGTATCGAACACCGATTCCTTGTGGCTGACCGAATTCAATAAGACCGGGCAGTCGGTGAGCGTCTCCGGAACGTCGCTGACGGTGCGGGCTGTGGCCGATTTGATGACGCGGCTGATCGCCAGCAACACGTTCGCGGACGTGACCTTGCAGGAAGCCGTCCAGGATGCAACGGTCGATTACGAAAGCTTCAGTTTCACCCTTGTGGTCGAATTGCAGCCTGTGCCGACCGCGAGCGAGGCCGAGGCGACGGCGGTAGAGACCGCGGCGTAGCGAAAGGGGAGACATGGCATTACCGAACTTCAATGATCTGTCCCCCGCCGTCCAGGCAGTGGTGATACTGGTGGTGGGAGTCATTGTCTGGGGCGGGACCGGGTACCTCTATCTGCGGCCGCTGAAAGCGGCGAATGTAGAGAAGCAGACGCAGGTGGAGACTCTGACGGCTGAAATCGCCCCCCTGCGACCCTATCGCGAGCGGCTGCGGGCGCTGGAGGTCGATAACCAGCAGTTGGAAAACCAACTGGCCAATCTGCAGCGAATCGTGCCCAATGAGAAGGAAGTGGATAACTTTGTCCGGCTCCTGCAAGCCGAGGCGGCAACGGCCGGAGTGCTGGTCCGCAGATTCACTGCCAAGCCGGCGGTAACACAGCAGTACTATATCGAGATTCCGTTCGAGTTGGAGTTGGACGGATCCTTCTACGATGTGATGCAGTTCTACAACCGGCTGGGACTCGTGGAGCGCATTACGAATGTAACCGACTTACAGATGGGCGGTATCCAGTCCGGTCGAGGCGGACAGAGAAGGTACGACTACAGCCCGAATGAAACCGTGGTGGCGATCTGTACGGTATCGACATTCTTCAGCCGTGAAATCGACCTGGAAGCCGAGGAAGCTGCCGCGGCTGGCACGGCTGCCGCAGGAGCCTAATAAAATGGAGCATGCCTTGACGTACAAATTGTGGAAGTTCGGGATGCTGGGATTTTTTGCCGTCTGCCTGATGGCGGGCAACAGTCCCGCGCAGGAGACCCCCGGCACCGGCGCGCGAGCCCAGCGGCGTGATCCGTTCCGTCCGCTGATCGTTGAGCGCGAAGGGGAGGACCTGCCGGCCCGTCTGCCTCCCGGCAAGGCGGGGCTGGTGATTGGGCAGTTGACGTTGCAGGGCATCGTCCGGGGACTGGAAGGCGTATGGATCGCCGTGGTGGACAACAACACCAACCGTGCCTATTTCCTCTATGAGGGTGACGAATTATATAACGGAGTCGTGACCCGGATCACGGCCGATAGTATTACTCTCGAAGAACGGTCGACCGACTCGATCGGCAGGGTGCGGACACGAGATGTGGTGAAGCGCCTGGGCGCGAGCTAAGTCATCCGGTGTGGGCCCGAGAGCCCGAAAGGCGAGCGACTCGATGAGATTCAAAGGATTGTCAGGTTTAGAGGGAGGAAAGTTCATGAAATACCAGGGTGGGTTTTTCCTGTTACTTATTAGCTTGCTGGCTACCGGACCGGTTGCAGAGGCATCCGAGAAGTTGCTGGGTTTGAGAACGGCGGTGGACCTACAGGGCACCACGTTCACTCTGCGAGTGCCGACCCCGGTGAAATATACGCCCTCGCAGGTTGGCCCCGATCTGTTTGTGGTGGACCTGGTCGGCGTTTCCTCTGAGATGACTTCGGACTCCCAGCCCGTGAAGTCACCACTGGTAAACAGCTACCGGGTGTTCTCCTACCAGGGAGCGGACAACCTGCCCCATACCGGGATGGAGATTTCCCTGAAAGAAATGGCGAGGGTTCTCCCCGTCGAGACCTCCGAAGGACTACTGATCCGAGTTCAGCCCGCATCGGCGCCGGCCGCGATCAAGCAGACCTCCCTGCGTGAGGTCTCCGTGGTGCAGCCGGAAGAAAACCAGGGCCTGGAAGTGGAGATTCTTGCCGACGGAGAGTTGAAATACAAAGTGTTCCAACTGAAGAATCCGGAACGGCTGGTAGTGGATCTGGAAAACACGGTCAACCGGATCCGGCAGACCCGGCTGGAAGTCAATACGCATCCCATCAAGACCGTGCGCATAGCACAATTCAAGAGGAAGCCGGCCGTGGCACGAGTGGTCATGGACCTGGAAGGGAGAGTGCCGTTCGAGATCCGCAGGCAGCCGAACGGTCTGACTGTGTTGCTCCAGGCAAGTGCGGACTCCATGGCATCTAACGAATCAGCGGAGCCCGCGTCCATCGAATCGGAACAGACCGCATCCATCGAATCGGAGGAGCCCGCAGCCAGGAAGATCAAGTCGGTTGAAGTGAAGTTCAGTCCTGCTCCGGAAGTCGAAGAGCTGACCGAAGAACTAGAAGAAGAGCCCTTGCTGGTGGCGTCCAACAGTGGAGTGGGCGTGGGGACACCTTCCGTTCCAGCCGCCGGTCCCACGGCAGATTCCACGCCATGGCTGGCTGAGCCAGCTGAGATCGGCCTGCCGGTGTTGATGGAGCCGGAGACTGTGGAATACTCCGAGTCGCCAGCGCTGGCGGTTGCAGTGGAGCCGAGTGCGCCGATGGCCACGGAGGTGGCGGTTGTCACGGAAACGAGTGTGCCGATAGCAACGGAGGCGGCAGTTGTCGCGGAACCGAGTGCGCCGATGGCAACGGAGTCGCCCATGGCGGCTGCCAGGCCTTCTGGTACCTTTTTGATGGCACAGCAGTCCGGCGCCGTGCCCACGACGCTGGCGAATATGCCTCTGGATAATCCGGCGGCCTATTCGGGTGAACGGATCTCATTGAATCTGAAAAATGTCGATTTGCAGGATTTCTTCCGGCTGATGCATGAGGTCAGTGGATTGAATATCGTGCTGGCCCCCGACATGGCCGGTACGGTAACGCTCGTGCTGGAGGAGGTTCCATGGGACCAGGCGATGGATATCGTTCTGAGGAACAACCAGTTGGGGAAGGAAGTATTGGGTAATGTAGTCCGGGTGGCCCGTCTGTCAACCCTCAAAGCAGAAAAAGATGATCAGCGGGAGTTGGAACTCGCCAGCGAACAGGTGGAACCGACCCAAACGGTAACTCGAACTCTCAGCTACGCAACAGCCAATGATCTGATCGCGCCGTTGAAGCGGTTCCTGTCGCCAAGGGGCGACCTCGTCTCCGACCCGCGGACCAACACCCTCATCCTTACGGATATTGATTCATCTATCCAAAAAGTGGACCAACTGATAAAAGACCTGGACAGAAAGACCGCCCAGGTGGAGATCGAAGCCCGGATCGTGGCTGCCAGCCGGCAGTTTGCGCGAGATATCGGATCGCAGTTAGCGGCCTCCGGCCTGAGTGGGAACGTGATCCTGGGCGGCACCGGGCAGGTAGGTGTCAGTCCGATTGTCCGGGGAACTGTTCCTCCTTTGTTCGTTGGCGAGCCACCGGTGCCGGGGGGACCGGATGATCCTACACCGTTTGCAAACGTGAGCCAGCCATTGGCTGTGAATCTGGGAGCCGTGGCGCCAACCAGCGGATTCACATTCCTGCTGAGTGGAGGCCGGTTTGCCCTGGATTCCATCATTACCGCAGCCGAGTCGCGCGGGCTGGGTAAGCTGCTCTCTCGCCCGAAGATTATTACGCAGAACAACGTCGAGGCCAATGTGGAGCAAGGCGTTCGGATTCCGATCCAGACCAACGTGAACAACACCATCGCGGTGCAGTTTGTGGATGTAACCCTGCGGCTGACGGTTACACCGCAGATTACAGCCGAAGGAACGATCTTCCTGAAAGCGGAAATCGAAAATACGACGATCAACCAGGGGATTCCGCGTATCCTGGGTATTCCGGCGCTCAACACCCAGTCCGCCACCACGCAGGTATTGGTCAGCGATGGAGGGACGGTGTTTTTCGGCGGAATCATACAGACGGAAAACAACCTGACCGAACAGCAGGTTCCGCTGCTGGGCAGCATCCCGCTGATCGGCAACCTGTTTAAGCGGCGGTCCTCGGAGAGTACGACGAACGAGCTTCTCTTCTTCATTACCCCGAAGATCGTTCAGTCGTAACGGCGGGACAGTTACTTTTTTCAATGAAGGACTCCCGGAGATGGGAGTCCTTCCTGTTTTTCCACATCGCGTGATGGGACCCAGAACAAAAACAATCACGAGAAACGGGCAGTACCAGCGCAACCGGCTGGCACGCCTGCGGTCCGCGATGGCCGAATCCCATCTGGATTGGCTGATCGTGAGTTCGCTGCCGAATGTTCACTATCTCAGCGGATTTTCCGGCAGCGCGGGCGCTCTGGTCATCGGTGAAGACCGTGCGGAGTTTTTTTCCGATTCCCGCTACGACATTCAGTCTCACAGGGAAGTAAAAACCTTTCGCGTCAGGATCGTGAAAGGCGCGGCGCTGTTTGGCGCGGCCAGATGGCTGGCGGGCCGCAAGAGCGGACGCATCGGTTTCGAGAGCGCAACCACCCCGGTGGCGGTTCATAAAAAGCTGAAAGAGACGCTGAGTGGCAACAAGCTGATCGCCACGGGCGGGCTGGTGGAGACCCTTCGCATGGTCAAGGACCCGGGGGAGCTCCGGCTGATCCGGGATGCGGTGCATCTGGGCTCCCGTGCCTTCGAGGAAACTGTTCCTCTGTTGCGGCCCGGCATCAGTGAAACCGAGGTGGCGGCGGAGATAGAATACCGGATGCGGCTGCTGGGCGGGGAGCGGCCGTCCTTTGAAACGATCGTTGCCTTCGGACCGAGAACAGCGCTTCCTCACGCCCGGCCGGGCACGCGGAAGCTGACGCCAAAACAATTCGTACTCATGGACCTGGGTGTTATACTGAGCGGGTACGCCAGCGACATGACACGCACTCTCTACTGGGGCAAGGCGCCGCTCAAGGCAAAACGGATCTATCAGGCGGTGCTGGACGCGCAGCTTGAGGCTGAAAGCGTTGTCCGGGCCGGGCTAGCCTGCGGTGAGGTGGACCGTGCCGCCCGCAGGGTTCTGGACAAGAGCGGATTCGGGCGCTATTTTACCCACAGTACCGGACATGGAGTGGGCAGGGAAGTTCACGAAATGCCGGGCATCTATCGTCAGAACCGCGACCCCTTGCAGGAAGGCGCAGTCATCACGGTGGAGCCGGGTGTTTACCTTCCGGGATACGGAGGGGTTCGGATTGAAGACATGGTTGTAGTTGGCAAGACCAGCGGAGAAGTCCTGACAACGACAGCAAAGGAATTGATTGAGCTCTAGCGCACCTCCCGAGTGGGGGTGCCGGTGCTGCATCCATATGCTAATGAATCTAAAAGATATCCGGGATTTGATCGATCTGCTGACCGAAAAGGGAATTCAGGAATTTGAACTGGAACGCGCCGGTGTCCGGCTCAAGATCAACCGGCGAACTTCCTCTCCGCAAGTCATCATGACCCCCTCACCACAGGCTCCCGCCGTGGCCTCCCCGGCCGGAGCACCCGCCGCCAGCGGCGCCCGGACGACTCTGCCGGCCGTGCCGCCATCCATGCCCGCCGCAAGCGGGTCCGCCCGGTCCGAATCCAGTGAGGAGATCCAGGGGGTCCTCTCGCCCATGGTGGGTACTTTCTACGGCGCGCCGGCGGAAGGCGAGCCCTCCTTTGTAGAGGTGGGCGATCACGTACGGGTCGGCCAGGTCCTTTGCATCATTGAAGCGATGAAGCTGATGAACGAGATTGAATCAGAGGTGGAAGGTGAAGTGCTGAGCCGGCTGGTGGACAACGGCCAGCCGGTGGAGTTCGGCCAGCCTCTGTTCGAGATCAAGCCCGGAAGATCGAAAAAATAGATTCCCCACAGGACAACGAGCCCCCTCCTGAATGGGGGAGCAGTATCCGCGACCGGGCGACGGGTCCGGCATGGGGAAGACCGGCAATGGGAAGCGGTGTTCGAGCGATGTTCAAGAAATTACTGGTGGCCAATCGCGGAGAAATCGCCCTTCGCATCATCTGCGCCTGCAAGGAACTGGGTATTCCCACGGTAGCGGTCTACTCGGAAGCCGATTCCCAGTCGCTGCACGTGCGGTTCGCCGACGAGGCGGTCTGCATCGGCCCGGCGCGGCCGCAAGCCAGTTATCTGAATATTCCCGCCATACTGAGCGTTGCGGAGATCACCGGTGCTGACGCGGTTCATCCCGGTTATGGATTTCTGTCCGAGGACCCTGTCTTCGCCGAAGTGTGCGACACCTGCGGAATCAAGTTTATCGGGCCAAGCCCGGAGATGATCCGCCTGCAGGCGGACAAATGCGGCGCCCGCCGGAAAATGGAAGCAGCGGGGCTGCCGGTTTTGCCCGGTTCCGATACGGCGGTGGGCACGGTCGAGGAAGCCGGAGAGTGGGCCCGCAAGATCGGGTATCCCGTTCTGATCAAGGCTGTGGCGGGAGAGAGCGGTTTCGGTATCCGTTGCGTGAAGGATCCCAAGGATCTTGCGCCGACCTTTGCCTCGGCGCAGCGGGAAGCCGCGGCGGTGATGGGAAGCGATCAGATGTACCTGGAAAAATGGATGCCCGCAGCCCGCCATATCGAATTCCAGGTACTAGTGGACGAGGCGGGCAACGCCGTCCATCTGGGGGAAAGAGAGTGCAGCGTTCAGCGGCGATTCCAGAAAGTCATGGAGGAGTCGCCTTCCGTCGCACTGGACAGCGAAAAACGGAACGAGATGGGGCAGCTCGTCGAGAAGATTTTCAGTGAAATCGGATACACGAACGCCGGGTCCATGGAGTTCCTGATGGATGAGGCGGGGCAGTTGTACTTTATTGAAATGACCGCCCGGATTCAGCGGGAACATCCGGTAACGGAACTGGTTACTGGAATCAATCTGGTGAAGAGCCAGATTCTGCTGGCCTCCGGGATGCCGTTGCAGGAGATCGTGAGCAGGCCGCTGGAGCTGCGGGGCCACAGTATCGGCTGCTCCATTCACGCGGAAAGCCCCAGAACTTTTGCTCCTTCTTCGGGCGAGATCAAGGCCTGGAACGTGCCCGGAGGATTTGGTGTCCGGGTGGATTCAGCCTGTTATGCCGAATGCAGGATTCAGCCACAATACGATACCATGCTGGCGAAGCTCATGGTGCATGGCCAGGATCGCACGGATGCGGTGCACCGGATGAGCCGGGCACTAGATATGTTCGTCATGGAAGGAGTGGAAACTTCCATTCCATTGCTGCAGAAAATCATTGCTGATCCGGATTTCCAGTCCGGAAACTACGACTCCACTATTTTGGAGCGGTACCACCGGCAACCGCAGCTGGTTCAAAGCTAACCCCCATCGGAGCCGCCCGGACTACGAAGGTGCCGGAACCCAACGACACAACCCGTGGAACAACGGAATCAGGCAGGCGCATCGCAGGCCTTTTTCGGCAGGCCCCGCTGTACGCGATTCTGGATACCGCGCGCCAGGCGGACCTCGTTGCCGATCAATGGATCGACGCGTGGCTGGGGGCCGGGATACGGGTGATTCAGTACCGCCATAAGAATGATTTTGATCGAGCGCACATGGCTGAGTGCCAGCGGCTTGCAGGAAGGGTCCGGGCCGCGGGCGGACTGTTCTTTGTGAATGACCGGAGCGATGTGGCGATGATCTCCGGAGCCGACGGAGTGCACCTGGGACAAGAGGATCTGTTGCCCGCGCAGGCGCGGCAAGTTGCCGGCCGGGACTGCCCCCAGGACTGGATGACCGGCTATTCTACCCACAATTTGGCGCAGGCTGAGGCTGCCGTGAGGATGCCCGTCGATTACCTTGCCATCGGGCCGGTGTATCCCACATCCACCAAGCAGAATCCGGACCCCGTTACCGGACTGGGCCTGGTCCGGCAGGTTCGTAGTCTGACGGCTCTTCCTCTCGTGGCGATCGGTGGGATCACGCGGGAGAATGCCGCGGCGGTCCGACGGGCTGGAGCCGACGCGGTGGCGGTCATCGGTGATCTGGTGCACCCGGCCGAACCGGAGGCAAGAGCACGAGAACTGCTGAGCATTCTCAAGAATGCGTGAAGCGATGGCGCCGGTGGCATCTGGAAAGATGGCCAGTCCGCTGAGGTCCGGTGCGGTGGAATCTTCGTGAACTTGATGCAAAAAAAACAGTGGAACTATCTGCCTCGGCCACCGAGCAGTCCGGAGCGCAGCAGGAAATAGAGCAGGGTCATCAATGTGCTGATGGCGGCTGCCACGTAGGTCAGGGCCGCGGCATTGAGAACCCTGTCCACGCCCCGGCGTTCTTCCTCCGTAACGATTCCATATTCGAGAACCAGTGCCTTGGCCCGGTTCGAGGCGTTGAACTCCACCGGCAGGGTAACGATCTGAAAGAGCAGAACGGCGGAGAACAGGACCGCTCCCACCAGAACCATATTCGTGGAAGAGAGGAACAAGCCGATCAGCATCACAAAGTAGCCGAGGCCGGAGCCGATTTTCGCCGTGGGGACGAGAGTCGAGCGGATCCACAGGGGCGCGTAATTCCGCGCGTGCTGAATGGCATGACCCGCTTCATGGGTGGCCACGCCGATGGCCGCGATGGAGTCGGAATCGTAAACGCTTTCTGACAGCGCCAGCGTCCTGTTGACCGGGTTGTAGTGATCGCTCAGCATGCCGCGCGACCGGACGATGCGGACACCGGAGATGCCGGCGTTCCGCAGCAATTCGGCTGCGGCTTCGGCTCCGCTCAATCCGCGCATGGAGCGAATGGCGGAATACTTCTTGAAGGCGCGCTTCACGCGGAAACTGGCCCAAAGAGAGAGAGCAAACCCGGGTGCGATGAATAAGAAGTACATTGGATCAAAAATCATAATTGAAAATCCTCCCGCCAACCGGCATCACCTCATTCTATACTAATCCTCTGGGGACATTCACCGGTACGATAGAATGAACCCCTGTTGATTGGATGAGTTCTCGGCGGTGAACGGTTCCCGGTGTTGTGAGCGAGGACCCGGGCAGGCTTAGACAAGTCAGGACGGAAACGAAATGGAAACCGGAAATGTCTCGTAAAGTATTGACCGCGCAACAGATGCGTGAAGTTGACCGGATGACCATCGAGGAACTGGGTGTTCCGGGCAGGGTATTGATGGAAAACGCGGGCCGGTCCGTAGTCGATGTGCTGGAGTCCCGGTTCACCGGCCTTGCCGAGCGGCGCATCGCGGTTCTGTGCGGCAAGGGGAACAACGGGGGAGATGGTTTCGTCATCGCCAGGCATCTTCTGATGCGGGATTTTCCCGAGCCGCGCGTCGTTCTCCTGGCGGCCCCGTCCACCCTTCAGGGCGACGCCCGGACGAACTATGACCTGCTCGTCCGCCATGGGCTTCGACCGGCCGTTGCCCGTGATCTCGATGAGTGGAACCTGCTGCGCGCGGATCTGATGAGCGCGACGCTGCTGATCGATGCGATCTTCGGGACGGGGATGGACGGACCCCTTCGGGGATTCGTGGGAGATGTAATCCAGGACCTGAGGAGCAGTTTTTCCCACGCTCCGGTGGTGGCCGTCGATCTCCCCTCCGGCATGGGGTCCGATACCGGGGAGCCGCTGAACGAGACGCTGATTCCCCAGCTAACGGTCTCCTTCACGGCGCCGAAATGGAGTCATGTTCTTTCTCCGAACTGCACCCGGGTGGGCGAGTTGGTGTTGTGCCCCATCGGCACTCCCGACTCTGTCTTTGAACAGGACTCATCCATCCAATTGAATCTGCTGGGAGCCGAGGATCTGAGGCCATTTACGGCGGCCCGGTTGCCGGACTCCCACAAGGGAAACTACGGCCATGCACTCCTGATGGGAGGCGCCCGGGGGATGAGTGGCGCCGCCGCGCTTGCCGGCATGGCGGCGCTGGGCGCCGGAGCGGGTCTGGTTACCGTGGCCACCTCCGCCAGTGCCCAGCCCGTGGTTGCCGCCGCCGCACCGGAATTGATGACGGTTCCGCTGGCGGAGACCCCGTCGGGAAGCATCTCCCATCACGTATTAGATGCCCCGCAATTTTCCGAATCCTTGAAGAACAAGTCGGTGATCGCCGTAGGACCGGGCATTTCGAATCACCGGGAAACAGCGAGTTTCGTGAGGGGTTTGCTCGGGGAAAAACTGGACGTGCCGATCGTCATTGATGCCGACGGGCTCAACGCGTTCGAAGGGCACACGGATTTGTTGGATGGAAGCGAGAGGAAGCTGATCCTGACGCCACATCCGGGCGAGATGGCCCGGTTGAGTGGAAAGAGCGTGCAGGATATTCAGAGCAACCGTGTGGAGGCGGCTCGTGAGTTCGCCGTAAAACACAAGGTCTGCGTTGTGCTAAAAGGCTTCCGGTCGCTGATTGCCGGGCCAGGGGGGCAGGTCTACGTAAATCCGACCGGGAATGCCGGCATGTCCACGGCGGGCAGCGGAGACGTTTTGACCGGGATGATCGCCGGTTTGCTGGCCCAGCACCCGGATGGGCTGGCCCAGCACCCGGACGGGCCGGTCCAGTATCCGGACGGGGAGGTGAAGCGCGTTGTAGCGTCGGCGGTCTACTGGCACGGACTGGCCGGAGACGTGGCGGCGGCCCGGAAAGGCGAACTATCGCTGACGGCGACGGATCTGATTCAGGCTCTTCCGGAAGCGGTTCGTAGGGCTGGCAGCGCCAGGGAGTCGCTGGCCATTGACTGAGAACGCTATCCAGAGTTACCTGACCCACGGCCCGGATGAGACCATAGAGCTGGGACGCAGTCTGGCGAATCAGCTCAGGCCGCCCGTGCTGGTCCTGCTGCTCGGAGATCTGGGAGCGGGGAAGACCACGCTGACGAAAGGTCTGGCCGAAGGGCTCGGTGCCGCCAGTGAGCAGGAGGTAACCAGCCCGACCTTCACGCTGATTCATGAATATGGCGGGGCCGGAGACGGTGGCGCCTGTGTATATCATGTCGACTTGTACCGCATCGAGGATGCCCGGGATCTGGGAACGATTGGCCTCGAGGATCTGCTGGCAGGCAACAATGTCGTGATCGTCGAATGGGGTGAGAAGCTGGGTCCCGCGCTGCGACATGCTCATTCCGGCGGGCGTGTCGTGGAAATTCGGATTCGCGCCACCGGTGATTCAGAAAGAAGGATCGAGGTCCGGGAATGGACCGGAGGAGAGGGAGCAGGCGGGGGCGGGGGCGTAGGAGAGAGAGAAGACACGCAGTTGAATCGGCAAGGCAGATCATTGGAACAGGAGAATATGGCGGACGATGGATAAATCTTTATGGGCACTGATACTGGGCAGCTCCAGCGGGTTTGGCGAGGCGACGGCTCTGGAGCTGGCCCGGCTGGGATATAACATTTTCGGGCTTCATCTGGACCGGCGCGGCACCATGCCGCATGTCGAGCAGGTCATCG
Source organism: Terriglobia bacterium (assembly GCA_963662495.2). Taxonomy (GTDB): domain Bacteria; phylum Acidobacteriota; class Terriglobia; order 2-12-FULL-54-10; family 2-12-FULL-54-10; genus SHUM01. Next base: position 261,650 of record CAXVYQ010000009.1, read on the forward strand.
GAAAGATTCGATCCGAGGGACGCGAAGCCCGTTTCTTCAACGCGAATGCCGCGGACCCGGAGAAACGCGCCGAGGTGGTCCGGAAAATTCAGGAGGAGTTCGCGGAAACACCGGGAACGGTGCGGGTGCTGCTGCATTCGCTTGCTTTCGGGGCCCTGCATCCGCTGGTGGCGGGCGAGAAGGTGATCACCAGGGCGCAGATGGATATGACGGCGGACGTCATGGGACACAGCCTGGTCTACTGGTCGCGCGATCTGGTGACGGCGGGACTGATGGAGGAGGGCGGGCGCATTTACGCCATGACCAGCTCCGGTGGAACCCGCGTGATGCCCTCCTATGGAGCGGTCTCGGCCGCCAAAGCCATTCTGGAGTCGCACGTCCGGCAGCTCGCCATGGAATTGGCGCCCCGCAAGATCACCGCCAATGCCATCCGCGCCGGAGTTACCGACACGCCCGCTTTGCGCAAGATTCCCGGCAGCGACCTGCTGATCGCTCATGCCATCGAGCGCAACCCGGCTGGACGGTTGACGACGGCGGAAGATGTGGCTGCCGCCATCGGCGTGCTTGCAGGACCGAATACGCATTGGATGACGGGGAATACGATCGGCGTGGACGGCGGCGAGGATATCGTTGGATAGACGATCTGGGGTTAGATGAACTGGGGATAAAAGGATCTGAGGATAAAGGATGCTGGCCGGGACCCTAGAAATTCAGCCAGTAGCGAAGTCTTTGAGCCAGATTGACGAGAATCAGCAGGAGCAGCGCACCCGCCGCCAGCCGGTAGACCAGAGGGAATCGAGCTTTTGGCCGGGGGGTAAAATCCTCCAGCACGTCGCTGTGATAGGCGCATAGCTGTTTGCCATGCAGTGTCTGGTCCCGGCATTGATCCCCGACCCGGTTGATGTGGACACAGCGCAACTTGGTAATCCTCTCTCTCTATTTTCCGCATTGTAGCCCAATCAGGACACAAAGTCAGGGGAACTGCTCTCGCTGCGCGGGGAAGTTCCCTCCATGACCAGCGAATCCCAGGGAATCTCCGCGAATTTCAGGGAATCCCTGGGATTCAAAGAATTGAAGCGTTGAAGCGGCGCGACTTGATGCTTCGTAGGCGGGTATCGGATGGAACAGTTCGGGGGGGAGAAAGGAGCCGCGAACACCCTGTGCATCGGAGGAGATGATGCGGGCCGGGTGTTCGCGGGCAGGGAATCTGGTACGCGTCACTGCGCAGCGGGTAGAGGAAAATTAATTTGAGAGACATTCGCCGGGAATTCCGCTTCCCGTTCGTGAACGCTCTGCCGAGTCAAAACCGGAGCGATCCGCCTACCTTGCCGCCACAGCCTGCACGAAGCCGGGATAAGCGATGCCATCCGATTCGTGTTCAGAGCCTTCGGCAAGGGATTTCGCGTGGGCCAGGACATAAGCCATATCATCCGGCCTCAACTGCGCGAAATAGCCGACAAACGGAGCCCAGAAAGGCTCATCTCCCATTTCGCCCTGTCCGGCCCCGTTGTTGCCGGAAGGCAGCAGGTCGAGAATCTCAACCGAAAGCGCGTCCGCAATGCGGTACAGCATGACGGGTCCGGGAAGCAGACGGGCGTTTTCGATGCGGGAGATATACGTGCGGGGCACGCCGGCCTTGTCGGCCATCTCCTGCTGCGTCAGATTGCGTTCCTCTCGCAGTTCACGAAGCTTCCGGCCGATGGTCAGTTCGCGAACCGTTTTTCCACGAGGTTGCAGGCTATTGCGTTGCGCCCCTCTGTCGGAGGAAAACGAGCCGCTGGCGTTGGCCCCTTCGCTGCTGGCATCGAATCCGTCTTGAGAGGACGCTTCAAAGACGACCGGTGTGGGCAAGGGATGTACGCAGCGACGGCAATTGTTCGAACTGGTGCGGAATTGAACCAGAGAACACCGATCGCAACGCAGGACTTCGCGGGCTGTGATTTCTGCCGTGACTTCAACTGTGACTTCTGCTGTGACTGTACTCAATTTGCGGTTTTGGAAAATCGCCGCGTACTTGTTCGAGCGACAACCGGCACGTGCTGTCTGGGGGACAGCAACTGATATTGTTCCCGATCCAGCATCAGAGTCAAGCTCTGATGGCAGTAAATCGAACAGGACGGTGAAGGTGCAGACCCGGATTCGTCGTAAGACAACACGGTGCTCCATGAGCCAGAAGAGAGGAACGCCAGTAAAAATAGTGGTTTCCTGCATTGCGGTCTGGAAAGCTGGCTGGCTTTTGCCGGGGAGAGGTGCCTCTCATGGTTCCAGGAATTCTTCATTGTTTTTGATTCGGGCCGGCTTCGGAAAACGGGCCAGCCCGTCTGGAAAATGCCGTTGACCCCAGGGCCGGATGGAGGATTTATCTTGACCGCCTGATTCATTCCGGCGTATTTTCTTTATCCTATGGCGGCCCGTTAGGAGTTCGAGCAGACCTTCTGGGAAACGCCCGGATCGATGAAGATGAAAGATTGATGGAGGTGCCAGATTCATGGAGGTAAAAGTGAAAAACGTTGAGAGCAAGAAAGCCCGAAACACCCGATGCCCGGCCGGACTCAAGCTTCTGACTGCTCTGCTTGCGGCTGTCCTGATGACTGTCGCCTGTTCCAGCCCGCAGCCGGAGGAGGCAGCGCAATCGATCTATCCGCCCCGGCCCACGGCGCCGAGAAAGAAGATCTACAACCCACCCTACTCGAACGATCCGGTCGATCCATATCAGATCATCGGGAATGTCTACTACGTGGGGATGGGCAACTACACCTCCTTCCTGATCACGACGCCGGAAGGTCTCATCCTGCTGGATACGATGGTCGAAGACACCATTCCCACTCTGCAGAAAAACATCGAGACGCTTGGATTTAAGGTCGAGGACATCAAGATCATCCTTCAGGCACACGCCCACATCGACCATGTCGGCGGGATGGACGGCATGAAAAAGCTGACCGGCGCCAGGGTGCTGGTCATGGCCGAGGACGCCCAGGGTCTTGCCGACGGAGGAGTGAGCGATTTCCGCGGGGACGGCACACAGCTCTGGACCGGCGTCGAGGCCGACCAATTGCTGTCCGATGGCGAGGAAGTAACGCTGGGTGGCGTAACCATGGTGGCCCACAAGACGGCCGGACATTCCAAAGGCTGCACCACATGGTCCACGGTCGCGGAGGAGGATGGTGAAAGCTACGATGTCGTGTTCGTCTGCAGCAACCGGGTCAATGGCGGGATTCCCATGATCGATAATCCGAAGTACCCGACCTTGGTGGAGGATTACATCGCGGGATTCGAAACGCTGAAATCACTTTCCAGCGACGTCTTTCTCGCCTCGCACGCCTTCATGTTCAACATGCATGAAAAGCTTGCGATGCGGGAGGAATCCCCGGACATGAATCCCTTCATCGATCCGGACGGATTGGAAAACTACACCTCGGACTTTGAAACCGAGTTCCTCTACAGTTTGTACGATGAGATCGACGAACAGGAGTGAGGGCAAAATCGGGTAAGGGAAATTCCGGCGGGGGAAGAACGAAGACGCCTGCCGGGACAACCACGCCGCACTTCCCGCGGCAAACCACGCGTGCAGGCTCTCGTTTTGCGGCAGGGCTACAGGGTTTCCTGCCCATCGGAGAAGGAAACCCTGTTCGGTCTTCCTGCCTGTTAATACTTGATGACCCAGGAATCGTCGTCGACTTTCTCCCGGTACGAGCCGTGGCAGGACCCGCAATTGGCCCGCGCGGCATCGGAGGCCGCTGTGGCCTCGTCCATATTTCCGGCGGCCGCATGCGTGGCAACCTGCTGATATCCATTCTGGGCGTCCATGGCGATCTTCGCCGCGTCCGCGCTCTTGCCTTCGAAAAACATGTTTACCTTCCCGAAAATATCTGCAAGCTTCTTTGCATCGGCGGCTGCAGCGTCGCCGACTTTCGACTCCAGGTTGCTGCGCAGGCTCCGGTTCGTCGCGCTGACATCCTTACATCCAGCTCTGAAACTCGGCCGCGTCCTGCGCGGATGCTCCTACACTCAATACTAAAAGGCATATAACGAATGACCCTATCAGTTTCATCCCTATCACTCCTTCAATCGGAATTGGTTCGTTCTCAACCGCTATTTTCACTTCCGTGCCGACCAGCAAGACTCTGCGGAGTTTCTCCAGAACACTCTGCAAATGGCATCAAATTATATTACTTATTTCCCGGAAAAGGGATATTTTTTGCTTGATCTGAACTGGATATTGAGAGCCAGTGACGACACGTTACGACAGCGAGGGGCGTTCCCCGGACCTGCTCCCCCGAACCCCTCACCGGCAGGCAATGAAAAGCTCCCGTCGGGCCGATGGGCCAATTCGACGGGAGCTGAAACAATAAACAGAATCGATCAAATGATCTACTCGCCGGACCGGTCGCGAAACTCTCCGGTAAACGGTGTTGCGCCCAGTGCCACCAGCAGATCCGCCGCCACCTTATTCATCTTGGAGGGGTCCAGCCGCCGGAACCGATAGTCGAAGGCATCGCCCTCCAGCTGCCGGTAGATTTTGCCTTCCGGGTCTCCCAGGGCGATACTGAGCGGCGTCTGTCCGTACTTGTCCTCCACATCCATATTGGCGCCTTGTGAGGCCAGGAAGCCAATCATGTCCGTGTCGCCCAGATAGACGGCGCCGTGCAGCGCAGTACGCCCGTCGACATTCACGGCGTTCACGTCGCCACCCAGTTGAATGATCATCCTGGCGGCCTCCAGTTGCCGCTGGAGCAGATCATCCGCGTACATTCCCTTTTCACGGCCCACGCCCGCGGCGACCATCAACGGGTCCGTGCTTTCGGCCGTAACCAGCTTCGGGTCAGCCCGGCCCTCCACCAGCACCTTCATCGTCCCGGTATCCCCCGATGCGGCTGCGAGCAGGAACGGTGTTGCGCCGACCAGTGTAATCTGCGGAAGATTGTTTCCCAGGGCGTGCCCGAAAATGAAGTTGTCGTAAGGTGCGAAATCGTTCTTGATCCGCGCGTTCGCGTCCGCTCCCTTGCTCAGCAATGCTCTGGCCAGACGGGGCATGTTTTCCCGGTACCAGAACTTGTCGGTGGGCGAGCGGTTCACACCCGCCAGCCTCTTGATCCCCTGCCACATGGACCAATGCAGAGCCGTGATCCCGTAACCGTCGCTGGCCTTCGGATCCGCGCCGGCATCCACCAGAAACAGCGCCAGTTCTTCATTTCCGCTGGCGGTGGCTACGATCAACGCCGATCCATCCTCTTCGTTCGCGTAATTGATATCCGCCCCGGCTTCCACCAGCGCCTTTGCGGCATCCAGCGCTCCCACGCGGGCGGCAAACATCAGTGCCGTGAACCCTCCCTGGGTCTTGCGGAAATGAGTTTCCTTGGTGTAGGTTTTCGCGCGAAGGGGTTCGGGTATCTCGATCAGTGTCGAGTGAGCGTTGACATCGGCTCCTTGAGCCGCCAGTGCCCGGACCACATCCGCGTGCTTCTGAGCCGCGGCCCACATCAGCGCGGTCTGACCCTTCTGCGATTCCCTGGCACTCACATCCGCCCCGGCGTCCAGCAATGCCTGGACCGCCCGCACATCCCCGGCCCGGGAGCAGGTCATCAGAATCGTTTCACCGGTCCACTTGGCGGCGTTCGGGTTGGCTCGCGCCTGCAACAGCTTCCGCACCATCGCAGGCTGACGGTTCGTGCAGGCAAGCGAGAGCGGTGTCACGCCGTATTCGTTGGCCGCGTTGACGTCGGCGCCTTCCGCGATCAGCAGGTCCGCCATCTCCAGGTCATTGCGGTGCACGGCCCACGCCAGGGGAGTCGCGCCATCGGGCTGCTCCTCGTTTACGTCCACTTGCTGGCCGTCCCGCAGTATTGCCCGGACCGCATCGCGGTCGCCGCTTTTCGCCGCATCCACCAGCGAAAGATCGCCGGTGGCGGCACAAACGCAGACCGCCGAAACCAGCAACGCCAGCATCCCGGTTCCCATGACTTTGATTTTCATCGACGTTCACTCCTCCGCAGGCATCTCACCTGCTCGCGCGCCGGCCGGCGCCGGTCGTTACAGCGACAGAAAATCCAGCTTGCCCGTGGAGAAGCTGTACTCCGGATCCAGGAAGCCCTCCGTCGGCACTCCGGCCAGATCCAGCAGCGTCAGGTGCAGATTTGCGAACGGAAGACCTTCGTACTTGATATGGCGTCCGCCCTTCAGCTTGCCCCCTGCTCCGCCTGCCACCAATGCTGGAACATCGTTGTGCATGTGAGCGTTTCCGTCTCCGAGTCCGCTGCCGAGAAGGATGATCGAATTTTCCAGCAGATTTCCGTCACCCTCCTGTGTTTTCTGCATCCGATCCAGGAAGTAGGCGAATAGTTCGCAATGGAACCGGTCGATCTGGGAACACAACTCGATGGCCTCATCGAAGCCCGCGTGATGGGACAGCGAATGGTGCCCGTCGCGCACTCCGATCTCGCGATAGGCCCGGTCGCCCTGTTCCCGGCCCCACATGAACGTGGTTACCCGGGTCAGGTCGCCCTGGAAGGCCAGAACCTTCAGGTCCATCATCAGCTTCGCGTGCTCCGAGTAGGTCTCCGGAACACCGGCGGGCCGGTCCATCTCCGGCAGCTCACGCGAGGACTGTTCCTCGGCCAGTTGAATGCGCCGCTCGATATCGCGCAGGGAATCCAGGTACTCGGCCAGCTTCCGCTTGTCGTTTTCGCCCACGCCCCGCATCATCCGGTTCGTATCCTGCATCACGAAATCCAGAACGCTCTGCTTGCGCTGGATCTGGAGCTTGCGTACAGCCGGGTCGGTGCTGGTGCTATCGCCGATCAGCCGCTCGAAGACCTTCCGCGGATTGTCCTCCATCGGCAGCGGGGAGGTCGGTCCGCGCCAGGAGATCGTCTTGGTGTAGGCGTCGCTGTAGGCGCCATCATTGGCGCCAAGCTGGTCGGCCGAATCCATCGCCAGTTCGAGGGACGCCAGTTGCGTTTTCTTCGAAAAGACCTTCGCCGCATGTTGATCCACCGAGACGCCCATGGCCCCGCCCGGTTTCGGATGCAGGCCCGTCAGCCACGCCGCGCACGGCCGTGCATGCACGCCGCCCGGTTCATTCCCGATGGCGTCGGCGGCCTTGATGTTCAGTCCGCTGAGAATGGTCACCTGATCGCGGAGCGGCTCCAGCGGCGCCAGCGACCGGCTCATCTCGAATCCGGTCCCCGTCGTTTTCGGCGTCCAGTACTTCATGATCCTGCCGTTCGGTCCATAGAAAAAGGACATGCGCCGGGTCGGCTCCTTACCGGTGTCCAGATTGGCCGCGAACGCGGGCGTCATGGAGTCCAGCAACGGCAGCGCGATCGTCGCCCCGATGCCGCGCAGGAAAGATCTTCGTGCAATGGCCTTTTTGAATATCATCATGGTTGTTCTGATCTCCTCATCTGAAAGGGCGTGCTCTTTATGATTTCCGTAATCAGGGATGACCAGCGATAGTCGCTGGGTGCGGCGTTTCTTTGAATCCGGCGAATGACGGGACCGTCGTAATAATCCGTTTCCCGTCCCAGCGCATAGGTCAGGAGTTTTTCCGTTACCGTATGGATGAACTGCTCCGGGTTACTCAGCAATAGCTCCCGGAATCCCTCCGGACCGTAGAACTCGGTTCCGTCGGGAAGAATACCCAAGGCGTCGATCGGCTGGCCTGCGTCCTGCTCTCTCCACTGTCCGATCGCATTGAAGTTGTCCATGGCAAATCCGATCGGGTCCATGATCTTGTGGCAGGAGGCACAGGCTGGAGAGGCCCGGTGCTGGTCCATCCGCTCGCGCATCGTCAGCGCTTCCACCCCGCCACCTTTTTCCTGCAGCGGAGGGACATCGGCCGGCGGCGGAGGCGGCGGAGTGCCCAGCACATTCTCCAGGAACCATTTGCCGCGGACCACCGGAGATGTGCGATTCGCCCGGGAGGTTACGGTCAGGATACTCCCTTGTCCTAACAGTCCTCTGCGGTTGGCGTCCTCCACCCGGACCCGGCGGAAATGACCTCCGTATACATTCGGTATGCCGTAGTGGCGCGCCAGCCGCTCATTCACGTAGGTGTAATCGGCGGTCAGCAGTTCCAGGACGCCGCGATCCTCGCGCAGCATGCTGGTAAACAGCAACTCGGTCTCCGTGCGGAAACCCTCGCGCAGGTTGTCGTCGAACTCGGGGAACACGCGCGGGTCCGGGGAGACCTGCTCCAGATTGCGCAGGTACAGCCACTGCCCCGCAAAGTTGTCGACCAATCCTCGGGACCGGGGGTCGGCAAGCATTCTGCGGATCTGTCCATCCAGTATGGCTGGGTCCCGCAAGCGGCCCTGGCTGGCCAGGCTAAGCAGTTCCTCGTCCGGGATGCTGCTCCACAGGAAGAAGGATATCCGCGAGGCCAGCTCCACATCGCTGACCGGGTATGCCCTGCCCGGCTCGGCTCCCTGCGGGTCGCGCTCGATGCGGAACAGGAAGCCGGAGGAGACCAGCACGCCTTGCAACGCCGTGCTGATACCGTTTTCAAATCCGCCCTGTTCGTAACCGCTCTGATAAAGGTGGAGCAGCGGCTCCACATCCGCGTCCGTTACAGGCCGGCGATAAGCGCGCCGCGCCAGGTCGGAAAGAATCCGCTTCGCGCAGGGCGCTTCTCCCGGCTGCGACGCCGGATAACAGACGAATATCTTTTCCCGGCTCAACGTTTCGCCCGGTCCCCTGGGTTCGTACGGACCTGTAATGGTTACGCTCTCGATCGCCGACTTGCCGCCTTTGAAGTCCTCGATGTCTGCGTACATCACCGGCGGGGTGTAAATTCCCTCCTGCTCCGTCGTCTGTTCCGCGAAGGCGACTCCCAGCAGCCGGCTGCCGGCCGTGATGCTGAAGCGGTAGTTGAAATTGTTGTCTCCGTTGAACTCGTAGTCGATCTGCTCGGGATGCCCGCGATAATAAGTTCCGTTGCGCGGGTAGAGTGGGCCCGATGATCCTTTGTGAATTCCGCCTGCGGTAAAGCGCGTCATTCTTTTCCCGTCCATCAGGACATCGATCTGTTGCGCCTCGCCCGACATTCCCCGAATGTATCCGTCTCCGGTTCTTTGCAACCGCACTGCGATGGTGTACTCGCCGTCCAGCGGGAAGCGGTGCCGCACGGCCAGTCCGCCGCGCGTGCCGAAGGGAAGGTCTTCGCTGGTTCGTCTGTCCTGCACCATGAACCGCGATACGCGGTAGGTCTCGGCGGTGGGCGGAATGCTTGTATCGCCGATCGCAATCTGGCTGATTCTTCCCGCCGCCGACATGTAGCGATCCATCAGCAACGGGGATACGGTCAGCAACTCGGCCAGGTTGTCGAAACCCAGTCCGGAATCGTCCGCGGGCAGGATTTCGCTGCCGTTGACCTCCACTCCGAGCAGGTCTCTGACGGCATTGGTGTACTCGGCCCGGTTGATGCGATGAGCGACGGAGGGGCCGGGATTGGGGTTCGCCGCCGCCGCCTGATCGAGGCCCGTCTCCAGGTAAGTGATAAATCCATCCAGGGTTTCCTGGTCGGGACGGGGCGCGCCCGATGGCGGCATCTGCCGCGCGCGCAGCTTCCGGACCGCTCGTTCCCAGACCGCGGCATCTTCGCCGGCCTGCTCGACGTTCGCCTGATCCAGCAGCAGATCCGCCGTGCGCAGCCGTTCATTGTGGCATGTTGCGCAGTAACGGTTGACCAGCGCGCGATACTCGTGCACCGGCTCAGTGTTCGACTGTGCCTGCGCTGCCGTTATCAGGCCGCCTGCGCCCCAAAGCAGCAGAAGGGTCCAGCCTGTATTTCTGTTTACCCTCATCACCTGTTTACCTTTATCGCCTGTGGATATTGGAAATCGCCTCAGATCTCCGGCGTCAGTACCTGCCATACTTCCCGTCGCCTTATTATACTGTAAACAACACCACCGCTATACTAAGCCGTCGCCGGGGCCGGAGCAAGCTTTTTTATCCTTATAATGTCAAGGTGCACCGGTTGGAAAACCGGGCCGCGGCAGGCCCTGCATTGCCGGCTTGCTCCAGGCCGCATCCCGGCTCTGGTGAATGCTTAAGGTGGACAGCCGGTCCGGAGCTCCAAATTTTCGGATTTGTCCATTTTTTCGAATCCAGCGAAGAATTCATTTCAGGCTCTCGTTGCTGAAAAATCGGCACGGATGCCTCACGGATTCCTCAGGGGGCTGGCCGGGATGCACGGAACAGAGATCATTGGCCGGAAAAGCCTGAAAATTTCGAGGATTCCGAACCTGCCTCCGATACCTGCCAAAGACGGGAATCATCACGGCGGAATGCCGGGCACCGGCGTCCCGGGGAGCAGGCGGCAGGTGTCCGGGAGGTGCTGGTAAGTCGGGAATTATTTCTTGACATTGCACTGTAAGAGGCTATATTGGGCAGGTACAATAGAAGACGGGTATAATCCCGCGAGATTACGAAGCATTCCGGAGCCGATCCGGAAGCTGCATCGTGGTGAACGGGGTTTGAGGTGTAGCCGATGTTGAATCGGATGACAAATCGATCGTTGAGATTGACCGGTATCTTAATCCTCGCATCGGTCACAACCGTCGCGCACAGTACTGCCAGCGCCGCCGGCCAGCAGTCGCCCGCGCCGGGTACCGCATCCGCGCAGCGGACGATGCTCAACCGATATTGCGTAACTTGTCACAATGAGCGATTGCGCACGGCTGACCTGCTGCTGGACCAAGCGAACGTGGAGAACGTTGACCAGGACGCCGAGACCTGGGAAAAGGCGATCCGGAAGTTGCGGGCAGGACAGATGCCGCCTCCGGGCGCGCCTCGTCCGGACCAGGAAGTTCTGGACCAGTTCGCCTCCTATCTGAGCACAAGTCTGGATCAGGCCGCGGAGGCCAGTCCCAACCCGGGCCGGGCGCTGGTGCATCGGCTGAACCGGGCGGAATATTCGGGCGCCATCCGGGACCTTCTGGCTGTAGAGATAAATGGAACCAAGCTGCTTCCGGCCGACAATGCGGAGCATGGTTTTGACAATATTGCGGACGTGCTGACGGTGTCGCCGCTCCTGATGGAGCGCTATATGCTGGCCGCGAGAAAGATCACCCGCATCGCGGCGGGCGATCCGACATTGCAACCTGCCGGGGAAACCTACAAGGTGGAACCGCTGCTGGATCAGGATATTCGCGCAAGCGACCGGCTGCCGTTCGGTTCCCGGGGCGGTCTGGCGGTGGAGCACCGCTTCCCGCTGGACGGGGAATACGTCATCAAGATTCGTCTCCAGAGAAATAACGATGGATACATCCGCGGGCTGCGCGAGCCGCAAAAACTGGACTTCCGCGTGGATGCGGCGCGGGTTGGCATGCTGACGGTCGGCGGAGAGTTTCTCGGCCGCTCCGGCCCGATCTTTTCCAGAAACGATCCGGACTATCGCGGTGATCCCGCACAGGTGGATTATGAATATTCCGCCGACGACGATATGGAAGTGCGGTTTCAGGCGGAAGCCGGGACGCGGCTGGTCGGCGTCTCCTTCCTGGGGGCGAACTCCAAGCCGGAAGGATTCTATATGCCGCCACTTCTTTACGGCGACAAGGGTCAGTACCGCGGCGGCAACGCCTGGATCGACACGGTAACCATTACCGGTCCCTTTCAGCCGCGCGGGCCGGGCGAGACGCTAAGCCGCGGCAGGATTTTCATCTGCCAGCCGGCTACGAGCGCTGACGAGAAACCCTGCGCGGAGAAAATCCTTTCGGCACTGGCGCGCCGCGCCTACCGCAGGCCGCTGGCCGATGCCGATGTAAAGGCATTGATGGGCCTGTACGAGCAAGGGGCCCAGGACCAGGGCTTTGAAGCGGGCGTGCGGCTGGGCCTGGAGAGGATTCTGGCCGGTCCGGAGTTCCTGTTCCGGCTGGAGAGCGACCCGGCGGGCGCCGAGCCCGGGTCGGTTCATCCGGTGAGTGATATGGATCTGGCCTCCCGGCTCTCCTTCTTCCTGTGGAGCAGCCTTCCGGATGACGAGTTGCTGGATCTGGCCGAGCAGGGGAGACTGCGGGACCGGGCCGTGATGCAGCAGCAGGTCGAGCGAATGATGGGCGATCCGCGTTCCGAGGCTCTGGTGGAAAATTTCGCCGCGCAGTGGCTGAGCCTGCGCCAGATGGAGCTGATTACTCCGGACCTGGACGTCTACCCGGATTTCGACGAAAACCTGCGGCAGGCATTCCTGACCGAGACCAAGATGTTGTTCTCCAGCATTCTGCGGGATGACCGGAGCCTGATGGATCTTTTGCGGGCCGACTTCACCTTCGTAAACGAACGGCTGGCCCGACATTACGGGATACCGGACGTCTATGGCAGCAACTTCCGCCGCGTGCCGGTAATCGACGAAGCCCGTAAGGGCCTGCTGGGGCAGGGCAGCATCCTGACCGTAACGTCGCGGGTGAACCGGACCTCGCCCGTGCTGCGCGGCAAGTGGGTGCTGGAAAACCTGCTGGGCACGCCGCCGCCACCGCCGCCGCCCGATGTGCCGTCGCTCGAAGCGCAAGATCAGGGTGGACGGGCGATGACGCTGCGGCAACAGATGGAAGCGCACCGGACCAAACCATCCTGTATCGGGTGCCATAAACTCATGGACCCGATTGGATTTGCGCTGGAAGTTTTTGACGGGATCGGCAAGTCGCGCACGCACAGCGTCTTTGGAGACGAGAGTGTGCCGATCGACCCGAGCGGGATTCTCCCGGATGGAACCGCGATCTCCGGGCCGGTGGAGTTCCGCCAGGTGCTGCTGAGCCGTCCCGAACTGTTTTTGAATACCGCCACGGAAAAGCTGCTGACCTTTGCGCTGGGCCGTGGCCTGGATTACAACGATTACCCGGCGATCCGCAGGATCCTCCGGGAGTCGAGTGCGAATGATTATCGCTGGTCGTCGATCATTACCGGAATTGTGAACAGTGTTCCCTTTCAAATGAGGAGGCTCAGAGAACTACCATGATGATATTCAAGAAAGCAATACCCCGCCGTACATTTCTGAAGGGAGTGGGGGCGGGCCTGGCCCTGCCGCTGCTCGACGGCATGGCGCCGGCCTTCGCCGGCCCGCTGGATACCGCCGGCAAGCCGCCGTTCCGGATTTCCACGGTCTTTGTCCCGAACGGGAGAATACCGAAATACTGGATTCCGACGACGGTGGGCAGCGATTACGAGCTGACGCGCACGCTCCAGCCCTTGGCCTCCTTCCGCGACAACTTCACCGTCGTCAGCGGCCTGAACATCAAAGCTGCCGATGCCGTGGGCAATGAACCGGGCGGGGTCCATGCGCGGCCGGCCGCCGCCTTCCTGACCGGCATTCATCCGAAACCTGGCGGGGAGCTGGGCCTGTCGATGGATCAGGTGGCAGCACGCGAGCTGGGCAAGCAGACACAGCTGGCGTCGCTGGAACTCGGGCTGGACGTTCCCGAACTGGCCATCTCCGACGGCAGCTACGGCGCCTATTACATGAACTCGATCTCCTGGCGCGGGCCCACGTCGCCTCTGCCGATGGAGTACAACCCCCGCAATGTCTTCGAGCGGATGTTCGGCGATAACGACTCGGCGAATCCGGCGGAAAGACTGCGGCGGGTGAAGCAGGAGCGCAGCATCCTGGATTCGGTCAGCGAGGGCGTGGCCCGCATGATGGGCGACGTGAGCGCTTCGGACCGGCTGAAACTGAATGAGTATCTGGAAGCCATCCGTGATGTGGAGCGCCGCATTCAGGTGGCGGAGAAGCAGACCGAAGCGGCGGACGGGGATGCAGTGGGCACGCTCAGCATGGCGCGTCCGGCGGGTATCCCGAATACATTCTCCGGGCACTGCAAACTGATGTTCGACTTGCAGGTATTGGCCTTGCAGACCGACATGACCCGGGTCGTCACGTTCATGATGGGACGCGAGCAGACCGACCGCACCTTCCGCGAGATCGGCGTCGGTGACGGTCACCACCCGCTTTCCCATCATAAGAATATCCCGGAAACCGTGGAAGCGGTGGCGAAGGTCGATTCCTTCCAGTCTGAGATGGTCGCTCACTATCTGGGTAAACTGCGTTCCACTCCCGATGGAGACGGAACGCTGCTGGATAACTCGGTCATCCTCTTCGGCAGCAGCCTGGGCGACGGGAACCTGCACTTGCACAACGATATTCCGGTACTGGTGGCCGGCGGCGCCGGCGGGCGGCTCAAGGGCGGAAGCCATATCCGTTTCAACGGGCGACCGTTCTCCAACCTGCTGTTGACGATCATGGAGTTGTCCCAGATTCCCATGGATGGCTACCTGGATTCCAAGTACAGCGACGCCACCGGCACGCTGGACCTTCAGCAGGCCTGACGGGAACCGGGGTAGACAGGCGTTGCGGTCCGGGCCCGAGGGGGCTCTGCCATAGCCGGGTGGTAAGCTCCGGCTGGAACAGAGCCGTGGTAACTGACTGTTGCGGTCCGGGCGCCAGAGGGAATCGCGGTAGGCGGGCGTCGAAAGGTTCCCTGTTGACGGGGCAGCTTGCAGCAAAGCTGTTTGCGCGACGACTGTTGACCGGACAACTGTTTGCAGTGTGACTGTTTAGCGGGCAGTTGTTTCCTGATTGCTGGATAACTATATTACTGGACGACATTAACAGGACAACTGGGGGAGGCCATATGCGCCATAGCTATCAAGCCCTGGGGTGGTGGTTCGCGCCACTGGCTCTTGCGGGCAGCCTGATGGCCGCAAGCGGTGATCTGCGTCTGGTGGATGCCATCGAACGGGGCGACCGGGACACGGTCCGGTCGCTGCTGGAGCAGAATACGGACGCCAACGTGGCCGAGGCCGATGGGACCACCCCATTAGCATGGGCCGCACACAGAAACGACCTGGAGTCGGCCGGTCTGCTGATCCAGGCCGGCGCGGACCCCAGCGCGGCGAACGATTATGGCGTAACGCCGCTGACGCTGGCCTGCGCAAACAGAAATGCCCCCATGGTGGAAAAGCTCCTCGATGCCGGAGCGGACCCAAACGTCGCGCAATGGACGGGTGAAACTCCCTTGATGACCTGCGCAAACGCAGGGAATGCAGCCTCCGTGAGCGCGCTGGTGGATGCCGGGGCCGATCTGGAGGCCAAGGAGTCCCAAAAGGGCCAGACGGCGCTGATGTGGGCGGCGGCGGAAGGACATTCCGCCGTGGTGAAGGTGCTGACAGGTGCCGGAGCCGCGGTCAGCGCGCGGTCGAAGATCATCCCGGTAACCCAGGAGCACTACTCCATCGTCTGCACCAAAGAAGATCCCTGCATGAACGGAAAGATGACCGGGATCAACTACCCGGATGCCATTCACTTCCGGAAATCCACGGGTGGTTTCACGCCGCTGCTGTTCGCGGCGCGCATCGGGGACGTGGAGTCGGCGCGGATCCTGCTGGCGGCCGGGGCGGGTGTGGATGAGTCCACCGAGGAAGACGGTACCGCGTTGGTGGTGGCCGCCGCCAGTGGACGGGAAGAAATGGCCCGGATGCTGCTCGCGGCCGGCGCCGATCCCAACGCCACAGATGCTTTCGGCATCGCCCCGTTACACTACGCGCTGCACGAAGGGTTGATGAGGATCACCAGCGCGCGGCCCAAGTCCACGGATGTGCTGGGCTGGCAACGGCCGAATATGCTGGAGTTGATGAAGGAGCTGCTGGCGGCCGGAGCCGATCCGAACGCGGGGATCCAGATGGATTTTCCACCCTATGATTACGCTCCGATCGCGCGGTCGAACGGCAACAATCTGCCGCAGATCAGTATGGTGGGTGTAACGCCGTTCATCCTGGCGGCGGCCAGCAGCGATGTGCAGGTGATGCGGTATCTGGTGGAGCGGCGCGCCGATCCGAAGCTGGTGTCGGCGGAGAAGACGTCGGCGCTGATGGTGGCTGCCGGTATTGGGCATGAGCGCGCGGGCTTCGGGCGGGTGGCCGCATCCTACGCGGAGTTGCAGAAGAGCAGCCAGGTCTGGGACCCGGCTCTGGAAGCGGTGAAGATGGTGCTGGATCTCGGCGGAGACGTGAACGCCGTAAACGCGGACGGGCGCACGGCGCTGCATGGAGCGGTGTTTCTGGGCGCCATGCCGGTGATCCGCCAACTGGTGGAAAAAGGAGCGGACCTGGAGGCGAAGGACCGCTACGGGCAGACGCCGTTGAGCATGGCGCTGGGCGATCCGGAAGGGCTCGTATACCGGCAGTTCCCGGGTGGGCGCTATGACAATCGTTTCCGGCAGATGCGGCCCCAGAAGCAAGTGGCGGAGCTGCTGTTGGAGCTGGGTGCGAAGCCGTTTGCCGGTGAGTATCGCGACCGCTCGGGCGAATAGGTTCTTCTATAGAAAGTCCGATCGTGGCCGGCTGGGCGAGTGGGTCGTGCGGTGCGGATGAGGATTTGATGGAGGTAATCCGGGTATGAGCGGCAGAAAAGTTCAGGTATGGCTGGCGGCAATGGTGTTGATGGCCGGCGTGGCGCGTCTTGCGGCGGCTGGCGCCGATGTGAGCCTGATCAAGGCTGCCGAGCGTGGCGACCGGGATGCGGTGCGCGAGTTGCTCGGGCAGAAAGCGGACATGAATTCGCCCGAGGCGGACGGCACGACGGCGCTTGCCTGGGCGGCCTATCGCAACGACCTGGAGACGGCGGAGTTGCTGATCGCGGCCGGCGCGGACATGGATGCGGCGAATGATTATGGCGTTACGCCGCTGACGCTGGCGTGCGCAAACGGGAGTGACCAGATGGTGTCCATTCTGCTGACCGCTGGCGCGGACTCGGACAAGGCGCAGTGGACGGGGGAGACGCCCTTGATGACCTGTGCTGGAGTGGGGAACGTAGCGGCCGTGCGGGCGCTGATCCGGTCTGGCGCGAATCTGGAGGCCCACGAAGAGAAGAAAGGTCAGACGGCACTGATGTGGGCGGTGGCGGAAAAAAAACCAGCCGTGGTGAAGGTGCTGCTCGATGCCGGAGCCGATGTTCACGCGCGGTCGAAGCTGATCCGGATGGACCGGGAACCGTATTCCATTCTCTGCTCGGAAGCCGATCCCTGCATGGGCGGTGAAATCGAAGGCAATAACTATGCCGAGACCATCCACTTTGCCGGGTCGGCGGGCGGGTTCACGCCGTTGCTGTTTGCGGCGCGGGTGGGGGATATCGAATCAGCCCATCTCCTGCTGGCCGCCGGTGCGGACCCGGACGAGGCGACCGAGGAAGAAGGCAGCACGCTGGTGGTGGCCGCGGCAAGCGGACATGAGGAACTGGCATTGCTGCTGCTGGAAGCGGGAGCGGACCCCAATGCCACCGATGCGTTCGGGATCAAGCCGCTGCATTATTGTTTGCACGAGGGCCTGCTGAAGATCAGCAGCGCGAAGCCGAAGGCCACGGACAGTTTAGGCTGGGAGCGGCCGAACCTGCCCGAACTCATGCGGGCGCTGCTGACCGCGGGAGCGGACCCCAATGCGCGTATCGAGCACGATTTCCCGCCGTATGATTACGCTCCCATTGCGCGATCGAACGGTAACAACCTGCCGCAGATCAGCCTGGTGGGCGTCACGCCGTTTTTCCTGGCCGCGGCGAACAGCGACGTGATGGCGATGCGCTATCTGGTGGAGCGGCGCGCTGATCCGAAAATTTCCACCATCGAGACCACGACGCCGCTGATGGTTGCCTCCGGCATCTCGCACGAGCGCGGCGGCGCCGGGTTCGGCGGCATGGTTACCGAGGAGTACGAGAAAAGCTCCGATGACTGGAACCGGACGCTGGAGGCCGTGAAGATGGCGGTGGATCTGGGTGTGGACGTGAATGCCGCGAACGTGGATGAACGCACGGCGCTGCATGGCGCGGTGTTCATGGGCGACACCAGACTGATCCGGTATCTGGTGGAACAGGGAGCCGATCTGGAGGCCAAGGACAAGTACGGACAGTCGCCCATGACGATTGCGCTGGGAGACCCGGAAGGGTTGGTATACCGGCAGTTGCCGGGCGGCCGCTATGACTACAGTTTCCGCCAGTCAAAGGTGAACAAGGACGTTGCGGACCTCTTGGTGGAATTGGGCGCGAAGCCATTCACCGGCAAGTACCGGGACCGCTCGGGCGAGTAGGTTTCTCTATAGGAAATCCGGTCGGAGCCGGGTCGGGCGAGTTGACTGATACAGAGGGAAACGGGTCAAGGGTTTCATTGAGGATTATGAGCATGCAGAGCAAAGTATTGGCTGGCTGGGTGGTAATGAGTCTGATGACGGCGGGCAGCCTGATGTCGGCCGCTGTGGACGTGAGTCTGGTAGAGGCTGTGGAACAGGGCGACCGGGAAGCGGTCCGTTCGTTGCTGGCCGGGCATGCGGACGTGAATGCCCGGGAAGCCGACGGCGCCACGGCATTGGCGTGGGCGGTGCATCGCGATGATCTGGAGACGGCCACGCTGCTGCTGGAAGCCGGCGCCGATGTGAATGCCGCAAACGATTACGGTGTAACACCGCTGACGCTGGCGTGCGCGAACGGGAACTCGCCGATGGTGGAGAAGTTGCTCGATGCCGGGGCGGACCCGGACAAGGCGCAGTGGACGGGTGAAACACCTTTGATGACTTGTGCGAGCACGGGGATTGCCGCCGCCGTGAGCGCGCTGGTGGCAGCCGGTGCGGATCTGGAGGCGAAGGAATCCAAAAAGGGCCAGACGGCGCTGATGTGGGCGGTTGCTGAAAAGCATCCAGCTGTGGTGAAGGTGCTGGTGGCCGCCGGAGCGGACGTGCATGCACGGTCCAGGGTTCTCCCACGCCCGGAACCTTACATGATCGAGAGCACCAACTTATACGGATCGAGTTATGGCCCCAATGTTTATTTTCCAAAGACGAGCGGCGGATTTACCCCGCTGTTGTTCGCCGCCCGGAACGGGGATGTGGACTCGGCCCGGGCGTTGCTCGCAGCCGGTGCGGACATGAACGTCCGCACACAGGAGGAAGGCAGCGCGCTGGTGGTGGCCGCCGCCAGTGGCCACGAGAGTCTGGCGCTGCTGCTGCTGGAAAAAGGAGCGGACCCGAATGCCACTGACGCCCATGGAATCACGCCGCTGCATTATGCGTTGAACAAAGGGCTGCTGATGGTGAGCGGCGTGGGACCGTCCAAGACGGACTCTTTCGGATGGACGCGGGAGAACTCGCCGGAACTGGTGCGGGCGCTGCTCTCGGAAGGCGCCGACCCGAACGCCCGCATCGCCAAAGATTACCCCTACTACGACTACGCTCCGGTCGCCCGGACGATTGGAAACGATCACCCACAGATCAGCCTGGTGGGCGTTACCCCGTTCATGCTGGCCTCGGCCTCCGGCGACGTGGCAGTGATGCGGACACTGGTCGAGGGCCGGGCTGACCCGAAGCTGGAGACGCCGGAGAGCGTCAACCCGTTGATTCTTGCATCTGGACTGGGTATCGAGCGCGGTTTTGGCGACGAGCGGAGCGCGCTGGAGGCTGTGAAGCTGCTGGTGGCGCTGGGCGGAGACGTCAACGCGCCGAAGGAAGACGGCCGGACCCCGGTGCATTCGGCGGCATTGCTCGGTTGGAACAGCGTCATCGAGTACCTGGCCGCGCAGGGGGCTGATCTCGATGCGAAGGATATGTACGGACAGACGCCGGTATCGGTCGCGCTGGGCGATCCGGAGGGGTTGATCTACCGGCAGTTGCCCGGGGGCCGCTATGACGACCGGTTCCGTAATACCCGCGAGCGGAAGAAGACAGCGGAACTGCTGGTGGCGCTGGGTGCGAAGCCCTTTCCGGGAAAATATCGGGATCGTACAGGCCAGTAGAACTCAGTCCGGACTTTTCAATCTCCTTCCATCATCTTGCTGAACTACCGGGCCTGCATGGCTCAGTCATTGCAGGGGTCTCAATGGAATGGTCCTGCGATTCTGTGAACTATAATCCTTTGCTTCTGTACGACATTGAACGATCATCTTTTCCAACGCGCGGCTGATGGAAATGTTCGCGCTTTCCGGCGCCCTGCCCTGAATATATTGAATCCAATGGAATCGGATCAATATCTAGAAATGGTCCAGCGGGCATCTCCTCCGGTAACCGACTGAAATATAATTTATTTTGAGGAATCAGAGTCCTTCGATAAAATGCCTGTTTCTCCTGTTTTGAATACCGCACGGGTGAATCGTGGATCTTCTTCCGGGAATGGCCGGCATCTCCGTATAACCGAATGGCTATCGATATGAAGCATATTCTCCAGCTCGCCGTTACCCTTCTGCTTCTGGGCGCCATTGCCATCGCAGTCGCGGGGCTGGTGGCGAACCGCCGTTCGGAGCCGGTTCGTCAACCCATCGATTTTAATCATCAACTCCATGCAGAGGAGAATGGAATCAGTTGCCTGTACTGCCATACGGATGCCGTGCGGGCGGATGCGGCTGGAGTGCCTCCCGTCCAGACCTGTTATCAATGCCACCGGATCGTGAAGGAAAAATCTCCTGAGATGGAGAAGCTGCGGCAGGCGTTCGAAAACAACCAGCCCATCGAATGGCTGCGAATCTATTCCCTGCCCCGCCACGTGCGCTTTTCGCACCAGCGGCACGTAAGAGGTGGTCTGGACTGCCAGAGCTGCCATGGGGATGTGGCGGCGATGGAACGCGTTACACTGGAGTCCCCTCTGACGATGGGCTGGTGCCTGAATTGCCATGAGCAACGGCAGGCGCCGATAGGCTGCGAAATCTGTCACAAGTAGAGTGGTGCATGCCGGATTCTCTGGATCGACGAAACTTCCTGAAACTGGCCGGCCTGACGGGCGTCGCCGGGACCACCGGATGCGGGACCCAGCAGGCGGCGAAGCTCATCTCCCTGACCGTGCCGCCCGAGCAGGTGCCGCTGGGCGAATCCATCTGGTACGCCACCACCTGCCGCGAATGTCCGGCCGGATGCGGCGTGATGGCCCGCGCGCAGGATGGCCGTGTAACGAAGGTGGAAGGCAACCCGCGTCATCCCATCAACGAGGGGGGGCTGTGCATCCGCGGGCAGGCTTCGGTGCAGGGTCTCTACAACCCGGACCGCTTCCGCCAGCCGCTCGCGAGAAGCGCCGGAGCGCTGGAGCCGGTCTCCTGGGAGCAGGCGGAGGCGCAGGTGGCCGTCCGGCTGCGCGAGCTGGCCAGTGCTGGCCGGACGAATCAGATTGCATTTCTATCCGGCCACAACGGTCCCGCCATGGACTCGCTCGTTCGCGGATGGATGGCCGCATTCAGTTCGAACCGCTACCTTGTATACGAGCCCTTCTCCCCCGCGCCTCTGCGGGAAGCCAACCGTTTGGCGTTTGGCCGGGAGGCGGTTCCGGATTACCGGATTGCGGAATCGGATTACCTGATCAGCTTCGGTGCGGATTTTCTGGAGACATGGATCTCCCCGGTGGGCTATTCGCGGGGGTTTGCCCGTATGCGGGAAGTGTCCCCCGATGGCGGAAGGGGAAAGTTCGTGCAGGTGGAGCCGCGGTTGTCGATGACCGGGGCCAACGCGGACGAATGGATCGCCATCCGCCCGGGCGGCGAAACGCTGCTGGCGCTATCGATGGCGCGGACGATCCTCTCCGAGCAACTGGGCGCTCTGCCGCCGCCGGTCGAACGGCGCCGCCTGGAAACGCTGCTCGCACCGTTCACTCCCGGGCAGGTCAGCGCGAGCGTGGATCTTCCGCCGGAGACGATTGAACGGCTGGCCCGTGAATTCGCCGCCGCGCGCAAGGGGATCGCCCTGGGCGGTGGAGTCGGGGTGAGTGGCGAGGACTCGACGGCGGCCCTGCTCGCCATCCAGTTGCTGAACTACGTTACAGGCCGGGTCGGCGATACGGTCCGGTTCGACGGCGCGCGCCGGTTAGTGGCCACCGCTTCGGCCGGCGAGATCGGCGAGCTGGTCGAGTCCATGAACCGCGGTGAGGTGGAGGTACTGTTTCTTCATCATGCCAATCCGGTGTTTCTGCTCCCGCCGGAGACGGGCTTCGCCGCGGCGCTCGGCAAGGTTCCGCTGGTTGTGAGCTTCTCGTCGTTTCCGGATGAAACGACGGCGCTGGCGCACGTGGTGCTCCCGGACCACACGCCGCTGGAGCAGTGGGGAGATGAGAGTCCCTCGAGAGGTGTGCACAGCCTGATGCAGCCGGCGATGAATCCCGTGTTCGATACGAAGCCGGCCGGGGATGTGCTGCTGGGGCTTGCCCGGGCTGTGGGTCTATCAGTTGAGAGTGTATTGGGCGAGGGTGCATCGGGCAATGAAACCTTCCAGGACTATCTGCGGCAGTCGTGGCGCGAAGCTCACAAAGAGCAGGCCGGTGGGGATTTCGATCAGTTCTGGCACGACTGCCTGGTGCGCGGAGGCCATTGGGACTCTACCGCCGATGACACGGAGGGAAAGCCAGTCGAGCGGGTCCGCCTGTCGGATGAAGTTTTTGATTTTGCATTCGCTCCGCCGCAATCGGAAAATGCAGCGGATTTCTTCCTGCACGTTTATCCATCCTCCCGGTTCTATGACGGGCGCGGGGCCAACCGTCCCTGGTTGCAGGAGATCCCCGATCCCATCACGAAGATTGCGTGGAACAGTTGGGTGGAGATACATCCGGAGACGGCCGCCCGGCTGGGTGTTGCCGAAGGCGATCTGGTTGCGGTGGAGTCGGCGGCCGGACGCCTGGAAGCCCCGGCCTATCTGTACGCCGGCTTGCGCCAGGATACGGTGGCGATTCCGCTCGGTCAGGGTCATGAGGGTTTCGGACGATATGCCACCGGACGCGGCGTGAACCCGGCACGGCTGCTGCCGGCGCGGGCCGACGGAGCCTCGGGCGGGCTTGCCTGGGCAGGCGTTTCGGTGAAGCTCTCCCGGGCCGAGGGCAGCGCGCGGCTGGCCCGGACCGACGGATCGCTGACCGATCTTGGCCGGGGATTCGCGCAGGTCATTCCGCTATCGGTGCTGACCGGCGAGTCGCCGCCCGAGCCCGCAGCCGAGCGGGAGACCTCTCGCGCCTACCCGGAACTCTACCCTCCGCACGAGCATGAAGACTATCGATGGGGCATGGCGATCAACCTGTCCTCCTGCACCGGCTGCAGCGCCTGCGTGGCGGCCTGCTACGCGGAAAACAATATTCCGGTGGTCGGCGAGCTGGAGGTGTCGCGCGGCCGCAGCATGGACTGGCTCCGCATCGAGCGGTACATGGAGGAGATTTCTCCGGCCCCGGACATCCGCTTCAGCCCCATGATGTGCCAGCAGTGCGACAACGCGCCGTGTGAGCCGGTCTGCCCCGTGAACGCCACCATGCACAGCCCGGAAGGGCTGAACGTGCAGGTCTATAACCGCTGCGTCGGCACGCGCTACTGCTCCAACAACTGTCCGTACAAAGTCCGCGCATTCAACTGGTTTGATTATGGGTTTGAAGAACCGCTGAACCTGCAATTGAATCCGGAGGTCAGCGTGCGCAGCAAGGGCATCATGGAAAAGTGTACCTTCTGCATTCAGCGGATTCACTCGGCGAAAGATCATGCGCGGAACGAGGGGAGAAAGGTGCTCGATGGCGAGGCGACGCCGGCCTGCGCGCAGTCCTGCCCGACGCAGGCGATCGTCTTCGGCAATCTGCTTGACCCGGACAGCAACGTGAGCCGTCTTTCGGCCAAGCAGCACGGTTACCGCGTGCTGGAGGAGCTGAATACGAAGCCCGCCGTAACCTATCTGCCGAAGGTGCGGCTGGATTGAGGTCCGGCTGGATTGAGGTGAGCAACCTGAGCAGCGCGATGATCGGCCAAAAGATGGAGCCGGACGTCTTCCACCGCATCGGGGAGGACGTGATGGCCCCTTTGTGGCATGCCGGCCGCCTGTACTGGTGCCTGCTGGGCGTCTCCCTGGGTTTGATCCTGCTGGGAGGCTTCCTGTGGACCCGCATGCTGGAGCAGGGCCTCGGTTTACTGGGGATTGGCCGGCCCGGCGGGTGGGGGATCGACATCACCACCTTCGTCTTCTGGGTGGGAATCACCCACTCGGGAACCCTGATCTCGGCGATCTTTTATCTGTTCGGCGTTCCCTGGCGCGCCTTCATCAGCCGCATGGCGGAGGCGATGACCGTCTTTGCCATCATGACGGCCGGAGTGTTTCCCATCCTCCATCTGGGCCGGCCGTGGTTTTTCTACTGGCTGTTCCCTTTCCCCAATGCGCGCCAGCTTCCGGTCAATTTCCGCTCGCCGCTCATCTGGGACGTCATCGCCATCACCACCTATCTCACCGTCAGCTTCCTGTTCTGGTATATGGGGATGGTGCCGGATCTGGCGGCAATCCGGGACCGCAGCACCGGGATGAAAAAAAGAATCTATGGCATCTTCGCTCTCGGCTGGCGCGGCACGAGCGGGAACTGGCGGCACTTCCGTTCGGCCTACCTGTTTCTGGCCTCTCTGTCGATTCCGCTCGCCGTCTCCGTTCACAGCGTGGTTTCCTGGGATTTTGCCGTAGGAATCGTTCCCGGCTGGCACAGCACGATCTTCGCGCCTTATTTCGTTGCCGGCGCCATCTTCTCCGGCATCGCCATGCTGTGCGTGCTGGTCATCCTGATCCGCGGGGCGCTGAAGCTGGAGCGCTACATCCTCGTGGACCACTTCGACAAGCTGGCCCGGCTGCTGCTCTGCATGAGCCTGATCCTCTCCTACGTGTATGTTACGGAGACTTTCATCACCTGGTACAGCGGGGACCCCATCGAGATCGAATCCCTGCGGTACCGCGCCTTCGGCGACTACACCGTCCTGTTCTGGACGATGATCGGGTGCAACTCGGTCTTTCCCCTGCTGCTGTTTTTCCGGAAAGTGCGCCGCAACCTGAAATCGATTTTCGTGATCGCCTTCCTGGCCGTTGTCGGGATGTATCTGGAGCGGTTCCTGATCGTTCCCGTTTCGCTCGTGCACGGGTTTGATCCCTCGCTCTGGCGTGTGTATAAGCCCACTTTTTACGAATACGGATTACTGGCCGCCAGCTTCGGGTTTTTCTCTTTCCTGTACCTGCTGTTCATCAAGTTCATTCCGGCGGTTCCGATCTACGAGGTCAAGGAGCTGGTTCACGCTCATCCGCACAAAGCACCGGAGGCCGTCGAATGATGCCTCTCACCGCAGTGCTGGGAATATCGGAGAGCGAGGATGCCGTGGTCCGCGCCATGGAGCGGTTGCACGCAAAGGGATACGCGGAACTGGAGACCTTTTCGCCGCTGCCGAGCGCCCGGTTGTGCGAGGCGCCTGCCATGCCGGCCAGTCCGGTGCGCTTCTTTGCGCTGGCCGGATGCCTGCTGGGCGTGGTGATCGGCTTTGCTATTCCCGTCGCTACCTCGCTCGCATGGCCGATAGTAGTAGGTGGCAAGCCCATCGTTTCCATACCGCCGTTCATCGTGATCGTCTTCGAGATGATGATGCTCATCGGAGGAGCGGTGGTCTGGCTGTCCTGGGTATTTCTGGCGAAGCTGATTCGCCCGGTGCGCGGCCCGATGGCGGCCGTCTATGACCGGAGATTTTCAGCAGACCGGTTCGGCATCGCGGTTTCCTGCAATGATGAAGATGATCGGCAGGTGGAGACTGCCAGGCAGATTATGCTCGCGGCGGGAGTGGAAGAGGTGTCGGTTGCGAATAGATAACCACCTGGAATATCGGGCCGAGTACGCCGGGCAGATCATCCTTCGTGGAGGAATTGTCGGTTGCGAATAGATAAATACCTTCTGCTGATCGCGGTTCCCGTCATCTTGCTGGTTGCGCTCGTGATCTTTGTTCCCCGCGCCATTCGAATGTACCAGGGACTGGTCGCCGAACCCGCGTACGTGCCGCGGGTGGGTTCCCGGGCCTGGTCGGAACCCGCGGGCTCCGTGGGCGTTACCAGCCAGGGGCCTGCCGAGCCTGCGCTGGCCAGAGCGCGCGCAGCGACGGAGTTGACCAATCCTCACCCGTTCAGTCCGGAATCGATCTCCAGGGGAAGACGGGCCTATGAAACGTTCTGTCTGGCATGTCATGGCCCCGATGGCGCGGGAGACGGGCCTACGGGTGTGAAGCTGGCGATAAGACTGCCGCTGCTGCCGGCCGCCGTTGCCCGGCGGTCTGATGGGTTTCTCTACGCCACGATTCGAAACGGCGGAGAGCTCATGCCGGCGCTGGGTCATCAGATCGCTTCCAACGAGCGCTGGGATCTGGTGAACTACCTGCGCAGCCTGGCCCCTCAGCCAGAAACTCCCGCTGCGCCACGTTCAGCGCCGTCTGCAGTGCCACCGGCAGCGCTACCGGCGGCTCCCGCGCGACCCGAATCTCCCGCTGCGGGAACACCGCCTGTTTCCTCCGGCGCGCCCGAAACGGACCCCGAACCAGCGAGCAATCCGGTGCCGGACCCCGTTGCCGCCGAGCCTGCTTCCGTTCCCGCCGAAACAGTCCAGCAGGCCGACACGGCGCAGGGGCCGGCGCAGGGGAATGCGGTCTTCGATGCCAATTGCGCGATGTGCCACGCCGCCGAATCCAGAGATGCCGGGATCGGTCCCGGACTCGCCGGGCTCTACCAATGGGAACCTCACGAGCTGTCCGATGGAACCCGGCATGAGACTCATACCGATGAGATCATCAGGACGCAGATCACCAACGGCAGCAGCATGATGCCTCCCCTTGGCGATGCCTTGAGCGCTGAGGATCTGGATAACTTGATCTCTTATTTGAGGTCATTATAACTGCGCACGTTTTCAAGATGCGGCTTCGGGAACGGGCCGCAGCCGGATAAAGAAAAATAGCGATGAGCATGGACAGTCAAGTGAAACCCCATAATGGCAACCACAGCGGCGCCCCGGCCTTGCTGCCGGACTGGGCGACGGGTTTGCTCTGTCTGCTGCTGGCCGGGGGCATCGGAGCCGGGTATCTGATGCTGACGAGTGGTGAGTCCCACCGTTTCTGGCAGATTTATCTGGTGAATTTTCTGTTCTTCTCCGGTGCCGCCATTGCTGGCTTGGTGTTGGTTGCAATCTTCCACATGACGAACGCCGGTTGGTCGCGGCCGTTGGAACGCGTAGCTGTGGCGGGCGTGGGATTCCTTCCGGTCTCTTTTATCCTTTTCCTGGGGCTTTGGCCGGGACGCAATGAGTTGTTTTTCTGGATTGCAGAGCCTCGGCCGGATGTGGCTGACTGGCTCAGCGTACACTCCTTATTTGTTCGGGATGGTGTGGGCCTGTTGCTGCTTTCCCTTGTGGGATGGGAGTTTTTTCGCCGGTTTTTGGAGGCGGACGCCGGTTCAAAAAAAGAGGAATCATCGGAGGGTTTCTCCGGTGTGGGAGGATCGAAAGCAAGGTCCCTGGGAAAGCGGGCAGTGGTTTTATTGCTATTTTTTCCAGTGGTTTATACGCTGCTGGCGTGGGATCTGATCATGTCGCTCATCCCCAGCTGGTCATCGACCGTGTTCGGCGGATTCTACTTCTTCTCAACGCTGTACCTTGGCTTGGGAATCGCTACAAGTCTTTTTGTATGCGCCGGTTGGCGGTTTGGCTGGGAGGACGGTTTCCATCCGGACCTGTTGCACAATACGGGAAAACTGATCTTCAGCTTTTCGCTGTTATGGGTATACCTCTACTGGTCGGAATACCTGGTGGTGTGGTACGGCAATCTGCCTCATGAGATAGAAGTTATGCTGTTGCGGACCGGGCAGTCTCCGTGGGGATCTGTGGCGATTGCGGTGCTGGGGATGAACTTCCTGGTCCCGTTTGTGGTACTGCTGTCGCGGGCGGCGCGGAGAAGCGCTAAAGTATTGTTCATATTGGGTTTGGTCGTTTCGGTGGGAATCTGGTTGGAGCGGCTGCTGCTAGTCGCGCCGGGTCTGAATCCCGATCCGGATACGCTGCTTGGTTTGTGGGAATTATTGATAACATTGGGCTTTTTCTCCATGTATGGCCTTTGCTGCCTGTGGGGCTTTCGAAAGGTTCATCCTCTCAAGGGAAGATGAATCGCACTCCATATTAACTATATATTTATCTTACAGTTGCGTTCCATCCCCTGCTGTGTCTCGATTCGGCGTGGCGCAGAAACTGCTGAAAAATGTAGAAGTGTCCTTCGTAAAACAGTAGAATCCGGTCTTTATTCCTGACAGGGGAGCGAGGAAATAACTCCAATATGTAGAAAACAATAGGTTGTGGAATAAACGACTGGTTTGGCTCATGAATTGCACCTATGTGTGCAAGGAACGGAAGATGAAATCCTCCGGGCTTTTGGTCAGGCCTGGTCAGTTGGCGCGCTCTTCGCGCGCCTTTTTTTTGCCAGGAATGATCGGAATATTCCAACCAAGCCAACCTATCGTGAAACGATCTGTGCAGGCGAATCGACCCGAATTACCCGTTAAAAATGAGTTTCCGGCTCCAGTCGGAGGTCGCGGATTTTTTCGAGCAATGCGCCGAGCTCCCCGGCCCGGTCCGGGTCTCCAGCGAGCGAGCTCTCCCGGCACTTTCTCCTAAGGTCCTCTACGATCCGGTCCATGAACTTTTTCGACCCGGCAGGCCGGACAAGAGTAAAGGCTACGACAAGGGGAGAGCCGGCGCCTACGAACAGCAGGACGGGAAGCAGCAGGATGAGGAGGCCATAGGTCCAGGCAGCGACCATCAGCAGGCATAGGGAGGCGAGTGCGGCATAGTTCCACAGCAGGAGCCGACGCGGGGTGATGTCCCGCTTGAGATCCGGAGGGATGAAGACAGTTTCTTCCGGAACGAGTTTGCGGCTGACTAGCAGCACAGTGCGCTGGAAGTTCGCCGCGTAGGCGACGGCGAGTGCGGGCGGGAGGCTAGCGGCGAGCAGCAGCAGATCGAACAGGAGTCCAGAGGACGTCATGATGGGTGAGCCCGCATGCGGCGAAGTACGCGGCGGAGAATCCTCCGCATGGGTTGATAATAGTTCCAACGGGAGCATTTGTGTTAGCAGAAATTGACGAAGAAACGGGAGGATGCGAGCGAGGTGGAGCAGCGGAATCAGACCCGTCGGTGGCGGCGGGCCACGCTGATCTATAATCCCCGCGCTGGCAGGAAGCAGCAGCGGCGGGCCGAACAGATTAGTGAGGCGAAACGGTTTCTGGAGCAGGCGGGTGTGGAGATTCGGGTGGCGAAGATCACGCCGGATCACGGCGGCGCTGCGCTGGCGAGCGAGGCGGTGGCCCAAGGCGCGGAGTTGGTGATCGTCTGCGGGGGAGACGGAACGATCAACCATTGTCTGGGCAACCAACGCCGCGACGGTCTGGCGGGGACGGGTGTGGCGGGGAACGAGGTGCCGCTGGCGATTCTTCCCGGCGGCACGGCGAACATTCTGGCGCGCGAACTGGGACTGCCGCTCGACATAGTGGAGGCGGCGAAGAGGATTCCGCGGTGCAGGCCGCGGCGGATCGCGCTGGGCCGCGCGAACGGGCGGTACTTCATCTCGGTGGCCGGGGCAGGGTTCGACGCGCGGGTGATCGCGGCGGTCGAGGCTGACGAGAAGAAGATGTTGGGGATGGGCAGCTACGTGATGACGACGCTGAGAGAGTTACTCAGTAAGGAGCGCGGGCCGAGGGTGCGCTACCGGGTGGAAGCGACGGACGGGGAAGGGGTAACGGGCGGGGGAGAGGCGGCGGAGGGGACGGCGGAACTGGTGATTGTGGAGCGGGCAGGCAATTACTGGACGTTGCGCGAATTCCCGGAGGCGGACCTTTTCGACGACCGCTTCCATGTCTATTGTTTCGAGAGGGCGAGCGTCGTGCACTTCCTGCGGTATGGGTGGACGCTCGTAGCCGGGGGAGGCGCGGGCATCCGGTGTTCCGGATGATGGCGGCGCGGCGGTTGGAACTGGCGACGGCAGCGGGAGAGACGGGGGTGGCGCGGTATCAGGTGGACGGGGAGGTGGCGGGAGAGTTGACGGATGACGCCCTATGCAGGATGGAGATCGTCCCGGATGCGCTGACGCTGCTGGCGCCGGTGAGGGAGTGAACGCGGCGGGGGGGCGTAGCGGGGAGTTGGACATTGGGTGACGGGTGGGTTGCGGGGCGTGGCGGGGGTGGCATATGATGGAGGCAACATCTTACGGTTGCAACATCGGGGCGTGGCGCAGTCTGGTAGCGCACCTGCTTTGGGAGCAGGGGGTCGGAGGTTCGAATCCTCTCGCCCCGACCATATTACCCCTGAAGCCTCCCGCTTCGACCAGATTAACCATTTCCTATCAGTGCGTTGCCGGTCTGTGATGATTTCGGTAACCGGACCAATCGGGCGTTCTTGACATCCAAAGTGGCCTGGCTCAAACCGAACGCACTTTTGGCATATCTTCACAGTATTTAGTTGTGAGTCTGGCGGTGAGCGATGAACCACACCAGCAGGATCATCAAGGTTCTAGTTCTGGGCCCGTTGTTGCTGATCACGGCGCTCCACGGAAACGCACAGGTTACCGACGATCATGGCAACACCTGTAGCACGGCTACACCCGTCGCGGTGCCGGGCTCTGCTACCGGCTCGCTTGAAATAGGGGATGATGCCGATTACTTCCAGATCAGCTTGACCGACGGCGTCACACTCATCGCTTCGGCTACCACTCAGTTCGACAGTGTGGGTCTTGTGCGCGACGCAAATTGCAACATCATCGCCTTTGACGATGACAGCAATGGCAACCTCGATTTTCGCATCGAGCAGTTTCTTGGGCCGGGAACCTACTATTTAGCCGTCGTGGGCTTCGATTCCAGCGACGTCGGCAGCTACACCGTCAGCTTGACACTGGGAGCCCCGCCCGCCGCTGACGATCACGGGAATCTATGCAGCACTGCGACGTCCTCTACGGTGCCGGGGTCGGTTTCAGGTCAACTGGAAACGCAGGCAGATGTCGATTACTTCCGCATCAGCTTGACCGCGGATGCCACACTCACAGCCGCTGCCACCTCTGTTTTCGATAGTGTCGGACATCTGTTCGACTCCTCCTGCACACCGGTTGCTTTTGATGATGACAGCAATGGCAACCTTGATTTTCGCATCGATCAACTCCTGGGGCCGGGAACCTACTATTTAGCCGTCGTGGGCTTCGATTCCAGCGACGTCGGCAGCTACACCGTCGATTTGTCAATGACACCGATTTCCGCTTTACCACCCTCGGTAAACGACGGTGGTATCGTCAACAACGCCAGTTACACTCTGACGGCTTCCCCCATCGCGCCCGGCACGATTGTGGCCATTTTTGGCAGCAATCTGACCGATGGGTCCACCGTGCTGTCCCCCGATGTCATCGATAACCGTCTGACAACTGCGCTGGCCGGGGCGCAGGTAACCGTCGATGGAGTTCCCGTCCCGCTGTTTTACGCCACCCCCTTCCAGCTCGGTGTCCAGATTCCCACCGAATTGACGGGAGTCGCCTCGGCACAGATTCAAGTGACCGTGGGGGGAGAGTCCAGTACGCCGCGCACAATTTTCTTCGACCCGGTTTCCCCCGGCATCTTCACCACCACCCAGGATGGCAGCGGCGCCGGCGCCATCCAGCACGCCGATGGCTCCAACGTGACGGCCGCCTCTCCCGCCCAACCCAATGAGGTGATCGTGGTTTACGCCACCGGGCTGGGCCAGATGAACCCTTTGCTGGCTACCGGCGTCCTGCCCGGAACTACCGGCCTGGGTCCCTACAGAAGCGTTGCGCCGGTAACGGCCACCATCGACGGCCTGCCGGCCACGGTGGAGTTTTCCGGGATGGCTCCCTGCTGCGTGGGGCTGAACCAGATCAACGTCCGGGTGCCCGCCAGCGCGGGCACGGGGAATGATGTCTCTCTGGTGATTGCAAGCGGAGTCCGGCAGAGCAACATCGTTACGATTCCCGTCGCTCCTTGAGTGGAGCCCTGTTCGCCATCAGACCTCCATTGCTCGACGGTGTGATCGGTATTGGGAGCAGGGGGTCGGAGGTTGAATCCTCTCGCCCGACCAAATTCTGTAAGTTTTCCGGAGAACAATTCGAATGCGTGGGTGTCTAATGAGGCATATGCACGCCTGGCCGGAGATGGGTTCGGCACGGTAAACATCGGGTCTGCGGGTGGATGAGGCTTTGCCGAGGATGGGCTGCAAGCGATCGCGGAGATCAGGAAGAGGGAGGAGGACCAATGACAAAAAATGGGAATTATATACTTAACTTCCTTTGCCGCTCTGGGAGATGATTTGGGGAATTGGGTGGGGCTTCGGAACGAGGACACCGTACTCAGGGTACGGCCTTATTCAGTCGGCCTCCTAGCCTCGTGGAGACATACAACAAATCGAGCCCTAGACAGTTCCAGAACCGAGTTTAGGAAGTCAAGTATATAATTCCCCCAAAAAGGATATCCTATTGCTATTCTTTGCCCTTGTGTCTGGGTTTGGGGGAGGCTGGCTTGCAAATCTGAGTCAAGGTGTTTCAATTGAGACCGCTACTGTCTATACCTCCATCCTTCGAACATCGCGAATCGAATTGGTGGATGGCCAGGGTATAACGCGCGCGTTCCTTCGGCTTTTCTGGTTATGCTCCACGGCCTGATGTGGAACTTTCCTTATTCGGATATCCAGATAAGAGTAAAGCGACCATTGGGATTAATGGCAGCGGAATGCCCTATTTGATCTTTCTAGGTCAAGACGGAAAGAGGCTAGCAGCAATTGAAGTTACCTATAAGGATCATCCGTATGTGTCATTACTTGACGGGGATGATGATATTAGTGTTTATTTGGGTACTGGAGAACCGCATGACGAATCACTTACCGTATGGGGGTTGCAGTTTACCTCGTCAGAGGGAGCACTGAGTTCGATGGGCTTCAGACGGCGTAATGCAGATGGAGAATGGTCCGGTAATTTGGGAGTCAAAACTCTTGATGGATGGAGAAGTGTGGATAACGACTGGGGTAGTGAAACTAGGAATATGGACAACCGATAATATTTATGGGAATTATATACTTAACTTCCTTTGCCGCTCTGGGAGATGATTTGGGGAATTGGGTGGGGCTTCGGAACGAGGACACCGTACTCAGGGTACGGCCTTATTCAGTCGGCCTCCTAGCCTCGTGGAGACATACCACAAATCGAGCCCTAGACAGTTCCAGAACCGAGTTTAGGAAGTTAAGTATATAATTCCCATATTTAATCTCCTCAGAGAGGTTTTCGAGACGGGTTGGATGCTCAAACGGCAACTAGTGCTCTTTAACATATAGGGAAGAGATGCGAGTGCGGAGAACGTTGAAGCGGATGCGATTGAGGCGCTGGGGCTGATGACGGCCAAGGAGACGTTGCCGGAACTGCTGCAGGCGCTGGAACACGGGACGGACGAGCTAAGCTACCGGGCCGCAATGGCTGTCATCGCGATGAACGATCCATCGGTTACGAATGAATTGATGAGCATCCTGTCGAGGAGCGAATGCAAAGAGGTAAGAGATCATGCGATCTATGCGGTGTGGCTGGTTGGGAACGAGGAGGCCGTTCCGGGGCTGATCGAAGTCCTGGAGAACGCGAAGGAAGAAGTTCATCTTCGCGGCCAGGCGGCGGAGGCGCTGGGAAGTTGCGGATATGGAAACGAGAGCGCCATGGAGGCGCTTCGGAAAGCGCTGGGGAGCGAGCACGCGGAGATACGGTTGTTTGCGGCAAACGCGCTTGCATTCTGCGGAGATGAGAGGGCGATTCCGGAGTTGACGGAGTTGCTAACGGATGATGCAAGAGTGGCGGATTTCGGGACGGTGGCGGAGGATGCGCGGCATGCGATCAAGGAGATCAGAAGCAGAGAGGAAGAAGGGGAATGAGCGGGAGCGGGGAGCGGGTCAGCCGGATGGTGGCGAGGGGTTGTAGCGGGAGCGGAGGTCGTTCCAGCGGATGCGCACGAGATCGATGAGCATCTCGATGCCGTCGCGGACCACCCGAACCTTGCTGCCGTCAACGTGGCCCCAGTGCACGGGGACCTCGAGTGAGCGGTAGCCGAATTTCTTCGCAAGATAGAGTAACTCCACGTCAAAACCGAATCCGGAGATGGTCAGCAGCGGAAGGATGGCGCGCGCCGGGGCGCGGCGGAATCCCTTGAAGCCGCACTGCGTGTCGCGGAAGGGCAGGCCCGTTACCAGGCGCAGGACGCGGTTGAACGAGCGCCCCGCTGCCTGGCGCAGGCCGGACTGGCGCGGCGAGATCCATTCCGGGCGCAGTGCGCGGGAGGCAATGACGACGTCCGCGCCTTCGAGCAGCGGTTCGAGCAGGCGCGGAAGCTCGGCGATGGGAGCCGAGAGATCGGCATCGGAGAAAAACAGCAGGTCTCCCGTGGCGGCCAGCAGCCCGTGGCGGACCGAGATACCCTTCCCGGAGTTCTTCCCGTTGCGCAGCAGGCGGAACGAGGGAATTCCCTGGCAGGCCTGCTCGACGATGGCGGCGGTCTGGTCCGTGGAGCTGTCATCGACCACGATCAGCTCCCAGGATTCCGGGCGCGAGCCGAGGTATTCGAGCACGTCGATGAGAGTGCGGGTGATGCGTGCCTGCTCGTTATAGACAGGGATGACGAGGCTGCAAATGACGGGTTCCGGCGGGCTGGCGGGTTGTGAGTTACCGGTCATCGGTTTAGGCGCGATTGGACTGGGCGCTATCGGTTCGCGATCTCCTGGTTCGTGTGGATGCACGAACCATCAGACTATCAGTAGATTATCAGTTTCCGCCGCTCTCTTCTAAGCGGACCGTTGAATTTTCAAAGCTAATCCGGAGCCGGGCTTCCGGCGGGAACACGGCCGGGAATCCGGTGACGATGCGGGCGTCGATATCCGTGCGGCGCAGAATGATCTGCACGGCAGTCATGACCGTTTCCTCATCGAAGTAGCGGGGAATGGAGATGAAATAGAGCGTTTCCCCGGGTGCGGGCCCCGGAAGCGATTCGATTCCCAGAACAAACCGGCGGTATTCCCGGGCCACTTCCGTTCCCCAGGAGACGGGGCCCTGGCTCCAGCGTTGTTGCACGGTCCAATGGAGGCCCGCGGCCAGCAGGAGAACCAACGCCTGCGCGGCCAGCCTGTGTGGCCGGTGCAGCAGCATGTTCCGCCGGGTCAGCAGAGGGGCAATCCGTTCCTGAGCCAGCTTCACGGTGCAGCAGAGCAGCCCACAAACGCCCAGCAGGGGGAT
This sequence comes from Terriglobia bacterium, assembly GCA_963662495.2. GTDB lineage: Bacteria > Acidobacteriota > Terriglobia > 2-12-FULL-54-10 > 2-12-FULL-54-10 > SHUM01. The sequence goes on from CAXVYQ010000009.1 coordinate 296,689, forward strand.
ATACCAGAAGTATTCCACGCGGTGGTTGACCAAGAAGATGACGGGCGAAAACGTCAGGCCGACATAGAGCGTGAAGAAAAGCGCCAGCCGGTGCCGGGTGTACAGAACCGTGGCGAGCAGGAGAGCCGCGAGGATGGCCCAGGCGCCCGGCCTCCAATCGACGCTCCAAAGAGTGTTCAGATACCAGCCGAATCCGCGAAACAGTGCGGAGGGCGACAGGTCCATGTAATAGGGCATCGAGGGACGCGAGTGGCCCATGGTGGCAATCTTCCAGTAAACGAACCAGCCGGCGATGGCGGCGGGCAGGGAGAACCGGAGAACCCAGCTCCTGAGCCGAGCGGACCAGTACGAGCGTGCGGAGACCGGCGAGGCCGTCCGCGTCCGGCGGCCGGGTTGCTGGACGACAATTTCATAGAGCAGCCAGACGGCCGGGAGCGTGATGGCCATCTCCTTGGAGCGCAGGGCGAGAAAGAAGAGGACCGAGGCGGACAGTACGCCTCGCCAGCCATGTCCGTATCGCAGAAAAATGAGGATGCCGAGGAAGAAAAAGTTTCCGGCCAGCAACTCGAAGATGGTTCCGAACTACCAGAAGATGTGCCAGTAAGCGACTTGATAGCTGAAAAACAATGCTCCGAAGCCGGCGGCGTACCGCGAGCCGCTCATCTGACGGAGCAGTACATAGACCAGCAGAACATTGACCGCGTGCAGAAGCAACACTGTGAGGCGGTAGGGGAGCGGATCGAGATGGAACAGATCGAAATGGAGCTTGTAGACCAGCATCCCCAGGGGACGGAGATAGTGGGAAGCAGGGTTGAGAAGGTGACGCAGCAGATCGGGATAAGATGTCCGCTGTGTCCAGTAGAAGTTGTGATAGTCGTCCCACCAGAAATAGAAGAAGGAAAACTGGTCGAACAGGGCCAGCAGTATCGCGGAGATGCAGAGAAACAGGAGGACGGGGAATCCGTATTTTTCCAGCCAGGCCCCGGCGGCCGAATTTGTGCCGGACGGTTCGCCAGCAGCGGGCTTTTCTGTCATAGCTACGCCTGGTGTCATAGAAACACGTCGGGCCGGCTGCGGGGGACTCGGGTTGCGGAGACGACTATCCCCCGGCTGGAGCCGGTAGCTAAATGGAAAAGGGCTGCTGCTTATCCGTCGATCGAAGATGCGACAAGGTCAGATGGCATGGGGTGATGCCTCCGCCATCCAGGCTGCGCACCTGCGATCAGGCACATACTAAATTTCAACGGGCTGCGACAGGAACCAGTCCTGCATATGCGGTGAACTTGGTGCCATTGTAGACCGGGGCCGCCGCTAGTCAAAGGAAAAAGGTGGGACGCGGGGAGTGACGCGCATGATCCGGTGGAAAAGCCGGTGGAAGAGATTGAGGCGCGGGCGCGGCGAGCAGGTCATCAGCGTCGGGCGGTGAAAATCTAATCTATAATGAAAGATTAGCTCTGCGAATACGCAGGCAGTGAGAGGGCGCCATGCGGGCGCGCCGCCCGCGAAGGAAGTTTTTGAACGCGATGACGAACGAACGCAGATTGACGCATCTGAAACAGCTCGAGGCCGAGAGCATCCACATCATGCGCGAGGTGGCCGCGGAGTTCGAGCGGCCCGTGATGCTGTACTCGATCGGCAAGGACTCCTCCGTGATGCTGCGGCTGGCGATGAAGGCGTTTCATCCCGGCAAGCCGCCGTTTCCGCTGATGCACGTGGACACGACGTGGAAGTTCCGCGAGATGATCGAGTTCCGCGAACGGCGGATGAAGGAACTGGGGCTGGAGTTGATCGTGCACATCAACGAAGAGGGCGTGCGGCAGGGGATCGGACCGTTCACTCACGGCAGCAAGAAGCATACGGACGTGATGAAGACCGAGGGTTTGAAGCAGGCGCTCGACAAGCACCGGTTCGACGCGGCGTTCGGCGGGGCGCGGCGCGAAGAAGAAAAGTCACGGGCGAAGGAAAGGGTTTATTCGTTCCGCGACAAGAATCATCGCTGGGACCCGAAGAACCAGCGGCCCGAACTGTGGAACCTCTACAACGGACGGATCACGAAGGGCGAGAGCATCCGGGTGTTTCCGCTCTCGAACTGGACGGAGCTGGACATCTGGCAGTACATCCACCTGGAGCAGATCCCGATTGTGCCGCTCTATTTCGCGAAGAAGCGGCCAGTGGTGAGCCGCGACGGCGTGTGGATCATGGTGGACGACGAGAGGATGCCGCTGGAGCCGAATGAGAAGCCGGAGATGCGGATGGTGCGGTTCCGGACGCTGGGCTGCTATCCGCTGACCGGAGCGGTGGAGTCGGAGGCGGCGACGCTGCCGGAGATTATCCAGGAGATGCTGCTGGCGAGGACCTCGGAGCGGGAGGGACGCGTGATCGATTTCGACCAGGCCGGGTCGATGGAAGAGAAAAAGAAGGAAGGGTATTTCTAGGGGCGCAGAAGAGATGTCGCACCAGTCGGAACTGATCGGGACAGACATAAACGAGTATCTGGCGCAGCACGAGCGCAAGCAGTTGCTGCGCGTGCTGACCTGCGGGAGCGTGGACGACGGCAAGAGCTCGCTGATCGGGCGGCTCCTGCACGACTCGAAGATCGTCTACGAGGACCAGCTCGCAGCAGTGACGAAAGACAGCGTAAAGTTCGGCACCACGGGCGATGAGGCCGATCTGGCGCTGCTGGTGGACGGATTGCAGGCCGAGCGCGAGCAGGGGATTACGATCGATGTGGCGTACCGGTATTTCTCGACGGCGCGGCGCAAGTTCATCATCGCCGACACGCCGGGCCACGAGCAGTACACGCGGAACATGGCCACGGGCGCTTCGACCTCGGAGCTGGCAATCATCCTGGTGGACGCGCGCAACGGGGTGCTGACGCAGACGAAGCGGCACAGCTTCATCGTCTCGCTGCTGGGAATCAAGCACATCATCGTCGCGGTGAACAAGATGGACCTGGTGGATTACTCGGAGACGGTGTTCGAAAAAATCTGCGGCGACTATATGAAGTTTCTGGGGAGCCTGGCGCACGGGGACGTGCGGTTTATCCCGATATCGGCGCTGAAGGGCGACAACGTGGTGAGCCGGAGCGAGCGGATGGAGTGGCACACCGGCAAGCCGCTGATGAACCTGCTGGAGACGATCGAGATCGTCGATGACCAGAACTTCGAGGATGTGCGGTTTCCGGTGCAGTACGTGAACCGGCCGGATGCAAGCTTCCGGGGCTACGGCGGGACGATGGCGGCCGGGGTGCTGCGGCCGGGCGACCCGGTGGTGGCGCTGCCTTCGGGGAAGACGAGCCGGGTGAAGGCGATCCTCACCTATGAGGGCGAGCTGGAGGAGGCCTTTCCGCCGCAGGCGATCACGGTGACGCTGGAGGATGAGATCGACGTGAGCCGGGGCGACATGCTGGTAAGGCCGGACAATCTTCCGATAGTGAGCACGCGCTTCAGCGCGAATATCGTGTGGATGGCCGAGACGCCATTGACGCCCGGCAAGCAGTATTATCTGAAGCAGACAACGAAGAATGTTTCGGGGACGATCTCCGAGATTCATTACCGCATCGATGTGAACACGCTGGAACGGCACGCGGCCAGTGAACTGGGGCTGAACGAGATCGGACTGTGCGAGGTTTCCCTGAGCGCGCCGCTGGCCTTCGACTCCTACGCGAGGTGCAAAGGGACCGGCGCGTTTATCGTGATCGACCGGCTGACGCATGTGACGGTGGGCGCGGGGATGATTCTGGGCGAGGCCGGTGGGACGGGCGAAAGCCGCAGGGTGAGCGGGCAGGAGCGGGCGGCAAGGTTCGGCCACAAAGCCGTGACGGTCTGGATGACCGGAGCGGGCGCGCGCGAGATGGCTTACCGGCTGGAGCGCAAGCTGTTTGATATGGGACACGCCAGCGCGGTGCTGGAGGAGGACGTCCCGGCCGAAAACGCGGCACTGGTCGCCGGCAATCTGAACCGCGCGGGGCTGATCTGCCTGGCGCCGGTGAGCCGGCCCGAGGGGACCGATCCGGAGACGCATTGGGCCGTGAATGTGGAAGGGCGCGAAGTTGCGGAGTTGGTGCAAGTACTAAAGCAGAAGGGCGCATTGTAAGTCTTATTACATTCCTTTACTCCCAAGACTATTCTTACCTGCCTTTTCTTACATCTACTTTCTTACATATCATTTCTTACATTTCCAGCCTTACATTTCCAGGAAGCGGATCCAGGGGATGCCGATCAGGATGAACGCCGCGAAGAAGAGTCCGCCCAATATCAGTCCCAGCCTCCAGAAATCCTTGTTCTCGACGTACCCGCTGCCGTAGTAGATAGGCGAAGGCCCGGTGGCGTAGGGTGTGAGAATTCCCATGAACCCAACCGTATAGCTCAAGACCAGCGCCCATCCGGTGGGCGAGAAACCGGGTAATGTGAGGGCGACGGCGAGGAAGACGGGAAACAGAGCGCTGACGTGCGCCGTAGTGCTGGCGAACAGGTAGTGCATTGCGTAGTAGGCGGCGGTGATCAGCAGCGCGGAGAGAAAGACGGAGTGGCCCGACAGGTGCGGCTGCAGCGTGCGTGCGACCCAGTCGATGAACCCGGTGTCGGCAAGGCCCTTGGCCAGCGTAACGAGCGTGCCGAACCAGATCAGCACGTTCCAGGCGGCGGTGTTCGAGAGAATCTCCTGCCAGGTAACGACGCGGAGAACGACCATCAGGCCGACGACGAGGATGGAGACTATGGTGGCGTTAATGTAGTCGCCGCCAGCGATCCAGAGGGTCAGGGCGATGGAGACGAGCACGAGCAGCGTCTTCTCCGCCGGCTTCATGGGGCCGAGCTTTGTGAGTTCATCGGCGGCCCAGCGCGGGGCGTCGGGCGATTCTGTAACCTGCGGGGGATAGACCTTATACAGTAGCCAGGGAACGATGGCGAACATCAGCAGGCCGACCGGCGCGATGCCCTGAAACCAGGTGAGCCAGGAGATCTCCAGCCCCAGCGTGTTTGAGACGATGCCGAGCGACAGGACGTTCGGAGCCAGCGCGGTGAGAAACAGGCTGCTGGTGACGCAGGTGGTGGCCAGCGCCGTGTACATGAGATAGGCGCCGATGCGGCGCGCGCTCGGGTCGTTGGGGTAAGAGTCATAGAGATCGGGAATATTGCGGATGGCAGGGTAGATGGTGCCGCCGCTGCGGGCCGTGTTCGACGGCATGAAGGGTGCCAGGGCCAGGTCGGAGAGGGCGATGGCATAGCCCAGGCCGAGCGTGCGATGGCCCATGAAACGAATGAGCAGCAGCGCGATGCGGCGGCCGAGGCGGGTCTTCGTATAGCCGAGCGCGAACATGTAGGCGGAGAAGATCAGCCAGACCGTGCCGTTGGCGAATCCGCTGAGCGCCCAGTCGCGGGAGGCCGAGGCCGCCGGGCTGACGAGCTTCAGTGCGGCGGCAAGTCCGACCCCGATCAGTCCGAGCGCGGCCGGAGGCATCGGCTCGGTAACGATGCCGGTCATGACGGCGCAGAACAGCGCGAAGTAGCGCCAGGCGTTGGGCGTTAGCCCCTCGGGGACAGGAATGAGGAAGAGGATGGCGCCGACGGCGAGCGGAATGAAGGCGCGGGCCAGTACGTTGCGGCCGGGCGCGGGGCTGGCTGGCTGATTCGCCGAAAGATCGGATGGGCTCATGACCTCTCCCTTGGAAATCCACAGCGAACTGCGACGGCAACAACCGGACCGGGTAGCCGGCTCGCGTGGCATGGTAACAAGGTTCGGGGCGGTTGGCCAATGGATGCGGTGGAAATTGCCGGAGCGCGCAAGCCGGCTGATGGGGCGGCGTGTTCGAGGCGGGTTGGGGGAAAGGGGATTTTATCCTTGACTGTACGGGGAAGCTGGCCAAGAATTCAGACAAAGCAATTACAGGAGGAGCAATGTCGGCAGGGAGTTGGAAGTGGACGGCAAGCTTGGTTGCCGGGGTTTGCCTGCTCCCGGCGGCGCGCGCTTGGGCACAGGTTCCCGTTGATGCCGATCATCCGCAAAGGGCAGTCCTGAAACGGTATTGCGAAACCTGCCACAACAATCAGTTGAAAACAGCCGGGCTGGAACTGGACCGGCTGGATGTGGAACGCTCCGGGCAGCGGCCCGAGGTGTGGGAGAAGGTTGTCCGGAAACTGCGCACGGGCGCCATGCCGCCCATCGGCGCGCCGCGTCCGGAGAGGCAAGCGCTGGATTCGCTGGCCGGATATCTGGAGACTGACTGGACCAGGCTGCGGCGGCGGAACCGAATCCGGGAAGCCCTGCGCTGCATCGTCTGAACCGGACCGAATACACCAACGCCATCCGCGACTTGCTCGCCGTGGAGATTGACGCGGCGGAGCTTCTTCCGCCGGACGATTCCGGCTACGGCTTCGACAATATCGGCGATGTGCTGTTGCTCTCGCCGCTGTTGATGGAGAGTTATTTTTCGGCGGGGCGCAAGATCAGCCGGCAGGCGGTGGGCACGGCGGCGATTCGCGGAGGAGACGACGTACCCGGTCTCGCGGTTTCTGCGGTAGGATGACCGGGTAAGCGACGCGCTGCCGTTCGGCTCGCGTGGCGGCACGGCGGTCCGGCACTTTTTCCCGCGCGACGGAGAGTACGTCTTCCGGATGCGGCTGAAGACGAGCTATGAAGGCTCGCGGATTCTGGGGGTGCAGGAGCCGCACACGGTGGATCTGCGGCTGGATGGGCGGCGCATCCGGCTGTTTACGGTGGGCGGCGAGGATCGCGAGCCGGCCGGTTATGGCGCCGCGCAGCCAACCGCGGCAATAGGCGGGAATGAACTCCGCCGGGCCGACGACGCGCTCGAGGTGCGCCTCGCGGTGAGGGCTGGGATGCACGACGTGGGCGTGAGTTTCCAGAGGGAGACCTGGGAGCCGGAGTCGCTCCTGCCGCCGGAGCTGGCCAGCCGGGAACTGGCTGAGCCGGGATTGGGCAGCATGGTGATCGCCGGGCCCTATGAGGCTACGGGACCGGGAGAGACGGCGAGCCGGAGAATGATCTTCGAGTGCAGGCCGGACAATAAGTCAGATGAAGCGGACAAGGCGGTGTGTGCGGAAAAGATTATTTCGCGCTTGGCGCGGCGGGCCTTTCGCAGGCCGATCCGGGACATCGACCTGCCGGGGTTGATGACGCCGTTTGCCGAGGGGCGCGAGCAGGGCGGCTTTGAAGCGGGAATCGAGTGGGCGCTGCTGCGGATTCTGGTCTCGCCGGAGTTTCTGTTTCGATTTGAGGCCGATCCGCCGGGCCTGAATGCCGGGACGAACTACCCCGTAGGGTTTGTAGGGCCCATTGGAGATGTGGAGATGGCTTCCCGGCTGTCGTTCTTCCTGTGGAGCAGCATTCCGGACGAGCAGTTGCTGGAACTGGCCGAGGCGGGCAGGCTGAGCGAGCCGCAGGTTCTGGAGGCCGAGGTGCGACGGATGCTGGCCGACCGGCGGGCGGGTGCGCTGGCGGAAATTTTGGCGGCCAATGGCTCTACCTGCGCAACATGCGGACGGTAACGCCGGACTTGGGCGAGTTCCCCGAGTTTGATGAGAATCTGCGGGAGGCGCTGGCGCGGGAGGGCGAGCTGTTCTTTGAAAGCATCGTCCGGGAGGACCGCAGCTTGCTGGACCTTCTCAGCGCGGACTATACTTTTCTGAACGAGCGGCTGGCGGAGCATTACGAGATACCGGATGTCTATGGAAGCCACTTCCGGCGGGTGCGGCTCGGCGAGCGGCAGCGCTGGGGGTTGCTGGGCAAGGGCGGCATCCTGACCGTGACTTCCTATGCCAACCGGACATCGCCCGTGCTGCGCGGCAAGTGGCTGCCGGAAAACGTGCTGGGGAATCCGCCGCCTCCGCCGCCTCCGGATGTGCCGCCGATCCAGGATACCGACGAGCAGGGCCGTGTGCTCTCCATGCGCGAGGTGATGGAGCGGCACCGGTCCAGCCCGGCCTGCGCGGTCTGCCACAAATTGATGGACCCGCTGGGATTCGCGCTTGAAAATTTTGACGCCATCGGCCGCTGGCGGACCCACAGCGGATCGGGCAACACGCCAGTGGACGCCTCCGGCGTAACGCCGGACGGGACGCGGTTTGAAGGTCCCGCGGGACTGCGGGAGATTTTGATGGGCCGGCAGGAACAATTCCTGCATACGGCGACGGTGAAGCTGATGACATATGCTCAGGGCCGGGGCGTGGAGTATTATGATCAACCGGCGGTGAGGCGGATTCTCCGCGAGGCCGCACAGGATGAGTACCGCTGGTCGGCGCTGGTGCTGGGCATTGTCCGGAGCCTGCCATTCCAGATGAGGAGGTCGCGAGAGCCATGATCGTGATGAAAAAAGCGGTTCCCAGACGGATGTTCCTGAAAGGACTGGGAGCCACGGTGGCGCTGCCGCTGCTGGACGCCATGGTGCCCGCCATGGCCGCAGTGAACGAGAGTCCGGCAAAGCCGGTCCAGCGGCTGGGCGTCGTCTACGTGCCGAACGGTCGCATCATGCAGAACTGGACGCCGGCGACCGAGGGCGCAGGATTCGCCTTACCGCCCACGCTTGCGCCGCTCGCGCCTTATCGGGATCGTCTGATGGTGCTGAGCGGGCTGGCGCAGAACAACGGCAAGGCCTGGGAGGGCGAGGGAGCGGGCGAGCATGCGCGGGCCAGCGCCGTCTTCCTGACCGGGACGCACCCGAAGAAGACGGAGGGCTCGGACCTGCGCGCCGGCATCTCGATGGACCAGTTGGTGGCCCAGGAGCTGGGCAGGCAGACGCAACTGGCATCGCTGGAGGTGGCCATCGATCTGACCGACATGATCGGCACCTGCGACAGCGGGTACAGCTGCGCTTACAGCAACACCCTTTGCTGGCGTACGCCGACCACCCCGGTACCGATGGAGAACCGGCCGCGGCGCGTCTTCGAGCGATTGTTCGGCGACAGCGACAGCACCAGCCCGGCCGAGCGCGCAGCGCGGCATCGCCAGCAGCGCAGCATCCTGGACCTGGTGCGGGAGGACGCAGCGCGCCTGCTGCGGGGCCTGGGGGCGGGCGACCGGGCGAAGCTGGCCGAGTATCTGGACTCCATCCGCGATATCGAGCGGCGGATCGAGATGGCGGAGACGCAGTCGGAGCGAGAGCTGCCCGTCCTGGAGCGCCCGCCGGGCGTGCCGGGAAAATTTTCCGATCATGTGAAGTTGATGTTCGACCTGCAGGTGCTGGCGCTGCAGACGGACATGACCCGCGTGATCACGTTCATGATGGGCCGGGAGCAGAATACCCGCTACTACATGGAGCTGGGCATCTCGGAGGCCTACCACGCTCTGTCGCATCATTTGTACGACCAGAGCAAGATCGAGCGCGTGAAGCAGATCGACCTGCTGCACTCGCAGATGCTGGCCTATTACCTGGAGAAGCTGGCCGCGACGCCGGACGGGGATGGAACCTTGCTGGATCATTCCATGATCGTCTACGGTGGCGCGCTGAGCGACGGGAACCTGCATGTCCACAATGACCTGCCCGTTCTGCTGCTGGGCGGCGGAGCGGGGCGCATCCGGGGCGGGCGGCATATCCGCTACCCGGAGGACACGCCGTTGACGAACCTCTACCTGACGTTGATGGACCATCTGGGAATCCATCAGGAGAGTCTGGGCGACAGCACGGGCCGGCTGAATCTGGACGCCGCGTAGCCGGTGGGAACGGGTCCATGAGGCGCTGAGGAGGAGAGAGAATCATGAGAGTCGCGATTCGTTCCATCACCAGAATCATCTGTCTTTGCGTCTTTGCCGGGGCGGGTCTTGCCCATGCGCAATCCAAGGAAGCTCTCCTCACAGCGGCGCAGGAGAGAGACTCAGTGGCGGTGAACAGGCTGCTGGAGAATGCCGATGTGAACGTGAACGCGCGACAGCCGGACGGCACCACAGCGCTGGCGTGGGCCGCGCACTGGGATGAGATGGCCATGGTCGGCCGGTTGATCGAGGCGGGAGCGGACGCGAATCTGGCCAATGATTATGGCGTTGGACCGTTGTCGCTGGCTTGCACGAATGGCAGCGCGGCGATGGTGGGAAAACTCCTTGCCGCCGGAGCGGACCCTGTCGCCGCCCGTCTCTCCGGCGAGACGCCGCTGATGACCTGCGCGCGGACGGGAGATCCGGAGGCCGTGCGGCTGCTGCTGCAGCGCGGCGCCGATCCGGATGCAGCGGAGGCCCGCCGAGGCCAGACGGCCCTGATGTGGGCGCTGGAGCAGAATCACCTGGATGCGGCCCGCTATCTGATCGAGTTCCACGCGAACCTCTCGGCGCGCTCGGCGAACGGCTATACCCCGCTGATGTTCGCGGCGCAGCAGGGAAATATCCCTGCCGCCCGGATGCTTCTGGGTGCCGGCGCCGGGATCAACGCCACCAGCGAGGAGTTCGGCAGCCCGCTGGTGATCGCTGCCGCGCGCGGTCATGAGGAATTTGCTGTTTTCCTGCTCGAAAACGGCGCCGACCCGAACGCGACGGACGGCAGCGGCATGACCCCGCTGCATTATTCCGTACTGAAGGGCTGGGCGGCGATCAGCGCGGTGCCGCAACATCTGAGCATCAGCTCCTACATGTTCCGGCCGAACCTGGACCGGCTTATCGACAAGCTGCTGGAAGAGGGCGCCGACATGAATGCGCGCGTGGTGAAGGAGCCGAAGCTGCCCGGCAGCACGCCGCGGTTTTCCATGATCGGCGCTACGCCGTTGTTTATCGCGGCCGGGGCGGGAGACATCGGTCTGCTGCGCCGTCTGCTGGAGCGCGGAGCGGACCCGCTGATCCCTACGGGGAAGAACATTACCGCGCTGATGGTCGCCGCGGGACTGGGAAACATCGAAGACCGCCCGGAGCAGGAGGAGCAGGCGGCGTTGGAGATCGCACGGCTGCTGCTGGAGCTGGGGGTGGAGGTCAACGCGGCCGGGGAGAACGGCTATACGGCGTTGCACGGCGCGGGCTATATCGGCTCGGAGAGGCTCATCGAGCTGCTGGTAGCCAACGGCGCGAACATGAACGTGCGCGATAGCTTCGAGCAGACCCCGCTGAGCATCGCATAGGGATTGATCGGGTCCGGAATCGTCGCCTTCCAGAAGAAACCCTACGGCCCGCATCCCAGCGCGGCACGGCTTCTGTTACGGCTGGGCGCCAACCCGGACTTTGCCGAGACAAGAGATCGCCCGTCGTTTGAGCTGAATGCTGACGCACCAGCAATTGGAAGCGGGAACAAGTAATCCAGAAGTTGGAAGAAGGGAAAATGCCGGGAATGAATTTTTTCGATTCGATTGCTGCGCGGCGCGCCACGGTGATGCTACTGGCGGCCATAAGCCTGGCTGGCATGGGATGCGCCCCGCGACCCTCCCGAACCACCCCGGTCATCGAAGGCGTGGTGGAGGACCGCGACGGAGATGCATACGCTGGAGCGATGGTCAAGATCACGCACGCGGAGTTGCCGCTGGTCCATATGGTCGTTAGTGGGGAGCGAGGCCGCTTCGTTACACCTTCGCTCCCTGTTGGGCAATACAGCGTCCAGGCCATTGGCGGCCGTTACGCAAGCGATTCGGCGGGGCCGGTGGAGGTGGCCGGTGATCACGGCGCCGAGCTGCAACTGACCCTCGCGAGCCCGCGCGTCATCGCACCCATCGCCACCCCGATGCAGGACGCCGATTACGAGGAGTTGATGCCGGACGGCGCGGCGAAGCGCCTGCTGGCCACTCGCTGCACGACGTGCCATGGGTTGGAGCGCATCGTTCCACAGCGATGGACGCGGGATCACTGGCGGAGCGCGGTCGAGAAGATGAGTTATTACCTGTCCGACCCGGATACGCCCGGCAATGCGCTGTCAGAGGGCGAACGCAACCGGGCAGTCAATTATCTGGCAGAGCATTTCAGCCCGGAGACGCCGCCACTCGACGACCCGAATGCCACCGATGACCTGAACGCGAAGCTGCCCTCCACGCCGCTGACCGGCGCGGCGCTGCGATACGTTGCCATGGAATATCATCTGGACGGCGTTGCCGGCGTGCATGACATGGCGGTGGATTCGCGCGGCGTCGTCTGGGTGAGCGAGGAAGATCCGGAGGGGATGCTGGGCCGGTTCGACCCCGTGGCGCACCAATATGAACGCATCCGCCTGCCTCTGGCCGAGGCCGAGGTGCGCGACACCGGCGCCATCTGGGTGGACGAAGGCGACCACGTCTGGGTGAGCGACAACGGTCTGAACAGAGAGTGGTTCCGCTATGAGCCGGAGTCGGAGATTTTTCAAAGCTACGCGGTTCCGGTACCGGCTCGCATGGCGGCGTCGGTGAACACCTTGCGCACCCATCCGGACGGAAGCATCTGGGGCACCGGCATCTCTTCCAGCCGGCTGGTGCGGATCGATCCGGAGACCGCCGAGGTGCGCGATTTCCCCATCCCGCGCGGCTGGCATCCTTACGGTTTTACGATTGACGCCGATGGCAATATCTGGTTCGTGGCCCGCTACGGCAACTCCATCGGCAAGCTGGATGTGGTGACTGAAGAGACCACCTATTACCCGATTCCGGCTCCCCGTTCGGATGCGCGCCGCATCGCCGCCGATGCGCAGGGCAATCTCTGGGTGGGCGTGCTCGGCGCGAACCGGCTGATGAAGCTCGACGCGCGGACCGGCGAGTTCACCCAATACGAACTGCCCACGCCCAACTCCGGCCCGCATTCGCCCGCCGTGGACCTTGCGCGGAATATGATTTGGGTGGGGGAAAGCCTGGGCGACAAGCTCGCCCGGCTCAATCCCGCCGATGGAACGTTTCAGGAGTTCCCGCTGCCCACCGCCGGATCCGATGTCCGCCGGTTGCAGGTCGACCCGTCGAATCCCAATCGGGTCTGGTGGTCCGGGCTTCGTTCGAACCGTATCGGCTACGTCGAGTTGCTGGATTGAGCCGCTCCCGTTCTGACATATTATTCCCCGTATTCCTGTCCGTGGCGGTCTGCGAAAGACCGTGCGATCCTCCTGCGGAATGCCGGGACCCTGTTCCTGTAAAATTCCGATTGATAACAATGGACGCGCGGTGAAAGTCTGGGTCAAATATTACTCGGTGCAGCTTCCCGGCTGGGGGGTCGTGGCGGTTCTTCTCTGGGCGGCCCACCGCTGGCTGGGCCTGCCCGTCTGGCTGGCGCTTACGATCATTCTAGTGGATGTGGTCAAGGATTTCGTGCTCTATCCGTTCCTGCGGCCGGCTTATGAGACGAATATCCGCTCCGGCGCGGAGAAGCTGATCGGCGAGCAGGCCGAGGTACGCCACTCACTGCGCCCGGAAGGATACGTCTGGGTGGCCGGCGAGCGGTGGCGGGCCCGCTGCGAGACATCGGGCCATGTGGTCCCGGCCGGTGCTCTGGTCCGGATCGTGGCTCTCGACGGGCTGACGCTGGTGGTAGCCGAAGAACCCATCCGTGATATCAAACCCGCATCTGATTAGTTTCCGCCCAATTTCATTGTCCTGGCTCGTCCGGGAAGGTTATATTCAAGAGTAGATTCATTGCTGCCTCAAGCCGAAAAGAAACCTCCGTTGACTTTTCAAGGGTTAGATTTCTTCCTTCGCTCTGGAGCCGGGGTCTGCAAGGAGAGTTGGAGTGGTTGTGCGTGGTCGGATCATAGAGCTTGTGTGCGCTGGGCTGCTTCTGATGGCGGTGACGGTTCCGCACGGGCACGGGCAGGTGCCGGTGGAAAACCTGATGGCGGAGTCGGGCCGCAGGTCGCTGGAGGCGCACCGCATCTCCGCGCCGATCCTGCTGGACGGCGTGCTGGATGAGGCGCTCTGGCGCGAGGCCGCGCCCGCCGGGAGCTTCGTCCAACTGGAGCCCTATGACGGCGAGCCCGCCACCGAGACCACCGAAGTCCGCATCCTGTTCGACAACGACAATCTGTATGTCGGCATCCTCTGCCGCGACTCCCAGCCCGATGGCATCCTGGTGAACTCGCTCAAGGAGGACTTTGTCCCGAACGATGCCGACTACTTCCAGCTGATTCTGGATACCTACCAGGACCAGCGAACGGGTTTCCTGTTCACCACCAATCCCATGGGCGCCAAACGAGACTCGCAGGTCGCCGACGAGGGCCGCACCACGAACACCGACCTGGACATGGTGTGGGAGGTCAGCGCGCATCGGACCGGCGACGGCTGGTCGGCTGAAATGATGATTCCGTTCAAAAGCCTGAGCTTCGATGAGAACTCCCCGGAACAGGTGTGGGGTGTCAACTTCGCGCGCAGTATCCGCCGCAAGAATGAGATCGATCTCTGGTCGCCGGTTCCCCGGCGGTTCAACATCACGCGGCTTTCACTCGCCGGTGAGTTGCATGGCCTGGAAGGCATCGAGCGCGGCCGCAACCTGAGGCTGAAGCCGTTCGTCGTGGGTGAGGTCAGCAGGCTTTCCCGCAACGATCACGCGGTGTGGAAGAGCAAGCCGGGGCTGGACCTGAAGTACAGTGTTACGCCGAGCCTGACACTGGATCTCACCGCCAATACGGATTTTTCACAGGTGGAGGTGGACGAGCAGCAGGTGAACCTGACCCGCTTCCCGTTATTTTTCCCGGAAAAGCGCGAGTTCTTTCTGGAAAACGAGGGCATCTTCCCGTTCGGCGACATCCCGGGCGAGCGTGGGCCGCGGCGGGGCCGGGAGACACAGCTGTTTTTCAGCCGGCGCATCGGGCTTTCCGACGACGGCGAGCCGGTCCCCATCTGGGGCGGCATGCGGCTTTCGGGGCAGGTGGGCGACTACAACCTGGGCGTGCTGAACATGCAGACCAAGGAGTTCGACGGCCGCGACGGCGACAACTTTTCCGTCCTGCGCGTCAAGCGCAACCTGCTGTCCAGCTCCGATATCGGGATGATCGTTACCAACCGGCAGGCCACCGAGGGCGGCGACTACAACCGTGCTTTCGGCGCCGACGCCAACTTCAAGTTCTTTCAGACGCTGAACATCAACGGCTATATCGCCCGCACCAAAAGCGACGGGCTCCAGGGCGAGGACTGGACGCGAAAGGCCGCCGTCGACTGGCGGGCACGGCTCGTCCGGCTGAACCTCATCTACGGCGACGTGGAGGAAAACTTCGAGCCGGATCTTGGATTTACTCAGCGCACCGGAGTCCGCTATTTCCGCGCCCGCACGGAAGGCTTTCTGCGTCCGGCCCGCAGTAATATCCTTCGCCAGTTCCGTCCGCATTATTACTACACCTATCAAATGGATCAGCAGAATAAACTGCTCAGCAAGGAAGGGCACTACTCGCTGTTCGAAATAACCCTGCAGAATGGCACCGGATTTGAGATCTTTTACAACACCTTGTACGAACGGCTGCAGGAGCCGTTCGAAATCCGCAATGACATTGCCATTCCCGTTGGACGATACCACTTCGACCAGTGGGTCTTCGAGTACAACTCCGACCCCAGCCGCATCGTCGCGGCCAACATGAACTTCCACACCGGCGAGTTCTATTCCGGCGACATCAACCAACTCAACTTGAGCACCACCTTCCGTCCGCATTATCGCGTCTCAGTGGAGAATCGCTACAGCCTCAACGACGTCTCCCTCGCGGAAGGCGATTTTACCACCCACCTGTTCCGCACCAAGGTCGACTATTACTTCAGCACCCGCGCCTTCCTGAACGCTTTTATTCAGTACAATAACGACCGCAAGCAGCTCACTTCCAACATCCGCTTCAACTTCATCCACCGCCCGCTGAGCGACCTGTTCCTCGTCTACAACGAAGTGCGCGAGCTAACCGGCGCGCGCCGCAACGACCACGCGCTGACGCTGAAGTACACGCACCTGATCTCGTTTTAGAGGATTTATTTCTCGCGTGATTTCGGCGGCGTGTCCCGCGGCGGATCGCTGCCCTCGGACCACTTACTGTTTGCTGCCGCCCGATCTCTGATTACTGAATGTCGTGCAGCTTATTGTATTCGGCCCAGGTGGCCTTCAGGTGCAGGAACTCTTCATAACTGGCGCAGAGCAGGAACGGGTTGCATGCGACCTCATCACCGATGGTGGAGCTGGGCTTCGCGCCGTAGTCGTGCCCTGGCCAGATGCGGGTGGCCGGGTCGAGCCGCATCAGCCGTTGCAGGCTCTCCCATTGCTTCAGCGGATCGCTGCCCACAAAATGCGGACCAGTCCCGCCCACCTTGCCCACAAACAGCAGGTCCCCGGTAATCAGATGATCTTCCACCAGCACGCAGACGTGGTCGGGGATATGCCCCGGCGTGTGCAGGAACCGCAGGTGCAGCGCTCCCAGCGGCAGTTCGTCGTTGTCCTTCACCCGCAGATTCGATGCATGCGGAGATGACTCGTGCAGCACCTCCCCGGCTCCGGTCCGCTCCAGGATGTAGTTGTTGCCGGCGACGTGATCGGGATGCGAATGCGTGCTGATCACGTAGCGAATCTTCAGATCCCCGGCCTCGGCCAGCGCTTTTTCCGGCTCATAGGAAGGGTCCACGATAGCCGCCTCGCCGGTGGCCTCGTCTGCGATCAGGTAGGAAAAATTCCTGTCGCCCCCGGCCCGGATTTGCCGAAAAATCATTCCGCCTCCCGTCATTTTCGTCGAATGGAACCAGCCGGTCCAGACGGTCATTATAGCGGCCGCAGCGGCGAATTCCGGCTGTTTTTGGCCGGAAAACGGGAAATTCCTTGACAACACCGCGCAAAAAATCTTATTAAGGCTGTGGAGGCGAGCGATGTAGGGTGAACTGTATTCACCGGGTCTTTACTGGTTCATCGTATCTGCAAGCAGCAAGGAAATCATTCGAAGTCCCGCAGGTTCCATGCAGCCTGCCGATGGCCGGGAAGATCTCGGAGTGAGGTCTGCTCAGGGAACAGGGGTCCGTCCAGTTGTTTCCCGGACGGGCCGGAAGCCTCCCGTGGCCAAAAGCCACGGGCTTTTTTTTTGCCAACTCGATATCACGTTCAGGCAACCGGGGCCGGACCCCGTGCTGGTTGGGAGGTGGCCGTGTTCTATCTGTCGGAGTTGCTGCGCGCTGCTGTTTATGACTCGTCCGGAAAGAAGGTCGGCCGTGTGTCGGAAGTTGCGGCGAGCACGACGGAAAAGCCCCCGCGTATCTGCTTCCTCCTTCTGAAAGACGGCCAGTCCGCCGATGTCCGGTCGATTCCCTGGGCGGAGGTCGGCGAGATCGACCGAGGCCAGATCCGACTGCGCATCTCCGAAGACCGCCTCGGCAGCGGCCGGCCCGACGAATCCTTCCTCCTGCTCCGGAACGATCTGCTCGATCAGCAGATCATCGACGTCAACGGCAGAAAGGTGGTTCGCGTCAATGACCTCCTGCTGGAAAAAAGATCCTCCGAGCAGGGCAGCGACCTGCTTCTCTCGGCCGTCGACATTGGTCTGGGAGGCGCGTTGCGCCGCCTGCTCCAGGGCACTGTGCCGCACCGGTGGCTGCGGCGGCTGGAGGGCCGCGTCAAGCAGACCATCATCCCGTGGAATTTTGTGGACCTGATCGAGGAGGACCCGCACCGCCGTGTCAAGCTGCACATCTCGCACCAGATGCTGGGACAACTCCACCCGGCCGATATCGCCGACATCATGGAAGAGCTTTCCGCCAAGGAGCGCTCCTCCATACTGAGTGCGCTGGACGATGCCACTGTGGCGGAGATTTTGCCGGAGATCTGCCCGCGGCTCCGCAAATCCATTCTGGATGCGGTCGGCCTGGAGCGCGCCTCGGACATCATCGAGGAGATGGAGCCCGACGATGCGGCCGACGTGCTCGCCGAGCTGCCCGAAGCCACCACCGAGGATCTGCTCGAAGATATGGACGAGGAGGAAGCGGCCGAGATCGAGGAGCTGCTGGAGTTCTCCGAGGACAGTGCGGGCGGCCGGATGACCACCGACTACGTAGCCCTGCCCCACACTGCGGACGTGGAATCGGCGCGCCTGCTGCTGCGGGATGCCCGGGATGCCGGGGAGCTGCCCGAGCAGTTCAATACCGTCTTTCTCGTGGACGAGTCCGGCCTGCTGATGGGCTCGGTCTCGCTGGTCCGGCTCCTGGTCGCCGACCCGCAGGATATCCTCGACGACCTCAAGTCCGGGCCCCTCATCTCCATCGAGGAGGAGGCCACCGAGACGGACGTCATCGAGATGTTCGACAAGTACAACCTGCTGTCGCTGGCCGTTGTCGACGACCAGATGCATCTGACCGGCGTCGTCACGGTCGACGACGTCGTCAGCATCCTCCACCGGAAATAACCGCCCCGCTGCCGGGCTGGATCACAATAACGATCGAATCGAGAGGGAATGGGATTCTGGAAACGATGGAAGGTTCACATTCTGATATTCATCGCTGTCCTCGGTCCCGGGTTCATCACCGCCAACGTGGACAACGATGCCGGGGGGATCTATACCTACTCGCTGGCCGGCGCCCGTTACGGCTACTCGCTGCTCTGGACGCTCATCCCCATCACGTTCACCCTCATCGTCGTGCAGGAGATGAGCGCGCGGCTCGGCGCCGTTACCGGCAAGGGGCTGGCCGACCTCATCCGCGAGGAGTTCGGCTTCCGCACCACCTTCCTGCTGATGCTGGCGCTCACGCTGGCGAACCTGGCCAACGTCATGGCCGAGTTTGCCGGCGTGGCTTCGAGTCTCCAGATCCTTGGCGTCTCCAAATATATCTCCGTGCCCATCGTCGCATTTCTTGTGTGGCTTCTGGTCGTCCGGGGCACCTATAAAACGGTCGAAAAAGTTTTCCTTTTCGCCTGCAGTTTTTATCTCTGCTACATCGTCGCCGGCTTTCTCGCCAAGCCGGACTGGGGCCAGGCCGCCCGGGCCATGGTGGTCCCGGAGATCCAATGGGAGACGGGCTACGTGATGATGATCGTCGGCATCACCGGCGCCACTGTCGCCCCGTGGATGCAGTTCTACCTGCAGTCGGCGGTGGTCGAGAAGGGCGTGGAGCAGAGCCAGTACAAGGAGTCGCGCATCGAGGTCATCGTGGGCTGCTTTGCCGCGCTGATCGTGGCGTTTTTCATCACCGTATCCTGCGCGGCCACGCTGCATGTGGCCGGACAGCGCGACATCGTGGATGCGGCCGATGCCGCCATCGCCCTGCGCCCGCTGGCCGGGGACCATGCCTCGCTGCTGTTCGCCTTCGGTTTGTTCAACGGCTCGGTCTTTGCCGCCTCCATCCTTCCGCTCGCCACCGCCTACACGGTCTGCGAAGGACTGGGCTTCGAGGCCGGTGTCAACAAGAAGTTCCGGGAGGCCCCGGTCTTCTACTGGCTCTATACGCTGCTGATCGTCGCCGGCGCCGGCCTCATCCTGGTTCCGGAGATGCCGCTGATTCTTGTATCCTATCTGTCTCAGGTGGCCAACGGTTTCCTGCTTCCCATCGTTCTCGGATTCATGCTGATTCTCAGTAACCGGACCGACCTGTTGGGACGTCTTACAAATTCGAAGAGTTATAATCTGATCGCGGGCGGCACCATCGTCGTGCTGGTGATCCTGACCCTGGTTCTTCTTGTCATGCAGTTGATGGGAAGCGCCTAGCTGCTGCCCGGTATAACGCACGCACTCATCCAGGACCCGAACATGCGCACTCAACCCGGCCGCTTCCAACCGCACGCGCTCGCCCTGCTCCGCATCGTCGCTGGTTTTCTGCTCTGCCAGCAGGGTCTGAGCAAGCTGTTCGGATGGTTCGGCGGGGAGAAACTGGCGCCGTTTTCTCCCTTCTGGTTTGCCGGCTTGCTGGAGTCCGGTTTCGGTGTCCTTCTCCTGGCGGGGTGGAATACGCGGCTGGTCGCCCTGCTGCTGGCGCTGGAGATGATGGTCGCCACGGTGTGGGGCTATCTGCCGCGGGTGGCCTGGCCGAGTCCCGGTGGCGGTTCGGTCTCCCTGCTGTTTGCGGCCATCTTCCTGCATCTGGCCACGGTCGGCGCCGGGAGCTGGGCCCTGCGGTCCCCGGTGCTGGCCAGAGCCTTCTTCGAGGACCTGCTCTCCCGGCTGGACTCGTTCACCCTGATGCTGCTCCGAGTCGCCTCCGGCTGCGTGTTCACTTTATTTGGCTACTACAAGGTTGCCGGCTTCATCGGCGAGGGTAACCCGGCGTTTCTTGAGATGCGCTGGTTCGCCAGCTTTATGGAGATCCTCGGCGGTCCGCTCCTTGTGCTGGGGGTCTGGACCCGTCCGCTTGCTTTCCTGCTTTCCGGTGAGATGGCCGTTGCCTACTGGACCTCCCATTTCCCGCGCGGGCGCGGCATCTGGCCCATCGAGAACGGCGGCGAACTGGCGGTTCTATTTTGTTTCATTTACCTGTATCTTGTTTCATCGGGTCCAGGCTGGTTCAGTTGCGCGGATCTGTTCCGCCGCGCGAGGAACCGGCGCCCGTAGCATCCGGTCGAAAGAGGAAATCCGATTCCAATTTAGTATGAAACTCCACCGAATTTATTTATCCATCCTTGTGCTGTTTTGCAGTGTCGCCGCCCGCGCCGGCCAGGTTGAAGGAAAGATTCTTGATCCTCAGGGCAATCCCGTCCCCGGCGCCACGGTCCGCCTGGAGGCGATGGGTTCCCCGGTCGGGAATGACGCGGACGCCGCGCTGGTGGTTCAGTCGCTTCCCGATGGCTCCTATCGTTTCCCGGACGTCGACCCCGGCCAGTATAGGATCGTTGTCGAGCGCACCGGTTTCGCCGTCCAGCGCCAGGGTCCTGTGGAGATCCGGAGCGGCGGGCCGTCCAGGAACATCGATCTCCGGATGACGCCCGCGCGCCAGGCCGAGACCGTTCGCGGCGCCGAGGAGCGCAACCCGAACGACTTCATCATTCTCCTGGATACGAACGGCATCCTGAACGAGCTGGCCCGCACCGGCGCCAGCCTCCGTTTTGTTACCGAGTTTCGCTCGGACCAGAATCTGTACGGCGAGCCCTTTGGCCGCCCCTTGCGTCTGATGAATTTCGTTGCTCCCAGCCGCTCCATCGCCTCCGGCTTTCACGGCTCGCTGTATGAGTTCCACCAGAACCACACGTTGAACGCGCGGCCCTACTTCCAGGTGGGTGAGCTGCTGCCCTCGCGCCGCAACCAGTACGGGTTCAACGTCGTCGGCCCCATCGTTCCGGACAAACTGGCCGTCAGCTTCGCCTGGGGGCAGGTGCGCGACTCCGGATTCGTCAACGGCAACGTTCAGGTTCCGCTCGCCGATGAGCGCACTCCCCAAGCGGCGAACCCGGAGGACAACGCCATCATCGCGGCCCTGCTCTCGGCCTATCCGGATGATCTGCCGAACCTGCCGCACGTCAGCCCGCGCCATCTCAATACCAGCGCGCTGCGCGATATCAAAAGCACCGCTTTTTCCATCCGGGTCGATTCCGACCTCAATGAGAACAACCGGCTCAGCTTCCTTCAGCAGTTCCAGGACTCCACCGAGGACCCCTTCGAGCTGATCATCGGCCAGAATCCGCAGACCAATCTCCGGCCGCAGAGCTACCAATTGACCCTCACCCGCGCCCACTCGCCCCGGACCATCCTGAACCTCTCGCTGAACTATGAGCGCCTCGGCGCCTTGCTGGTGCCCACCGGGCGATATACGAATCTGCTCGCGCATCTCGGTGTCCCGAACATCCCCGATTTCAGCATGGGCGACGAGATCAGCAACGTCGGAATGCCGGGCCAGGGTCTGCCGCGCTGGCGCTTTGAAAATCACTACACCCTGTCGCCGCGGATCACCCACACCCGGGGCCGCCACGTCTTCTCCGCCGGCGCGTCATTTACCCACCTGCGCGACAGCGATCTGCGCACCAGCAACGGCCGTGGCACCCTCAGCTTCAGAAATGATTTCGATATCTTCGATGAATCCTGCGGGTGCAGCCGGACGGCCACTGCGGTGGAAAATTTCCTGCTCGGACGCCCCAGTCGCCTGTCACTTTCGGTCGGCAGCCAGTATCAGGGCTATCGCAACTGGAACCATATCGCTTATTTTCAAGACCGCTTCCAGGCCACCGACAACCTGCTGCTCAGCTTTGGCCTGCGCTATGAAATGCTCGCTCTCCCTCGCGAAGACCAAAACCTGTTCGAGTTTCAGCATGATGCCGACGCCAACAACATCGCTCCGCAGTTCGGCTTTGCCTGGAACCCGCGCGGTGCGGGCATCGTTCTGCGCGGCGGGTTCGGCGTTGCCTTCGCTCCGCTCACCCTGTCCACCTGGAAGAGGCAGGCCTCCAATCCGCCGCTGATTTTTTCGCTTTCGGTCGACGAGCCTCCCCTGTCGGTGGCCCGGGATATCCCGTTTCTGGTCCCGGACCCCAACCGCCGTTCCGGCACCGGATCGCTCGACAAGGAAGCGGCGCTGCCTTACGCCTACATCTACAATTTCGGCCTGGAGCGCGAGATGCCTGCCGGCCTGCTGATCCGAGCGGGCTACCAGGGCTCGCGCGGCCACAAGGGTTTCGTCGGCCTCAGCCTGAACCGCGCCGTCCCGGTCGAGGGCATTGAATCAGCCACCGGCACGGTCAACCGCCGCCGCCCCAACCCCGACCATCTGCGCATCTACAACATCGTGAACGCCACCAATAATTACCTGGACGCATTCCAGCTCTCGGTCGCCCAGCGCCGCACGCGCGGGCTCGCCTTCGATCTCCGCTACAGCTTCGCGAAGACCATCGACTCCGGCGTCTTCAACTTCGCCGACAACGGCAACGGCGGCGACACCAGCCAGAGTGAACTGCTGTTCCCCGATGTCCGGGCCGTCAGCGACTTCGACACCCCGCACTCGCTCACCATCAACTACTCCTACGAGATTCCCTCCTTGCGTCTCGGGTCCTCCTGGGTCGACAGGGCCTTCTCGCAATGGACCGTCTCCGGCACCACCACCTTCCGCTCCGGCACTCCTTTTTCGCTGTTCACCGGCTCGGACGGTGCCGGCATCGGCAATGTGGACGGGGAAAGCGGCGACCGGCCCAACATTCTCGACACCTCACTGCTCGGCCGCAGCATCGACGATCCGGACACCTCCCGCGCGATCCTCGGCGCGGAAACTTGCACGCCAGCCGGCGCGGAGGCTTCTGACGGCTCCGCCACTCCCTACATCCGCTGCGCCGGCTTTGACACCAACCTGCCTGTCGGCGGCCGCGGCTCCATCGGCCTGCGCACCTTCCGCAAGGACGGCACCGATAACTGGAACTTCGCCATCGCCCGCAACTTCCCTCTGAGTCAGGTCGGTGAGGCGCACCAGGTGCAGTTCCGCGCCGAGTTCTTCAACTTTTTCAACCACGCGCAGTTTTCCGCTCCCGGCGATACGGTCTCCTCGCCGACCTTCGGCCAGATCACGAACACGGTGAACAAGGGCCGCGTCTCGCAGGTCTCCCTCCGCTACGTCTTCTGAAGACCACGCGCTGCGAACGCCCGCGTCGTGTCTGTATGGGGCCAGTATTGGCTCCACGCCAAGATCGCGTCACGCCTCTCGCCGCCGCTCCAATTGACAAAGCTTTCCCTGGGAATCTACACTGGCTGGTATCAAACCAGCGGATACTGGTGTCGCCGAAGGCAATTCGTTCGACCGCATTATCCGCATGTCGGGGCGTAGCGCAGCCTGGTAGCGCACCTGGTTCGGGACCAGGGGGTCGGAGGTTCAAATCCTCTCGCCCCGACCAATTCTTTTCAAACACTTCCCGATTAGTTTGCTTTGCTGTCTATTTGGTTGACGGCCAGATTGACGGCCACCGGGTTCAGAATCGCATCCATTTTGGCTGCAACCTCCCTTTGCGCTGTCGGAAGGACGTGGCTATACGTGTTCATGGTGAGGCTGATGTCGGAGTGGCCGAGCAAATCCATCACGTAGCGAGGGTGGACCCCTTGGATCAGGAGCAGGGTCGCGGCGGAATGTCGCAAGTCATGAAATCTGGCGGGCTTCAAGTGGGCTTTCTTCAGGATGGAGTGGAAAGTCCGAATTAGGTTCCGCTTGTCGATGGGCGTCCCGACTGAGGTTGTGAACACAAAATCGGAATCCTGCCAACGGGTTCCTGCCAGTTGCTTTTCCTCTTCCTGATGACGGATGCGGGCTGCGAGGGACGATAGTGCCACCTGGGGAAGTTCTTTCGTGCTCCGGGTCATGGGGGTTTTTGTTTCCACCAACTGGAGTTTTCCGTTTACCCGCTGAAGACTTGCCCGGACTGTCAGCCTCCTGGTTTCAAAATCAACGTCCTGCCAACGTAGACCTAGGACTTCTCCCTGCCGGAGTCCCAGGGCCAGTGCCACGGAAAAGAGGGCTTCCAGTCGGTGGCCCTGAATCACGGCCAGGAATAAGCGCGCTTCCTCTGGCGAGAATGCCCGCATCTCGCGTTTGGGGACCCGTGGTGGGTCTACCAGTGCCGCGACGTTCCCCTCAGTATCAGGTTCCACTTCACAGCCACGTTAAGGGCGTTTCTAAGCGTATCTCTGAGGTGTTTGACGGTCCTGGGGGAAAGTCCTGCCTTCAGTCTGGAGTTCATCAGGGCTTGGACCTGATGAGGGCTGAGTTTATGCAGTATGATTTTCCCCACTGAGGGCACCAAGTGATTCTCAACAATCTCTCGATAGGTCTGCCGTGTTTTAGGCCGCGTTCCCGGCTCGACAACATCTTCCAGCCAGCGGTGAAGAAACTGTCCGACGGTCAGCCGTTCAGGTGCAATGGGCAGTCCCATCTGTTGATTGTGCAGAGCGGTGGTCATCTTCTCTCGAACCGCCTGCCGGGTTTGTCCATAGAAGCACTTTCGCCATCGCTTTCCGTCCCGCCATCCAAGATTGATCCGTCCCTCCCACCGGCCGTCTTTCCTCAAGCAGATTGAGCCTTCATTCTGTCCGCGTTTGCTCATTTCTTTTTTCCTTTCGTGGCTTTCTTGGCTGTCTTAGCCATCTGCTGTTTTTTTTCTCGAATTCGCACTCGGTAGCGCTGTATTTGAGCAGACTTTCGACAGGTGCTTGAGCAATATAACCCCTTTTCAGAACCTGTCAGAAATGGAAGTTCACATCTCTTGCAATTTCTCAAGCTGCGTCCAATGGTAATATCCATCGCTGCCATTAATGCAAAGCTGTTGAGTAGTGTCGACCCTTTCCACTCAAGCCGAAATTCACCATCTGTATTGACAAGTGTGGGAACAACCGCTGATGCAAGCCAATTCAGATATGCTGTATCTTCTTGGTTTTGCATTGTTCCCAACTCGTCTGCAAAGACAGAAGCCTCCGCGATGAAATCGACTACCGGTTCGGCATATTCATGCCAGAAATCCTTAGTGTTCGGGCAGGGGTATTGATAATCGCTGCGTCTCTCTTTCGTTAAATCAGGGAAGAACTTCCCCCATGTTGTGGAGAGTTCTGAATTGTCGAGGTCAAAGTCAAGCATGCTGAAGTTCGACACGTTAGGCAGATTGAACGGTTTATAAATCTTGGGATCCAAAGGCTTCCCTGCTTTGACCGAGCCACTTCTGCTAAGGTGTAGAAAAATTGTTAGTTCCTTCCACGCTCCTTCCGCACGGACGTAACGTTTATATTGGGCGGTGGGCCCTCTTTTGGCCTGAGGAGCATGGTCCATCGTCCATACTGGTGCCAAATCCACTTGAACGCATGAAGCAGGAAGGATTCCCAGCAAGCCATACTGTCGGCACCAATCGAGTAAGATCTCTTGGCTTTCGGGTGGAAGGTGTTCTTGGGCAACTGTAGGACTTTCGCCAGTTGTCAACTCCAGCTCAATACTTAATTTTTTCGATAATTTGAGCAGGGATGAGTATGGCGAATCGACCAATTCGCGTTGGTCACGGCTCTGATTATATAAAATCCAAGGATCATACGTCTCAAGCTTCGCATTCTTCGCAGGCCGGATGTAGTTGCCTTGGATGACGTAATCTGTGAACCGCCACCATTTTCCCGAGCCAATTTCTAATTTCGCCATTTTATGTAGTGTAGCAGTAGGGTATTTACCATACTACACAGAATATATCACAATGGAGGATATGGAAAAAGATATTTCGATCCAAAAGAGTGATGACGAGGTTCTCCCTCTTCTTTTGAGGGCAAAAGAAATTGCCAAAGCTCTTAGCATCAGTAAAGCGAAGGCATACGAACTGATGGCCAGTGGGGAACTACCCACCATTCGGATTGGCCGGGCCGTTAGGGTCCCTGCCGCCCAATTAGAGACCTGGATAGAAGCAAGGCTCCCCCGAGATTCTTAAAATGGAGAGTGACCCGCCAGAGATTTTGTACCAACTGATGTGAGAGAGTTTACACCACAATCTGAGGCCGAGAAACCGGTTTCCCGACAGGGCTATAGGCCCCCGGCGCCGGGGGCCTATAGCCGAGCGCCGAGTGGGGTCTTCTGGTGTTGTACTGCTGCCGCCACTGTTCGACCACCACCTGGGCCTCCTTCAATGAGTAGAAGATCTCTCCATTCAGGCATTCATCTCTTAGCTTCCCATTAAAACTTTCGCAGTACCCGTTCTCCCACGGGCTGCCAGGCTCGATATACAAGGGCCCTGTCCCCAAGCTGGTCAGCCAGGTGCGCAATTGCTGCGCCACAAACTCCGGACCGTTATCCGAACGAATGTGCTCCGGGATGCCCCGCCACAGCATGACATCGGACAGAGTCTCGATCAGATTCTGATGATTCAGCCTCCGCTCCACTCGCAGGGCCAGACACTCGCGCGTGTACTCGTCAATCAGCGTCAGGATCTTCAGCAGCCGGCCATCATGCGTTCGCGCACTGACGAAGTCGTAGCTCCAGACTTGATTCGCCCGCTCGGGCCGCAGCCGGATACAACTCCCATCGTTCAGCCACAGCCGCCTAAAGGGGATGCTGTTTCTGCGGCACTTTCAATCCCTCTCGCCGCCAGATCTGCTCCACCCGGTCGCGCCCCACCGGCCATCCCGCGTTCTGCAGCAGAGCAGTTATCCTGCGGTAGCCATAACGTCCATACTGCTCGGCTAGCAAAATGACCGCCCGCGTCAGTTCATCCTCATCGGCTCGTGGCGTCGATTGGTATCGTTGCGTTCCTCGCCATTGCCCCAGCAGCCGGCAAGTGACCTGACCGGGGATTTTAGTACCAGCTGAAGTGAGAGAGAATCTCATGGAGGAGGGTATTGAACATGCCGATGCAGAGGTACAAACCGGAACAGATCGTAACGGTGTTAAGACAGGTTGAAGTGGCGGTGGCAAGCGGGAAGACGACACCGCAAGCGTGCAAGGAAGCCGGGATCACCGTGCAAACGTACTATCGTTGGCGGAAAGAATATGGCGGACTGAAGGTGGAGCAAGCCAAGCGGCTGAAGGCGATGGAGAAGGAGAATACGCGGCTGAAGCGGCTGGTGGCGGAGTTGAGTCTGGAGAAGCAAATCTTAAAGGACGTGGCAGAGGGAAACTTCTAAGCCCTGAGCGGCGGAGTTGTGCGGTAGAGCGGGCTGAAAGTCAGTACGGAATCAGCCAGAGGCACGCTTGCCGGCTGCTGGGGCAATGGCGAGGAACGCAACGATATCAATCGACGCCACGAGCCGATGAGGATGAACTGACGCGGGCGGTCATTTTGCTAGCCGAGCAGTATGGACGTTATGGCTACCGCAGGATAACTGCTCTGCTGCAGAACGCGGGATGGCCGGTGGGGCGCGACCGGGTGGAGCAGATCTGGCGGCGAGAGGGATTGAAAGTGCCGCAGAAACAGCATCCCCGGAGGCGGCTGTGGCTGAACGATGGGAGTTGTATCCGGCTGCGGCCCGAGCGGGCGAATCAAGTCTGGAGCTACGACTTCGTCAGTGCGCGAACGCATGATGGCCGGCTGCTGAAGATCCTGACGCTGATTGACGAGTACACGCGCGAGTGTCTGGCCCTGCGAGTGGAGCGGAGGCTGAATCATCAGAATCTGATCGAGACTCTGTCCGATGTCATGCTGTGGCGGGGCATCCCGGAGCACATTCGTTCGGATAACGGTCCGGAGTTTGTGGCGCAGCAATTGCGCACCTGGCTGACCAGCTTGGGGACAGGGCCCTTGTATATCGAGCCTGGCAGCCCGTGGGAGAACGGGTACTGCGAAAGTTTTAATGGGAAGCTAAGAGATGAATGCCTGAATGGAGAGATCTTCTACTCATTGAAGGAGGCCCAGGTGGTGGTCGAACAGTGGCGGCAGCAGTACAACACCAGAAGACCCCACTCGGCGCTCGGCTATAGGCCCCCGGCGCCGGGGGCCTATAGCCCTGTCGGGAAACCGGTTTCTCGGCCTCAGATTGTGGTGTAAACTCTCTCACATCAGTTGGTACAAAATCTCTGGCGGGTCACCATGATTGTTGCCTGAACATCCTCAGTGGGTGAATCGTAACCGCTGTCGACGGGAGTCATCGGATCGCCGCAGGAGACCACGGTTGGGGGGTCAGTCGATGAGTTGGTCAGCTCACATGTGGCAGAAAGGATATCTGAGTTGCCCGTTGCAGTATCATCCACCGTGGCCGTCACGACAAAGGTGTCGTTCATAGACAGCGGACTAGGGATACTGGTCTGCAAGTTGGACGTGATTGGGCCTTCCGAGTCCAAGTCGAGTTCAAACACATACGCCGAGCCGGAATCGAGGCCGTCGTCGTCGTCCGTGTACGCGCCCACAACCACCGTATCCCCAGAGACCGAAACCGAGATTCCGAAAGCGTCTTCGGCCATCCCGTCGGAGGCGGTTAGCTTGGCCTGTTGACACCATAGATTGGGACTGCAAAGAGAAGCGTCGCGCACAAACACATACGCCGCGCCGGGATCGCTGTGGGCGGCGTCTGGTTGGGACGCGCCTACAACCACCGTCTCCCCGGAGACCGAAACCGAGATCCCAAAGTGGTCGAATTCCGCACTGACGGAGGGAAGCAGCTTGGCGTCTTCAGTCAGCGGTACTACCGATGCCCAGCCTGCCCCCGGCTTTTCAAAAACATACGCCGAGCCGGAAGCGTTGAGGGGGACGTCATCCAGGTACGCGCCCACAACCACCGTATCCCCGAAGACCGAAACCGACTGCCCGAATAGGTCCTTTTCCGTACCGTCGGAGGCGGTCAACTTGGCCTGTTCGATCCAGGTCGTGCCGCTGCGCACAAACACATACGCGGAACCGGAATCGTGGCCGGGGGCGTCATCATTGTGCGCGCCCACAACTACCGTATCTCCGAAGACCGAAACCGACTGCCCGAATCGGTCCTTTTCCGTACCGTCGGAGGCGGTCAACTTGGCCTGTTGACACCATAGATTGGGACTGCAAAGAGAAGCGTCGCGCACAAACACATACGCGGAACCGAAATCGAAGCCGCTGAGGGCGTCATCATTTACCGCGCCCACAACTACAGTATCTCCAGAGACCGAAACCGAGATCCCAAAGTCGTCGAAGACCGCACCGTCGGAGGCGGTCAGCTTGGCCTGATGGCACCACGGGTCCAATGTACCCGTTTCCGTGCACATAGCTGATGCGGTGTTCCGCTCAAACACATGCGCGGAGCCGGAATCGGTGGGGGGGGTATCCCCACGAGCGCCCACAACTACAGTATCTCCGGAGACCGAAACCGAGATTCCGAATAGGTCGGGGGACGCGCCGTCGGAGGCCAGCAGCTTGGCGTCCTCAGTTACTATCATTGGATCAACGGTAATGGGATAGACGGCGTCGCGGTCATCCACACGCAGGACCAATCCGCTCTCGAGCCGGGCCATGGTCGCGGGCAACGTGCGACCCTCCGTTTTTATCCCAGGCCATCAGCCCGGCGTAGTTGAGGATCGTCTTTCCGTCTGCGTCTGCAAATCGGACGGCATGACAAGCATCCGTCCATTGGGGTTGCAGCGAACCCTCCAGAGCCAGTTCAATCAGCAGGTCCCCCTGGCGACCCTCCTCCGGCTGCTCTGTCAGCGTGAAGCCTTGCTCCAGGCCACCACTGTCGTTGATGTACCACTCGACAATTTCTCCGCGTCGGTACTCGATTCGGTTGCCTTCCGCCACCCTTCGGGCCACCTGGGGCACACGCATACTTCCCTCATAACCGTAGCTCCGCAGAGTCATGCCCCACTCCCAGGCCGCGTCTTTAGCGCCTGCGGGAACCACTCGCACGCCTTCGGGCTGAAACAGCGTCCGCATCTTGTGTCGCGGGTTGTTAGCCGCAAACAATCCAGCTGGATCGTCCTTTTTTTCCACATCGTAGAATTTTTGCTCGACAATGCCTCGTATGGGGTTCCAGTCCTCAGCCGACAAGCCTTTTGGCACCTCATCAGCAACAGAGACATGATACTGTGTCTCGTAAACCTCGTCTTTCCCCAGATCGATGGCGTTCATATCGCCATCAATGCCCTGCTGGTCCGGCACTACCTTCGTGTTCGCGTCTTCCGCGCCAGGCACCAGACTCCCGGCCGAGAGCAAAAGGATGAAAGAGACGACCAGGCCGCCCAACCTACGGAACCATCTGTGCGAAATCATTGATATTTCCTCCTCGTGTCGAGTGTTCGCCGCGATATTGCTCACTAGCAGAGGCTCCAGTGCATCGGGCGTGGCGGCATGATTGGATAGATCCCGCAGTGTTTACTAATCCTGGCCAGACGGATAGGTCTACACGCATTATAAAAGGGCGCCCCTAGTGCGATAGGTTTTCAGTATCGAAGGTAACGCCTATCGAAAGGAGCAGCCTGAATGGATAGAACAAAGTATATCGGGATGGACGTGCACCAAGAAGCGATAACGATTGCGGTCATGAACTCTTCGGGCAAGCTGGTGATGGAGTCGATCGTAGAAACGAAGGCAGCCACGATTGTGCAGTTCCTCCAAGGACTGCAGGGGGATTTGCAGGTCACGTTGGAAGAGGGGACCTGGGCTGCCTGGCTGTATGACTTGCTGCGGCCTCACGTGTCGCAGCTGATCGTGTGCGATCCGCGAAAGAATGCGTTGCTGAAATCGGGCAACAAGAGCGACCGGATCGATGCGAGGAAGCTGGCCGAACTGCTGCGGAATGGATCGCTCTCGGCGGTCTACCATGGGGAAAAGGGTCTACGCACGTTGCAGGAGCTGTCGCGGAGTTATCTGACGGTGAGCAAAGATCTCACGCGAGTGATGAATCGGCTGAAGGCATTGTACCGAAGCTGGGGTATTGCCTGCGCGGGCACGCAAGTCTACGCACCGCGACATCGTTCGGAATGGTTGAGCAAGATCACGGAAGCCGGTGTGCGCTGTCGGGCTGAGTTCCTCTATCAGCAACTGGACGGGCTGCAAGCATTACGCCAGGCGGTGCGCCGGGATCTACTGGCGGAGAGCCGCAAGCATGGAGCGACGAAATTGCTGCGCCAGATACCGTCAATCGGTCCGATCCGTGCGGCGGTGTTGATCGCGCTGCTACAGACCCCACACCGGTTCCGGACGAAGCGGCAACTATGGGCCTACAGCGGCCTGGCGATCGAGACACGTGGTAGTGGGGAATACCGTTACGTGGATGGACAACTGCGCCGTTCCCAGAAACCGGTGGCGCTGCGGGGTCTGAATAAGAACCACAACCATGATCTGAAATGGATCTTCAAGAGCGCGGCCATGCAGGCCAGCGGTTCGACTGGATTGTTGCATGAGTATTACGAAGGGTTACTGGCCAAGGGGATGAAGCCTGCGCTGGCTCGACTCACCGTGGCACGCAAGATTGCGACGATCACTTGGATCGTCTGGAAGAAAGGAGCACGTTTCGACGCCGAACATCTGAAACTGCAAGCAGCTTGAGCGTCTCGGGTAAAGAGTCCGTCGATCCCCCGGATCATCTCCGGCGGTGCCCAATGGGTTCTTGAGACGCTCGGGTTCGAGGGAGAGCATCCATCGCGTAGTTAGGCCCTGTGTGCCACCGGCACCGAGTCTCTATAAACACTCTATGCCCCCTCGGATAACCTAAGAAAGCTATAGGCCACGAGTCTCCGATAGGACCATGGTTGCCAACTCTGCAACCACCCCGCTTGCCGGTTTCGGGAAACCAAGGGCGTCGTCGTAACCGCAAAGATGAAACTGCTGGGATGGAGGAAGCATGCCGGCTGGTCGCAACACGAAAGGCCAGAACGGTCAGGACCACGAGCCGAACGTACCGGGGGGGGGCTGGATGCACGAGAACTTCCGTGTTCTCCGGTGGCCGGGGAGGTCTTTTTTCTTGACATCCCCTTTTATAGGACTGCGGGACTAGTCAGGAGGAATGCGGGGAAAGGAGCTCAATCCCTTTTGAAGGTACTGTCAAGTTAAGAGAAAATCCCCAGTTATCGAGGGGAAAACGGTCTGTTCTGGAACAAAGAATCAATAACTTGAAGACTGCTATGGAGCCCTCACGTGGGGCCCAACTCGTTAACTTGACAGTACCGCTTGATCCGAGTGTTAGGATTAATCTGCTGGACTCAAATCTTCCATGGAGGTATCAGATTCTAAGTGCTCCAACCGCTCATTGCACTCCTCGAGAAGCTAGGACTGACCCAGGCAATGGCCATAGTGGCCGGAAGTGTCAGCGCGTTTCTAGCTCTTCTTCTCTCGGCTTGGATCAGTTTTTTGATTAGCAAAAAAATAATTTTGCAAATGGCAGAAACACTCATCAAGAAAACAGACACGCATTGGGATGACGAGCTGATCAAACACCGAGTCTTTTTTTGGCTCGCTCACCTGGCTCCCGGGATCGTCATTTACCTATTATCCCCCTTCGCTCTTGATGGTGCCGATCGACTAATCTCGCTTGTCCGTACGGGCGCCCAGATCTACATGATTATAGTCGGCCTTTTGGCAGTTGATTCGCTAATGAATTCGATTCTCGCCATTTACGACACGTTCGCTTTCTCTCATCAAGTCCCCCTGAAGAGCTTCGTTCAAGTAGCCAAGATCATTTTGTATATCATCGCCACTCTAATCATTTTTTCCTTCATACTCGGACGGTCCCCGATCTACCTGCTCAGCGGCATGGGCGTGCTGGCATCAGTACTCATGCTGATGTTTAAGGATCCCATCCTCGGATTCGTCGGTGGCATACAGCTTTCGGCAAATCGAATGCTGGCAAAGGGAGACTGGATCGAGATGCCCAGTCATGGTGCGGATGGTGATGTCATCGAAATAGCCCTGACCACAGTAAAAGTCCAGAACTGGGACAAGACCATCACCACAATTCCGACCTACGCCCTCATTACCAATGCTTTCAAGAACTGGCGTGGAATGTCCGAATCGGGAGGCCGGCGCATCAAACGCGCACTCTATGTGGACATGAATACAATAAGACTTTGTACTCCGGAGATGATTGAACGATTCTCGAAGATTCAATACATCGCCGAATACATCCGGAAAAAGCAAGCAGAACTCGCATCCTGGAACATGGAGCACCACGTGGACAACAACATCCACGTGAATGGCCGTCGCCTCACGAATGTGGGTACGTTCCGCGCCTACATTCGCGCCTATCTAGAAAATCACCCGAAAATCCACCAGGAAATGACCTTGCTGGTACGGCAGCTGGATCCCACCGAGGCTGGACTTCCCATTGAAATCTACTGTTTCAGCAGTGACCAAGTCTGGGCCAACTACGAGGACATTCAGGCCGACATATTCGATCACATTCTTGCAGTTGCCTCGGAGTTCGACCTCTCTATCTATCAGAAACCAAGCGGCAGGGATCTGCATTCGGCATTTAACAAATAGATGTAATATCACCCGAGGATATTTGTCCTGAGGGTACTGTCAAGTTAAGTGAAATTTTCCCCGTTGTCGAGATGAAAAGGTCCGCTCTCGAACGAATAATCAACAACTTGGAGACTGCCATGATGCGCTCACAGGGTATCAAACCGTTAACCTGACAGTGCCGAATTGGCAGATTCGATTTCTTTGTGAGGATATTTCGGAACTCAATCTCGGCGCACCTTAAAACAGGAGTTGGCCAGTCTGAGAACTCGCTCGGCGGCCGTGTCCGCCGCGAATCCCCCTGAGTAACGGCGAAGTGGCGACTAATCATGTCCGACAGATAGGTAAACACGCATTATAAAAGGGCGCCCCTAGTGCGATAGGTTTTCAGTATCGAAGGTAACGCCTATCGAAAGGAGCAGTCTGAATGGATAGAACAAAGTATATGCGGGATGGACGTGCACCAAGAAGCGATAACGATTGCGGTCATGAACTCTTCGGGCAAGCTGGTGATGGAGTCGATCGTAGAAACGAAGGCAGCCACGATTGTGCAGTTCCTCCAAGGACTGCAGGGGGATTTGCAGGTCACGTTGGAAGAGGGGACCTGGGCTGCCTGGCTGTATGACTTGCTGCGGCCTCACGTGTCGCAGCTGATCGTGTGCGATCCGCGAAAGAATGCGTTGCTGAAATCGGGCAACAAGAGCGACCGGATTGATGCGAGGAAACTGGCCGAACTGCTGCGGAATGGATCGCTCTCGGCGGTCTACCATGGAGAAAACGGTCTACGCACGTTGCAGGAGCTGTCGCGGAGTTATCTGACGGTGAGCAAAGATCTCACGCGAGTGATGAATCGGCTGAAGGCA
>CAXVYQ010000010.1:0-16510 GCA_963662495.2 Terriglobia bacterium
ATCGGTTTGGAAAACAGTATCGGGTCCGGGCGTCTTCGCGTCCCCGGCAGCTTCAGCTGTAATGAACAGAATGAACCGGCGCAGCGGAGTCAGCGTTTTGATCTCCGCCTTCCGCTTTTCATCCACCCGGATCTGGCCGATATTGCTAACGTTTTGCCGGTCGGGCGTGGCGGCCCACAGCACATACCGGCTGTACTCGGGTTTCAATGCGGAGGGCTCCGCCACGTTGGTGAGTTTCACTTCCAGGGTATTATTCCGGTCATAGGTCAGCTCGACCTTGGCTTCCGCGCTCCCACCGCGCGCCAGCGGCAGAGCGTCAAAAGGAATATTCTTCGTGCATCCCAGAGAGCCGGCCACGCCAAGCAACAACGCCAGCCAGCGAGCCACTCCACCTCCGGATTCGATCCTCCTGGACACCGTTCGCTTCATTCTGGAAGTATATCCCACCCCTCCCTCACAACCAACGGAGCTTCCCGCCTGCTACCTTGATCGCACTGCCCCTTCCGCCTGCCTCTCAATTTTTACAGACCCCTTTGTCAGTAACCGGAAACAGGGGCATAATAGGTAGCTTGCGGCCGCGCCGCAGCATTCAGACTCTGGAGTCTTCCATATGGAATTCGCAAAAGACAGTTTCATCAAACTGATTACGGAAACGTCCACGAATCTTCCGCCCGATGTCCGGGCGGCGATGGGCTCCGCGCTGCGCACGGAACCCATGCCCTCTCAGTCCGCGCTGGGGCTGAACGTCATCGCCACCAATATCGACATGGCCGAGGAGAGTGAAAACCCCATCTGTCAGGACACCGGCATGCCGACGTTTTTCGTGAAAACCCCGGTCGGGTTCAACCAGATCCGCTTGCGCGAGCAGATCCGCGAGGCCATCGCGGAGGCCACGAAACGAGGAAAACTGCGCCCCAACTCCGTCGATCCGCTCACGGGACGCAGCACCCCGGACAACCTCGGACCCGGCACGCCCATCATCCACTTTGAACAGTGGGAGGAAGATGACGTCGAAGTCCGGCTGATCCTGAAAGGCGGCGGATGCGAGAACAAGAATATTCAATACTCGGTCCCCTGCAACCTGGACCACCTGGGCCGTGCCGACCGCGATCTGGAGGGTATCCACAAGTGCATCTTGCACGCGGTGTGGCAGGCACAGGGACAGGGTTGCGCGCCGGGCGCCGTCGGCGTCTGCGTGGGCGGCGACCGTACATCGGGTTACGAGCAGGCCAAGGAGCAGTTGTTCCGCACGCTGGATGACGTGAACCCCGACCCGGTCCTGGCCGGCCTCGAGCAGAAGATCATGGA
This sequence comes from Terriglobia bacterium, assembly GCA_963662495.2. GTDB lineage: Bacteria > Acidobacteriota > Terriglobia > 2-12-FULL-54-10 > 2-12-FULL-54-10 > SHUM01. Next base: position 1,309 of record CAXVYQ010000010.1, read on the forward strand.
GGAAGCCAACCGTCTGGGGATCGGGACCATGGGCTTCGGAGGCCAGGTTTCGCTGATCGGATGCAAGATCGGCGTGCTCAACCGTCTTCCCGCGTCGTTCTTCGTTACGGTGGCGTATGACTGCTGGGCGTTCCGCCGCCTGGGCGTGCGGCTCGATGCCGGGAGCGGCGCCATCAAGCAATGGCTCTACCGGGATCCGGAGCGCCAGGTGGAAAAACTGGCCAAACAATCCGGCTTTCCGTTGACGGGCCGGGAAATCATTTTGACGCCACCGGTAACCGAGGCGCAAGTACGCAGCCTGAAGGTCGGCGATGTGGTGCTGATCAATGGGCTCATCTATACCGGCCGGGACGCGGCACACCATTACCTGATGAAAAATCCCGCGCCGATGGACCTGAATGGAGCGGTTCTCTATCACTGCGGCCCGGTCGCCCTGCAGCAGAACGATCGGTGGAAGATCACCGCCGCCGGGCCGACCACTAGCATCCGGGAGGAACCCTATGAAGCCGACATCCTCAAGCGGTTCGGCATCCGCGCCGTCATGGGCAAGGGCGGCATGGGCGCGAAAACGTTGGCGGCGCTGGCCGAGCACGGCGCCGTTTATCTGAACGCCATCGGAGGCGCGGCGCAGTATTACTCGGCAGCCATTCAGAAGGTGGAGGACGTTTCCCTGCTGGAGCTGGGTATCCCGGAGGCCATGTGGCACCTGCGCGTGAAGGATCTGATGGCGCTGGTAACGATGGATTCCCACGGCAACAGCCTGCACGCGGATGTGGAAAAGACCTCCGGCGAAAAATTGGAGACCGTCGGCACAGAAATGGATTGATCCGCCCGGGAGTTGGGTTTGCTTCCGCATGACTGTCCGTCTCTCATGCGCAGTTCGGCCGGGAATACAAAGCACCAGAGACATTGCCTCGCATATCTGATCAGTTTGATTGGGATCTCATGCGCGATATACAGGTCGGGATCGTTGGGATGGGAACCGTCGGGATGGCGGCCATCCGTATCCTGGATGAAAATGCCGCTGAAATAGAACGGCGGCTTGGATTCAAGCTCCGGTTGCGGGCCGCCGCCAGCCTGGAAGTGGCGCAGCGCTCGGAGAAAGACGGCCGCCTGCTCACACGCGACTGGCGGGAAGTGGTCGAACACCGGGAAGTCGATATCGTCGTCGAGGTGGTCGGCGGCACGACACTGGCTTACGAGATTCACCGGGCGGCTCTCGAACAGGGCAAGCCGGTCGTCACGGCCAACAAGGAGCTTCTGGGGCAGCGCGGCGCGGAGATCGCACAACTGGCGGCCCAGCACAAAACCTCGCTGCACATGGAAGCAAGCTGCGGCGGTGGCATCCCCATCCTGAACGCGCTGCGCGAGGGCATCGCCGGCGACTCCATCGAGGCCATCTACGGAATTCTGAACGGAACCTGCAACTACATTCTCACGGAGATCGAGCGAACCGGCGCGCCCTTTGCATCTATCCTGGCCGAGGCCCAGAAACTCGGCTATGCCGAAGCCGATCCCACCTCCGATGTGGAAGGCTACGACGCGCGGTCGAAACTCGCCATCCTCGCCGCGTTCTGCTTCGCCGCCCGCGTGCCGACCGAGGCCATCTTCTGCCAGGGCATCACCCGGGTTACTCCCACCGATTTTGCGTACGCGCACCGGCTCGGCTATACCATCCGGCTGCTGGCCGCCGGCACACGGGGTCCGGCGGGGCTGGGACTTTATGTCCGTCCTGTTCTGGTTCCCCATGCGGCGATGCTGGCCAAAGTCCAGGGGTCCTACAACGCCATCTGGGTGAAGGGCGCTTTCGGGCAGGACACGCTCTACTATGGCCGCGGCGCCGGAGCGCCGACCGGAGTCGCCATCGTCAGCGACATCATGGCGGCGGCACGCGGCCTGAATCATGGCGCATCGCTGCGCGTCCCCCCTTATGGATTCTGGCAGAGCGAGGAGGTTTCCCGCACCGGCATCGCGGCGCAACAGCGGCCGTACTTCCTCCGCTTTCAGGTCTCCGACCAGGTGGGGATCATCGCTCAGCTCGCCTCGATTATCGCGGAAGAAAAGATCAACGTGGACGCGGTGTTCGAGGAGCCGAACCAGCAGGAAGATAATCTCGCCTTCGTGATTTCAGTGAAGCCCGCAACCGAGAGCGCCATATCCGCGGCGCTCGATAAGATGCAGTCGATGGAGTTTTTGCGCGAGCCGCCCCTGGCCCTGCCCATCGAGCCCGGCCTGGCCGGCTGAATTATCTCTGGTAACCATACTCGCGCATCCGGCGATAGATATCCCGCGTGAGCCTTACATCCTGCATGCAGTACTCGCTGATCGTCTCCCACTTCTCTTCGCGAGCCCATTCGGCCACCTGATTCCCGCTACCCGATTTACCCCCAAAACCGAGAACTGCGGCCAGCAGATCGAGCTTAGGATACTGGTCCATGGACCAGTTCGCCCAGACCTGCATCGTGTCAAAAACGGCAGAAGTCGAGTACTTTCGAAAGTCGAATTTACGGCTGGGCTTCACTTTTCGGATCGTCGAGCGCGCCTGCAGAAATGGAAGATCAAAACCGAGGAGATTGTGGCCAATGAGATAATCTTCTGGTTTCAGTTCCGCCCAGAATCTCTTCAGAACATTGCCCTCATCGGCACCGACAAAACTAACCTCCCGCTCCGTGCCGCCGTCGAGAACGATCAATCCCACGCAGACGATCTGACCCAGTGACCGATCCAGTCCCGTCCTTTCCAATCCCTTTTTTCGTATCGATGGAACGCGGGTGGCGATCTGCTCCCATAGTTGGGGGTCGCAGGGCGCCGTCTCGATATCCAGTACCACTTCTCGCATCGGAACCTCCACATGGTCGGCCACCTCACCAGCAACGCGGCTCACGGATGAGATTGACTCACACTACCAAACATGTTAACTACCGCGCATGAAAAAACAGAAGAAAGGACAAATTATCCTGGCCGTGGGATTGCCCGGGTCCGGAAAATCCACCTACTTTCGCAAACGGGAGATTCAGCCGCTTTCGAGCGATACGCTGCGGCTCTGGCTGCTCGACGATGAGACCGACCAGCAATCTCCCCGGGCCGTGTTCGCGGCGATGCGGATGCTCTTACGCGCCCGCCTCCAACTGGGCCGGCCCCTCAATTACGTCGACGCCACACACCTGACTCCCCGGGAACGAAAACCCTATCTGGAGATGGCCCGCCGCTTCGGATATGATATCCATGCAGTTTACTTCGATACTCCACTGGAAACCTGTCTCCGCCGGAATCGCCAAAGAAAACGGAAGGTCCCCACGGAGGTGATGGAACGGTTCTCTCGGAAGCTGGTCCAGCCGACAATCGCAGAAGGGTTTCAGAAAGTATCAGTTATACGAGTGGGGAAGCAATAATAGGTTGTCCAAATTCATAAATTTTCTTTTGGACTCTTATTTTACTATGCTATTATAAATTTCCCCCTTCCCCCAATCAGTCACCTATTTTTCTGGAGGTCTCCATGAGATACCTGTCTCTGCCGTTGAGCCTGTTACGCGCTGCATCTTATTTCCTCGCGGCATCACTACTACTGGCCGGACAATTCGCTGTATACGCCAGCAGCAGTGAAACTATTTTAAATGATACAGTTACCGGCCAGCTTCCGAACGTGGTGGAGTATAGAGGGGTGCTGCTGGACGGGGCCGGGGACGTAGATGGCGTGGCGATGACCGGGGTGCAGGGCGTGACGTTCGCGCTGTACGCCGAGCAATTTGGCGGTACGCCGTTGTGGATCGAGACGCAGAATGTCGAAGCCGACGCTGCGGGTAATTTCACTGCACTGCTGGGCAGCGCGTCGGCGCAAGGGCTTCCCCAAGAGCTATTTACGGCCAATCAGGCGCGCTGGCTCGGGGTGCAGGCGAACGTAGCAGGATCGGCCGAGCAGCCTCGCGTGCTGTTCGTCAGCGTGCCCTATGCGCTGAAATCCGGCGATGCCGAGACGCTCGGCGGGCTGCCCGCTTCGGCCTACTTACTGGCATCGGATGCGTCGGAATCCTCGGAATCCGCCAATGGTTCGGAGCTATCGAACGACGCGGAAGCCGGGTTTATCGGCACGGCAGCGGTAACGGGCGGCACTCCGGGGACGGTGGCCAAGTTCGACGCCGACGGCGTGAGCCTGATCGACTCGGCGCTGATCGAGTCGGGCGGCAAGATCGGCCTCGGCACCGGACCCGACTACCGGCTCGACATGTTTGCCGGCGACGGCGCGCAGAATCTGCTGCGGTTCTTCCGGCAGGCGAGAACATCTTCACGATGACGGCTGATGCGGACGAGAATTCGAAGCTGGTTCTGGCCGACGGGAACGGGGCGGCGAAGGTGCTGATGGGAACGGCGGACGGCGACTTCCGATTGGACATGGACGCGGGAGCGGGAGCGCAGAATGTGATCCGGGTCTTCCGGCCAGGGGAGAATATCTTCAACCTGGCGACCGATGGCGCGGAGAACTCAATACTGTTTTTGAGTGACGGGACGGGAGCGGCGACGATCAAGCTCTCGACGGCGGGCGACACGTACCTGACGGGCGGCAACCTAGGGATTGGGACACAGACGCCGGCGACCGCGCTGGACGTGAATGGCACGGTAACCGCAACGACGCTGAACGTGGCCGGGACGGCAACCGCAACGGCGTTTGTCGGCGACGGGTCGGGACTGACCAACCTCCCCGGCGGCTCGGGCGACATCACGGCAGTGAATGCAGGCACGGGCATGAGCGGGGGTGGCATCACCGGCGACGTCACATTGAACGTGGATACGACTGTAATTCAGAACCGCGTAGCGAGCACTTGCGCGGCGGGCAGCTCCATTCGCGCAATCGCGCAGGACGGCACCGTGACCTGCGAGACCGATGATGGAGGAGCTGGGGGCGGCGGCACCGTAACCAGCGTTGATTCAGGCACAGGCTTGACCGGCGGGCCAGTTACGACGAGCGGGACGCTGAGCATCGACACGGCGGTGGTGCCCCAACTAGCTACGGCGAACAGCTTCACGGGGGCACAATCATCTCTCACCGGCACCGGAACGGCTGCGGTGAGCGGGACCCATACGGCCATGACCGGCAAAGGAGTTGTGGGCTACATGTCGAGCACCACCGGGGTCAATTTCGGCGGGGATTTCCAGACCGACAGCGCCACCCTGAACGCCGCCGCGGTTCGTGGAATCGCCTCTTCCGCCGATCTGGCGGCCGGGGTAACTTACGGCGGGTTCTTCCAGAGCAATAGCCCGGCCGGTGTGGCGTTGCTGGGCGAGGCCACGGCCAACTCGGGCGATGCCTGGGGAATCATCGGATCATGTTCCGGCACGATCGGGGCGTACGTGGGAGTAACCGGGCAGGCGGCGTTTTCCAGCGGTATCCTGCTACCGCAGCGGACCGGGGTCTGGGGCGACAGCATCAGCGGCTATCGTGTGTTCGCCACTTCGTTCAACAACCGGGCGCTGGTGGCGCGCAATGACAACTCTCAAACAACATTGGAGATACAGAACCTGGATCCCAACGGTGCTCTGATCGTGGCATTTGATGATCTTGGAACCCAGCGGTTCTCGGTTGACTCAGGTGGAAATACCCTCATTCAGGGCGGGCTGACCGTGATCGGAGACTCTACGGTTACAGGAGCGAAATCCGCTTCGGTGGAGCTGGACACGGGCGAAAAAGTGAACGTATACGCAATTGAAAGTCCGGAGAGTTGGTTCGAGGATTTCGGCTCGGGACAGCTCAATTCGGGGCGCACAACGATCAGGATCGATCCCATGTTCGCGCAGACGGTCAACACGAACGAGGATTACTACGTGTTCATCACGCCGACGGCCGAGTGCAACGGGCTCTATGTGAGTCAGAAATCTCCAGGAACCTTCTCCGTGCGGGAGATGGGCGGCGGAGAGTCCTCGGCCAGCTTCGACTACCGGATCGTGGCGCACCGGAATGGGTATGAGGATCTGCGGTTCGGACCGACCTTCATGCCGGAGGCCTCGCAACCCGCCCAGGCTAGCGCGCGGGTGGAACCCGGCTCCCCGAGACGGGGACGCCGTTAAGAGCATTCCAAAGTCAGATCAGAAGAACCGGCGCTCTGCTCCCTGTGGGCAGCGCCGGTTTTTCTTTGTCCCCAGCAAGACTCCCGATCCATCAACATAGGTTCATCGATAGATTGTCGTGTCCGATATCCCGGGACCGAACCGCTGGGCCGGGCGTGGGAGGGCATAGGAGAGATATTGCGGTGTGGGAACTGCCGGGCAGGGATTCTGCACAATTCCCGGATGGCGACTATCTCCAAATGAGAGGCCCGCAAGGACGAAAAGCAGCTTGTCCCGGTAGTACTGGGACGCATAGTACTCCTAGGACCAATTAGCCTATATCGAGCATTTGTTTGTTGACTCAAATTGCACGCGCCCCTAAAATTTTTACGGATCAGGTAAATCCCGCTCCGGATTTGTTGCCGCAGCCGAATAAAGGAGGGAACAGTTGCCTCTGCCAGAGAAAGTAACAGGATCCATCACGCGATGCGCGGTCTGCCACAAGCAGCATAGCTGGCCCGAAAATATGACTTGTCTGGACTGCCACGCGCGGCTGGAATACATCGGGCCGCAGGTTCTCCGGTGCCGCAGGTGTCTGGTGATTCACCGCACCCTCTCAGGAAAGCTCCTGCGGGCGCTCACGCCTCATGCCATCGACGGGGAGCAGGTGGAGAACTATTCGGACCTCTGCCGGTTGTCCAGCCATCTGCCGAGCCTCGCCTCGCCGTTTGCCGGCTCCCGCTAGAAGAGGCGAGATCATTCGAAACGCATCGCGCAGATAGCACGGCCCTCCCGGAACCGCGAGTCATTCAACAGAAGGGCAACCAGAAGGGTTTCAGGGAACTCCCTCCCGAGTCTTTCCGGGGCCGCTGTGCGCCCCAACCCGGTGGCCCGTCTGGCGGCTTTTGAAGCCGAACTGACGCGGGGCATAGAATCATAGGATCATTGAAAAAAGAGTATTGGAGAAAAGGATTTTCAGGACAATGACCGGAAACTGGCGCCGCTGGTGGAGTCCGGGGCCCGCGAAATTTTTTCGATCGCGGAGTAGAGCGCGCTAAACGGAAGGTGGCAGCGAAGCACGCCGGCGGTAGGGATGGATCCCCCGGTCGCCAGCGGCAAACCACTCGGAAAACGTCTCGTGAAAGTTGCGCCGGACGGGCAGGGCGGCCTTCTTCATGACCTCCAGCAGCAAGTGACGGTCGAGTTCGGAGATCTCGGGCAACAGGCCCCGAAAGATCTCGTGAACATCGCGGTTCCGGGCCTCTTGCGAGACACCGTCGCGTGGAAACAGGTCTAGTCCCTGCCAGTTGCAGAAGACACCACCTATGGAGGTGATCCGGCTGATCTGGTCCGAATCCGAGGTCGGGAAATGGTGCGTGGCGATGGCCGGGTACAGCCAGGAAGCAAGGCCGATATTCCTGGCGACGACGACGCCGAGCTCGCAATGGTTCATCCCGATGACCTCTGTTTCGATATCGAGCAGCGCTGCGGGGCACTGGCCCCATTGTTGGATGATGGCGGAGAACATTCCGGGCCGGTTCTGTAACAAAGCCAGATAACCAATATCGTGAAGCAGTCCGGCCAGATAGTAATGGTCCGGGTGGTCGAGTTTCAGATGACGGGCCGCAGCCCGGCATACGTGAGCGCAGAGAACCGAGCGCTCCCATAAAGTGGTGGCATAGGAGCCGGCCGACAGTGGCTCGGAGGAGCGCAGCAGCGGCGTGGTGAATGCCAAGGCGCGGAAGCGGTCATGTCCCAGCGAGGCAATCGAGGTGGCCAAATCCAATTCGGGATTGATCTTCATCCTTCCATGAATGACAGGCAGGACCCGGGCCATCAGCGCCGGGTCGCTCGAGATGAATTCGGCCAGTTGCCGGACGCCGACGCTCGGGTCTCCCACCAGACCGAGGAAGCGGAACAGCACGGACGGCAGCGTGGATAGCGACTGGAACTCCTCCCACCAGCGTTGTCCTCCATCCGTTTCCTTCTCCGCAACCGGGAGCGATTGATTCCAGACTGGTGCGCTCATCTTCATGATCCCTATCTTCCCTTCCCGTCGGCCGAAGTTTAGCCGCTACCCGGCAGCCGCAGGGGAAATTCGGATGCAGGCCAGTTCCATTCGCGGCCCGCGCCACGGTGGATCACCGGTACCAGCCGCCTGAAGACCTGCTCAAAGTGTTCATCGGCAGCAGGGCGGAGGGCTTTAAGGAGACTGTGCAGTACCATCCACGTTACAGCCACGGAACACCATCAGTACGCTAAGACCAGGACGGCTGGCAAGAGGCGGCTGTCGGGCAAGGGAGGTAGGGATATTCAGTGGAGAGATGTTCAGTGGAGAGATTTCCGCAGCAGGGTGAGGATTTGGGCCGAGTCGGGCGGGACGACGACGGGCTGGTTCGCCATGCGGGGCTCGATGGGCTGGGTTCGCTGGCCGGAAGTGAACTTCAGCTCGCCCTGGTGATAGGCGAGGGTGTAGTCCGTGTCCTTGAGGGAGTTGCCGGTGAGGACGGCGACGACGTTTGCGTCGGGAGCGATGACGCCGGAGGCGACCAGCTTCCTTGTGCCCGCCAGACTGGCGGCCGAGGCCGGTTCACAGCCGATGCCGGAGCGGCCGATGACGGCCTTGGCGTCGGCGATCTCCTGCTCGGAGACGATCTCACAGACCCCTTTGGTGGCCGCGAGCTCGCGAACCGCTTTCTTCCAGGAGACCGGAGCGCCGATCTTGATGGCCGAGGCCAGGGTCGCCGGATCGGCAATCACCGGCGGACACATCTCGGCGGGGTCCTTGCCCTCCGAGGCGGCCTGCCGCAGCAACCGATGGAGCGGGGCGGCACCTTCGGCCTGGATGACGGCCAGCCGGGGCATGCGGGAGAGGAAGCCCAGATCGAATAGTTCCCGGAGACCCTTGCCGAACGCCGACGTGTTCCCGAGGTTACCGCCCGGCAACACGATCCAGTCGGGCGGCTCCCAGTCCAACTGCTCCATGGCTTCGATGATGATGGTCTTCTGGCCCTCGATGCGGAAGGGATTGACGGAGTTGAGCAGGTAGATTCCGGCCTGCTCGAGAACGTTGCGGACGACCTGCCAGGTGCCGTCGAAATTGGCTTCCACCTGGATGGTGAGAGCGCCGTAGTCGAGCGACTGGGCGAGCTTGCCGGCGGCGATATGCCCGACAGGGATGAAGATGACGGCCTGCATGCCGCCGTAGGAAGCATAGGCGGCAAGAGAGGCCGAGGTGTTGCCGGTGCTGACGCAGGCGATGGATTTCCGGCCCAGCGCGGCGCCCTGCGAGACGCCGGCGGTCATGCCATTATCCTTGAACGAGCCTGTGGGATTGAAGCCCTGGTGCTTGAAATGGATGAGGGGCAGGCCGGCATATTCCCCGGAGGTGCGAGAGGGCAGCAGCGGCGTGTTGCCCTCGCGCAGGCTGATGATGCGGGCCTCGGGTGGCAGAAACGGGATCAGCTCGCGGAAACGCCAGACGCCACTGAGGTCGCGGGGGTCCCGTGAAAGCTTGCGCTGGAGAAAGGTCTGCTTCAGCGCGGAGGCGTCGATGCCGGTGAGGTCGTAAAGAATGTCCAGCAGGTTGCCGCAGCGGTCGCACTCGAACAGGACCTGATCGATGGGATAGGTGGCGCCGCAGGCGGTGTCGATGCAGCGCAAAAAGGTCTTTGGATCGGTATTCACGATAACCTCTCCGGGATGAAACCCTCGGTGTCCATGGGGAGCCGCAGGGAACGGGACTCGATACCCTGCTGCCGGAAGCAGTCCACGATGGCGCTGGCGAGGGGAGCCGGGTCGATATCGGGACGACAAAAAGCGAGGACGCTGGGGCCCGCGCCGCTGAGAGCGACACCGAGCAGGCCCGGCACATCTTGCAAAGCGAGAATCTCCGACAGGCCGGGGACCAGACGGGCGCGATAGGGCTGGTGGATGCGGTCCTTCATGGCTTCGCGCAACAGATCGAACCGGCCTCCCGCGAAGGTGGCGACGAACAAACCGACGCGCTGAAGGTTGAAGATGGCGTCGGGGCGGGAATAGGTCTCCGGCAGTGCCGAGCGAGCGTCCCCGGTGGCAAGCTGGAACTCCGGAACGACGACGACTGTCTGCAAAGAACTGGCCGGGGTGGACTTCACGGCAAGCACGTCTCCCTGATCGGTCTGGCAACTGACGACAACGCCTCCAAAAATGGCGGCGGCGACGTTGTCCGGGTGGCCCTCGATTTCGGTGGCCTTCTGCAACAATGCGTCGCGGGAAAGGTTCAGGTCGGCCAACTCATTGGCGAGCACGAGACCGGCGACGATGGCGGCGGCGCTGCTGCCCAGGCCACGGCCGAGCGGGATATCGTTGTGGATCTCCAGAGCAAAATCATCGCCCGCCGCCGGTCCGGCCACCGATTGGAACGAACGCCAGACGAGGTTCGAGGCATCGGCGGGAATGCCGTCTGGTTCGGAACCCGAAACGCTGACTGCCAGTCCGCCGGCGGAGGATCGCAGGGTGCATTCCAGATAGAGGGACAAGGCCATGCCCAGCGTGTCAAAACCGGCACCGAGGTTGGCGCTGCTGGCCGGAACCTTTACGCGAATCTCCAATGGAGTGTTCCTGTTTCCTTCCGCAATTGGTCCGAAAACTACATCGTACCTTAAATTCGATTGGGATTGCGCGGATCGGAGGCGCGGAAGCCGATTTTGTATCAGAACTGAATCAGGCGGGTGTACTTGACGGCAAAGCTCCAGTCGTTGCGGCCCGAGAGCCGGTCGCGGAGATCGTTATAGACAAGGTAGATGTCGCTGAGCGGGCGGTGGATGAAACGGAAGCGGATGTTGGAGAGGAAGGTGTCCGACTCGCTGTTGTACTGCAGGAATGAGTTGAGGAACATGCGGGTATTGAAGGAATAGTCGAAGCGGAGGCCAACGAGATCGGTGGTGAACGCGCCTTCGGGCAGATCGATATCGTTGTGCTCGTAGAAGAGGCTGGTGGAGAGGTGGTAGTTGGGACGGAAACGGGCTGTGAGAGTGATTTCGGTGCGCTTGCCGCTGTAAAAGTCCGCCCACAGGTACTCGATATTGCCGGAGACGGCCTTGCTCTGGTCGGAAAAATACCAGAGCTTATTTTCGTTGAAGGTGTAATCAGCCACCGGCAGGATCACGCCGCGGCTGACTTCAAACGGTTCGGTCAGCCGCTCGAAGTTCGTTTCATAGTGCGTGCCGAGGATGCCGCCGTCCTGAAAGCGGACGAAGAACTGCGAGAGCATGTACTTGGTCTCCGGGCCGGCGCCGGGGAAACGGACGTAGTTGGAGAACGTGTTGAAGACGAAGTCGCGGACGAACCGTCCGACGCGGGTGCCGGAACGCAGGCGGGGACGGAACTCGACCTGGTTGCGGAAGATCTCCCGGCCGGCGCGGCTGACAAAGCCCAGCTCGGGATTGAAGTTCTCACCGATATCGACATAGGAACTGGTGAGCTCGAAGATGTCCTTGTTGTAGTTCATCTCCACCTTGCCGAGGGTGTCGCTGCCGTCCAGGCCGGGAGTCTCGGTGCGGGCCAGCGCGCCGCTGAGCCGCAGGTCGGTGCCCAGCAGAATGAGGTTGGTGTCGGCTCCGAAGGTGCGGTTCCGGTCATCGGGCTGGCCGGACTGCCGGTTCAGGAACATGACCCCGACGTCGGATCGTCCGAGGATGTTCCGGCGCACGGTGGTGGCCGTGAAGTTGGTGGCGGGTGCGTCCAGATGGGAGCGCGTCTGCATATTGAGAAAACCCAAATAGTAATCCCCTGCCCGTCCGGTCAGCCGGGCGCCGCCGAGGATGGGGACCGGACGTCCATTGTCCAGACCAATGGTGCGGCTGTGAAACAGCAGAGCTTCGCTGCTCTGGAGGGCACCAAAGCGGAAGATGCCGGCGTTTTCGAGAAAGAACTCGCGCTTCTCCTCGAAAAACAGCGGGAAGCGCGTGAGATTGACCTGTTCGGTGTCGGCTTCGACCTGTGAAAAATCAGTGTTCAGGGTGAGGTCGAGCGACAGGCCGGAGGTGATACCGTACTTGAAATCGACGCCGGCGTCGAGGTCGCCTTTGACCCCCTCGCCTCGGGAAGCAAAGTGATTGGCCCCGCCGAGCAGATAGGGCTTGGCCTGAAAGTTCCTGCCCGGCTCCACGTCTTGAATGCCGCGCAACTCGCCAGCCAGTGAGATACCACGGGTAGCGGTTACCGCGCGGGGAATCGGCGCCCAGAACCCGACTTCGTTGCGGCGGCGGATGCGGCGGGAAAGCTGGAGGCCCCAGATCTGCTCGCGCAGGCGCTTGAAGCGCAGGGTCCGGAACGGGATGGCCATCTCCATGGTGTAACCGTCCTCGACAAAATGGCCCGCCGAGTGCCAGACGCCATCCCAGTTGAGATTGTTATCGCGGCCTTCCTGAAAAAACTGCGTGTCGCGCTGGTTGCCGAGCGGCGAGGCGGTGAAAAAGTACCCGTTCCTGTCGTCATCGAACGTATCGATCAGAATGGCGAAGTAGTCCTGAACCTGCAGATTGAAGTCCCTCTGGAGCTCGTTGAGAACGATGCCGCCGGGGGAGCGGTCATGGCAATAGGCGGAGACGTACAGAAATTCGTCGTCGTACAAGAACCAGACTTCCGTAAATTCGGTGGCCGGGAGACCGTCATCGGGATCTTTCTGAGTGAATCCCGAGACGGAAGTCGCGGTTTGCCAGGCTGTCTCGTCCAGCCGGCCATCGATGGTGATCTTCTCGGAGGTCCGGACGGCAGTGGCCAGATATTTTTCAGAGGGCGCGACTGACTGGGCGAGGACATGCGGGACGAGGCCCGGCCCGAGACTGGGCCCAAGACTGGGGACGAGAAACAGGCACAAGAGCAGCGCTGGAACCCCCCGGCACCCAGAGAGAGAAATGGAGAGGCAAATGAAGCGGTAAATGAAGCTGGCTACGAAGAAGTACATGAAAGTGGTAACAATGCATTGTATTCCGTAAAGGTGCTCCTGGTAAACCAGGGTTTGCAATGGGGATTGAAAAGGGATGGCAACGGAAGGAAAGAAGGAAGCCGGGAGGAGTGAGGATCAACTCCCCCGTTCGGCCTCCCGGCTGACCATGACCTATTCGCTGTCGCTACCAGAGGATTGATCTCCTGCGATGCCGGGCGCATCGTTTCTTTATGCCACATTGGGCACCACGTTGGGTGCCACAGGCGGCGCTACATTCAGTGCCACAGGCGGAGAAACAATCAGGCCGACACAGAGTGCTAGAATGGGTACCGAATTCAACCGTAGAGAGAACCATGCGATCACCTGTGATATTGAGTGCGGCAAGGACGCCGACGGGAAAGTTTCTGGGGGCGTTGTCGCCTCTCTCGGCCACCGAACTGGGCACCGTGGCGGTGCGGGAGGCGGTGTCACGGGCCGGTGTGGACCCCGCGCAGGTGGAGGAAGTGATCCTGGGCAACGTGGTTTCGGCGGGACTAGGCCAGAATCCGGCGCGGCAGGCGGCGCTCGCCGGCGGACTCAGCGAAAAAGTAGCGGCGCTCACGATCAATAAAGTCTGCGGATCGGGCTTGAAGGCGGTGGGACTGGCGTCGCAGGCGATTCAGACGGGAGATAACGAGCTCATCGTGGCCGGCGGCATGGAGTCGATGTCCAACACACCGTACTTACTGCCCCGGCTGCGCGAGGGGTACCGCCTGGGAGACCGGGAGATGCTGGACGCCGTGATCCACGACGGACTGTGGGAGGCGTTTGAAAACTGCCATATGGGATGTACTGGAGAGGTGGTGGCGGAAAAATACAGCGTAACGCGAGACGAGCAGGACGAGTACGCATGGAACAGCCACCAGAAGGCCGCCGCGGCGATGCGGGCAGGCCGCTTCGATCAGCAACTGGTTCCGGTCTCGATCCCGCAGCGCAAAGGACTGCCGGTGGTGGTGGCAGCGGATGAAACCGTCCGGACAGACGCGAGTCTGGAGGCCATGGCGGCTCTGAAACCGGCATTCCAAACCGATGGAACCGTTACGGCGGGCAACTCGCCCGGATTGAATGACGGGGCGGCGGCGTTGGTGGTGGCATCGGAAGAGTTCGCGACACGTACGGCAAGGACGCCCATGGCCCGTGTGGTAGCGCAGGTGGCCAGCGGAATCGCGCCCTCGCTGGTGATGATGGCGCCGGTGGAGGCGGTCGAGAAAGTGCTGGCCAAGGCGGGATGGAAGCGGGAAGACGTGGACCTCTACGAGCTGAACGAGGCATTCTCCGTGCAGTCGGTGGCGCTGATCCGGGAGCTGCGGCTGGACCCGGAAAAGGTTAATGTGAACGGAGGGGCAGTGGCTCTGGGACATCCGATCGGAGCCAGCGGGGCAAGAATCCTGACGACGCTGCTCTACGAACTGGCGGCGCGAAAGGCACGTCGCGGGGTGGCATCGCTTTGCCTGGGTGGGGGAAACGCGTTTGCATTGGCAGTGGAGATGTCGGAATAAGTTGCAGTATACCTATCGACTATAAAACATAATTAATATTACGGATTAATAGTGTTCGGAGGTTATTGCGCTTCCGAAAAGGTCTCATCCATCGAGGCATAATAGCCGCGGCGGGCCTGAACCTTGAGGCCGCGGGGTTTGGCCCGGAGATCGATTTTCCGGAACGAGCCGTCGCGCCGGGCGTTGGTGGGCGAGTATCCAAGACTGTACTGGCTGCGCAGCTCCTCGGAGATCTGCCGGAAGGCCATGGACAGCTCATTTTCGTTGGAGGCCTTGAAGACGCGGCCGCCCGTCTGCTCGGCCATTCTCTTCATCGTGGATTCGCCGGAGTAGCGGGGCGAGTCAAAGCCATAAAACCGGCGGTCCACGAACAGGATGCCGTAGATGATGGCATCGGTTTTCTGGGCGGTTTCAATGGCGGCGTCCCGCGATAGCCGGCTCCCCTGATCCTGGCCATCCGAGATGAGGATGATGGCCTTGCGGCCGGCTTCGCGAGCGAGAACGTCCTCGGAGGCGAGGAAGACGGCGTCATAGAGATGCGTGCCGCCGGTGGGGATGCGGGGAAACGGCCCTTGCGGGATGGGCGCGCCGCCATGGACGCGGATGCGCTCCAGCGCGCTGCGCAGCCTGCCAGCGCTGCCGGTTACGTCGGCGAGCAATTCGACTCTGGAGTCGAAGGTGATGAGAAAGGCGG
>CAXVYQ010000011.1:0-183404 GCA_963662495.2 Terriglobia bacterium
GATCTGCTCAACGAAGCCCTGTTTTCGGTTACCTATGATGAGATGGTGATCGTGAAGGACATCGAGTTGTTCAGCCTCTGCGAGCACCATATCCTGCCGTTTTTTGGCAAGTGCCACGTCGCCTATGTTCCGGACAAAAAAGTTCTCGGCCTCAGCAAGATTCCTCGCATCGTGGACACGTTCGCCCGCCGACTCCAGATCCAGGAGCGGCTCACCAACCAGATTGCCGAAACCATTCAGGAGAAGATCAGCCCACAGGGCGTGGGCGTCGTCGTGGAAGCGCGCCATCTGTGCATGATGATGCGCGGAGTGGAAAAGCAGCACTCGCAAACCGTAACGAGCGCCATGTTGGGGGTCTTCCGGGAGCAGGTGCAGACGCGCAACGAATTCCTGGCATTGGTGCTCGGGGCCTCGCGAATCTAGTTCCTTCCGCTTGGACCCCGCCCATTCCGCTACTTGCCGTCAGCCTGTTTTCTTACAATGACGACCGCTCCGCGGTGCCCTTCGGCGTCGACACATATCCCAGAATGCGGTCCTTGAAGATCTGCTGCACGACGATCTCGGTCGGCTGCCGCTGGTTCATCATGTAGAACTGTACCGGCTCGAACGCCGTCTTGTCTTTCTTCTCGATGGTGCGGTCATCGGCCGTCAGGTACACGGTGTACTTCTGCCGTTTCACGTCCGTCTTGCGCAGTTCCAGCAGGATGGTGCCGAACCGCTGCCGCTTCTGCCGCTTCGTCAGGTCGAACTCGTGGTAGTCGCGGTCGCTGCGCTGGCGCAGATCGGAGAGCTCCCCGCTGGTCCGTGCAATCAGGTCGCTGGCCACTCCCAGGTCGCCGATCACCCGCTGCAACTCCGTTTTGGTCTCTTCCAGCTCGGCCTGTGTCGTAACGACTTCGCTCTTCACGCCCACCACGTCGGTCGAAAGATCTCCCAGGTTGCCGCGCGTGACGTCCTGCACCTGCTGCAACTCGCCCAGTTGGCTGGAAAACTCCACAGCGGCCTGCTTCTGTTCTTCGGCCAGCTTCGTTGCGATCTCGCGCGCCCGCGCCAGCTCCGTCTGCGTCATTCCCAGCCGGTCTTTCGTAACCGTGAACTCGCCCTTCAGTTCGGCCTGGCCCGTCTCGGTCTGCTCCATTCGGAAGGCCAGCTCATCCAGTTGGTCCGACTGCGTGTTCAGGCTCGCTTCAAAGTTCGCCTGCATCTGGCCGATGCGGTCGCTGAGCGTCTTGCTGTAAAAGATCAGACCGCCAAATCCGATCACCAGCACCAGCGCCAGCAGCAGCATCGGCTTTTTCGACGGCGGCTCCATTGGCGGCTCGTATGTGCCTCGCCCAATCGGTGGCTCATTTTCCGGAATCGGTTCCGGACTCGGTGTAATGCTCATTTTTTCGCTCCCATCAGTTTTTCTTCGATTTCTCGCATTTCATTTTATTACGATGCCAACTGATTACGATGCCAATCGTTCTCTGCGCGATGCCCGTCGGCTTTTACGCATGGGCCTCCCGCTGGCCTCAACTCTTCCGCTGCTTTCGCATCCGGTCATCGAACGTACTGAATAGAAATTGACAGGCGGGCCTCAGTCAGCATTCGCCCAAAGTACCTATGGCTTCGAATGCAGAACCATACTCTCCCTGCAAATGTTAGCACTCTTCTTCAGCAGACGACTTTTCTTACACTGTATTTCGGATTGCGTAAAGAACGTTTTCGTCTTCCCAGGTTACATTGGATGGATCGAAGCGGCTCTGAATATTCTGCTGGAATCGTCGGAGTGATTCTTCAAATTCTTTCTCTGTGTAGAAATCGAATGTCGAATAATGGTGATTCTTCGCTTTCCACAAAAGGTTTTGCAGAGTAGACGATCTCTTATAATGAAAACACTTTACAGATTCTACCTCTAAACCCTTCCGGGACTTTATGATCTCCTCCAATTCGTGCTGCTCATAAAGACGTTGTTCCTTGGTACTGAAACTGGGAAACCACCTTCCCCAGATGTTTCGCTCGTTCTGGCTCCGAAACCGCGTGTAAATAAACAAAAACCCATTATTTTTCAGGGTTCGCGATGCCTCCATCAAGAAACTCCCGATAGGAAATAAATGGATGGCATTGAAGGTGAAAAGGCTATCCAATGATCTTGTGCTAAAGGGCAGTTGCTCGGCGTTACCCTCTACTGCATGGAAGTTCCGTGCCCCCTGCAACAGCAGGTTCTGCTGTAATTGCCTTAGCATATCTCGATTGGCATCCATGCAAAACAGCGTCAGGCGATCTCCTAGACATTGGAGGATTTTCTGATCGTATCTTCCCGCGCCACAACCGACATCCGCAGCGACAATTTGTTCGTCTCCCCCAAGCTGCTCCTCGATCACTAGGACCGGCTGAATATCGGTGGTTCTGAGTGCTGTGTATTTAGGGGAAATTCTGGAGAAATGTGTTTTCGTCAGGTTTACAGTACAGTGCAAATCTGTTCCTCTTCCTGATCCGCAACGCATTGGATGAGGATCACCGATCTGGTTTTTCTGGAAGTTGAGTCTATGGACCAGCTTGTTTCCGGTGGCCGTCGCCCAGGATGTTTCTGCGGGACGGTCCTAGCGGCTTCCAGTCGCCGCTCGAATGCCTTCCAGTCAATGCCCGCATAACAAGCAGACTGGTGATGTGTTTCTTAATCTAACATACAACTGGACAACAGGGGAGACCAACTTCAAACACCCTGCTGCCGGATACGTTTTGTTGGGGAAGAAGCGCCAGCCACCCGGATGAGGAGCTACCGGATGCGGACCTCACTTTTTGGGGCTGAGGTGAGGTGGAGTTCTGCGCAGATTTCGGGCCTATCGGTTCTCGCCAGACCTCGCTTCATCGCCAGTCCATGGTCTGCGTCCCGCTTCCTCACCCAGCCTTCCATCTGCCATCTACCATCATTGCCCAGATTCTCGCTTCATCCCGTCCCCGCCGCTCCAGTTTTATTGCTGCACTGTTTCCCGATGGAGCACAGGGTCTGGAGATTGCTGGGAGTCGCTGGAAGCGTCTCGCGGCGAACATTGGGTCGGAGCGCTTCAAAGGTGGATGGCGCGTCGATACCCTCATCCAAGGGAGAGCCGAAACGTTCATTCCCGCACGCCTTCCGTCTGTCCTATTCCACTGCGATCTCCACAGTGTTACTCGGAATCCCATCTAGTGTAACCTGCAGCGGAATCCCGTCACCCGGCTCGACCTCCAGGGGAATCTCGGCATTGATCTGCCACAGGCCGACAAATCCCGGCGCCATACCGCTGAACCGCACTACGCTCTGGTGCCCGCCGATGGTAACGACGGGCTGGGATAGAATAGAAACCAGTGGGACGCCATCTGACGGTGCCGATTCACCGGGCAGCAATGGAGGGTCAGTCTCTCCCGCCCCCGTCCCGAATATCTGAATCACGCTTCCCCGTTGGGCCGGCTGCGTTCCCGCAATCATCTCCGGGTTCCCGTTGAGTGAATTGTCCTGGTTCAGTGCCGCCGCCTGCCCCTGACCGTTCTGGAAAAGGGTGAATAATCCGGGACCCGCTCTGGTTGTGTCAACGTTGCCCAGCAACCGGGAGCCATCAGCCCTGGTCAGTTCAACCGGTGTGTGGCTGGAAACGGTGATGCCTGAGGGTATCTGGAAGTTCACCTGTGTGGGTCCAACGAAAAGTAATGGAGCTTCGATCGACCCAACGGGGGAATAAACCCAATCTTCCGTGATGTCAAAAGTGTAATCACCACCTACGCGGACCGACACGCCGCCAAGCGTTCTTGGAAGCGGCAATTGCTGTGCGAAGTGCGCTTGCTGTGCGCCCGTCTCCTGAAATCCGCTCACAAGCGTTCCCGGCTGCAATGGGTCAGCAAAGCAGTGTGCGCCGTTGACAACTCGAAAATCCCGTGGCCACCCTCCCGGAGGAGGAATAATCGTGTATAGACTGTTGGAGACGGGGCTGGTCACAAGCGTAATTCCGGCGATGTGGGTTGGCACATTATTTACTGTCTTGCGTACCATTGCCGCAGGGCCGGGTATTCCATCGATGAAGCTGAGCGTTGGATCTGGACCCAGAACGCAGCAGGGCCACCGCCAGATCTGATCGCTTCCCTCCAGTGTTGCCAAAAGTCCAATGTCGGTTACCACAAAATCCTGCACGCCGGAAACACCATCCAACCTCGAAGTGATCGCAAGAGTATTTCGGTCGAAGAATACAAGACTGTTCTCTTCCATGATCAAACCGGCCAAAACACCGCTGGGTTTTGTGGCCGGAATTTGGGCCAGAACCGACAGAGTCAACACGTTGATTACCGTTACTACGTCTGCATCCGTCCCGGCGATCAGAGCATATGGCTGGGAAACGATTCCCGATCCGCTTACGCGATACGCCGCCACTCCGCGCCAGCCCTTCGATCCTGGTACGCTGGGCATCTGTCCAATCACTTGCAGGGTATCCATATTGATGACGGTCACGCTGCTGTCGCCATAATTGGAGACTACGGCAAACTCAGTTCCAAAATTGACGCAATCCACCGAGTAAGGCTCTGTTCCAGTCATCAACTTCCCGAGAACTGTTCCCTCTGGAAATTTGATGACTGAAACGGAGTTGTCCATCGGAGAAGATATGATTGCTTGGCCCGCCCCGCAAAACGCTACCCCGTAGGGCCGGGGGATTCCCTCAACTTTCCCAAGCGGCTGAACCAGCTGGAAACCTATGATTTCGTAATATGAAATTGAGTCTTCCCCCGAATTCGCAACCACAACGAATTCGTGGTCTTCCCCCTCCGCATCCCGGACCCGTTCGGTATCGATTCCTACCGGCTGCAGGCCCGTTGGAAGCGAATAAATCTAGAAATCCTGCGCGAAGCTGATCTTTGGCGTAGTAAGCAGTAATGCCACTGAAAGGACTAAGTGGCTTGCGGAGAGTGATATTAGTGGAGAAGTCGCATTATGTCGGATCATCGGCTCATTCCTCCCTCTGCTTGCGGGTAGGGGAGGACTGCTCTCGCTCTCAGTATACATCCATTCTCAAGCGAGGAGAGCGATCTCTATCCTGGGTTTGCAGACTGTTAGCCGGTCCCAGTTCATGGCTTACAGTGTGCCTTTACAGCGGCCCTAGGCCCACTTCTTGCCCAGCTCGTCCAATCCCGCGTTGCCCAGGTCCTCCGGCGTCATCGCGATCCGGAACCGGCAATCGACGTTGAAGTTCAGAAAGAACGGCTCGGCAAACTTCGGGATATCGGAATCTTCCTTCACGTCAATCACCAGCACGGCGCCGCGTTTCCCATCCAGCTCGGTAAAGTAGGCTGCCTCGGGTGTGAACTCTTCCAGGATGCGGCGGAGAATTTCTCCCACCTTTCCTTTTCTCACCAGCGTATTGAATGGCTCGTGCGGCATCTCCACGGTCAGCAACATTCTCATAACGGAATCTCCTTTTTGAAATAGGGGTGTCGAGCCAGGGCGGGCTTCTTTCCCGCCGGCATGGAAATAGTTTACACAATAGCTTTAAGCTGTAATTAGTTCTCCGGGCTGCGAACAATCCTGCGTGCTCAATCCTTTTCGGGTGGCGCCACGACTTCCAATGTGTAGATCAGGTCTCCGAGCGGCGAGAGGTCCCCGTCCGAGACGTTCACGGCCAGATGGAACGCAACCGTCCCGGTCGGCCCGCCCGGTCCGTCCGCCGCGTCATCCTGACTGCTGCATTCGGCCCCTACATCTTCATCTACTGTGGAATGGATGCCCGGCCGATCATGTTCGTGTCCGTTCCGAACCAGATCGCTCGCGTCTTCGGGTCGAAGACCATGTGCCGCACCGCGCCGCCGCCGCTCTTGATCGGCGTTACGCTGAAGAACTTCTCGGTCTTGGGATCGAATCCCACGAAGTTGTTCGGCTTCGCTCCCGTCTCCACGAACCAGATGCGGTCCTTGTCATCTACGGCCATCCCATACGGCCGCGACTCATCGCCCGTCGGCGCCGCCCACTCCTGAACGTCGCCGCTTTCCGGGTCCAGACGTCCCAGATAACCCCGCGAATAGTCCGTGTACCAGATGCTGCCGTCTGAGGTCCGCGCGATCCTGCGGTCTCGCGCGTCCTTGTTCGGCAGCTCGTAGCTGCGCACCTCCATCGAATCCGGCTCCATGCGTCCGATCTTGTTCGTCCCGAACTGCGCGAACCACGGAAAGCCCTCATCGTCGATCAGGATGCCGTAGGGTCGCGCCCCCGGCGTGGTCATCTTCGTCAGCCGCACCTGCTCGGTCTGCGGGTCCAGCCGCCCCACGTAGTTCCCACCCTGCACGGTGAACCAGATCGTACCGTTGTCGTCCATCACCATCGTGTGCGGATCGCGCGCCTCTGGATTCGGCATCATAATTTTTTTGATCGCGCCGGACTTCGGGTCCAGTTTGCCGATGTGCATCGCGCGGTTGCCCGCGTACCAGACGTTTCCCTGCTTGTCGACGATCTGGTTATGCGGTCCCGCGCCCTCTTCCAGATCGAACTTCTTGAACTCCGCCGTCTTCGGATCGAACCGCGCTATATAGTCTCCGCGCTGGCCCACAAAGAAGATCGATCCATCCGGCGCCACCGAGGGATCGCGCGGCCGTGTGTCCGGCCAGGGCACTTCCCACTCGGTGATCTCGATCGGACCGTCCGCCGCGCCTCCCGGCGCAAGCAGGAACAGGACAAACGCCAGCACCACCGCTGCTGCAACTGCTTCGAAACTCTTCCAGGTATTCATTCGCCTCATGGACCCTCCTCGGTCTGGACCTTCGTGCATGTTGTCATGGACCTTTATGCGTGCTGTCACAGGTTCAACGATTGGACGCTCTCTGAACCAGCGGGGTTTCGGATTCTGTTTTGAACGAACGCTCCGCCGGCAAGTAGAACTCTTGCAATGGATTTCAGGATACCGATTCGCATTTTACTACAAATCGCTGCCGGGGTTGTTAGAATCCCAGGATGCCCCGAAAGTCCCCGCCGTCATCCCCGCCCCAGTCCTCGCCGCCGGCCGCGCTGCCGGCCGCGTCCAGTCTGGTCCGCATCGTTCTGGTCGAGCCGCGCAACCCTTTGAACATCCTGGCCGCCGCTCGCGCCGCCCGGAACTTCGGCTGGGAGGATATCGCAGTTGTCCACCCGCACCCGCCCATCTGGAAGAGAACGCTCGCTGCCAAGGGCGCGAAAAAGTGGCTGGGCAAGGCGCGCCTGTTTCCCGACATGGCTTCTGCCATTGAGGATCGCAACTGGGTTCTCGGCACCAGTACGCTCGCCGGACGGAGCCTCGATGAGCCAAACCGCTTCGTCCCGCTGGAGGACTTCGCCGCAAAAATCCGCCGCCGAAAACGCACCATGCGCGCCGCCATCCTGTTCGGCGCTGAGAATCACGGGCTCAGCAATGAGATGCTGGATTACTGCCACCACCTGCTTCGCATCCCCACCGTCGACGAGCTGCCATCGATGAACCTGGGCCAAGCCGTCGCCCTCTGCTGCTATGAGATGCGCCGCCAGTTCCTCGGCGTCACCCCTTCCACGCCCGCCAACCCTCCCGCCGCATCGGGCGAGGTCCTCCGGCTCGTCGACGGGTTCGCCTCGTTGCTCCCCGAACTGAGCGCCGCGCCGGGTGACCGCATGCCGCGACGCCGGACCCTGCTGCGCCAGTTGTTGCTCCGGCTGCCGCTGACCTCGCAAGACGTAACGTTTCTGCTCGGGCTGGTCCGCGACACCTCGTGGGAGATGCGCCACGGCAAGCAGTCGCCAGCGCAGTCTGATTCACCAGCGCAGCATGATTCAATGGGAAATAAGCCGGATTGACGGCAGGTTTTTCCCGCCCGACTGTGTCACGATGGGTTGGATCGCTTGGAGTATTCCGAACTTTCCGATGTTTCCGAACGACTCGCAGGGCAGGGAGCCTCAGGGTAGGGAACACGGGGCAGAAAAATGCGCGCGAAATTTCCCGAGAGAGTTCACGGGACCGAGAGAATTCGCGGGAGAAGTCGCGCGCAAAATCAGGTCGAACTGAAGAGCTACTCTTTGTCCTCGTACTTCTCCCGTAGCCGGCTCACCACGCCCGGATCGGCCAGCGTCGTGGTATCGCCCATCGCGCGGCCTTCGGCGATATCGCGTAGCAGACGCCGCATGATCTTGCCGCTGCGCGTCTTCGGCAACTCGGCGGTCAGGTAGATTTCCTCGGGCCGGGCGAGCGCGCCGATCTTCGTGGCGACGTGTTTCTTCAGTTCGGCGATTCTCTTCTCAGTCTCCATGTCGCCGGCATCGGACATCAGTGTGACAAAGGCCACCACGGCCTGCCCCTTCACGGCGTGGTCCTTGCCGATGACGGCCGCCTCGGCCACCGTAGGATGGCTGACCAGCGCGCTCTCCACCTCCGCCGTGCTGAGGCGGTGGCCCGAAACATTCATCACATCATCGACGCGGCCCAGCAGCCAGAAATAACCTTCCTCGTCGCGCTTCGCTCCATCACCGGCGAAGTAGATATCGGGCGTGTACTTGCTGAAGTAGGTCTGGACGTAGCGGTCCGGGTTGCCGTAGATGGTGCGGGCGATGGACGGCCACGGTCCTTTCATCACGAGATAGCCGCCACCGCCGAGCGGGACGGAGTTGCCCTCTTCATCGAAAATATCGGCCTGAATGCCGGGCATGGGGTGGGTGGCCGAGCCGGGCTTGGTGGTGGTAACGCCGGGCAGAGGTGAGATGAGGACGGAGCCGGTCTCGGTCTGCCACCAGGTATCGATGACAGGGCAGCGGCCGCCGCCGATGGTTTCGTGGTACCAGATCCATGCCTCGGGATTGATGGGCTCGCCGACGGTGCCCAGGAGCCGCAGGCTGCTCAGGTCATGCTTCTTGGGGTATTCATCTCCCCAGCTCATGATGGCGCGGATCGCGGTGGGCGCGGTGTAGAAGACGTTCACGCGATATTTTTCGACGAGGGTCCAGAAGCGGTCCTTCTCCGGCCAGTCGGGCGAGCCCTCGAACATCATGGAGGTGGCGCCGTTGGAGAGCGGGCCGTAGACGATATAGCTGTGCCCGGTAACCCAGCCGATGTCGGCCGAGCACCAGAAGATGTCCTCGTCCTTGTGATCGAAGAGCCAGTTGTAGGTGGACGTAACGCCGGTGAGATATCCGCCGGTGGTGTGCAGGATGCCCTTGGGCTTGGCCGTGGTGCCGGAGGTGTAGAGGATATAGAGTGGGTCCTCGGAATCCATCTCCTCAGCCGGGCAGACCAGCGGGGCATCGGCCATCAGATCGTGCCACCAGAGGTCGCGGCCCTCCTGCATGGTGTTACCGGCCTTCTCGCCGATGCGCTCCACGACGACGACACTCTTCACGCCGGGGCAATCTTTCAGCGAGTCATCGACGTTCTTCTTGAGCGGGACAACGCCGCCGCGACGCCAGCCGCCATCGGCTGTGATCACCACATGGGCGTCGGCATCCAGGATGCGGTCGCGCAGCGACTCGGGGCTGAAGCCGCCGAAGACGATGGTGTGGGGCGCGCCGATGCGCGTGCAGGCCAGCATGGCAATGGCGAGCTCGGGGATCATGGGCATGTAGATGGCGACGCGGTCGCCCTTCTTGACGCCGAGGGACTTCAGGACGTTGGAGAACTTGCTGACCTCGCGCAGCAGGTCGTTATAGGTGAGCACGCGCTCATCGCCCGGCTCGCCCTCCCAGATGAGCGCGGCCTTGTTGCGGCGCCAGGAGTTGACATGGCGGTCGATGCAGTTATAGGAGACGTTCAGCTTGCCGCCCAGGAACCACTGTACCCAGGGCGCATCCCATTTGCGGACCTGATCCCATTTGCGGAACCAGTGGAGACGCTCGGCCTGCTTGGCCCAGAAGGCGTCGGGATCTTTTTCGGCTTCCGCGTAGATGGATTCGTCGGCGACGTTGGCCTGAGCCTTGAAATCGGCCGGGGGGTCGAAACGGCGCTCTTCCTGATAGAGGGCTTCGATGGTGGATGAGGACTGCTCTGGTTTTTTCTTGTCGGTCATGCGATCTCCCTGCGTTGGAAAGGTTTCCACCACCGGACCCGCCTGCCCTCCGTAGCTTTAGCGAAGGAGGGCCGGTGAAGGTTCAAGACAGTTGGCCATTATGGCCGCGCGTCCGCCCGAGCACAACCCCTTTTTCGCCGGAGAGCGAGTGGACCCCCGTTTTCCCGATTGGCTTGACAATGAAACTTATTCAAAAGGAATTCAGCCCATGTTGGTCGGAATCACTCACTGCGTAATTACCTTAGTCCTAGGTATGTCGGTGCCATATGCCATCGCAATTTGATCAGGACAACGCGTTCCCCATCCAAGGCATTGGGAGACGCTGGCCCGGCTTGTAGGATCCAAGCGGAGGGAAGCGTAGAGCGACTGGACTTCAACCCGAACGGAAGGATCGGATTCGCGTCAAGGGCAGTCGTCAATCGAGGTATTGTCCCGAATGTGCGTTGCTCCGAGACTCATCTGCTCGTGACTTGACGAATTTTCTCACGGAGTTCCGTTGCCTGCTGGATCAGCAATTCGTAATCCTGGTTTCCAGCGGCTTCGGCAAGGGCAAATTCCAATAATTCGATGGCCTCTTGAATTTGTCCAAGATTCGCTTGGGCTGCAGCTTTGTACAGATACGGAGTAAGCCAAACAGGGGTTTCCTGGATTGCATCATCTGTAAGCCGAAGAAGCAAATTCCAATCGTGCTTTTCTGAAGCTTCTCGTATTGCCGGGAACGCTCGAAATGCCGGATTGTCTGGATTGTCCCGTATTAACCCAGGCTGAGAGATTCTTTGATTCCCATTATAAAAGTAGGTTACGACAGGCCGTGTGGGGTCCGGGTTAATACTTACCTCGTTATTGTCTCCGAGGATAGTGGTGTTCGGGCTGTTGTCTCCCTCACTGTGTTGCTCAATCTGGATGATGGGCCTTTCATATTCTGGGGCATCAGTGGAAGTTCGACCCGCCTCTTCAGGTTCTTGTGGAACTTCTGCAGGCCGAATCGCTTCCCCTTGCGGTTGCGGAGGTAACATCACAAGTTGACCGCCGTTTTGTGAAGTGGGCATCAGCGGCGTTTCTACGCTACCAGAGATATCCGGTCCTTCCAAAGAAGCCTCCTCTGGAGGGGTAACAATGGCAAAATACTCGCTCTGGTTGATAATATAAAAGGTAAAAGTATCTCGACCGTCTATTCTTGATATGGACACATCGTGTGTGTGACTGTATTCCGGTATGTCATTTCCCGACGCAGCACCGGCTTGCCCGTTGCTAATAACCTCCCGGAATCCAACTTGAAATATCATAGAAACAGCTACAACCGTGGATTCCATTAAATTGGACATTTCACAGCGATAAGCCAATTGACCAAATCGCGGAGGGTTCAATAGGTAAGACAAACTTTCATCATCGCCCGTGAGGTATTCTATAAGGCCATTCCCGAAACTTGGAGTCGCCGCTAAAATGTAAATTCGTGAACGTGAGTCCACTTGAACAGGCAGAAATTCAGTTCGGCAATCTAATTGGAGAGCTATTGTCGGACCACCGTCATCTGTACCTATTTGTTCACTAACCGTACCGCGGATGCGCAAAACGAAATCGACCAGACTCATTACAGAATCAGCGGCAGTAGCTAAAGCTAATACGATTATCCCACCCACAATTAAAATCGCTATAACTTTGTTTTTTTGATCTTAGCCAATATTCTGTCGGTCGTGTCTGACACTCTCACCACCCGTTACATCAGCACTCGGACACAACCGATTTTATCACACCATGCCCGCACGGAAGCTAAGGGGAGAACCTTTGTAGGAATCAACGAGGTGGACAGCAGGGTGGTACCTTTTTCTCGTCCCTATCCGCAATCCCCGCAGGAAACTACCCGGGGCGGGGGGATTCTGGTAGACTGAGGGCAGATCAAATAGCGAGATTCCGGATACGCGCCCGGACAGATGAAATGAGACAGAATCCAGCAAAAACAATTGTGCGCGGCATCGTGCTGACGCTGCTGCTTATATGCGCTGCAGCGCCGCGGCGCGCGCAGGCGCAGGCCATCGTCGCGGAGCCCAACCTGAACGTCTTCACCGTGATGGCGGCGATGAACGTGGCTGGCTACGATGCGGGAACGGACCGTCTGGACCTGACGCCGGTGCGCGCGGCGCTGCGGGAGGAACTGAAAGACATCGACATTCCGAGCCGGGAGCCGCTGGAAGAGTTCTACCGGACGCACCGTCTGGCCGATCCGGGCCGCGACATCAGCCGCTATATCTCCCTCGCCCTGCTGATGGGCAGCCCGCCCGAATTCGAGCTGCAACTGAGCCCCCTGAACCTTCCTCCGGACGTGCTCGACCTGGCCGACCTGCCGCCGCTGATCGCCGCCTTTTACGAGCAGGCGGAGATACAGCGGTTGTGGGAGAAGTATCTGCCGGCGATGGAGGCCGAATCAGTTGCGTATCAGCGGCTGCTGGCGCGGGTGATCCAGCAGACCAACGGGTATCTGGCGATCGAGACGGCCGGGTTCCTGGGGCGTGTGTTTTCCATCTTTGTGAATTCACTGGATGCGCCGAATCGCGTGGAGGCGCGCAGCTACGGGGACAACTACTACATTGTGGCCAGCCCGTTTTCCAATCTGCCGGAGGAGGATGTCCAGCACGGCTGGCTGCACTACATGCTGGACCCCTATGCGTACCGGAATCCGCAGAAGGTCTTCTCGAAACGCGACCTGATGAAGATTGTGGAAGTGGAGCCGGAGTTGGAGGGGATGTTCGGCGGGGACTTCAGCCTGCTGCTGACCGAATCGCTTGTGCGCGCTGTGCAAATCCGCCGGTCCGGGAGGACGGAGCAGGAGAAGGCCGCGGAGGTGCGCGCGGCGGTGGAGGAAGGGAGCATCCTGACGTTCTATTTCTACGACAAGTTGCAGGAGTTCGAAGAGCAGCCGGTCTCGATGCGGTTTTACTATGCGGAGATGGTCGAGGCGATCAATGTGAGCGATGAGCGGAGCCGGCTGGAGGGGATGAGCTTCCGCGCGGCACAGACCCGCGAGCGCGCCGAGGCCCGGTGGTCGCCGTTCGAGCAGATGATCCGGCAGGCCGAGGCCAGCATGGCGAGCCGCGATTACGAGGAGGCCCGAGGGACGTTCGAGGCGCTCGCGAGCCAGTATGGCCCGCAAGCCCGCGTGCTCTACGGGCTGGCGCTGACGGCCAGCCAGCAGCAGCAGCCCGAGCAGGCCAGGAACTATTTCCAGCAGGCGGCGGCGCTGTCGTCGGACCCGCGGATGAAGGCCTGGTCGCACATCTATCTGGGCCGCATGTTCGACCTGGAGGGTGAGCGGGAGCAGGCCCGTCAGGAGTATATCTCCGCGCTGGCCGCCGGAGACGTATCCCCCGACACGCGGGCGGCGGCGCAGAAGGGGCTCGATGAGCCGTTCCAGCCGCCGGAAGGAGTTCGGCGCGCCCGGCAGCAGCCTGCACCGGAGCCGGAGCAGGAGGCGGATGCGCCCCTGCGTGAAAGAGTTCCCCTCGGAGGAGAGACGGGAAGAGGGAACTGATGCGAGCCGCCGCCGTTCCGGACCCCTGCATGCCAACAAGTCGGCGCCGTGTGCCGGTGACGAGATCGGTTGGTTGCTGGATCATCGTTGCCCTGTTCCTGCTGCCGGGATGGGCCGCCCTGGCGCAGGAAGGCGCTCCGCAGGAGGCGTCCACGCCGCAGCAACAGGATGAGGCAGCCCCCCCGCGGCGGCAGAGGTTTTCCATCTTCAACGCTCCAAAACGGGACGATGCCCGCGACGATGCCCGGAGTGATGCCCCGGTCGATCAGCCGTCCGCGCAAGCTGCGACAGCCCGGCGAGCAGGCTCGCCCGAAGAGGCGGCGGCCTACCGCCAGTTCATGGAGTCGACCGAGCCGGACGAGACGATCCGCTTGAGCGAGGATTTCCTGCTCGCCTATCCCGACAGCGCGCTGAAGGAGTTCGCCTATCAGGCGGCGGCGCAGGCCTACCAGGCAAAAAATGATTTCCCTCGGATGATCACCTACGGCGAGCTGACGCTCATGGAGAATCCGGACAACATCACGGCGCTGCTGGCGTTGGCCTCCGGGCTGACGGAGAGCTCCGGCAGGAATGATCCGGACCTGGAGGAAAATCTCACCGACGCCGGCCAATATGCCTCCCGGTTGCTGGAGGTCCTGACGCGGCTTCCGCCGCCCGCCGGGGTATCTAGCGAGCAATGGGAGTCGACGAGGAAGCAGATGGAATCCACCGCGCACGCCGCCATCGGGATGGCCGGGCTGTTGCGGGAAGACTTCGTGCGGGCCGAGTCGGAGTATCGGGAGGCCGTGGCGCTATCGCCGGAGCCGGACGCGATTCTTTTTTATCGCTTAGGACTGGTCTATTCCTTCCAGGGGCAATACCGGCAGGCGATGGATACGCTGCACCGGGCGGCGGATCTGGGCGGAGTCCGGCTGAGCGGCGCCGACGGGGGGGAGCGGGACCTGGTCTCCGAGGCGCTGGAGTTCGTGGAGAAGTCGATGGTGGTGGAGGCCCCGGCGCCCGTCCCGCTGGGAGTGGAGGGAGCGTTCGAACCTCCAGAGCCGCTGGTGCGGGAAATAGAGGCGCCACCCTTCCTCGAGCCGATTGATGATGAGGACGGCGACAGTGGCGGGGAGTCCGGAACCTATGTCGAGTAGGCCGTTCTCCGGAAGCGCGCGTGTCCATCCGCACGAAATAAGTGGCCGCGCGAGATGAGTCAACTGGTTGAGTTACCGTATTTTGAATCTTGTAGTATGCCCCCAGGAATCTTGCAGTATGCCCCCGCGCAACAGCAGCGAACTGGAAGACAAACTGGCCTACAGGTTCCGCGACCCGGAGCGGCTGCAACGGGCCCTGACTCATCGCTCCTATGTGGAGGAGTCCTCGGGCGGCTCCCGGTCCGAATCCAACGAGCAACTGGAGTTTCTGGGAGACGCGATCCTGGGATTCGTGGTGAGCGAGAGCTTGGTCAGGCGTTTCCCGGAGCACGAGGAGGGGGCGCTTTCGAAAATGAAGGCGCATCTGGTCAGTGCCGTCCATCTGGTAACGGTGGCGCACGCTCTGGAGCTGGGGGAGTATCTTCTGCTGGGAAAAGGGGAAGAGCAGTGCGGCGGCAGGACCAAAAACGCTCTGCTGGCCGATGCGGTGGAGGCGCTGGTTGCCGCCCTGTACTGCGACACGGGGTTGGACCCGGCACGTGCATTTATCGAGGCATGGGTGATCGAGCCCATTGACTGGGACGCGCTTCGCACCACAGACTATAAGTCGGAGTTGCAGGAATACCTGCAGGAGCGAAAATCGCCGGCGCCGCGTTACGTGGTGGTCAGGGAGCAGGGGCCGGAGCATCGTAAGGTGTTTACCGTGCAAGTGGAGATCGAGGGCCGCCGGATCGCGCGGGCCGAGGGACAGTCCAAGAAGGCCGCGCAGCAGGCCGTCGCCCGGATCGCACTGGACCAGCTGAAAGACCCGCTGAAGGAGAAAGCGATTGGACCCACAGGAGATGAAGAAAACTAACGGAACCGGCTCCGGCCGTGAGGAGTCCGGCAAGTCCACACCGCGCGAGTACCTGGAATCGCTCGTAGTAACGGTCATCCTCGCGCTGTTCGGGACCACGTTTCTGATCCAGGCCTTCAAGATTCCTTCGAGTTCGATGGAAGAGACTCTGCTGATCGGCGATCACCTGATGGTGGACAAGGTCGGCTATGCGCCGGGCGGCGGCTGGGACTGGGTGCTTCCTTACGACACGGTCAAGAGAGACGAGATCATTGTTTTCCGTTATCCGCTGGATCCCGGGACCTATTTCGTCAAGCGTGTCATCGGAGTGCCGGGCGACCGCGTCCGGTTGCAGGACAAGAAGGTCTTCCGCAACGGGGAGCTGGCGGCGCAGGACTTCGCCGTTCACAAAGACAACGGGTACGATGATTTCCGCGACAGTTTCCCGAACTTTGTCTCCGGTCGCGGATTTCCGGAATGGATGGATGAGTTGGACCGGCTTTCCGAAGGCGGCGAGATCGTCGTTCCGGAGGGGAAGTTTTTTGTGATGGGCGATAACCGGGATTACAGCTCCGACAGTCGGTACTGGGGCTTCGTGCCGCGGGAGAACATCATCGGCAAGCCGCTGGTGTTGTACTGGTCCTATGAGTCGACCAGCGAGGAATATCGGCAGGCGGGGATGGCGCAGACACTCTTTCGGATATTCGATGTGGCCATTCATTTCCCCCAGAAGACGCGCTGGCGGCGCATGTTGCGGGTGGTACATTAATTTCGCGCGTGGTGCATGAGCCCGGTTGGGTCTCAGCCCCGTACCAGCAGTCGATCTTACCGAGCCCCTTCCGCGCTGGCTCCTCCGAATACATCCAGTGCAGCCCGTGGTGCATCTGAATGGTACGGGATGATGCGAACCGGGACGATGGTAGCCCGGACGAAATCAGCCCGGACGAAATTAGCCGGGAAGAAATCAGGATGACGCGAAATCGAGTCACAGATCGCAGGCGGGTTCGCATCGGCAATCGTTGCCGGGCCTTTCTGCTGACGCTGGCCGTCTGGAATGTGCTGGCCGTGGTCCGGGCGGCGGCCCCCGAGCCGGTCATCAGTCAGGAAGCGGCGGAGACTGCCGCGGACAAGATCGCTCAGATCCAGCGGGAGACCCTGGCGGGGTCCGCCATCCCCCTCATCTTCACGGAGGAGGAAGCCAATTCCTACCTCTCCATCATCGTTGCCCCGGACTACCCTTCGGGGCTATCCGAAATCCGGTTGAATTTTCTGGATGCCCGGTTGCGCGGCACCGCCGACATGGATTTCGACGAGGTCAAAAGGGCCTCCGAGAAACCCCTGCCGCCCATGATGGAGGTCATGCTCTTCGGCGAGCACACCCTCACCGTGGAAGGCCCGTTCCGTTCCCTGAACGGCCGCGGAGAGTTCCGCATGGAAGCTGTTTCCCTCGATGGAATCCCGCTGCCGCTATTCATGGTGGACTTCATGCTGGACCACTTCATCCGTCCCCGCTTCCCCGGCTTCGATCCCAACCGGCTTTTCGCGCTGCCATTTTCGATGGACCGGATAGAGATCCTTCCCGCGCACCTCCGGCTGTTCGGACAGAGCCCCAACCCGGTGGAAGCTTTTCACCTCGATTGATCGTTGATTCCTGCACGTAGGCGCTTGCCGCCTGTACGCCGCTGCTTGCCGCCTGACATGGCGCGGGCCGGTTCCTCGGGCAATCCTCGCCCCAGACCCCGATCGGTTCGCGGGAAAATATTCTGTGATTCCTCCTCCGGATATGGTTTCATCGGAGAACCCTGTGCGGGAGATGGACGAAAGGATTCGCGTTGGCAGAGACAGGACTGGTTTTCGACGACACCTACCTCGATCATTTGGAAGGATTGAGCGGGCACCCGGACTCGCCCGACCGGTTACGCTGGATCGGGAAGGGCCTCAAGGACTCCGGACTCATCGAACAGTTGAAGATGATTGCGCCGCGTGCGGCCACCCCTGCCGAATTAACCCTGGCGCACGAGCGGGACTACCTGGAACTGGTGGATCGGGAAGCTGCTGGTCTCGAAGGTTTCGCCGAGCTGAGCACGGGAGACACCGTCGTTTCTTCCCGTTCGCTGGCTGTGGCGCGGCTGGCCACGGGCGGTGTCCTGGCTGTCGCGGACGGGGTCATGCAGGGTGAGGTGGCGAATGCCTTCTGCGCCGTCCGGCCGCCCGGCCATCATGCCACCGCCAGCCGCGCGATGGGATTCTGCATCTTCAATCACGTCGCCGTGGCGGCGCGTTACCTCCAGCGGCATCACGGTCTGGACCGCGTCCTGATCGTGGACTGGGACTACCATCACGGCAACGGGACGCAGGATATTTTTTACGACGACGGGAGCGTTTTTTACTTCAGCACCCATCATTACGGCGCCTACCCCGGCACGGGCGCAGCCGGGGATACCGGCGCTGGCGACGGAGAGGGAACCACGATGAACGTCCCGCTGCCGGTCGGCGCCACCGATGAGCAACTCCTCGCTGCCTTGCGGGATCGCCTCGTGCCCGCCGCCACCGGGTTTCGCCCGGACTTCATTCTCATCAGCTCGGGTTTTGACGCGCAGCAGCGCGACCTGCTCGGCCGGTTCGACGTAACGCCCGGGGGATTTGCCGCCGCCACGCGAATACTCACCGGGCTGGCGGTAAAACTTTGCGCTGGCCGGATCGTCTCCGTCCTGGAGGGCGGGTACCGGCTGGATGGTCTGTCTGCATGTGTCGTGGCCCATGCAGGTGCACTTCTCGATGCCGCTGTCCCGGCGCATTAACTCCCTCCGCGCCCGCTGCATTGTTGTAACATCGCTCTGTGGGAACTCGGTTGACATCGTCTCCAGCTTCTTCAGGCAAGGTCTTTCTGGTCGGCGCTGGTCCCGGCGATCCCGGACTGCTGACCGTCAAGGGATTGGAAGTTCTTCAGAGCGCCGATGTGGTGGTCTACGACTACCTGGCGAATCAGGAGCTGTTGTTAGAGACCAAACCCGGCGCGGAGCTTGTCTACGTTGGCATGCATGCCGGCGAGCGGCTCACGCAGGACGCCATCAACCGGCTGCTGGCCGGGCATGCCTCGCGGGGAAAGATGGTCTGCCGTCTGAAGGGTGGAGACCCGTTCGTCTTCGGCCGGGGCGGGGAAGAGGCGGAGTTCATCGCGAAGGCGAGTATCGCCTTCGCGGTGGTCCCCGGCGTCAGCGCCGGTTACGCCGTTCCGGCCTATGCCGGCATCCCGCTCACCCATCGCCATCTCTCCTCCAGCGTCTTGTTCATCACCGGCCATGAGGACCCGGAAAAAGAATCCACTGCCATGGTGGAATGGGAGAAGATCGCTCATGGCGCTTCCACGCTCGTTTTTTTCATGGGTGTCCGGACGCTTCCCGAAATCGCAGAAAAGCTCATGGCGGCTGGCCGGTCCGCCGGGACGCCCGTGGCCCTGATCCGGTGGGGAACCCGGGGGGAACAGCAGGTCGCGACCGGCACCTTGGAGGATATCGGCGAGCGGGTGCGGCAGGCCGGACTGAAGCCGCCCGCGCTGACCATCGTGGGCGAGGTGGTCCGCCTGCGGGAGACCCTGTGCTGGTTTGAGGCCCAGCCCCTGTTCGGTCAGCGCTGTCTGGTAACGCGCCCGCGCGAGCAAGCTCAAGAGCTGGCCGCGCCGCTCCGCGCCCTGGGCGCCGAGACGTTGATCCTGCCCACCATTGCGATTCGGGACCCCGGCGACTGGGCTGCCCTGGATGCGGGAATGGACACTGCGTTAGATGCGGCGGGCCGCTACGACTGGCTGATCTTTACCAGCGCCAACGGCGTGCGGCAGTTCATGAAACGAATGGGCGCGCGAGGGATCGACATCCGCTCCCTGACCGGCATCCGGATCTGCGCCATCGGACCGGCCACGGCAGCCGAACTCGGGAAGAATCTGCTGCGTGTCGATCTGGTGCCTCGCGACTACGTTGCCGAGGGAGTCATCGAAGCGTTTGCGTCCGAAGATCTCCAGGGGAAGCGCATCCTGCTTCCCCGCGCGCGGGTCGCGAGGGATGTTCTGCCGGAGGCGCTCAGCGCCCGCGGCGCCATCGTCGATGTCGTCGAAGCCTACCAAACGGTCTTGCCGGCCGAGTCGGTTGCGCGTTCTCAAACCATCTTCGAGCGGCACCGGCCCACCGTGATCACCTTCACCAGCTCGTCATCGGTCCGGAACCTGTTCCGGATTCTGGAGGAGGGAAAGGTGGAAGACCCTTTCCGGGATGTAAAGATCGCCTCAATCGGTCCTGTTACCAGCGCCACTTTACAGGAGCTCGGCCATCCCCCCGACATACAGGCTCGGGAATTCACCGTGGCCGGACTGGTCCAGGCCATCGTCGGGAATCTGGCAAAATAACTATTCGGGACAATCTTCGAGATGGCAGGATTTCTGCATCAGCAGGTCCGCCAGGTTTTGCGAGAAGACTGAACGGGGCAGGATGAGGTCGCAGCCGGCCTTTTCCGCCTCGCGCCGCCGTTCGTGCTGCACGTGCGAGATAAATCCGATGATCTGCGTCGTCCGGGTCGCCGGATCAGTCTTGAGCGCTTGAATCAATCCGACCGGTTCCGGCGCTGGCTGGTTCAGATCCAGGATCACGAATGAGGGCGCGGCGGATATTTTTCCCGCGAGCAGCGACGGGTCCAGCACGATCTCGGCTTCGATTCCAGCCTGTTTTGCCACCGTTGTGATCCGTGCGGAGAAGAAAAGATCAGATACGACGACCAATACCCGCAATCGGGAGGGCTGTTCGACTGCCATAAGTTCCTATTCTCCTGAGCGGTGCGGGGATGCCGACAAAAAAATCGGGCCGAGGATGCTAACCGCTATGGGTGGGCTATGTTAGCATCCTCGACCCATTGGACGCGCCATCCGGGGCGGATGGCTTTTGGTCAAGTCTAGTCAGTATGTGTGGTTGTGTAGGATGCTCCATCTCCCTTCAAAGGTTGCCCTTTCAAGGGCATCACATCCCGCATTGATTCCATTATACATAGTTTCCAAAAATTGTAAACAATTTTATTTGAAAAATTATATTTTCTCTCTGCCGCCTTTATTCCAATATTTAAATGCTATATTGAACCGTTTTTCATACCTTCGGGAGGGCGATAACATGCCACACATACAGATTACATTGGTGGAAGGCCGCTCGCCGGACCAGAAACGCCGGATTGCGGAACGCATCACGGAGACGATGGTGGAGGAAGCCGGGACGCAGCAGGAAGGGGTCAGTATCTCTTTTATTGAGGTTCCGCCGACGGACTTCGCCCGTGCCGGAGTTCTTGCGACTGACAAGGGAAAAGACAAGGGAAAGAAATGACCGAACGGCCGGAGGCTCACCTACCGGCCAGGCCCTTTTATTCGGTTTTGCCAGATTCTCTTCGGAACTGCTTGCTCAGCGACAGGCCTTGGGACTGATAGGAAGAGCCGATCTTCGGCCCGTAGAGTTTTTCAGGAATATCCAACAAATATTCAAATTCAAGCCGTCCCACCACCTGTCCATCCTCCACCAGGAAGGGGACCTCATGCGACCGGACTTCCAGCACGGCCGCGGTTCCTCGTCCCTGATTCACCGCGTAGCCGAATCCAGGATCAAAGAACCCGGCGTAGTGGCTGCGGAATTCTCCGATGGAGGGGTCGTAGGCGACCATCTCGGCGGCCATGTCGGGCCGCACGCTCACCTTTTCCTTGGAGACCAGGATATAAAAATCGTCGGGGATTAAGATAATCTTTTGCGTGCTGGAGATGGGTTCCCAGAACTCGCCGATCTCGTAATGATTGACATTCGACAAGTCGATGAGCGGGGCGTGTTGCTTTGCCTTGTAACCGACGATTTCGGAGCCGGAGGCCCCTCGAAGATCGATGGAAATGAGCCGGGGTGAAACGGCGGGGGTATCATCGGGAGCGAACGACAGCGGAGTTTTTTTATGCTCCCTGGCCAATCTCGATTCTGCTCGTAGCGATGGAGCTTTTCCCCGAAGGAACCGGATCTGGTTCAGACTCATTCCCTCTCGGACCCCGACGCTGAACGTCCGAGGGACCACTTCGGCGTAGAGCTTTCCACTGTAACCCTCCGGCACCCGTTCAAACTCCAGCCCGCGATCGGAGATGAGCCGTGTGAAGATGTCCAGCCGTCCCGTCGTGCTCTTCGGGTTGGCCTTCGCCCAGACCTCATCGGGCAGATCCAGCTCCTCCATCAGGGGAACGATATAGACGCACCGCTTCTCGAAAACGGCCCCTTGCGTCAGATCGATCTCGGTCATTCCCAGGGACTGAATCTTGTCCATCACGGTCGAATTCCGTCCGGGCAGGAAGCTAGCGCGCACCCGGTAGGCCACCGGGCCCAGCCGCAGATCGAGGCTGGCCGGCTGAATCTGCTTGGGGTCCACGGCTTTAGATGAGTGGATCTGGTTTTTGGAGATATAAGCTTCAATCAGTTGCGATGGTAATACTCCCCTGTCTCTGGAAAATCGGGTGCCTTCACCGAGTGCTGAAAGCGGCTCTTGAAACAGGCTCATCTCTGATGGAAATTAGCATCTTCCGTTGCAACCGGTCAAGCGGCCGAGCCCCCATGCAAAGTCCATCGTCTCACGCCCCGGTTTCCCGCCAGCGCCGCCACCGGTTCCGCCGCCAAGGTTCCGCAACCCTGGTTGTTCGTTGTCCAATGAAGGTACCGCAACCAATTCCCCTCATTCCGCGTCTAACCCCAAGAGTAGTCTGATATTCTGAACTGAACGTCATATTCCACATTGTTGACGGATTGCGTGTTTACCGAGGCAGTCCGGGAAGACTGGTCTGAAATCGATGAGTAGTCGCGTAAAGTTATTCTTATTCGTTCTCTTGATCGGGATACCGGTGGCCACCGTATTCACGATGCGGTATTTCCAGGACCAGCGCGTGCAGGAGTTGGAGGCGGCTGCGGCTTCAGGCGAGCGGCCGGGTTCAGGCAATCAAGCCCGGCGCGGCTCTGGCGCAGGCGGCGGCCCCGTAGGCGGCGGAGTCCGCGTCACGCCCGTGGAGACCGCCCTGGTTCGCCAGTACGTGATTCGTGAGCAGATCTCTCTGGTTGGCTCGCTGAAGCCCAAGGAGCAGGTCGAGATCGTGCCCCGAATTACCGGCCGGGTCGAGCAACTCACAGTGGATGTTGGCGACCGGGTTCAAGAGGGGCAAGTGATCGCCCGGCTGGAGGATGAAGAGCTGGCCCAGCAGGTCCTGCGGGCCGAGGCCTCGCTGGGGGTCGCCGAGGCAACCATCGCGCAGCGGGAGGCCGAGCTGCGGAACGCGGTTGCCGAGGAGCGGCGAGCCGGGCAGTTGGTCTCCGAAGGGCTGCTCTCCGTGCAGGCGCAGGAGACAGTTCAGACCCGCGCCCGTGTCGTGGAATCGCAACTCAAGCTGGCCCAGGCGCAGGTCCGCCAGGCCGAGGCCGAGTTGCAGGAGTTGCGCATCCGCCTCCGGCAGACCGACGTGATCTCTCCGCTGACCGGCTGGGTCGCCCGGCGCTACGTCCATCCCGGCGCGCTCGTGAACCCTTCCACGCCCATCGTCAATGTGCTGATGCTCTCTTCCATGGTTACCCAGGTGCGGGTTCCCGAGCATCAATTCGCGCGGCTCCGTGTCGGCAACCGCGCCGTCGTTTCCATCGATGCCTTTCAGGGCACCCCGTTCGAGGGCCGGGTCGCCCGCATCTCTCCGCTGCTGGATCCGGCCACGCGCAGCGGCTCGGTCGAAATTGAGATTCCCAATCCCGGTGGCCTCTTGAAGGCTGAAATGTCGGCGCGCATCCAGATGGACCTCGGCATCGAGCGCGAAGTCCTGCTGGTCCCGCGCGACGCACTTCTCATGCGGGGCAGCCAGTCCGGTGTGGTTGTGCTGGATGATGACACTGCGCGCTTCCAGCAGATTCAGACCGGCGTTACCACCGACCAGGGCGTGGAGGTGCTCGACGGACTCGCGGCCGGCGCCACGGTCGTCACGCGCGGCGCCCAGGGCTTGCGTGATGGCGACCGCGTTCAGGTGCAGGGCGGCCACGTCGCCTCCGGCGGCAAGAGAGATCCTTCATGAGTATTCCCGGCTTCGCCATCCGCCGTTCGGTAACCATTTACATGGCCTGCGCCGTCGCCATTTTGCTCGGAGCCATCTCCTTCGAGCGTCTGCCCGTGGACCTGATGCCGGATATCGAATACCCGCGCATCTCGGTCAACACCACCTACCAGGGCGCTGCGCCCGAGGAGATCGAGCAGTTGATCTCCCGCCGCATTGAAAACGCCGTCGGCTCGGCGCCCGGTGTGGAGGAGGTTGAATCCACCTCCTCGGAAAATCAGAGCCGCGTCTTCATCTCCTTTGTCTGGGGCACCGATGTCGATGAGGCCGCCAACGAAGTCCGGACACGGCTGGACCGCATCCGCTCGCAGCTTCCCGAAGGCGCCGACTCGCCCCGCATGTTCAAGTTCGACGTTTCCCAGTTTCCCATCCTGTTCCTCGCGGTCTCCGGAAACATGGGGCCGCGCGAGCTGCGGGAGTTCACCGAGGACCAGATTCAGTACCGCATCGAGCGTGTCCCGGGCGTCGGGCAGGCCGAGGTGCAGGGCGGACTGCGCCGCCAGATTCAGGTCAATCTGGAGCTCGAAAAACTCCGCTCGCTCGATCTGTCGGTCAACCAGGTCGTCAGCCTGCTCCAGCGCGAGAACACCAACCTTCCCGCCGGCACCGTGGAGGAGGGCCGCTTTGACCTGCTGCTCCGCACCCGGGGGCAGTTCCAGAATCTGCAGCAGATTCAGAACCTCGTCCTCACCACCCGCGGCGGCGTTCCCGTATACCTGCGCGATGTAGCCGGGATAGTCGATGGTTCCGAGGAGGTCCTGCAGTTGAACCGGGTGAATGGCCGTCCCGGTGTCGGCATCCGTGTGCAGAAGCAATCCGGCGCCAATACGGTTGCGGTGGCTGACGGCGTCCGTGCCGAAATCGCCCGCATCCAGCAGGACTTTCCCGACCTCTCCATCACGATCATGCGCGACAGCTCCGCATTCATCCAGCGTTCCATCGCCACGGTCGAGGAGCACGCCGCCGTGGGTGGCCTGCTGGCTGTGTTCATCCTGCTGTTTTTCCTGCGCAACGTCGGCAGCACGCTCATCGTTTCGCTCGCCATCCCCATTTCGCTGGTCTCCACCTTTGGACTGCTCTATTTTTTTGGATACACGCTGAACACGGTTACGCTCGGGGGACTGGCGCTCGGTGTCGGCCGTCTCGTGGATGACGCCATCGTCGTCATGGAAAACACATTTCGCCACCGGGAGATGGGCAAGTCGCGAAAAGACGCCGCTCTTGTCGGCAGCCAGGAGGTCGGCACGGCCATCATCGCCTCCACGCTGACGACCATCGTCGTTTTTCTTCCCATCGCCTTTGTCAGCGGTGTTACCAGCGTATTGTTCAGCCAGTTGGCCATCACCGTTGTCTTCGCGCTGTTCTGCTCCCTGATGGTCGCTCTCACGCTGATCCCCGTGCTGTGCTCCCGGTACCTGAAGGTGGAGCCGCCCTCGGCCGAGCGGCACCCCTGGATGCGCGTTGCCGTGGAGGGCACGGGCCGTTTTCTCACTCTGCTGGATGACAAGTACCAGCGCTCGGTCGGCTGGGCGCTTGCTCACCGCAAGACGGTCATCGCCGGGGCGCTGGCCAGCGTCGTTGCCACCTTCTTCCTGGTTCCTTTTATTGGCGTGGAACTGCTGCCGGAGACCGATGAGGGCGAGGTCAACGTAAATGTCGAGTTGCCTGCGGGATCGCGCCTTGAGGTTACCGATGAAGTCGTCCAGCGCATGGAAGACGTAATCACCGACAACGTTCCGGAGTTGCAGGGTCTGATCGTGAGTGTCGGCAACCAGGGTGGAGGCGGTCCCGGCCGAGGCGCCGGCGGACACACAGGGCAAATCTCGCTCCGGCTGGTAGATCGGGAGGACCGTTCCCGCTCCAGCCAGGAGATCGCGGCCTCGCTGAATGATCTGCTCGGGGGAGTGCCGGGCGTGAATGTCCGGGTCAACGCATCGTCCGGGATGCACCTTCCCGGCATGCGGGGTCTTTCGGGCGGGGAACGCGCCTCGGTGGAGATTCGCGGCTACAACCTCACCTACGGCAATGATCTCGCGCGCCGCATACAGCAGCAGGTTCAGACCATTCCCAGCGTCACCAACGTCCGCATCAGCCGCACCGAAGGTCTGCCCGAGATGTTGATCGAGGTGGACCGCGTCAAGGCCGCGCTGCTGGGTCTGAACGTCAATGAACTAGGTGGAGTTCTGGAGACCGCCGTCGCCGGAAGGACCGCCGGATTATACCGGGAAGAAGGCCACGAATACGATATCGTCGTTCGTCTGCGGGAAGCGGACCGCACCCGCCTGCAGAGTGTTGACCTGATTCCGGTCTCCACTCCCCTGGGCGGCACGGTCCCGGTCGGCAGCCTGGTTTCCCGGCAGCGCCAGGAAGGTCCCGTCGCTATTCAGCGCGACGACCGCGAGCGGGTGATTACCATCTCCGTCGGCTTCTTTGGCCGCGATCTCGGCTCCGTCATGCGCGATATTCAGGCGAAGGTCGATCCGTTCCGCGCCGAGCTCCCGCTGAACTTCGCCATTCTCTACGGTGGTGAATACGAGCAGCAGCAGGAATCGTTCCGCCAGCTTATCTTTGCGCTGCTGCTGGCCGTCCTGCTCGTCTATATGGTCCTGGCGGCGCAATATGAATCCTGGCGCGACCCGCTCATCATCCTGTTCTCGATCCCGCTGGCCGGTGTGGGCGTCGCGCTGACGCTTCTGCTGACCGGAACCAATCTCAGCATCCAGGCGTTTCTCGGCATCATCATGCTCTCCGGCATCGCGGTCAGCAACGCCATTCTGCTCGTGGACTATACCAACCTGCTGCGCCGCCGCGACGGCCTGAGCGTCTTCGACGCGGTAACGCTGGCCGGCCGCCGCCGTCTCCGTCCCATCCTGATGACCACGGCCACCACCGTGCTGGGGCTGCTTCCGATGGCGCTCGGCTTCGGCGAGGGCGGGGAGGTTCAGGCGCCCATGGCGCGCGTCGTCATCGGCGGTCTGATCACCTCCACGGCGATCACCCTGCTGTTCGTTCCCACTCTGTACGCCATCGCGGAAGAGCGCAGCGAACGCAGTGCCGTGCAGAGACGGCAAGGCGCTTCCCTGGACGACCCTCTGTCGGCCACGCACGGCGATTAGCCCCGATTAGCCACTGGTCCCGCAACCTTTTCTCATTCGCTGCTATTGACCTCTTCCTCGTAGAGCGCTGCCGGCAACGGCCCGCCGTACCCGGTCATCTCCAGATAGCCTCGCCCTCTGGTCTGCCGCCCTTTGTATCGCCCCTCGGCCCCGATGCTGCCCTCCCAGTAAACCACTCCCGTGGTCCTGTCCGTATCGAGTTCCTGGTTATTCATTGCCGCGCGGATGTCGATGTCGAGGCCCTCGCCCGGCGCCACCACCCGCCACCGCACCGGATAGCGCGCCCCGCTCCGCGGACTCACCCACTCATCCAGCGGGGTCATCTCGAAATCCCCGGCGGAAAGATGCGTCACCGCGCCGTCCGCGCCGATCCTCGTTCCGGACGTAAACGGATCGCCCGCTCCATCGGCCCGCCGGAGCTGGAAGAACATCCAGTCCGTCCCGTCATCCATCTGCAGGCTGATCCAGTCCCATCCCACCTGCCCGGCCTCGAGCTGGCTGGTCGAGAACTCGTGATCCATCCAGCCCATGCCGCTGACCTCGAAGCTCTCCCCATCAACGCTCACCCGCCCCTTCGTCTCCAGCCTCGTCAAGGAAACGTAATGCGACGCGTTCTCCTCGCGCTCGCCCTTTGCGCTCACGCCATCTTCTCCGTGGATCACCGGGGCCTTTTGCGGCGTCAGCTCCAGCTCGATCCCGTGCCCGCCCTCAGCCGCTTCCAGCAGCCATTTCCCATCGATCCAGCGCGCTTCCCAGTGGCTGTTCCAGATCCGTCCGCTCTCCGCATCCGCCCCGGCAAGCCCCACTCCGGCCCGGCTCAGTTTCTCGCGGAAGTGAAACTCCTCTTCCTCCAGATCGCTGACCGCCATGTGCGCCATGTAGAGATCGTCCACCCGCCACCGGGAGGGGTTCGGGTAGGGGTTCTCCACGCCCTCGCGGAAGAACGTCAACTCGAATCCGAACTCTCGCCCCTGCGGGGTCTTCACGTTCCCCGTGAAATACCACCATTCGGTCCGGAAACAGGGATGGGAAAAATGGTCTCGCGGAAATTGATAGACGTATCCCGGCTCGGCCCGGCAGAATCCATCGGCGCGCTCGGGGATCTGCGCTCCCGCCCGCGCCAGCAGGAGGACGGCCAGCAATCCCCACGCCGCCAGCCACTTTCCGGACTGTCTTCGCCCGCCCATCACTCCGCCGCCAGCACCGCTCCCGGATCAAACCGCCCCGCCACCCGTGCCGGGTAAAGCCCTGCCGCCACGGTTGTAACCAGAATCGCCAGCCCGGCCAGCGCGAGAAACTCATAGGGCATGTGGAACTGAATCGTCCACCCGAACGACTGCACATTGATCGAAAAGATCAGTACCCAGGAGAGCAGAAAGCCCATCAGTCCGCCCGTCAGGTTCCCCAGCAACCCCACCAGAAATGCGTCGGTCAGAATCATCTTGCGCAGTTGCCGGCGGCTCGCTCCGATCACCCGCAGGATGCCGAACTGCCGCCGCCGCTCGATCACCCACGCCAGCAGCGCGTTCGCGATCCCCAGCGCGGCCACCAGGATGGCCACTGCCTCCAGCGCGTAGGTGATGGAAAACGTCCGGTCGAATACGCGCAGCACCGCTTGCTGCAACCGCGCGTTCGGCGTAATCAGCATCGCGTATCCAGCCGCGCCCAGCCCGGCCGAGAGCTGCTCGCTCATGACGTCCGTATCGGCGTCGGCGCGCAGGTAGATCGCCAGCGATGAGGCCGTGTCGTCCCGGAAAAGTTCAGAGAACACCGGCCGGTCCAGCACCACCGTCCCCCGGTCGTTTCCGTAGTCGTAAAAGACGCCCCGCACATCGAAG
Organism: Terriglobia bacterium; assembly: GCA_963662495.2. Lineage (GTDB taxonomy): Bacteria > Acidobacteriota > Terriglobia > 2-12-FULL-54-10 > 2-12-FULL-54-10 > SHUM01. The sequence goes on from CAXVYQ010000011.1 coordinate 28,579, forward strand.
GCCAGCCGCCCAGCCGGCGTGTCCAGTTCCAGAGCATCTCCTTTGCTCACCCGGTAGCGGTTCGCGAACGGCTCGGAGACGATCACGGCCCGCTGCGTCTCACCCGCCATCACTTCCTCCGGCTTGCGTCCATCGAGAAACAACAGGTTCCCGTGCCGGACCAGTGTTTTCCAGTCGCCCGATGCCAGCACGTAAGGATGTCCGCGCCCGTTCCATTCATAGACGCTCTCCACCGCCCGGAAGGGATCAACCGCCTCCACGCCTTCCATTTGCCTCACCATCTGGATCGCCTCCGGCGGGATCACCGCTCCACGGTTTCCGGCCACCTGCGCCGTCGGCTTCAGGAACAGATCCGCCCGCAGCGTCTGCTCGCTCCACACCTCCAGAGTGTCGCGGAAGCTGCCCACCATGATGGCCACGCTCGCCATCATGGCCACCGCCGTGGCCAGCGACATCGTCAGCGTCGCGATTCGTCCGGGCGAGGTCGCCAGTCCCCTCACAGCCAGAGTCCCCTCCACGCCCAGCAGGGCGCGCACGGGCCGTTCCACCAGCCTCGTAAAGATCACCAGCAGGGATGGCATCAGGAAGTAGAATCCCGCGATCACCAGCAGTACCGAGAGGTAGCCGAACAGCGGGAGTCCGGCCACCGCGGGCAGCCGTGATGCTCCCCATCCCAGGCCGAGCAGTGCGGCGGCCCCCAGCCCGGCACGCCGCCCGGCCCTGCTTGTTCTCTCCTCGTGTGCTCCCGTCCGCATCGTCTCGGCTGGCTGGACCCGCGCCGATTCCATCGCCGGCGCCAGTGCCGCCAGCAACGCCGTCACCCCGCCGATCACCAGAGCTTCCAGCACCAGTCCCGCGCTGAACTCGATCACTCCCGGCGTCGCCGAGACATAAAGTGTGTTCACCGTTCCGGCCACCAGACGCAATGCTCCCTCCGCCAGCAACCGCCCCATCCCCAGGCCCAGCACGCCGCCCGCCAGGCCCAGCAGCACCGCCTCGTTCAGAAACAGCCACACGACCTCGGGCCGCGTCGCGCCCAGCGCCCGCAAGACGCCGATTTCGCGCCGCCGCCGCACCACCGAGATTCCAATTGTGTTGTAGATCAGGAACGCGCCCACCAGCAGCGACACATAGCTGAGCGCCGTCAGATTCCACCGAAAGGCCCTCAGCATCGTCCCGGCCTGTTCCGCGCGCGCCTCGGGCCGCTCCACGCGCATCCCGGCCGGCAGCCAGTCGCTGATCCGCCGCTCGTAGGCGGGCAACTCGTCTTCCGGAACAATCAGGTCAATCCGGTCCACCCGGCCCAGCCGCCCGAAGGACATCTGCGCTGCCGCGATATCCATCAGGATCAGATTTCCCGCCAGCGCCGCCGCTGGCCCCCGTGGCGCCAGAATTCCCCGCACCGTGTAAGTTTCGCGCCGGTCGTTGAGGAGCAGTTCCACCTCCGCGCCGGACTGCAACCCATGCCGTCGCGCGAAGGTCTCGCCCACCACCACCGAGCGCGGGTCGGTCAGCTGTAGCAGAAAATCCCGTGGGGAGGTCTCGACGCCGCCCAGTTCCGTGTCGCGGAACGGCGAGTCTTCGAGGATATCGATCCCCAGGACCTGCACCACCTGACCCGTTGCAGCCGCCACGGCCGTCGATTCGATCACTGGCGAAAGATGCGCCTCCGGCCCCAGCAGCCGGTTCAGCTCCGGCAGCAGCAGTTCGTCCACCCCGTTCGTGCCCGTAACAGTCAGGTTGGTGCGTCCGGAGATCTGTCGCAGGGAATCCTGAAAGGAGCCGATGGAGGCCCGGTTGGCAAGCTGAATGGCCAGGACCACGCCCACGCCCAGCCCGATGGCCAGCAGGCTCAGCGCCGTCCGCAGCCGGTCGCCGGGCCGACCCATGCCCCAAAGGGGACGGACGATCAATTGACGGAATAGTTTTGGAGGGAGGGCCATTGTGGATGCAGCCCGCCAGTGAGGTGGGCGGCGCCGGGTTGCTGCGCGACAATCTGTTTTGCTGCGCGAGCGGCTGTCGTTACCCGCGCTTGCCGACCGGAACGTAGTCCTGCGCGGCCGGGCCGGTATAGATCTGCCGAGGCCGGCCGATCTTCGTATCCGGAGACTCCATCATCTCTTTCCAGTTCGCGATCCAGCCCGGCAGCCGTCCCAGCGCGAACATCACGGTAAACATGTTCACCGGAATGCCGATGGCCTTGTAGATGATCCCGCTGTAGAAGTCCACGTTGGGGTAGAGTTTGTGGTCGACGAAGTAGCTGTCCTTCAGGGCCACTTCTTCCAGTTGCTTGGCGATATCCAGCAGCGGGTCATTCGTACCCATCTTGTTCAGCACGCGGTCGCAGGCCTTCTTGATGATCGTCGCCCGCGGGTCGAAGTTCTTGTAGACCCTGTGCCCGAAGCCCATCAGCCGGAAGCTGGAATCCTTGCTCTTGGCCTTCTCCACATATTTCTTCACGTTCCCGCCGTCGTCCTGGATCGTCTGGAGCATGTTCATCACTTCCTGATTGGCCCCGCCGTGCAGCCTGCCCCACAGGGCGCAGATACCGGCGGAGATGGAGGCAAACAGGTTCGCCTGGCTGCTGCCCACGATGCGCACGGTCGATGTGCTGCAGTTCTGCTCGTGATCGGCATGCAGGATCAGCAGCAGGTCCAGCGCCTTGGCGACGTCCTCGTCCAGCTCGTACTCCTCGGCCGGCACGGCGAACAGCATGCGCAGGAAGTTCGACGTATAGCTCAGATCGTTTTGGGGATACATGAACGGCTGGCCCATCGACTTCTTGTAGGAGAACGCCACGATGGTCGGCATCTTGGCCATCAGCCGGGTAATCAGCAGGTTCAGTTGCTCGTTCGACACCTCCTCCAGCGCCTCCGGGTAGTAGCCCGACAGCGAGCACACCATCGCCGAGAGGATGGCCATCGGATGCGCGGTGCTGGGGTAGCTGTCGAAGAACCGCTTCATGTCCTCGTGGATCATCGAGTGCCGCGTTACCTGCGTGGAGAAGCCCTCCAGCTCGTTCTTGTTGGGGAGCCGCCCGTGGATCAGCAGGAAGGACACTTCGATGAAATTGGACTCTTCGGCAAGCTGCTCGATGGGAATTCCGCGGTATCGCAGGATCCCTTTCTCGCCGTCCAGGAAGGTGATCGCGCTCAGGCACGACCCGGTGTTGACGTAGCCGTGATCCAGCGTGATGTGGCCTGTCTGCCCCCGCAATTTCGAAATGTCGATGGCGCTTTCGTTCTCCACCCCGGTAATGACCGGCAGCTCAAGTGTCTTATCGCCGATCTGTAGAGTTGCTGATTTCTCTGCCATGGTACTTTTCCCGTCTCCTCTGGCGATATTGCTTCGGCCTGCGTGCAGGACCCCGGCATCGGTGCCGGAAGCACTTTCTCCCGCTTCCGCACCCGCCCTGACGTTTCCCGGCCGCTGCTCTCCGGACCCTGTGGGAGTCCGCTCGCCGACCGCACGCCAGCCTGCAAATTCTTCTGTTTAACTGCTCTACGGTATCGTAACCTCACCCACCGGAAATGTAAAGTTGACCCCGCTTCCGGCCGCTTCCTGTCCGCCGCGCCGCCTTCCGCCACCGCCGGGCTGGATCGCCGGACCGGCCGCCCGCGCTGTTGCCTCCCAATCTGTTTGCCAGTCCATCTGCTTTCCTGCCACGTTCGTGTTTCCCACCACCCTCACTGCCGCGATGCATGCTATCCCCCCAACTCCCTGCTCCGAGCCCCCTGCCCCGAGCCCTCTGCAGGGAATGGTTCAGGCTATAATGGGCCGTCCGTGGATTGGATTCTCCCGATGCGATTCTCTGGTCCCAACCTGTCCTTCTTGTCGCGCACTCGGCTGCTTCGGCTCGCGGCCTGCTCCATCACCTCCCTGATCTTCCTTGCCTTCCCGCTCCCGTCTCCCGGCCAGCCACCCCTTGCCTCTGCATTCAGTTCCGCCGAGCCCGTCCCGGCCTACATCGCCCCCGAGCAGGACTTCAACCGCCCCGGCGACCGTCAGCTTGCCCAGTGGGCGCTCGAGGCCTGGCGCAGCGCCGCCGGCGACACTCTTTCATTTGAGTTTGTCGATGAGGATGACGCGCTCCTGCGTCTCTATTGGGTTCCCGCCCGTGGCAGCTTGTATGGTGAGATGCGGCCCATCCGCGTCCGTGGCCGCGACGGCGCCGCCGTCTTCGTCCGCCCGGAGATGAACGGCCTGGGGGATGAGATTGAATCCGCCGCTCGCGCCGATCCTCTCTTTCGCGACACCGTCGTCTACCTGACTTGTTTGCATGAGCTCGGCCACGCCCTCGGGCTGGATCATACTGCTAACTATGCCGACATCATGTTCTTCTTCGGCTACGGCGGCGATATCCTGAACTACTTCATGCGCTACCGCCGGAAGCTTGACTCACGCGACGACATCGCTAGTAACTCAGGTCTCTCTCCCCTGGACATCCGCCGCCTCCGCTCCCTCCACCCGCCATCACCCAACTAACCACTCCCCCGCCATCCTTGACTTGCATGTTAAGCGGGAGTCTAATTGTTCCATTCCTGTTAAGGCCGGGACGAGGCAAAGGCGCTTTCCCGTTAGGTCGACCGACAGGGGTTTTAACCAGGTCAGCATAAACAAGAGTTGTGCGTCCTAGATGGCACTATTGTGTAGCAGATTCTTCCCGAGGATCATTCCAAAGTGATCGACCCAAATTGCATTGAGGAGGTACTTCGAACCAAGCCGGACGGGCGCCTTTTCCCTCGTGAGGGTCAGGAGCTTGAGTTTAAGCAGCAATTCAACTTCGCAGGCTTGGCGGAATATTTTTCGAGACTTCGCAGCGTTCGCGAACAACAGGGGCGGATATTTAGTATTTGGTGTTACCGACAAGCCGCGAACGCCTGCAGGCTTGTCTGATTCTGCCTTCCAGCAGTTCGAGAAGATTGACCCCGACAGGATCAGCGGATTCCTCATTGAGATATTCTCGCCCGCGATCATTTGGGAGCAGGCTACTTTCGAGCTTCACAATGCGGTCTTCGGCGTATTCAAGATTTGGGAGGCTGTGGATAAGCCAATTATTGCCAAAAAAGACGAAGGAAAACAGCAACTCATCAAGAATGGCGAGGTCTACTACCGCTACGGAGGTCGCACGCAAAAGATCCAATATGCTGAGTTGGAGAGCATCATTAATAAACGTATTCAGAGAAACAACTCGCAATGGATAGATCTTGTTCAGAAGATCGGCAGTGCCGGGCCGAGCAACGCCGCGATTCTTGATACTGAGAAGTCAATCATTGAGAAGAACGATGCTCAGATTCTCGTAGTAGGCGAAGACCTGTCGAAGAAGTTGAAATTCATCAAGGAAGGAGAGTTCGAGGAAAAGCAAGGTGCCCCCACACTCAAATTGATCGGCAAGGTTGTTCCGGTGGACAGGGTGGAGGTTGTTAAGCGGGTTCGGGAAAATCTCATAAGGCAATATCCCCTTTCCGCCACAGAGCTTGCCTAGGCTGTGCGTACTGCATATCCTGCAGCGAAACATAATCATATCTGGGATGTAATCCGCGAGAACAGCTTGAAGACCAATACGGATTATTCGGCCTACAATTTTCGCAACAAGAAGAAGGAGGACGAATACAATGAGTCTGGAAAGCTGGCCAACGGTACTCCTTCGATTTATAACGAGAAGGCAGTAAATTTCATAATCAATGTTCTGAGGTCGTCCGTGTAAAGACCTCTTATCGGTGATTGCACCAGAATGCGGTCACAGTACTTATTGCGCTTTTAGAAGTTTGTTCACTACAGGTTATTAGCGGATATGATACTGACACAGGTCCGGCACAGGTGATGAAGAAACAATTAAAGCTTGGTGTCGTTTTAGGAATTCTGTGCAGATAATCCAGTCACTTGAAGCGACGCGAGATGAGACGTTGAGGCACTTCCATCTCGGCGAGCCGGAGCTAGCGCTCAGCTACGCCCCGGACAAGTGGTCGATTCGGTTGGTACTCCATCATCTTGCGGATGCAGAGACAGTTCTGTTCGATAGAATCCGTCGCGTCCTGAGTGAGGGTAGAGGCGTGCTGTGGGCCTTCGATCAGGATGCCTGGGCAAAGGGGCTTGAGTACACCCAGCGGCCGCTCGACCTGTCGCGGCGAATATACGAGTCAACACGGGCCGGCATCATCTACTACGCGCGAATCAACTACTCCGAGAATGGTCAGTTGGAGTTCGTTCACAGCGAGACCGGCGTGCGGACACTGAAGGACGAGTTCGACAAGGTAGCAGCTCACAACGAGCATCATCTTGAGCAGATCAGGACGGCTCTGCGCGGCTCGTAGATTCTGCCGTCCAGCCGTCTAACTATTCGTTGAATTCTCAAGGTGTCGCCCCCGCAGGTAAGCGCGAAACGTTATTCGGAAAAAGGTAGGGCACAGTTCACGGAGGTACTTATGAAGGTCATTGTCGCTCTAGGAATCCTCTGTTGTGCCACAAGTGTTGGGGCATGGCAGACCCAAAACGAACCACTCGATTTCTCCTGTGCCGTGTTTCCTGAGGATTTGAGCGAGGCAGGTCTCATTAGCCGTTACGGTGCTGAGAACGTCATCCGTGCTCCGGTGGTCGGAGCCGACGACGGACCAATTGATGGTACGGTTCTGTTCCCCGACTCCGATGACAGGGTTGAAATTACCTGGCGGGACACGGAAAACAGACGCGTCCCAGCGTGGGTCCGCGTGCGCGAAGAGGGAAGCCGATGGAGCACTCCGCACGGTATAACGGTTGGAGATGATCTGTTGGGTGTTGAGCGAAGAAATGGGTGGCCGTTTCGTTTACGCGCTTTCGAGGGCGAGGGATGGTTATGGGGTGCCCTGAGGTCTTGGGGCAGAGGCCGGCTTCAGAATGTGGACTTAGGCGATTGTGCCATTAGGATCAACTTTCTTCCCAACGAGAACGGAAATGCGGATCCTATGTTATTTGGACAAGTAACATGTGGGGAATTTTCTTCCGGGCACCCGGCCATGCAGGGGCTGAACCCATCGGTGGTCGCCATCTGGATCACCTATCCCCTGCGCTAATCAAGTCGCCGGATAACGCCGTTTTTGGAAACTGATCCGGTCCCACCGTTTCAGCCGCTACTTCATTCCGGTTTTGCCAGCCACCGACCAATCTGTTTTCCGCCATCCATCCGTTCTGCATCCGTACAAAATTTTGGGCCTTTTTCCCTCGTTTCCGGTGCCGGAATCGCGTTTCAGTGTGTCACGAGAGGTTGGATAGCTTGGAGGATTCCGATTATTTTGAGCGGGATTTCGCTGTCTTTCTGGTTTTTGGTTTCACCGGCTCCAGCGCCCGCTCCACCCATCGAACCACGTGCCTCAATTCCTCCAACGCCCCTGTTTTCATATGAATACGGATCACCCGCTTGCCCCGTGCCTCCAGCGCCTCCATATCGCCGAGCGCCTGCGCCTTGATCAGCGTCCCAAACCCGTATTTCTGACCCGGAATCGGCAGTTCCCGCCCTTCCTTCGCCGTCAGAATAACGTATAAACCATTTACAGTACAGCCTTTATGGAACTGTCCCGTCGAATGCAAATACCTCGGCCCATACCCCACCGAAGTCGCTATTTTCAACCCGTCTCGTACGCGATGCCTCATCTGTTGCAGCAGTTTTTCCCGCTCCGGATCGGACATAAAGTACGCCAGCACAGCAAGATAGTCGCCATCACCAACACCAGAGAAAAACTCCCGCAGCAATCCCGCCGCCGTCGGCTTCTTCCCCCCGCCGCCCTTTGCCCCCACCAGTTCCGGCTTGCCGTAGATGGAGACTCCAGACGCTATCATAAATGGTTTCTTTTGTTTATAGCCATTTTCCGCAGTCAGCGCTACGAGCAGCCGGCCCGAATTTTCCTTCGATTCCGTAACGTTTGGCTCGTCGAACGCATTCACTCCCATAACCGACGACGCCACCGCCGTCGCGATCTCCCACCGCAGGAACTCTGCTCCAAGCTCTTTTATATCATTCAGTTGCATCCTAATAACCGGGTGCCCCGCCCGCTCCATCGTCTCCAGTTTCCGCTCCGTCGCCCGCTCCTCCGCACCCTTCAGCTTGATCTGAACGAAGATACGATCCTTTCCATAACTACCTTTATTAACAATAGTTTCCCCGTCCACTGGAAACAATCCCCGGCCCTGTTTTCCGGTGCTCTCCGCCACCAACTGCTCGGCCCAGCATCCGAACGCCTCCAGTTCGTGTGAAAGAATAAATGTGACTTTATCAATGCCTTGCAGTCCTATCTCGCCCAGAATCGCGCCCAACTGGATCGCCGGATGACTCTCGGATTTCTTCGTCTTACCGGTCGGGATCAGATCCGCCGCAGGCCGCAGAAACGACTTTAAATCAATACCTTGCAGAGCAGCTGGCACCAGCCCGAAGTAAGAAAGCGCGGAGTAGCGCCCTCCAATATCCGGTGGATTCAGAAACGTCTGACGGAACCGCATATCCTGAGCCAATCGAACGAGCGGAGTGCCCGGATCGGTGATCGCGACGAAGTTCCGTCCGGCTTGTAACCCATTGCTGTGGCTTAGCTTATCAAAAAAATAGCGGTAGAAACTCATCGTCTCGATCGTCGTCCCCGACTTTGTCGCCACAATAAAAAGCGTCTTTTCAATCGGCGCACGCCGCTCCGCAGCCCGCACCGCTGCCGGTGAAGTGCTGTCCAGAATGGCCAGATCGATAGCGCCGGGCGCGACTCCGAAAGTGCGCCGGAGAACATCGGGGCACAGGCTGCTGCCTCCCATGCCAAGCAGAAGCGCATGCGTCAGCCCGTCGGCGCGCGTTGACAGTGCGAACTCCCGCAGCTTTGCCGCTTCCTTCCGCATCGGTTCAATAACCGAGAGCCAGCCGAGCCGGTTTGCAATTTTCGGGGCGATGGATGGATCGCTGGTCCACAGCGTAGGGTCCCTGGTCCAGAACCGCTCGGCGAACCGGGTCTTCCGCATGGCGGTCAGACGCCTCGCAACGAACGGGGCAAGCTCACCCAATGAGGCCCAAGAGGTGAGCCTTGATGAACTCCGCGCACGGTTTTTCGACTCAGCCTGGGTGGATTTTGCCATGGGAACTCCGTTCACGGTGCTGGGAAATTTGGACCTCATTCAAAAGGGGAAGCATATATCGTTCAGCAAAAGACAGGGGAAGCGCCGCCGGGAAGCGCTGGAGGAGGAGACGGAGGAAGCGAGGCGGGCGCTACTCTTGCGTGTGTTGCTTCTCGATCTCCAGAACCTTGCCGAGACGCCGCTGGTGACGTGCCAGGCCGGAAAATTTCGCATCCAGGAAGGTCTTTACGATATCGAGCGCCAGGGACCGGCCGATGACGCGGGCGCCGAGGCAGAGCAGGTTGACGTCATCATCCTCGCGGCCCTGATGCGCGGAAAAGGCATCGTGGCAAAGGCCGGCCCGGATGCCGGGAAACTTATTGGCGGCGATGGAGCCACCGACGCCGCTGCCGCAGATCATGATGCCGAGGCCGGCTTCCTTGTTCAGGATCTTCTCGGCGACGGCGCGCGAGTAGTCCGGGTAATCCACCGGCTCAGTGCTGTGGGTTCCGACGTCGATTGCCTGATGCCCAAGTTTTTCGAGCAGATCGACAATGGGCCCTTTCAGTTCCAAGCCCGCGTGATCCGCGCCGATGGCGACTCGCATGGTTTCTCTCTCCGTAATGATTTTAGCCCAGCAAGGCGCGTGCCCGGGCCACGACGTTATCGACAGTGAATCCGAATTTTTCCATCAGGACCTTTGCGGGAGCGGAAGCGCCGAACCGGTTGATGCCGAGGATGTCGCCTTTGTCTCCCACGAACTCACGCCAGCCGAGTGGCGAGCCCATCTCGATGGCAAGCCGCGCCGCGACACCGGGGGGCAGAACCTCGTCGCGATAGGCGGCAGTCTGCTCGAAGAAGAACTCCCAGCAGGGTACGCTGACGACGCGGGTTCCGATCCCTTCCGATTCCAATTGCTCCCGCGCGCCGAGCGCGAGCGAGACCTCGGAGCCAGAGGCCAGAAGGATCAATGCGAGCGGTGCGGCAGCGGCATCGGCCAGCACATAGGCACCCCGGGAGAGCAGACCGGCCGGGGCCAGTTTCTCGCGGTCCAGAACGGGCAGGCCCTGCCGGGTGAGGGCCAGCGCCACAGGACCCTTTCTTTCGAGAGCCGTGCGCCATGCCGCGGCGGTCTCGGTGGCGTCGGCGGGACGAATAACGGCGAGGCCGGGGATGGCGCGCAGGGACGCCAGATGTTCGATGGGCTGATGCGTGGGACCATCCTCGCCCACCCCGATGCTCTCATGGGTGAAGACATAGATGACGGGCAGCCGGGTCAGCGCGGCAAGCCGGATCGAGGGGCGCATATAGTCGGAGAAGACCAGGAAGGTTCCGGCGTAGGGCCGGATGCCGCCGTGCAGCGCAAGACCGTTACAGATGGTGCCCATGGCGTGCTCCCGGACGCCGAAATGAAGGTTGCGTCCCGGCGAGTCGGCCTGGAAATCCGCCGCGCCCTGGATCATCGTCTTGGTGGAGCCGGCCAGATCGGCCGAGCCGCCGATCAGATTCGGCAGGCCGGCGGCGATGGCGTTGATGGTCTTGCCGGAGGCCGCGCGGGTGGCCATGGGTCCGTCGGCCGGGGTGAAGCTGGGCAGCGCGGCGTCGAGGTCCGCGGGCAGCACGCCCCCCATCCAGTCCTCCCACTGACGGGCCAGATCGGGATGGGCTTCGCCGTAGGAAGTAAAGCGTTCGCGCCATGCGGTCTCCTGCGCCTGCCCGCGCGGAACGGCCTGGCGGAAGTGGCCGAGCGCCTCTTCGGGAATGAAAAATGGCTGATCCGAAGGCCATCCCAGCGCCTGCTTGGTCAGCCGGATCTCCTCGGCGCCGAGCGGAGCGCCGTGCGCGCCGGATGTGTCTTGCTTATGAGGACTGCCGAAGCCGATATGGGTGCGGGCGAGGATGATGGAGGGCTTGGATAGCTCCGCACGGGCCAGCGATAGCGCCTGATGAACCGCCTTCAGGTCGTTCCCATCGGCCTGCTGGACGTGCCAGCCATAGGCCTCAAAACGCTTGCCGACGTCTTCGGAGTAAGAAAGGTCGGTGGCGCCGTCGATGGTGATGCGGTTGTCGTCATAGAGATAGATGAGCTTATGGAGTTTCAGATGTCCGGCAATCGAGGCGGCCTCCGAGGCGACGCCTTCCATCAGATCGCCGTCGCTGACGATGGCGTAGGTGAAGTGATCGACGATGGAGAAGCCGGGCCGGTTGAAAGTAGCGGCCAGGTAGCGCTCCGCCATCGCCATGCCGACACCGTTGCCGAAACCTTGTCCCAGCGGTCCGGTGGTGGATTCCACGCCGGGCACCAGTCCGCGCTCGGGATGTCCGGCGGTGCGGCTCCCCCATTGGCGGAAATTGATGATCTCCTCCAGCGGAAGGTCATAGCCGGTGAGATGCAGCAGGGCATAGAGCAGCATGGAGCCGTGGCCAGCCGAGAGAACGAAGCGGTCGCGGTCGGGCCAGTCCGGGTTGGCGGGATTATGACGCAGGAAATGGGTCCAGAGGACATAGGCCATGGCGGCCGCGCCCATGGGCATGCCGGGGTGGCCGGATTTGGCCTTCTCCACGGCGTCCATGGCGAGCGTGCGGATGGTGTTGATGGACAGTGTGTCCAGCCCGGCTGGTGCGGACGCGGCGGGGTTTTTCTGGGGGGCGGCGGAATCGATGTTCGACTGCTCAGTCACTGGGCGTAACCTCTACTGGGTAAAATCGGGTACCGGGTAACCTCGGTCTTCAGTTCATCCGTGAGAGTCCGCCGGGGTACGGTGTCCGATTCCCGTGCCGGGTCCCGGCAGAACATTGGCAGAAAATAATATCATAGCAGCCGGCTACCGTCTTGTTTTCCGGCCTCCGGTCTTGTTTTAGGGAGGCCTCGGTCTTGGTTTAGGGAAGGATGGGGCCGGGTGAAACCGGCCGGGCCGGTTGCTGGACACCAGTTGCTAAATAGGGGTCGCTTGACACCCATCGCTTGACAGAAGAAGCGGTGCTTCGGTACTTTGGCAATCATGAAGAAGCCGGGTGGGGCGAGGCCCCTGCGGGTGCTGATGGCAGCCTCGGAAGCCGTGCCCTTTTCAAAGACTGGCGGACTGGCGGATGTGATCGGAGCATTGCCGGCGGCGCTGGCGGCCAGCGGAATCGAGGTGGCCGTGGTGCTGCCGCGATACAAGACAACCAGGCTGGCGCGGGCGAAGACCGTTGTCGAGAGCATGACCATTCCGCTGGGAGACGGGCTGCATTTTCCGCGCATTCTGGAGGCGCCCAGGAAGAACAAGGTGCGGACGCTGCTGGTGGACTACCCGCCCTATTTCGACCGGGATTCGCTCTATGTTGCGGCGAACGGACGGGATTATCCGGATAATCCGGAACGGTTCAGCCTGTTTTCCCGCGCCGTGCTGGAGATCGCGAAGTCTCTCTTCCGGCCCGACATCCTGCATTGCCACGACTGGCAGGCGGGACTGGCGCCCGTCCTGTTGCGGACGGCGTATGCGGGGGACCCGGGGTTGGAGAATCTGCGGGCGATCCTGACGATTCATAACCTGGGCCATCAGGGACTGTTTCCCGCCGCGTCGCTGGCGCGGGCCGGGCTGGCGCCGGAGTTGTTTCGGATGCAGGGGCTGGAGTTCTACGGGCAGGTGAACTTCCTGAAGGGGGCGATGATCTATTCGGACTGGATCACGACGGTCAGCCGCAAGTATGCGCAGGAGATGCAGACGCCCGAGTATGGATTCGGGCTGGATGGTGTGTTGGGGGAGAGGCGGGACCAGATCACGGGTATCCTGAACGGGGCGGACTACGGGGAATGGGACCCGGCGAGGGATCGGCATATTGCGGCGCGCTATGCCGCCGGGAAGCTGGAAGGGAAGCGGAGATGCAAGCTGGATCTGCTGCGGGAGTTCGGCTTCCCGGACAGCGACGCGAAGCTGCCGCTGATCGGGATCATATCCCGGCTGACGCGGCAGAAGGGTGCCGATCTGATCGCGGAGGTGGCCGACCGCCTGTTCGCCGAAAAGGTGCGGCTGGTGGTGTTGGGCACCGGGGAACCCCGTTATGAGCGGCTGTTCACCCATCTGGCCAGTCAGTACCCGGGCCGGATGGCGGTGCGGGTGGCATATGACAATGTGCTGGCGCACAAGATCGAGGCCGGAGCGGATATGTTCCTGATGCCATCCTACTATGAGCCGTGCGGGCTGAACCAGATCTATAGCTTGCGTTACGGGACCGTCCCGATCGTGCGCGCGACCGGGGGGCTGGAGGACACCATCGAACAGTTCGACCCGGCCACGGGCGAGGGCACCGGTTTCAAGTTCACCTCCTATTCCGGGACGGCGTTGCTGGGGGCGATCACGCGGGCGTTGGGCGTCTACCAAGATCCGGAGCTGTGGCCGAAGCTCATCGGGAACGGGATGGCGATGGATTTTTCGTGGGACCGGGCCGTGGCCGGGTATCAAAGCCTGTACAAAACCTTGGCCGGTAGCAGTGCGCCCGGGCAAAACCAGGAGTAGAATATAAGGTTGCATCAAAACTGCGGGATGCCACATCCAATGACCGTGGTAAAAACGGATTCGATAGTGCAGAATGCACAAGGTGAGGAGGATTACCCGAATGGCGGAAAATATCTTACATGTTACCGATCAATCGTTTGATCAGGAGGTCTTGAAAGCCAGCGAGCCCGTATTGGTGGATTTCTGGGCGGCCTGGTGCGGGCCGTGCCGGATGATTGCACCCACGGTGGAAGCGCTGGCGAATGACTACGCCGGCAAAGCCAAGGTGACAAAAATGAATGTGGACGAGAATCAACAGGTCCCGTCCAACTATAATATTCGCGGAATCCCGACCTTGCTGCTGTTCAAGGATGGAGAGGTTCGCGAACAGTTGGTGGGCGCCGCCAGCCGGGACGTCATCGAGAACCTGATCAAGAAGCACCTTTAGGCTCCCCGGCTGGGGGATCCGGTGATTTCATTTCGGTTCGCTTTCTCACAGCCTTTCAACCAGTTTTTTTTGCAGGAAATGTTTTAGTTGGGCACCTGTGTGCGGCTGGGAATTATCCTTGCGGGCCATCATGGTTTCCGGTGGCCTCCGGTGGCCGGATTTCAATAACATCGACCAATCAAATTGCGAATGAGCACAGTCATTGTAGTGGGCGCCCAGTGGGGCGACGAGGGAAAAGGGAAGATCGTAGATCTGCTGTCGGAATCCTTCGATATCGTGGCGCGGTTTGCCGGCGGGCATAACGCCGGCCACACCATGGAGATCGAAGGGAAGAAGTTCATCCTGCAGTTGATTCCTTCCGGAATCCTGCGTCCGGGAAAGCGCGCCGTCATCGGCAACGGGGTTGTGATCGATCCGAAGGCGCTGCTGGACGAGATTGATTTTCTGGAGCAGCAGGGCATCGCGGTTCGCGATCGTCTGCTGGTGAGCGACCGCGCGCATCTGATCTTTCCCTACCACCGCCTGCTGGACAAACTTTCGGAATCTTCTCCCATTCGCAGCAAAATCGGAACGACTCTGCGCGGCATCGGGCCGGCCTATGAGGACAAGATCTCGCGCAGCGGCATTCGCGTGGGAGACATTCTGGAACCCACCCGCTTCCGCTCTCTGCTCGAGCAGAGTCTTCAGGAAAAACAAAAGCGGCTGGCCGGATTGGGAAGCGACGAGACGCTCGATCCGGAACGCTTGTTCGCCGAATACGAGGACTACTGTGCCCGCCTGCGGGACCTGATCGCCGATACGTCGGTGTTTCTCAACGGTCAGATTCGCGACGGGCGTTCCGTTCTGCTGGAGGGTGCGCAGGGCATGCTGCTCGACGTGGATCATGGAACCTATCCCTATGTAACCTCCTCCAATTCGACCGCCGGAGGCGCCTGTACCGGGACAGGGGTTCCTCCGACCAGCATCACCGGCGTCCTCGGCGTGTCGAAGGCCTATGCCACCCGGGTCGGTTCCGGTCCTTTTCCGACCGAGGATCACACCGAAGCCGGAGAACTGGTCCGGAAACGCGGCAACGAATTCGGCTCGGTTACCTCCCGGCCCCGGCGATGCGGGTGGGTGGACCTGCCCGTGCTGCGCTACAGCGCCGCCATCAACGGGCTGGACAGCATGATCATTACGAAGCTGGACGTGCTGGACGAGCAGGATGAAATTCCCGTTTGCACGGGCTACGAGCTCGATGGAAAGACGGTGGAGACGCTGCCTGCCGCCTCCGATGCCTGGGAGCGTCTCCGGCCCATCTACCGGAAGCTGCCGGGCTGGAAACAGTCCACATTTGGAACGACCCGCTACGAGGAGCTTCCCGCGAAGGCGCAAAACTACCTGGAATTCATCGGGGATCATCTCGGATTGGAAATCGGCCTGGTCTCCACCGGCCCGGAACGCAATCAGAGCATCGTTCGCAAGGGAAGCCGGCTGGCTGAACTGCTCCCATCCGGCTGAAATTTCACACATCCTCATCTTCAGGGGGCAAGCTTGGCGGTTCTGAAATTCGAGCAGGCCCGCACTCAGGTCATCGATCAGGTCCGTCGTTCCGGCCGGACTGGTCAGGTTCGACCCGTTCCGTTAGAGGAATGCCACGGCGCGGTTCTCGCCGGACCTGTTCAGGCTGATCGCGATTTCCCTCCATTCGATCGTTCCACCCGGGATGGTTTTGCCGTCCGGGCCGATGACATGTCGCAGATTCCCGCGCAGCTCCGCGTGCTGGGGTTGGCCAGGGCGGGTGCGGCATTCGAGGGCGCGGTGGTAGGGGCTGGCGAGTGTGTGGAGATCATGACGGGGGCTGCGGTGCCGCCGGGCGCCGACAGCGTCGTCATGGTCGAGTATGCGGAACGGCAGGGGGATGGGGTCGTGCTTTCCCGATCCGTCCAGCCGGGTGAGAATGTGGTTTCCCGCGGTGCTGAGGCGCAGCAGGGGGAGCAATTGCTCGGGCCGGGCGTTCGCATCGGGTATGCGGAAGTAGCGATGATGGCCGGGGTCGGGATGACAGAAGTGCCGGTTTTCAGCAAACCGCGGGTTGCGATCATTCCCACCGGAGACGAGGTGGTGGAGGTGAGCGAGCAGCCGGGCCCGTATCAGATTCGCAACAGCAACAGCCGCTCGCTGGAGGCACAGGTGGCCGCCGCGTATGGCGTGCCGGTCGCGGTTGGTATCGCCCCGGACCGGGAAGAGTCCCTGCGGGAGATGATCCTGCAAGCTCTGGATTGCGACGTGCTGCTGCTCAGCGGCGGCGTCTCCGCTGGCCGGTACGATCTGGTGGAGCCGGTTCTGGCCGGACTGGGAGCCGAATTCTTTTTTGATGGCGTCTCGATTCAACCCGGACGGCCGCTGGTATTCGGTAAACTGAAAAACTGTTTTATCTTTGGACTTCCGGGGAACCCACTCTCGACGATGGTTACCTTTGAACTATTTGTCCGTCCGGCTCTGGCCCTGCTCTCGGGTGAGCGGGATGCTCCGTTGCACCTGCTCCGTGCCCGCCTGGGCCGCGACATCCATCGCAGGCCCGGACTGGCGGCATTTCTTCCGGCGCGGCTGGAAGGTCCGATGTATCAGCCGGTGATCCATCCGGTAGAATGGAAGGGTTCGGGCGATGTTGCAAGCCTGACGCGGGCGAACTGTTTTCTGGCGATTCCCGAGTCCGAGGCTGATCTGAAGGCCGGCGACTGGGTCTCGGTGCTGCCACGATAACAGCGGACCGGCCGGGTCGGCGGGAGGGAAGACCAAGACATGGAATTATCGCATTATAACGCGGATGGATCGATTCGCATGGTGGATGTCTCCAGTAAGCAGAGCACGCAACGGCGGGCGCGGGCGGGCGGATTCGTTCGGATGTCGGCCGGTGCATTGCGGCAGCTTCCGGAAAATCCCAAGGGGAATCCGCTGGAGATTGCCCGGGTGGCTGGGATCATGGCGGCCAAGCAGACCGCCACGCTGATTCCCCTGTGTCATCCCCTGCCGCTGACGCATGTCGATGTGCAGGCGCGGGTGTCGCGCGGCGGCATCCGGCTGGAAGCCACGGTTGCCACGCAAGCTTCGACCGGGGTGGAGATGGAGGCGCTGACGGCCGTCTCGGTGGCTGCATTGACGCTCTATGACATGGTCAAAGCGGTTGACAAGTCCATCACAATTACAGATATTTGCTTGGTGGAAAAGAGCGGCGGGAAGAGTGGGACCTATCGCCGGACAAAAAAGCGGAGGAAGACCGCGTGAAAAATGGGAACTGCACGAGCGCTATCGGGGGGAACAGGGATGCCGAAGAGCGCAGCTAATCTTGTCCTGGTGGACGACAATCCCGTGATTCTGGACATATTGCAGAAGGGTCTTGCACCGCTGGGCGAGATCAAGGGTTTTACCGATTCCACTGCCGCGCTCGCCGAATGCCTGCAGCATCTCCCGGACCTGATCATCTGCGATTACCGGATGCCGGATCTGGATGGGGTCCAGTTTCTGCAGAGCCTGAAGTCGAACGATAAGGCTGGATCGGTTCGGTTGATGATGATCGCCACGAAATCGGATATCGACGAGCAGCTCCACGAGATGTCGGAGCTGGTGGAGGAGCTCATTGCCAAGCCTTTTTTTGTGAAGGACCTTTCGAAGCGCGCAAAAAAGATCCTGGATCGCATCCAGCTGGAGAAAATTCAGAAGCAGTCCTCCCAGGATGGTATGATCCGCGGGCGGCTGTCCGAGATGAATCTCATCGATCTGTTTCAGTCGCTGGAGCTGGGGCAGAAGATGTGTTCCCTGACCGTAACCAAGGACGAGACCTGCCGGATGTTTTTCGAGGCGGGCCAGTTGCACCATGCGGAATGGGGCGCCGTCCTGGGTGATGATGCGGTCTACGCCGTGGTCGGGTGGTCCGAGGCCTCTTTCGAGATCAACTTCAATGCCAAATCGGATCAGAAGACGACCACGAAATCCACACAAGGATTGCTGATGGAGGCGCTGCGCCTTCTCGATGAGCACAATCGCGATACCGGGGATTAACAGGCATCCGCGCCAGTGAGCGGATGGGAGGAGCTATTATGGGAGAGACCATGACAGATTCGTTACGCGCCGCCGTCTTGACGATCAGCGATTCGGTCTATCAGGGGAAGCGAAGAGACCGATCCGGTCCGGCGGTCGGGGAGTTGCTGAAGAATAGCGGGTGGACGGTCGTTCACAGCCGCGTTCTCGCAGATGATATGTCCGTGATTGCCGCTACTTTGCGTGAGGTGAGCGCCCAGGGTGTCCAGGCCATTTTTACGACCGGAGGCACGGGGATTTCCGAGCGGGACGTTACACCGGAGGCCACCCGGAAGGTCCTCACACGGGAAGTGCCCGGACTGGCCGAGCAGATGCGGCGCGCTGGCGCCGGCAGTGAGCCGAGGGCCGCGCTGTCCCGCGCGGTGGCCGGGATCGTGGGTTCATCCCTGGTGGTGAACCTTCCCGGAAGTCCGAAGGGAGCAGCGGATTCTCTCCAGTCGATCCTCTCCATCCTCCCCCACGCGGTCCAGTTGATCAGTGGAAACACGGACCACCCGGAATAATCGTTCCGGAAAACAACTGCGATTGTCCTGTTGCTGTCCTGGCTGTCTGAAGTATATTTGGACGGGCCGTACGGATTTCCATATGGTCCAATCGACGGAATGGGAGGGATTTCCATGACTACGACTAATCTGGTTCTTTGGATCCGGCAGGAGTATCCCAAAATCTTTGAAATACTGATCCAGGATCTGCATACGAACCTGGGCGTCAGCCATTACCGGCGTTTTTCCGATGAGGAACTTCATGCCAGGTGCCTGGCAATCTATGATCGCTTATGCCTGTGGCTGGAGCATGAGGATGTAACGGCGGTTCGAAAGCCAGCCATCGAGCTGGGGCAGGAACGGTACCAAGACAATATTCCGCTGGGGCAACTGGTGCTGGGCATCCTGCTGCTGGAAAAGCATCTGTGGTTGCACATGGAGGAAAAACTCGAACTCAGCGTCGTGGATGCTGATATCCGCCAGAGGGTCATCGAATATTTTCAGAAGAGCATCTACTGGGCCGCGCGTGGCTACGAAGAGGCCCTGGACAAGGCGAGCGTTGGCCAGATGAATGAGCCGCCCCGTTCCACTGTGCGGCCGAGAGTGGAACACAAGAGTGAATCCGAAGAGGTGATGGAGCAGATGGAAGCCACCCGTGGCGGGCAGGTGGGAGAGTTCGGAGGCTGATCCGGACCGAAGTTTGTTTTCGCCGCGGGGAGAGATCCGTTTTCGGGTATAAGCTGGCCGCCGGATTCAGACACTGGCCGGCACGTTCCATGGCAATCGAAATGGTGAAGGATTGAAGGATGGCCGAGATCATTCCAGTTCCGTGGCCCGTTTCGGGGCTGGCTCCGGGGGATGATGCGGAATCCGAACAGATTCGTGTGGCTGCCGACGCGATCCGGCGCGGGTTGCTGGTCGCGATTCCGACCGATACGTTTTTCTGCATCGTCGCCGATCCCTTTAATCTGTCCGCGGTGGAACGGGTGTTCCAGGCGAAAAGCCGCGCTTGGGATCGTTCGTTACCAATCTTTGTGGAGAGCGTCGACCAGGCGGCGGAGGTCTCCCGGCATCTGGGGTCGCGATTCTTCCTGCTCGCCCATCGTTACTGGCCGGGGCCACTGAGTATCATCGTGGCAGCCGGCTCCGCGATTCCGCTGAAAGCCACCGGGAAGACCGGCCGCCTTGCCATGCGGCAAACGGCCAGCCCCGTCGCGAGGCAGTTGCTCGGGCTCGCGGGAATGCCGCTGATTGGAACCAGCGCGAATATTTCCGGCCACCCGGCCTGCGAGAGCGCGGAGCAGGTGCAGGCCACTCTGGGCTCGGATGTTGCTTTGATTCTGGATAGCGCGCTTCCCGAGACAAGCGTGGCCACCACCGTGGATCTGACCCCCCATCGCTGGCGTTTGATTCGCGAGGGCGCGATTCCCGAAGAGGAACTCCTGGAATTTCTCGGCGAATAGAGACCGCACCCTCCGGGCTCACCATCCTTCAAATCATTGGGAAATAATCGGAATTTTCCGTGGGTTCTGTTCTTGCGTGAAATCGAACGGCAGGGTTAACCGGCCGCCCCGGCGCCACTCACCACCTCGATGATCTCTTTTGTGATCGAAGCCTGGCGGATCCTGTTCATGGTCAGGGTCAGGCTGTCGATCATCTCCCCGGCATTGCCGGTCGCAGAGTCCATGGCGGTCATTCTGGCGGCATGTTCGGCGGCAATCGATTCGAGCAGTCCCCGGAAAATCTGCACCTCGACGTAGCGGGGAAGCAGCGTCTCCAGAATCCTGGCCGGCGGTTGTTCGTAGAGGTAGTCGACCTGCACGTCGGCCGGGGGCGATTCGGCCTGCTGCTGGAACGCCGAAAGTGGCAGTAGTTGCTCCACGACCACTCGTTGTGAGAGGACGCTTTTGAACTCGTTGTAGATCAGGAAAACCGCATCGGTCTCGGCCTCGGTGAAGGCGGAGATGACTTGAGAGCCGATCAGCTTGGCGTGGCTGTAGTCGAGCATTCCGTAGATGCCGGTATATTCTGCCCGGAAGGCGACGCCCTGGCGCCGGAAGTAGTCCCGTCCCTTGCGGCCGACGGGGATGAGGTCCACCTGCTGGCCCGGCCGGCCGGCGATGAACTGTTCGGCGGCGCGGATCACGTTGGCGTTGAAGGCGCCGCACAGCCCGCGGTCGCCGGTCAGAACGATCGCCGTCGCGCGTTGCGGCTCGCGGCTGGTGAGCAGCGGATGCGCCGCGGAGGCGGATCGCGATCCCAGGCTGGCGAGCACTTCCTTGAGCAGTCCGGCATAGGGCCGCGCGTTGAAGACACGCTCCTGCGAGCGGCGCAGCCGGGCGGCCGAGATCATCTTCATCGCCTTGGTGATCTGCTGCGTATTGCGCACCGAACGGATGCGGCGGCGCATGTCGATTAAACTGGGCATCTCAGCTCTTCACTCGATTCCGGCGGGCTATTGTTCGCTGCCCGCGCCGGCGGCTACCGCGGTTTGCTTTCGTTCCGAGAGGAACCGTTCCTTGAACTCCTTCAGCACGCGGTTGAACTCCTGCTTCACATCGTCGTCGATCTGCTTTTTCTCCATGACCTTCTGCCACAAGGATGGACGGTTGTTGTCCACATGCTGGAACAGACCGGTTTCAAAGGGCTGGACCTCTTCAATCTCCAGGTCGTCGAAATGCCCGTTGGTTCCGGCGAAGATGGAGAGAACCTGTTTGGCGACCGGCAGCGGCGAGAATTGGCCCTGTTTGAGCAGCTCCACCAGCCGCTGGCCGCGGGCCAACTGCGCCTGGGTGGCTTTGTCCAGATCCGAGCCGAACTGCGCGAAGGCCGCCAGTTCGCGGTACTGAGCCAGATCAAGTCGCAGGGTGCCGGCCGTCTGCTTCATGGCCTTGATCTGCGCGTTGCCGCCCACGCGGGAAACCGACAGACCCACGTTGATGGCGGGCCGGACGCCGGAGTTGAACAGGTCGGCTTCCAGGTAGATCTGGCCGTCGGTGATGGAGATCACGTTGGTCGGGATATAGGCGGAGACGTCGCCGGCCTGGGTCTCGATGATGGGCAGGGAAGTCAGCGATCCGCCGCCCTTCTCGGCGCTCATCTTGGAGGCGCGCTCCAGCAGGCGGGAATGCAGATAGAACACGTCTCCGGGAAATGCCTCGCGGCCCGGCGGGCGGCGCAGCAGCAGGGAAATTTCGCGGTAGGCCGCGGCGTGCTTGGACAGATCGTCATAGATCGTGAGCGCATGGCGGCCCGTATCGCGGAAGAATTCGCCGATGGCGCATCCGGAATAGGGAGCCAGGTACTGCATGGACGCCGGGTCGCTGGCCGAGGCGGCCACGACGATGGTGTAATCCATGGCCCCGGCTTCTTCCAGGCTCTTGACCACTTGGGCGATGGTGGACCGCTTCTGGCCCACGGCAACGTAGATGGCGATCACGTCGCCGCCCTTCTGGTTGATGATGGTATCGAGAGCGATGGCGGTCTTGCCCGTCTGCCGGTCGCCGATGATGAGTTCGCGCTGCCCGCGGCCGATGGGGATCATGGCGTCGATGGCCTTCAGGCCGGTCTGCATCGGTTCCTTCACCGGCTGGCGGTCCACCACGCCCGGGGCGACACGCTCGATGGCGTTGAATTGCTCGGTAACGATGGGTCCCTTATCGTCGATCGGCTGGCCGAGGGAATTGACCACACGTCCCACCATCGCTTCGCCGACCGGGATCTGCATGATCCGGCCGGTGCGCTTCACCGGATCGCCTTCCTTGATCTCCGCGTAGTCGCCGAGCAGAACCGAGCCCACCTGATCTTCCTCCAGGTTCATCGCAATGCCGGTAACGCCGTGCGGCAGGTCGATCAGCTCGCCTGACATCACGTTCGTCAGCCCGTAGATACGGGCAATGCCGTCGCCGACCGAGATGACCGAGCCGACCTCGGATACGCTCATTGCGCTGTCAAAATTTTCAATCTGCTCGCGGATGATCTTGCTGATCTCGTCCGCTCTGATCTGTGCCATTTTTTGCTCCTTACGAGAGTCGCCCGGGATCTCGGCTGCCCAATTCCGCCCGCAGGCGGGTTAGCTGTCCTCGAACCGATCCGTCATAGATGGTGCTGCCAACGCGCGCCACCACGCCCCCGATCAAATTCGGGTCCAAACCGTAGCTGACCTTCACCTGCTGCCGGGTCCGCGCTCGCAGGGCCTCGGACAAGCTCCTTTTTTCCGCCTCTTTCAGCGGGCGGGCCGATGTTACTTCGACCGTAACCAGACCCATTTGTTCGTTCAAAAGAGATTCGTAGGCTTCCATCATCTCCCCGAGCAGCGGCATGCGCTGATGCTCGAGGACCACGTTCAGAAAGTTGCGGGATACGGACGATAGCTTGATCAGCGATGCCAGTTTCTCCAGCACCGCGCGCTTTTTCGGATAGGCGATTGCCGGCGTGGAGCAGACGATCCGCAACTCCTCGTTCTGCTGCAACAGTTCTTGAAACTGGCCGAGCTGCGCCGTGATGGTGCGCGGGTCGGGCCGGGGCGTGGTGGCGGATGTGTCCGTCACCACGTCCACCAGAACTCTTGCGTAACGGAATGCTACTGCGTTCGGCATTGGTTCTCTTTCTGCCTGAAGGTCTGTACGCCGGTTGCATTGCCGACATAGGTCCCGGCACCTTCAAGGGACGGCGCGGATTGCCGGCGATCTTCGTACGCCTCCGGATCAGCCGGCCCCATCAGTGTCTCCCCCGTCCGAAAGCCGGTCCACGAAGGATTGGAAGATTTTCTGTTCCGACTCCGGAGTCATCTCCCGCCGGATATTGTTTTCCGCGACATCCACTGCCAGCTCGGAAGCATACTTTTTCAACTCGGCCCGGGCGTTCTTGACGGCGGCGTCCATCTCCTGACCAGCCGTGGCCAGGATCTTTTCCGCCTCCCCTTCGGCCTGTTGCTCGACCCGTACCCTCTCGTTATAGGCCTCCTGCAGGCCAGCCTCCCGCAATTGTTCCAGTTCCCGGTCCAGATGTTTCATGCGATCCTCGACGACTGCGAGCCGTTCATTGGCCTCGGCCAGCGCGACCGCCGACTGCTGCAGGTTTTCGCGGATCAGGCTGGCGCGTTCCTGGAGGAAGGGGACCAGCATCTTCCGGACCAGGTAGACGATTCCGCCGGCAAGCAGCAGGAAATTGAACCAGTGTGCGACCTCATCGAAAAGACTGTGCTGCTCGCCATGTTCCTCGCCGCCTGCTCCATGTTCCCCTGCGGATGCCGCGTGTTCCTCGTCATGCGCCGGATCGGCGGCGGCTTCGTCGTCCTCTACGGCGGGCGGCACGTTTTCCAGCCGGATGCCGGGGGGCGGCTCCGGCTCCTGCGCCGCAAGCGACGGGAGCAATGAACTGGAAGCCTTCCCGGATGATCCGGCGGAAGGGAGAGGCACGGAGCCGGTGAGCAGCCAGAGGCTCAGGGAAGCCGAGAGAAGCAGGAAAAATTGCAGTCGGTACTGTTTCATCCTAGGATGCTGCTCCCGGTGCGGCTCGACGGGGCATTGATTTCGTTGGGTCCAGAATGGCTTGCGCGATCCACTGGGCCATCTGTTTACTCTCCTGCGCCAGGACCTTTTTAGCCTCGCCGGTTTCGCGCACGATTTCCTGACGGCTCTGGAGAATTTTCTCTTCCGCCTTTGCCCGGGCCTGCTTCAAAATCGCCTCCCGGCGCTCCATCGCTTTCCCGAGTTCCTGTTCCTGCTCCCGATAGAGCTCCGCGCGGCTGGCCCGCAGAGCCTCCTCATACTCGCCCGTCTTCTCCTCCATCAGCGCAATGCGGGAGGCGGCTGCTTCGCGAGCCCCTTCCGTCTCCTGTCTCCGCTGGTCCATGGCGGCTCTCAGCGGACGGTAGAAGAGGCGGGCGATGAAAGCGAAGAGAATCCACACCAGAACGAAGGAGGGAATCGCCCGTATGAATATCTCCTTCAGGGCAATGATCTGCTCCATTTACGAACTCCCACCGGTAACGAGCACATTGGAATGGCAAACAAGAAAATTTAGCATATGGGCTGGTAGCTGTCAATTGAACCGGGTCGGGGGAATTTTCCGTTTGACATCACGGGTCCCGGCGGGGCATTTTAACGGGTTGCTGCTTTCCACAAGCGATTAGAGAGCGGTAAACTCCATCATGGGGATGAATGCTCCCTGTTTTTTTGAAACATCCATGATGGGATCAGGGAACCCGTGATGGAATTCGTCATGGAGAGAAGTCGCAGGGTGCCGGAAGCGATGGAAGCCAACCGCATGAAGAGAGAAGGGAAATCGCGCCAGTGACAGACGGGGTCGGTACGCCACTGTTGTGGGTTGGGTTCACGGCCTTCGTCCTGCTGATGCTGGCCCTGGATCTCGGCGTGTTTCACCGCAAAGAGCATACGGTCGGACACCGCGAGGCGCTGGGCTGGGTGATCGTCTGGGTGTCGCTGGCGATCGTCTTCAATCTCTGGATCTTCTTCCACTTCGATTCCCAGCGCGGCCTCGAATTTCTCACCGGGTACCTGATCGAGTATTCGCTCAGCATCGACAATATCTTCGTCTTCATCATCATCTTCCGGTACTTTTCCGTTCCCGCGGTGGCGCAGCACCGGGCGCTGTTCTGGGGCGTGCTGGGTGCAATGGTGATGCGTGCGGCGTTCATTCTGGTGGGCGCCGTGCTGATGCAGAACTTCCACTGGATCATCTACATCTTCGGGGCGTTTCTGGTCTTTACCGGCTGGAAGATGCTGAACGGTGGCGATGTGGAGGTGCATCCGGAGCGCAACCCGGTGGTGAAGCTGTTCCGGCGGTTTGTTCCCATGACCACCCAGTATTCGGGTTCCCGCATGATCGTGAGAGAAGGTGCGAAGAAGATGGCGACGCCGCTGCTGCTGGTTCTGATGGTCATCGAAGGGACCGACCTGGTCTTCGCAGTGGATTCGATCCCGGCGATCTTCGCCGTTACCCAGGACCCGTTCATTGTGTACACCTCGAACATCTTCGCGATCCTGGGCCTGCGGTCGCTCTATTTCCTGCTGGCCGGGGCCATGACGCAGTTTCATTATCTGAAGGTGGGACTGGGCGCGGTGCTGGCATTCGTGGGGATCAAGATGCTCATCAGCGAGTTGTACCATATTCCGATCCTGCTCTCGCTGGGCGTGGTGGCCGGCGTGATCGGTTGCGCGGTGGTGTTTTCCATACTGCGGCCTCCGCCCAAGCCGCAACTGCCGAAGATGCACAAGGGCGATCCGCTGCATGAGCAGGAGCCGCCGCCGGAAGGACCTGCGAAAAATTAACGGCCTGTACGAGGAGGAGTCGCAATGAAGGTTACCGACCCGGTCTGCAAAATGGAGATCGAAGATTCCCAGGCCGCCGCCACGGCGGATCATGAGGGAAAGACCTATTACTTCTGCGCTCCCGGCTGCAGGAAATCCTTTGAAGAAAATCCCGCACGGTACCTCGAAAAAGGAGACTAGGCCGGTCCGGCGAGCTACCCCCAGAGTTCGTTGATGGGGGCATAGATATCGGATTCGGCGAAAGGCGTGTATTCGAAGCCGCGCCCGAGCGGGTCGTCGTAACGGACGGTGGTCCAGTTGATCCCCATGGCGGAGTAGATCGTGGCTTCGATGTCTTCGCTGCGGATGTCCCGGCCCCGGCTCCAGCCCGGATCGCTGGTGAACGCGCCGGTCGGATCAGTGGAGCCGATGACGTTGCCGCCTCGGACTCCAGCGCCGGCGAAGAGAGCAAACTGCTGCAGGTAATGGTCGCGGCCCGCCTGATTGTTCAGCGCGCCCACCGTTCTTCCGAACTCACCCGCCGCCACCACCAGCGTCTGGTCGAGCTGCCCGGTCTGTTGCAGGCTGTCCAGAAGGCCCGCCAGTCCCTGATCCAGCGACGGGGCCAGCGTCGGCAGCGCGGTATAGATATTGGCGTGATGATCCCAGCCTCCCGAGGTGATCTGGACGAAGCGCGTGCCCAGGTCCGCCTGCAACACATTTTTTGCCACCAGACAGGCGTCTCCGAACGATGAGCCGCCAAAGCCAGCACGTTCCTCGTCGCTGAAGCTGAAGGCGCTCTGGACCGCGTCGTTATACATCAACCTCTGACCCGCATCATAGAAAACGTCCATGTCCTCGGCCAGCGCGCCCAGGGGCGAGTTCTGCCGCAAGGGATCATCCATTTGATGCAGCAGTTCCCAACGTCCCTGCCAGCGCTGTTTCCCGTCCGGATGGAGGGTGTTGCGCAGCCCGGCACCGGAGGGCCGCACTTCAAAGGGCGCGTATTCGGTGGGGAAGTACCCGGCTCCGGCCTGGTTGCCCCCGGCGTTCAGAGCGATGAAGCCCGGAAGAATATCCTCCGGCGTCCGCTCGGCGGCCTTCTCCAGAGCGACGACGCTGCCGATGTGCGGCGCGATGCTTCCCAAAGCCGAGGCCGGGCTGCGGCCAATCTGTATCCAGGATTGCGCCAGCGAATGGACCAGCGCCCACGCGCGCATCGACCGGATGATGGCGAAATCCCCCAGCCGGTCCGCCAACTGCGGCAGCAGCCCTTGCGGGAACCGGATGTCGCCGTAGCTGGTGGGATTGAAGCTGGCCGGGGTCCAGGGACCTTCTTTCAGGTCAAAGGTGTCGACCGGGGAGGGGGCGCCGGCGAGCAGGATGAAGATGCAATTTTTTGCCCTGTCCAGAGGGACGACCGGCAGGTCCGCCAGGACCTCCATCGGCCGGACCATTTGCCCCAGGGCGTAACCGGTTACGCCGGTTCCCAGCACCTGGAAGAAATGCCTCCGGGTTAGCGAGGGCCTGATCCAGAACGGCTGGTGCGCCTGCGGCTTCTTTTTCAGCAGTTCACTTGTTTCCCGTTTCATATAACCACCCTTCTTTCCCGGCCGTCTAGTAATTGAACAGGAAGTCCACCTTGTTATAGAGCGCCCACAGCATGTCTTGGACCGCCGCCACGCGATTGCCGGTCTGCAGACGCTGCAATCCCGCCGCGCGCTCATCGGAGGCCGGGAATCTGGACAGAGTGGAGAGATAGAGATAGTCCAGCAGTTCGTTGTCGCCCATCCCGGATGCCAGCAGCGGTCCGAAACGGCCCGCCTCTCCGGGCCCGTTGCGGACTTTCTCCATCACCACGGCGTCATTCATCAGCGCCAGCGCCTGCGTCATGGAGAGGCTGCCTTTTCTCTCCACTTCATCCCGGTCGCCCCGCAGAAAGTCATCCAGGAACGGTCCCACCGGACCCCTCGGGCCGGTGGTCTCCGGCAATTGCATGGCCCACACGACCTGTTCCGGGAAGCCCCGGACGCGCAGGGGCGGGGCCACACCGCTGGATTGGGTCAGAGCGTCATAGAGTTGTTCGGCCGTCATCCGCCGGACGATGTGCCGGGCGAAGTAGGGGGTATAGGATTCCTCCCACTCCCCGTCATATTGCGAGGAGAGCTGGTAGGCCTGCGAGTTGGTGATCTCCCGCATCAGGGCCTTCAAGTCATAGTTCATGTCTATGAATCTAAATGAAAGCTCTTCCAGCAGTTCCGGATGCGTGGGCTGAATCGTCCATGGCTCGGCGGGTGGCTGGAGCGGGTCCAGCCGCGCTAGGTCGAAGGCGTCGGCCGGCTCCACGATTCCCAGGCCGAACAGCTCCTTCCACAGGTAGTTCACCGTGGCCCGGGCAAACTGCGGGTCCCTGGTCAACTCTTCCGCCAGCACCTGCCGGAACGAGTCTTCCGGGCTCCCCTGCCTGCCGCTGAAGATGTACTGCGGCAGCACGGCCGGCTCTCCGTCATCCGCGGGCTGCCGCGTCGGACGGTTTCCAGAATCCGTATTCAGCGCGTAGGTTCCGTTTCGCGCTTCCGAGACCAGGTAACTCGTGTTCGGCTCGCGGATGGGACGCCGAATCCGGGCGCGCGAAAAAAACGCGGCCATCTGCCAGGCCTCGGAGCGAGTAACCTGGGAACCCCACAGGTTGACCAGATCCAGATGGCCCGCGCCGTCATGGCAGAGCAGGCAGTCGAAATGCCGCATTCCCAGAAACATCGTGGCGGTTTGAACGAGCTGGCGGTCATAAGTATCCTGCGCCGGTCCCATGCTCATGCGGCCGCCGACAATAAAGTTCGCGGGCCCGTTTTCGAAGCTGTCCCCCTGGGCCGTGATCAGCTCGGAGACGAACTGGTTATAAGGCTTGTTCTCGGCCAGCGACGACCTGATAAACGAGTAGAACGCGTTGCGGCCCTGGTCATAGCGGCGGATCTGGGACGAGCGGGCATTATTTTTGAGCAGATCTCCGGTCCACATCGTCCAGCGGTCCACCCATTCCGGCGAATCCAACAGCCGGTCGATCTCGATTGCGCGCTTCCGGGTATCGGTGTCGGCCAGGAAGGACATCACCCGCTCCGGGGTGGGAATGCGTCCCGTCAGGTCCAGCGTCACGCGTCGCAGAAACGCCTCATCACCGGCGATGTTCGCTGTCGGGATGTTCTTCTGCTGAAGCGTGGAGAAGATGTGGTGGTCGATGCGGGAGACCCAGGGACCTACCGGCGTCTCGGTCGTTCCAGAGCCGGGAGGGAACAGCTCCTGAACAATCATTTCGGTCTCGACCGAAAGGGTGGAATAGTTCTGGCTGCGGCCATAGGGGCCGGAGGCAGGGATTCCGGTGGCGCGAAGATCGCGTCCGGGGAAAACCGTGCACTCGACCGTGCCGTCGTAGGAAAGCAGATCTTGCTCTCCGGCACGCAGCGCGGCGCCCGACGGCGTTCCCAGATGGAGCAGGTGAAAGAGCAGAGCCAGGCCGGCCAGCGCGGATGCTCCGGGAAACCAGTAGTGCCGCATTTGTTTTCGATTCATCATTCCGCCCCTCCGTCCAGATAACTGACCATGAATAGATTTCTCTTCCATCACTTGCTTGAAACACGGCTATCACAGCAAAGTTGCGCGGTTCCGCAGAGGTTTTAACCGGCGGTTTTTCACTGTCAATGTTCAGGCACTGCTCAGGTACTGGGACTTGCGTACCAATCACGGCACATTCTGGTCGTCAGAATCGTATGTTCCCTGCCTGGTTCGGCGATAGAATGGGCTCGGCAACGGTGCAGGTGGCGAAGGAGAGGTTTCCGGTTGCAAGTTTCCCCGGACCGGTTTCCCATCCGTGCTTCCCGCCGGTTCGGCCGGCAGGCAAACTCCGGAGTGATGAGCCGGGGTGATGAGGAGGTTCTATACGATGTTGAGGAAAACGGCGGTCCTGGGTCTCATTCTGAGCGGGGCTTTTTTGCTGGTGGGTCTGCCGGCCGCGGCACAGAGTCCGGATGACTCGGTGGAGGTATCGGTGGACGATATTGGCGCCACTCCCGCCGGAGTTTCCATCATCCTCCGCGAACCGGGCTCCCGGGACGCCATCCACATGATGATCGGGTTGACCGAAGGCCGTGCCATCGTCCGTGCGTTGCATCAGCAGGAAGCTCCCCGTCCGATGACCCACGACCTGCTGAAATCCGTGCTGGACCGCAATGGCTGGAAGGTGGAAAAAGTCCTGATCCGCGATCTTTCGCGCGGAACGTTTCTTGCCGACCTGATTCTGCTCAAGGATGGGGAGCGGCAGATCTACGACATGCGACCCAGCGACGCCATGGCGATCGGACTGCTCTATGGCGCAAAGATTTTTGTCCGGCGCGAAGTCTTCGATCTGGAACGCCAGGGCAGAGAAGGCCGGGAGGATTCCCCCCGGCAGGAGTCAGAAGACCCGGAGACGAAAACCCTGCACCTATAGCTCAGAGTGGTTCCCGGCCTCGGGGTTCACTATGCCAGCACGGATTCGCCGCGCCTTCCGGGCGGCTTCGTGAACCAGTTGCCCCATCTTCGGGTGCTCGGGTTCGAGATCCACTCTCACCCCGAAGCTCTGGAGCGTCTCCGATGCGACCGGACCCACTGAGCAGACCACGCATCCGGCCAGCGCCTGCAATGTCTCTGAATCCAAATGCAGTTTTCCGGCGATCTTCATCAGGTGGTGGAACTGTGTCGCGCTGGTGAGGAGCAGGACGTCGATTCGCCCGGCAACGATCTCCCGCACCGCCGTCTCCAGAGGGCCGGTGTCCTGCGGCAGCTCCCACCGGTAGAGAGGGACCGCCACCACCTCAGCGCCGCGCTGGCGCAGGCTGTTCAGAAACTCGGCGTTCGATGCCCCATACTCCTGCACGGCTACGCAGCGGCCCCGGAGTAACGTCTCTGCATCGTCTTCCTCCAGCACGGTCAGGATGTCTCTCCACGTGTTGGGCTCGGGGACGGTCATCTGAACGGGAATGCCATATTCACGCAGCACGGCGGCCGGTTTGGGGCCGCGAGCCACCACTGTTGTCCGGGATAGTCCGGCAAGAAGCTCCGCTCGGGAGATGCGGGTTTCCACGGCTTGAAACAGCAGGCGGGTCCCGACGCCTGTCAGGAAGATCACGACATGGAACCGGCCCTGGAGCAGGTCGCCGGCAAAGGCGAAGGCCGCGTCATTGCGATCCAGCGGCACTTCCCGCATCGAGGGGGTCAAAAGGGGGACGCCTCCGTGGTTTTCGATCAACCGGGCCATGGCCTCGGCGCGGCGGCTTTCGAGAGATAGAACCCGGAGGCCCGCGAAGCCTTCGTGGTTCGCCGGCGAATCCGTGTTGAGGTCAGATTCCATGATCTTTCGGGTCTCCTTAGCGCGATGCCTTCCGCCTGATTGTACTACCGGCGGGCGGGTGGTTTCCCCCGTCCGGCGTGAGATCCCTGGTACCGATGGGCTACTGCTTCCTTCATCAATGCTGAGGGGATGCATATGGTAGGATAAACAATTACACCTCAACAGGACGCTTGAGAACAGGCCGCTTGAAAACTTGACAAACTCAACGGATCAATCGGATTTATTTCTCCGCGCATGCCGCCGTGAGCCGGTTCCGCGCACGCCTGTCTGGTTCATGCGGCAGGCAGGCCGCTACATGGCGGAATACCGGGCTCTCCGGGCGAAGCACACGCTGCTGGAGCTGTGCCAGACGCCGGAGCTGGCGAC
The DNA here is from genome assembly GCA_963662495.2 of Terriglobia bacterium. Taxonomy (GTDB): domain Bacteria; phylum Acidobacteriota; class Terriglobia; order 2-12-FULL-54-10; family 2-12-FULL-54-10; genus SHUM01. The sequence goes on from CAXVYQ010000011.1 coordinate 60,153, forward strand.
GCAGATCACCCTGCAGCCGGTTGAAAAGCTGGGCGTGGACGCCGCCATCCTCTTTGCCGATCTGCTGCTGCCGGCCCAGGCCATGGGCATGGATCTGGCATTCGTGGAAGGCGAAGGACCCGTGCTCGGCCCTCCCATCCGGTCCGAGGAGGCGATTCGCGCCTTGCACGAGCCTGCCGGCGGGGAGCTTGACTACGTGGCGGATACGGTCCGGCTGGTCTGTGGGGAATTGAACGGACGGCTGCCGGTGATCGGATTTTCCGGAGCGCCGTTCACCCTGGCCAGCTACATGATCGAGGGCGGCGCCACCCGCGATTTTCTTCAGACTAAGCAATTCATGTACCGGGCCCCGGAGTTGTGGAAGCAGCTGATGGAGAAGATCGTCTCCGTTCTGGCGGTATACCTTCGCAGTCAGGCCGCGGCGGGCGCCGCGGCGTTACAGGTTTTCGACAGCTGGGTGGGGTGCCTGAGCCCGGCCGATTACCGCCGGTTCGTTCTGCCCCATTCGCAGAAGCTGCTGCGCTCGGTCTCTGGTCTGGGCGTTCCTCTCATCCACTTCGGGACGGGAACCTCCACACTGCTCGAACAGATGCGCGAAGCCGGCGGCGACGTGATCGGCGTGGACTGGCGCGCGGAGATCGGCGAGGCCTGGCAGCGGATCGGCTCGGGAGCGGCCATTCAGGGCAACCTCGATCCCATATTACTGTTTGCTCCGCGGGAGATCCTCCAGGAACGTGTGGAAGAGATTCTTCGCTCGGTGGACGGGCGGGCGGGCCATATTTTCAACCTCGGGCACGGGATCCTGCCCCGGACGCCGGTCGAAACGGTGCAAGCCGTGGTCGAGATGGTCCACAACTTTCCCGTTCGTTCTGCCGGACACTAAAGGCGAATTCTCCTTGCAGACTGTCATCATCGTTGGCGGCGGCATCTCCGGTCTTTCTGCGGCTTATCATCTGGAGCAACGGGCGCGAGAGAACCAGCTCGAACTTCAGATTCTTCTGTACGAAAAATCGGACCGCGTGGGAGGGGTGATCTCCTCCGAGCGGTGTGGCGATTTCCTGATCGAGGGCGGTCCGGATTCGCTGCTGACGCAAAAGCCCGCTGCCATCGAACTTTGCCGCCGGTTGTCGCTCTCTGACGACTTCGTCCCGAGCAACGATGACCGCCGTAAGACATACGTGTTGCATCGCGGACGGCTCAAACGGCTGCCCGAGGGGCTCATGTTCGTGGTCCCGACGCGGATCAGACCCATGTTTCAGAGCGCATTGTTGTCGCCGGCCGGTAAACTACGCCTGGCGCTTTCTCCACTGGTGGCGCCGAACCCGCTTCCGGAGAACGAGGATATCTCCGCCGCACGTTTTCTGGCCGGGCGATTCGGCAGCCAAGTGCTGGAACGGCTGGCCGAGCCGTTGCTTTCCGCCGTCTACGGCGTGGATGTGGACCAGTTGAGCACGGCGGCCGTTTTCCCTCAGTTGCTCTCCATGGAGAGGAAGCACGGCAATCTATGGAGCGCATTTGCCAAGCTCCGTATTGCCCCCGGCAAGCGCCCGCCGGCTAAGGACGCCAGCCTTTTCCTGACCCTCCGCCACGGCATCGGCCAGTTGGTGGAGACCATTGAACGCTCCCTCGGTTCGACCCGGATCATCAAGGCGCACACGGTCCATTCGATCCGGCGCGCGGAGCAATCGAATGAATTGCAGGTGGAGGGCGACGGGTTTTCCCGGCCGGCGGGAGCCGTGATAGTGGCCACCCCGGCGCATCGGGCCGGCACGGCGCTGTCTACTCTCGACCCGGAACTGAGCGGGCAGCTTTCCTCCATTGTCTACCGCTCCACGGCGATCGTTGCCCTGGGCTATGAGGCGGCGGAGTTCGGAGACCCTCTGGACGGGTTCGGATTCGTGGTGCCGCGCGGCGAGCGGAAGAACATGATCGCCTGCACCTGGGTTACGACGAAATATTCTCACCGCAGCGCCCCGGGCCATGTCCTGCTGCGCTGCTTCTTCGGCGGCGCTCGCGACGAGGGTGTTCTGGAAAAGTCCCCTGAGCAACTCACCGAGATCGCGCTCCGGGAACTGGGAGAAATCATGGGTGTCCGCGCCCGGCCCATCCTCACGCGTGTCTACCGGTTGGACCGCTGTATGCCGCAGTACTCGGTGGGACATCTCCATCTGGTGGAGAGCATCGAGGACCGCCTGCGCTCCCAGCCCGGCTTGTTCCTGGCGGGCAACGCATACCGCGGCGTGGGGATTCCCGATTGCGTAGAGTCCGGCGCCCGGGCCGCCTCCTCGGTCGTGGACTATCTGATAAATCCAGGTTAGAAAAAGAGCGCAGGATATTCTTTTTGGGGTCGAAGAAGCTGCTATTGTAGAATATGCTTAGGGAGCAGCTTATCGACTGGGAGCAACCTTTGCATCGGATATGACATCTTTTCTAATGATGAGGTTTGGTATCTTTATTCACGGATTTCATATCTTTTCTTCAGCAGGCTCAGGTCCTTCAGTGGACTGAGGACCTTCAGCAGACTGAAGGGAGGTTTTCGACAGAAACAAATGGATGAGAACACTCCACGTTCCACTGGTTCCGGTCCTGATCCGCTCCGGCGGCAGGAGCCCGTGTTCCGCCCGCCCTCTTCCGGGCCGGGAGCCGGGTTCGGTAGCGGTCTGTTGCTGGAGCATGAGCCTACCTACCGCTCCATCGTCCGTCAGATCCGCGAACTGATACATCCCCAGAAGCTCCCGCCGCTGAAGCTGACTTCCAGGCCCGTTGCGGTGAAGGACCTCTGGGGCTCGGACGAATACAGGAAATATTCCGCACCTGTTTCCGCTCTGATCCATATCCTCGTCGTGGGACTTCTTGTGGTGCCACTCACCACGGCCGTCATCAGCGATCTGGGTGTGGATGTGGATATGACCCCGGTTGCGCTGTCGCCCTACGTGCCCGATCTGCCCCCGGCTGACTCCCAAGCCGGCGGTGGCGGCGGCGGGGGCGACCGGTCTCCCGAGGCCGCCTCGCTAGGCGACCTGCCCAAAGCCTCCATGGAGCAGCTCGCGCCTCCCGCGGTCGTGATTCGAAATCCCGATCCTGTAATACCCGTCGTGCCCACGGTCATCGTTCCGCCCAATATTCCGCTTCCACAGGTGAATATGGCCATGCTGGGCGACCCGATGGGACAGGTGGGACTTCCTTCCAGCGGCATCGGTTCCGGTGGCGGTATCGGCTCGGGCCGGGGGACCGGCGTAGGTTCCGGCTCCGGCGGCGGCATCGGCCCGGGGGAGGGGGGCGGCGCCGGTGGCGGTGTATTCAAGGTCGGCAGCGGAGTCTCGGCGCCGAAGCTTGTATTCAAAGTCGATCCCGAGTATTCCGAGCAGGCCCGCAAGGCCAAGTTTCAGGGTACGGTCGTTCTGAACCTGATCGTGCAGCGGGATGGCTCGGTCCGCGACATTAAAATCGTGCAGTCGCTGGGCCTGGGACTGGACGAAAAAGCCATCGAAGCCGTCGCGCAGTGGCGCTTCCGGCCGGGGCAGAAGAGCGGCGCCGCGGTGGACGTCACCGCACTGGTCGAAGTTACCTTCCGCCTGCTATAAGCATCCCCGTGTTGTACTTCAAGATTGCGTACATGTGTAAGAATATGTGTGGAAGACTCTGGCCTACGCAATCTGCCCAAAGAGTCTGTTGACCACTTCCTCTATCGTTTGCAATTCTTCGAATTGAGTCTTTGGAATGAGGCGGTGCTTCGGCCGCGCCGGACGTTGCCCCTTTCCGCAATCCGCTCCCGCAGCGTGGAATGTGTGCTGTTCCGGTCGGCCATCGGTCCTTCTCCCTTTAGTTCCTCGTCCCAGGAAATTGGTTTTAAGAATACCGAAACCGGTATAAAGGTGCAATGTTATCAGTGATTTTGGAGACATTGCAGTGAGCGAGGTTGCCGGATTCGTGCTGGCCTTCACTGGCATATACGCAATATACTATGTATAGTACAGCTCAATATACTATAATTGGTGCATCGCAATAAACTAGAGAAAGTACAGGCATCATGGCACAACCATCCGAAAAACTGGCGCAGTCATTGGAGGTCCTGAAGAATCTTCAGAAAAGCGGCAAGGCCGCCATACGATCTCAAGACCTGACGCGCACGGATCGCGAACGACTGGTGGCACAGGGTTTCCTGCGAGCGGTTTTCAAGGGCTGGTACATCCCTGTCCGGCCGGACGAGACCGCCGGGGAAAGCACCGCCTGGTACGCGTCGTTCTGGAAGTTCTGCGCCGCGTATCTCGGACACCGGTTCCGCGCCAATTGGTGCCTGTCGCCGGAGCCGTCCCTGTCGCTACACGCCGGAAACTGGACGGTTCCCCGCCAACTGCTCGTGCGCTCTCCGAAAGCCCTGAACAATGTTGCAGACCTCCCACACGGGACATCCTTCGCTGGACATGCGGGCGGCGTTGCCAACAGCGAAGGACAGGACGGAAGTGGACGGCTTGCGCCTCTTCTCTTTGCCCGCTGCGCTGATTTCTTGCGCGCCGGGTTTCTACAAACGCAACCCGACCGATGCCCGCACCGCGCTGTTGATGATCCGGGATGCCTCCGAAGTGCTGGAGCAGCTTCTCGACGGCGGGCACGCCGTGGTGGCCGGCCGCTTGGCCGGGGCTTTTCGCAACATCGGGCGCGAGCGCATCTCCGACGACATCGTCAAAAGCATGTGCGCGGCGGGTTATCAGATCCGGGAAAACGATCCTTTTGAAGCAGCGAGCCATGTCGTCCTGCCGCGGCGGAAACGGTCGCCCTCCGTCAACCGAATCCGCCTGATGTGGCAAGCCATGAGGGAACTCGTCCTGAAGAAATTTCCCGTAGCTCCCGGCCCGCCCAAGAATATTGACGCTTATCTGAAAAGGGTCGCTGATGCTTATGTCATGGACGCCTACCATTCCCTTTCCATCGAAGGCTATCAGGTGAGCCCGGAACTGATAGAGCGCGTGCGCAGCGGGAAATGGAACCCGGATGCCAGCGAGGACGACCGTAACCAGCCCAATGCTCTCGCCGCGCGCGGCTACTGGCAGGCTTTTCAATCCGTGCAGCAGAGCCTTCACCGCGTGCTGAGAGGCGAAAATCCCGGCGCCGTTGCCGAGCAGGATCACGGTGACTGCTACCGGGAGATGTTTGCGCCAAGCGTGGCCGCGGGCCTGGTGCGGCCTGCCGATCTCGCGGGCTACCGCAACGCGCCGGTCTATATTCGAAGGTCGATGCACGTGCCCCCCAATGACGAGGCCGTGCGCGATCTGATGCCCGCGTTTTTCGATATGCTGAGCGACGAAAAGGAAGCTGCCGTTCGCGCCGTGCTCGGGCATTTCGTGTTCGTCTATATCCATCCCTATGTGGACGGAAATGGAAGGATCGGAAGATTCCTGATGAACGTGATGCTGGCGTCTGGCGGTTTTCCCTGGACGGTGATCCCTCTGCCGAGGCGCAATGCCTACATGGCTGCCCTCGAAGTCGCGAGCGTGGGGCAGAACATCGGGGACTTCGCCGATTTCCTCACTTGCTTGGTCGAAGACGGCCTGAAAGGGAAAACGAACGCGGAACTACCGTGATCGTGAAACAGGCGCACGGAGCAAGCAGGTGGATTGAGCTATATGCGGGGGCCTTGGCGATGCCAGGATAAAAATTTCTCTCCGGGTTTCGGCAAGATTCGCGGCCTGAGCATGAAGCGGGAGAACAGGAAGCGCGAATAGGGCGGTCCGCCCCGCCGAAGAATTTGGACGTGATTGTGGGTTACGTGGTTGCCGGGAATGGTTCCATCCGACCTCTGTGAATGTGCGGAGGCTGCCGGAAGTTTGCACCTTGGAGAACCGTTCTCAGTGAGAGGGTGAATTTTCCTGCCTGCCGCCGGCCATCGCTGGGGCTGTGGATCTCTTGACGAAGCCGCGAAGCTGTGGCACATTTCCCGTATTCTGATGCTCACCAGGTGACGGCCATCTAGGAAATCTCGGATAAAGTATGAGGTTGAATATTGTCTGAAAAATATCGGGAGGAACTTTCTAAGATATTGGACGATATCCGCCCACGCTTATCCACAACTCATGCTTTGGAATTTGGTAGTTGTTTTGGAGCAATGGCAGGTTATGTCAATGACCAAATATTCGTATCATATGGAAAGTTTGGACTGGCCCTGAGGCTTCCGCCGAAAACTCTCGATGAATTATTGAAGGAGAGAGGGGTTAAACCCCTCAAGTATTTCAAAAACGGCCATATTAAAAAAGAGTATGCCGTTCTTCCAAGATATATTTTAGAGGATAGAGACCGAATGAAAAAGTTGATTAATAAAAGTATTCAATTTGTTCTTTCCTAGGTCTTCACTCTTATACTGCCGCACTTTATTCTGCTTTCAGCGTTTGATCTATCTTGCCCAAGCCGGTGCTTCCGCAATCCAGTGTTGTCCGCGCCTCCCTATCTCCAACAAATAATCCTAGGTCTTCACTCTTATACTGCCGCACTTTATTCTGCTTTCAGCGTTTGATCTATCTTGCCCAAGCCGGTGCTTCCGCAATCCAGTGTTGTCCGCGCCTCCCTATCTCCAACAAATAATACGACCTATTCCGCATTTAACACTCTGCGGAACTGTCAATGTGGATTGGAATTATTCCTGCGAGTTTGGCAGATTAAATAAATATATCGAGCCGTGAACAGCCCATGAATCAGTCGTTCATGGCCCGTGAAAAATCATAGATGACGACACGGCCTTAGCCCTTATACATCTCTGGCCGGTACTGTCAAGTTAAGGAGAATTCTGTACTTCCGCAATCAATTGTTGTTAAATTCAGCATAACTCTATAATATTCAATATGTTATAAGATAAATAGGACTAAACAGTTCTCCAGAGTGTGAAATGAGGAATAAACTGCTTGATTTGTTAGAGATAAAGAGTAAATACCAACATTAGTTTGCAGAAGCACCGGTGCAGACGGCTCTGCGGCCTTTCAAAAAACACTAGAACGTGTCCAAAACGAGGGTGTACATACGTCATAGGGTGTCGGTTGACTTGATCGACAGATCCCAAGAAAACAGGAGACAATATGACTAAGCAGAATTATCTATGTATCCAACGGAGTCAGCCAAGACAGCAGGGGAAAGGCCAAGAGCCATCGCCCGCCCAAATGGAGGAGATGTACGCGAAATTCAACGCCTGGAAAGAGAAGTTCAAGGACAATATCGTCGACATGGGAGGGAAACTGGGTGCCGGAACGGTCGTCACTTCCGAAGGTACGACGGACGGCCCTTTCGTGGAAGCAAAGGAAGTGGTCGGCGGAAAGCATGGAAGAGGCAGCGGAGGTCGCTCGTCAAAGCCCCGGGGTGATGATGCCTGGGTCAAGCGTTGAAGTCAGAGAGATCAGCACTTCTTGACCGCGCCCGCGCCAAATCTGGTTGAGCGCTTCTTCCGGCACGAATACGGCAGGCTGGTTGCCATGCTGTCGCACCGGGTGGGAGTGCAACACATCGAGGCAGTTGAGGACGCCGTTCAGTCCGCCTTGATGACTGCACTTGAGGCGTGGACGATTGCAGGTCTGCCGGAGAATCCGTCAGCCTGACTCTTTCGGGTGGCGCACAACGAGCTTATGGGAGAGCTACGCCAACGAACGAGCCGCAGTCGCATTCTGGACCAAAACGCAATGGAAGTCATCGGTACTCCGGAGAACGGTCCGGAGGTCTTCCTAGCGGGGGAGGTGCGGGACGACCTGTTGCGGATGCTGTTTGTCTGCTGCGACGAGGCAATCCCCGTGAAATCACAGCTGGTGCTGGCTCTGAAGACCCTCTGCGGCTTCGATATCCGGGAGATCGCGCTTCGGTTGTTTACCGGCGAAGCCAACGTATATAAACGCCTCAGTCGAGCCCGCAGCCGTTTGAGGGAACTTCCGCCTCGCCTCGGAAAGCTGACCGTTGAGCAATATTCCTCACGACTTCCAGCCGTGAACAAAATACTGTACCTTCTGTTCACGGAGGGCTACCTCTCTTCCCACGCGGAGATGGCTATCCGCAGGGAGCTTTGTAACGAAGCTATGCGGCTGGCTGACATCTTGGCGGAACACCCGCAAGGTCAGGCTCCGGAAACGTTTGCCTTGTTGGCCCTGATGCATCTGCACGTGGCACGGATGACCTCTCGCCAGGACGCAGCCGGAGGTTTGCTCCTGTTGGAGGAGCAGGACCGAGAGCTCTGGGACCAGCAGGAAATTCAGGTCGGATTGGAGTGGTTGGCCAAGTCCGCACAAGGCGATGGCTTTTCCCGGTACCACGCAGAGGCCGGAATCGCAGCGGAACACTGCCTCGCCCCCTCATTTCGCGAAACTCGTTGGGACAGAGTGGTGGAGTGCTACTCGTTGCTAGAGCGAATCGCACCCTCCGCGATACACAAACTGAACCGTGCGGTTGCAGAGTGGCAAGGACCTGCTGCGGGCCTCGCCGTTCTTGAGGGTTTTGAACCACCGACCTGGCTGGCCGGCTCCTACCTATGGGCTGCGGTACTGGCCGATTTGCATCGGCGCTGTGGAAACGCCGATGCTGCGAAGCGCCATCGGGCTGTAGCGTTGAAATCGGTTCCGACTCCGGCAGTGAAGGAGCTTTTGGAGCGACGATTCCGGACCGACAGCCTCGGCTGATCGACGGCGATCGCCAGGACTTTCTTGGTGCCAGACGAATCCGTCTTCAGTGGGTCCAGCAAGACTACGTCCGCGCCGAAACGATCACGCGGTGCTTTCGCAATTCAGTGTTGGTAGCGCCGCCCCCTATCTCCAACAATAAAAATAGCTTATTCTAATTATTTGGCTTCCTTTTGTCCGGTTTTGATCTCTGTTTCAGGGAGCGAATCTCGGCGAGCCGCTTGCCGAACGCTGCTTCCAGGCCCTGCGTGGTGGGCTGGTAATAGCGTCGGCCCGCGAGTGAGGGCGGAAGGCACTCCATGCCCGATACCTTATCTTCAGCGTCGTGCGCGTATTCGTAGCCCTCGCCGTACCCCTCCTCCCGCATCAGCTTTGTGGGTGCATTCTGCAGGTGCAGAGGGACCGGCTCCGCGACGGTATTGCCGAGATCCTGCCGGACGGCGTTGTAGCCCGCATACAGGCTGTTGGAGCGGGGCGCCAGCGCCAGGTAGATGGCGGCCTCGGCCAGCGCCAGAGCCCCTTCGGGCATTCCAATCAGTTGCATGGCCTGCATCGCTGCAACCGAAAGTTGCAGTGCGCGTGGGTCGGCCATTCCCACATCCTCGCTGGCGAACCGCACCAGCCGCCGTGCCACATACATCGGGTCCTCTCCGGACTCCAGCATCCGGGCGAGCCAGTAGAGCGAGGCGTCCGGGTCCGAGTTCCGGAGCGATTTGTGCAACGCCGAGATCAGGTTGAAATGTTCTTCCCCGGTCTTGTCATAGAGGAGCGATTTTCGCTCCAGGACTCCGGCCAGCCGCTCGGAGGTGATCAGAATCTTTCCATCTTCCTCCCGAATTCCCTGGACGCAGTTTTCGAGCGCGTTGTAGGCCACGCGCGCGTCCCCGTTTGCGAACACGGCGATCTGACGGAGGACCGGCTCATCGATCTCGATCTGCAGATGTCCCACCCCGCGCATCTTGTCGGACAAGGCACGTCGCAGCAGGAGCAGAATCTCCCCTGTGTCGAGCGGGAGGAGGTGATGGACGCGCGAGCGCGACAGCAGCGCGGCGATGATTTCAAAGGAAGGGTTTTCCGTTGTCGCGCCGATCAGAATGATGTCTCCCTTTTCCACGTGCGGCAGGAAGGCATCCTGCTGGGCTTTGTTGAACCGGTGTATCTCATCCACGAACAGGATCGTCCGCCCGCCGGAGCGGTGCGCCATCGCGGCCTCTTCCATGACCTGCCGGACTTCCTTGATTCCGCTGAGCACGGCGCTAAAGGGAACGAAATAGCCGTGGCTCTGCTTCGCAATCAAATGCGCCAGGGTCGTCTTGCCCACCCCAGGCGGCCCCCACAGAATGAGAGAGGACAGATCATCCCGCTCGATCTGCGTCCTTAAGGGCTTGCCTTCCCCCAGCAGGTGCTGCTGGCCAACGAATTCCTCCAGCGTCTCCGGGCGCATCCGGACGGCCAGGGGACGTGCCGATTCTCCCCCTGAGCCAACTTCGAGATTGGAAAACAGACTCACTGGTTTGCCTCTAATGGAGCCGTCTTCCGGCCTGCGGAACCGGTTTGGCTGCTGGTTTGTCCGCCTGTTTGTCAAGTGGCGCGGCGGGAGAAATCTTTCGCTGGCGGTTTGCTTCATAGAGAATCAGGCTGGCGGCAGTCGCCACGTTCAAGGACTCGACCTGACGCGCTATCGGGATGGTGATCTGGTACTTCGAGGATTTCAGGTCTTCCGACAGACCCGATCCTTCCGATCCCAATGCCACTGCTATTCCGCCGTCCCAATTCGCCTCCCACGGGGCCATCCCGCCCACTGGAGTTGTGGAAAACAGGGATATTCCGCGTTTGGTCAGCAATGAAACCACCTCCTGGGCAGAAAAGTCGCGCAAAATGGGAATGCGAAATATCGACCCGGCAGCCGCTCGGATCACCTTTGCATTAAAAGGACCTACGGTCCCGCCAGTCAACAGGACCCCCGCCGCGCTGAAGGCATCGGCCGATCTGAGAATGGCGCCCAGATTGCCGGGGTCCTGCACACCTTCCAGTATTAAAATCAATGGGTTGGAGCAGAGAAACAGACTCTCTTCCGTCCATTCCGGAGCCTGCGCAAAGGCCAGCACCCCCTGGCCGGTTTCCGTCGTGGTTAATGAGGCCAACAGATCCGCTGGTACCTGAATTACCTGAGTCTGCATTCCCTGAGCTTGCCCGGAAACTTTCTTCATCGTTTTACTGGCTGGCACAGTGGGCGGGTCGGAGATCAGAATTTTTGTAATCGGAATACCGTTGTCCAAAGCGTCCTGAATCAGCCGGGAAGTTTCCAGCAACAGCTCTCCACCGGCAAGCATGTCGCCGGATCGAATCATCTTTCGGATTTGCTTCACCAACGGGTGGTGCCGCCCCTGGATCGCACGGAAACCGCTGGCTCGCTCCATGACTGTATTCTAGGCTACTATCGTCTGGATTCCTGGATGAATCGAGTGCGGGAAGCTGTATTCCCGCTGGCAATATTTTGCATCATGGGGGAGAACTGTGAGAACGACGATTTGTTTCATTCTGATATTGCTCGTAGCCGTTGCGGTTGCCTTGCCTGGAGTGCTCGGGGCGCAAGGGACCGGGGAGAACTCCGGTCTTGAGCAGATGCGCCCCGGTGCGGAAGATAGTGCGGAGGAGAGAATGGCCGCGCTGGAATCGCAGGTGGGACTGCTGCTGGACCGAGTGGCGGAGTTGGAGGAGAAACTGATTCAGAATCCGGAGCCTCTGCTTGCTTCCAACAGCGTCTACTCCGCAGCCATTTCCTCAATAGGCCCCGCATCCGTTCCCGCATCAGGCCCCGAGTCAACTGAGATGGCGGCCGCCGCGCCGGCAGCTCTGGTAACTCCGGTTCCTGTGCCGCAAAATTCCGCACAGCCGGTTGCTACGATCATGGGGGCTGACCCACAGGGCTTTACGTTCCGTTCTCCGGATGAGCAATTCTCCTTGCGGGTGCGGTGGCAGATGAATCTGGACGGTAGATTCGGCTTGGAACGGCAGGAGCCGTCCGACAACAACTCCTTCATTTTGAGAAGGGCGCAGCCGATTTTTACCGGGACTCTCTGGGGTCGCTATAATTTTCAGGTTCTGCACGAATTCAGCCGAGGGCGCACCCGCGTTGTGGATGCGTATTTTGATACACCCATCGCCAAAGGAATCAAGATTCGCGCGGGAAAATTCAAAGGCCCTGTTGGTTTGGAGCGCTTCCATTCCGGATCGATGCTTTCCTTGATGGAGCGTTCTTTGACCACGCAACTGGTCCCCAACCGGGATCTTGGTTTCATGCTGTTTGGAGATGTGGGGAACGATCGGTTTTCTTATTTTGCGGGAATATTCAACGGCACTCCGGATGGAGAAGGAACCGACACGGACAATGATGACAACAAGGAATTCGAGGGGCGCATTCTGACCCATCCATTCCTCGGGCTCGGCGGCGGGCAACTGGATGGACTGGCATTCGGAGTGGGAGGAAGTTACGGAAAAATGGAAGGCTCTCTTGCCGACCGCAATCTTTCGGAGATGCAAACAACGGGACGGCGGACGTTTTTCGACTATCTGAACGATCAGTCGGTCTCCGGAACCGCGCTGGCCGATGGAGTCCACTATCGCGTCGTCCCGCACGGTTACTATTTTGCGGGCCCGGTTGGCCTGCTGTGGGAGTATGCCAACTCGGTTCAGAAACTGAGAAGAGATCAGGCGACCGCCACTCTCCAGCATTCCAGCTGGCAGGTAACTGGAAATTACCTGCTGACCGACGACGAAGCGACGTTTTCGGGTGTTGCCCCTCGCCGTCCATTCGATGCGGCTGCCGGGACGTGGGGCGCCTGGGAAGTGGCGGCGAGGATCAGCCGTCTGGATGTGGATGATGATGCGTTTCCGCTATTTGCGGATCCGGAGAGCTACGCCACGGCGGCGAAGGCGTGGGCCGTTGGACTGAACTGGTATCCGAACCGCAATGTGCGGTATTCGTTCAATTACGAGGAGACGCATTTCGACGCGGCGGTGCCGGGGATCGATCTGAAACCCGAGCGGGCGTTTCTCAACCGATTCCAACTGCGATTCTGAAGGAATTTATTTACCGGGTGAAGGCGAGGGAAGGGGGCAGTGCTCCCGGCCAGGACGCATGTATGGCGGAGTTGTTGACAATCGATCCTGAATCCCCCCAGCCGGATCGGATTGCGCGCGCGGCGGAGCGAATCCGGAAAGGTGCAGTAATCGCCATCCCTACCGACACCATCTACGGGCTGGCAGCCGATCCGATGAACAGGCGCGGGGTGGAAAGCATCTTTGCGGTAAAAGGGCGTTCGCCGGACGCAGCGGTTCCGTTGCTCGTGAACTCTCTCGATATGGCGATGAGATGCGCCGCGCAGACGCCGCCGCTGTTTGACGAGCTAGCCGGAAAATTCTGGCCCGGGCCCGTGACGATCGTCGTTCGCGCCGCACCGGATATTCTGGATCTGCTGACGGGCGGAACCGGCTTTGTGGGATTGCGTTTCCCCAAAGCGGCCATCGTCAATGCGTTAATGGATGATCTTGGCGGGCCCATCACGGCGACCAGCGCGAACCGTTCCGGGCAACCGCATTCGACCACGGCCGAACAGGTAAGCGATGCACTGGGACAGAGCATTCCCCTGATCGTGGACGGGGGACCGAGTCCGTCGGAGAAGGCTTCCACGGTCGTCCGGCTGCAGGGAGACCAATGGGAGATGCTGCGAGAAGGATCGGTTCGGGAGGCTGATTTCAAAGAATTTGAGCGATATCGGAGAAAGGCGTGAGGGTGGTGCGGAAGGGTTCTGGGGGGATCAGTTGCCTGCGGTTCTGATTGCTGCTAAGTCATTCAAATGCAAGCCGTCTGCCACTTGACAATTCCCTCAATCTCCTCTATTTTGATAGTTTACCACTTGTTGTGGGGAAAATTATGCATACCTATGTCCCAAAGAAAAATGAAGTCCAGCCCAAATGGTATATCGTCGATGCGGATGGTCAGTCCGTGGGCCGGATCGCCACGGTCGTGGCAACACTTTTGCGCGGCAAGCACCGCCCCCAGTTTACTCCCTTCCTGGATCATGGCGATCACGTGATTGTTCTGAATGCGTCCAGGATGCGATGGACGGGCAGGAAGCTGGAGCAGAAAGTCTATCGGCACTATACCGGCTACCCCGGCGGATTGCGCGAGGTGGGCGCGAGGAAGTTGATGGAAACCAGGCCGGATCTGGCCGTGAAGGAAGCCGTCATGGGAATGCTTCCGAAGAATAAGTTGCGCGACCGTCAGGCGCTTCGCCTCAAGGTTTATGCTGAGAATCAGCATCCGCATGAGGCACAGATGCCGGAGCCGTACAGCCTGAGGACCGGCAAGCAATAGATCAGAAGATTCAACGAAAGGATACGGGTCCCAGCGGAGTGGAAGAGACAAAGCAAACAGTGTTGGAACAGCATTACGGAACGGGCCGGCGCAAGACAAGCATTGCGCGGGTTTTTCTTCGCCCGGGTAGTGGAAACTTCAGCATCAACGGACGGGAGCTCGATGCTTACTTCCTGACCCCCAACCGTCGGAATATGGTTCGCAAGCCGATGGGGACGGTCGAGCTTCAAGATAAGATCGATGCCGTGATTACGGTCAAGGGTGGCGGGAATGCTTCACAGGCCGGAGCGGCCCGTATGGGCATTGCGCGGGCGCTGCTCCGTTTGAATCCGGATCTGCGAGGGGCTCTGAAGAAAGAAGGGTTTCTGACGCGGGATTCCCGGGCCAAAGAGCGAAAGAAATACGGCCAGAAGGGCGCCCGGAAGAAATTCCAATTCTCGAAACGGTAATGCCTCCGGCTGGTTTCACCGCTGCCGGTTCAGGAACGTGGCGTATAACGGTTCAGGAACTTGGGGTTTATAACGGAGACGGACGTTGAGGAATGCAGTCGTGCTCGTTGGGGCGGACTGAAGGAGGTTTTTTTTTGCCAACAATAACGATGAAAGAGCTTTTGGAGGCCGGCGTCCACTTTGGACACCAGACGCGCAAGTGGAATCCCCGGATGAAGGAGTACATTTTCGGGGAGCGCAACGGCATCCACATCATTGATCTGCAGAAGACCCTGAAGCTCTTTCGGGAGGCGGCCCGGTTCGTTACCGATGCGGTGTCGCAGGGAAAGACTCTCCTGTTCGTGGGCACCAAGAGACAGGCGCAGGACGCTATCTCGGAGGAAGCCAAACGCTGCTCCATGTACTATGTGAACCACCGGTGGCTCGGGGGGCTGTTGACGAACAACGTAACGATACAGAAATCGATCCAACGGCTGAAGGATCTGGATACGATGTCCGAGGACGGCCGGTACGAGATGCTGACGAAGAAGGAAGTGAGCCGTCTGGAGCGCGAGCGGAAGCACCTGGAATTGAACCTCTCCGGCATCCGGGAGATGCAGGGATTGCCCGATGCAATCTTTGTGATCGACTCTGGGATGGAAGATATCGCCGTTCGCGAGGCACGTAAACTGGGAATTCCCGTGGTGGCTGTGGTGGATTCCAATTGTGATCCCCGGATGATTGATTACCCCGTGCCGGGTAACGACGATGCCCTGCGAGCCATCCGGCTGTTTTCCTCGAAGATGGCCGACGCGGTGATGGAAGGCTTGCACATCGCCAACGCATTGACCGCGCAGGAGAATGAAGATCAGCTGGCTGCCGCGGAAGGCACTGAGATGGGTACGGATCCATCCGGCGCTCCGGGAGCCGTCGCCGCGGAAGCCGGAGCCACGGAAAATCATCCCACGGCCTTAGTGGAGCCGGAATCCGGCCCGGGTGGATCTAAACTGGAGAGTAGTCAGGGTACCCCGGCTGTGTAGTGTGGCCTGACTGTGCTGGCAACAGGTTCCCTCTGCCGGACTGGCCCCATCAAGACTCCCCATCTTTCATCGATTGCCTGCCGATCGTGCTGTTTGCGAGTTGGCTGTTCTGCCCGGTCTGGAGTTGCCGGTCGTGCCGCAACGCGCCCAGGCGGAGAAGCCGTCGGCTGATCGGTCGCTCACTCATTACGACAGCTCCAGAAAGCAAGCAAACCAATCTTGAGAAAAGGAACCGTGAAATCTTATGGCTGCCGAGAATCCAATATCCGCCCAACTGGTGAAAGAGTTGCGAGACCGGACGGGGGCTCCGTTTATTGACTGCAAGAAAGCTCTGGAAGAATCGAATGGAGATCTGTCCGGCGCCGAGGTGGTCCTGAGGAAAAGAGGGCTCGCCGCAGCGCAGAAGCGGGCGGGACGCGCCACGCTGGAAGGACTGATTGGCCATTATATTCATGCGGGCGGTAAGATTGGCGTCATGGTGGAGTTGAATTGCGAGAGTGATTTTGTCGCCCGAACCGATGACTTTCAGCAGTTGGCGCACGATATGGCCATGCATATCGCGGCGAGCGATCCGCGGTTTATCCGCAAAGAGGAATTGACCGACGAGGTGATGGAGAAGGAAAGAGAGATTTATAAGGCCCAGGCGCTTGCCTCGGGCAAACCGGAAAATGTGGTCGACAGGATTGTCGCAGGGAAATTGGAGAAGTTCTACGAGGAAGTGTGCCTGCTGGAACAACCTTTCATCAAGGATCCAGGCCAGACCGTCGGCCAGATGGTGGCCACCGCGATCGGTAAACTCGGTGAAAATATAAATGTCCGGCGGATGATTCGTTTCAAAGTAGGCGACACCGGCAATGCGCCTGCAGAGGAATCGTAAGTCTCCACCGCTGCACTCTCAAATCCGATGAGATCCAGAATATGAACGCTCCGAAAAAATATCAACGCATCCTGCTGAAGCTGAGCGGGGAAGCGCTTGGCGGAAGCAACCAAGGGTATGGCGTCGATATTGAGCGTGCCAGGGAAGTCGCGCAGGAGATCAAAGAGGTTCATGCGACGGGCGTGGAGATCGCGCTTGTCATCGGCGGCGGGAATATTTTTCGCGGCGTATCCGATTCCGCCAAAGAGATGGACCGCGTTGCGGCGGACCACATGGGCATGCTGGCCACCGTGATCAACGCCATCGCGTTGCAGGATGCGCTCGAGAAAAAGAGCGTGAATACCCGGGTTATGACGGCCATCGCCATGCATCAGGTGGCCGAGCCGTTCATCCGGCGCAAGGCGATCCGGCACCTGGAAAAAGGGCGTGTCGTTATATTCGCCGCCGGGACCGGAAGTCCTTACTTTTCCACCGATACCGCCGCCGCGCTGCGGGCCATGGAGATCCGGGCAGATGTGATCCTGAAGGCGACAAAAGTGGATGGCGTCTTTGACGCGGACCCGGTCCTGGTAAAGAACGCGAAGATGTTCCAGGAAATTTCCTATTGGGATATGATGTCCCAAAACCTGGGCGTAATGGATTCGACCGCCATATCGCTTTGCAGGGAGAATCAACTGCCGATCATTGTGTTTAATTTGAACGTCCCGGGAAATATTATTCGAGTGGTTCAGGGGGAAAAGATCGGCTCGATTGTCAGCGGATGAGCGAGCCGGAGTTTTGGCGCACGTCCAATCGCATCTGTAGTTGTTGGAGGAATTAGGAGGTCTTGATCATGCCCCAGAATGAAGCGATTCAGGCATCTCGTCAGCGAATGGCAAAAGTCCAGGATGATCTGCGGTCCGAGATCGCCACGCTGCGTACCGGACGGGCTTCCGTAGCGATACTGGATCATGTCCGGGTGGATTATTACGGCACTCCGACTCCGATCAAGGATATGGCCAAACTCTCCGTTTCCGACCCCACTACGCTTCTGGTTCAGCCCTGGGATGTGAGCGTGCTTCCCCAGATTGAAAAAGCGATTCGCGGCGCCGACCTCGGGTTGAATCCCGGCAACGACGGAAAAGTGATTCGCGTGCCAATTCCTGCCCTGACCGACGAGCGCAGGAAAGATTTGGTCCGCCATCTGCACAAGGTGCTCGAATCGCACCGGACCGGGGTTCGCAACATACGGCGCGACACCAATGATGCTTTGAAGAAATTGTTGAAGGATAAAACGATCTCCGAGGATGAGGAACGCCGTTTGCTGGATGAAGTGCAGAAAGCCACTGATGAGTCTGTCGCTCAGATAGACGAAATGGGCAAGAATAAAGAAAAAGAGATTCTTACCGTATAACTCACGCGGGACCGTGTGCACAGATTTCCTGTCCCGGCCCCTGTCCCTTTTGCTGGTTCGCAGCCCATACTCCGCATTCGAGTGAATCAGGATTTCCTGGTTTTCACAGGCCGGAAGACCTGAAGATAGCGTGGATTTTTCCGCAACAGATTTTTTTGCATCTTTCCCAGGCTGTTGTGAGGAATCTGCTCGGAAAAGAAAATCCTCCTGGGGACTTTGTAGGAGGCCAGGTCTCTTTTCAGCAAAGAGAGGATTTTTTCTTCCGTCAGCTGATGGGTGCGGGACTGCGGGACCACAATGGCAACCACGGCCTCACCATAACGCGGGTGCGGTACTCCGATCACAGCCGACTCGCGGACGCCCTCCAGACGGTCCAGCCTTTGCTCCAACTCTTTCGGATAGACATTCAGTCCACCGGTGATGACAACATCCTTGGACCGGCCGACAATGGAAAAAGAACCGTCCGCAAGTTTTCTTCCCAGGTCGCCACTGCGGAAGTAACCGGAAGGAGTAAAGCTCTTGCTGGATTCTTCCGGCTTCCGCCAATAGCCGGGGAAAACGTTGTCGCCCCAGATCAGAATTTCTCCCATCTCCCCCTCCGGAATCTCCATTCCACCTTCATCCGCGATCATGACCTGGACGCCGGGCAGCGGGAATCCGACCGAGCCTTCCAGCCGTGGTTTGTCGATCGGATTCGAACAGACGCCGCCCGCCTCCGTCATGCCATAGCGTTCCACGATGGAAAACCCTGTCTTTTTCTGAAAGGCCCGGTAGGTCTTCCCCTGCAAAGGCGCGGAGCCGGATATGAACAGCCGGATGTTCGAGCAGGAGGCGGACCGCAGATCGGGAGAATCCAGTAAGTGGCTATAGTAGGTGGGAACACCCATAAAGATGGTGGCTTCCGGCAGAGAGCTGGTCACGCGCGATGCAAGAAAGCGACGGTGAAACAGCATCTGTCCGCCGCAAAGCAATGTGGGAATCGTTGCAACAAACAAGCCGTGCAGGTGATGCAGCGGCAGGCAATGCAACAGTACGTCGGAGGAGGTCCACTGCCAGAACCACGTCAGTGCCAGTCCATTGGAGGATATATTTCCATGAGTGATTTCCGCTCCCTTGGGACGGCCCGTGGTTCCCGATGTATACATGAGCGCCGCGGTCTGCGATCCCGCGCAGGCAAGAGCGCCGGTTGCAACAGAAGCGGTCTGAGCCCCATCGGTGAAAGTTCCCGTGCCTTTGGCGTTCAGCGTGAATAGATCGAAGGATGCCTGCAACTGGTTTCGGAGGCCTTTATAGTCCGGGAGAAGCCGGGGTGGGCAGACAGCCAGTTTCGGCTGGGCGTCCTGGAGGATGTAGGCGATCTCATGCGGCGTCGAGGCCGGATTGATCGGAACAATGATCAAACCAGCGCGGATGCACGCGAGACAGAGCAGGAATGATTCCGGGGTCTTGTCCGCCTGAGTCAGGACACGGTCGCCGGGAATGAGGCCCGTGTCCAGCAGGAACCCCGCATAGCGCGCACTGATGGATTCGAGATCCTGATAGGAATAGATCCTGCCGGATTCAGTCGCCAGCAAGGGCCGGGAAAGGTCCTGGGGAAACCGGTCCCGCAGGATCGAGTAGAGATTTTCATTCATCATTATTATTCATTGTGCCCGATTTATTGTTTCGGGCTGGGGACCAGGTCTGCCGGACGTATCCTGTCTGCTGACAAGGATCATCATGGCAGAGGCTAAATTCCATTTCAACGAAGGGATGGTTCCCGAGTCCAGCGGAACCAGGGAAAATGGTATTTCCCGGTGCCTCCATCCTCTGTCGCCTTGGCAAAGTCGAGTGTTTCCTATTAGAATATCAGTTTGTTCCATTCCAGCGAACCGGCTGGATGCAATCCCAGACAGAGGTATTATTTCATGAGCAACCGCAATCCAGGGGGGTCGAGTCGACGCAC
The DNA here is from genome assembly GCA_963662495.2 of Terriglobia bacterium. Lineage (GTDB taxonomy): Bacteria > Acidobacteriota > Terriglobia > 2-12-FULL-54-10 > 2-12-FULL-54-10 > SHUM01. The sequence continues at coordinate 79,858 of CAXVYQ010000011.1, forward strand.
CCAGCGCCTGATCATCGGCATGTCCGGCGCAACGGGAGCGATCTACGGTATCCGCTTACTGGAAGTGCTGAGGGCCACGCCGGATGTGGAAACCCATCTGGTCCTGTCGAAAGCCGCAGAGCGGACGGTTGCCTACGAAACCGAGTATACAATCCAGCAGGTAAGAGACCTGGCGCATGCTTCCTATCACATTGCCGACATTGGCGCGACGATCTCCAGCGGTTCATTCCGCGTGGATGGAATGATCATAGCGCCCTGCGCGATGAAGACTCTTTCCGCCGTCTCCTCCTCGCTGAGCATGGACCTTCTCAGCCGCGCGGCGGACGTTACGCTCAAAGAAAGGCGGCGTCTGGTCCTGCTGGTGCGGGAAGCTCCCCTGCATCTGGGGCACCTCCGGTTGATGGTGCGGGCAGCCGAGATCGGCGCCACGATTGTCCCGCCCGTCCCGGCCTTTTACAATTTCCCCAAGACATTGGACGATATCATCAACCATACGGTGGGACGTGTCCTGGACCTGTTTGACCTGGATGTGGATATCGTCAAACGGTGGCAGGGTATGCAGAGTAGTGACAGTGAGTAGGAGCTATCCTCCCCAGCCATATCCGGGGGAGGAACGGCTTCACGGGCGGGCAAGTGAAATTTCAGGGCACAGTCGCCAGCGGAATGGGAAAAGGCGCGGACTTTCTGGCGCTGCCCTGGGTGAAAATGCAGCTGGGGGACCTGTTGTCGCAGCCACCCTATCCCGGCACGCTCAATCTCCTGGTCGGCCCCGAGATCCACTCCCTTATTTTTGCAAGACGCAAATCCTTTTTTTGCATCGCCGACCCGAGCGATCCGTCGTGTCCCGGATATTTGAAATCCATTCTGATGCGGACCAGCCATCGGAGTTGCGAGAGCGGGTTCCTGATCGTTCCCGATCGTAGCGTTTATGAGGATGTGCTGGAAATTGTCTCAGCGGTCCATCTTCGCAGTGAATTGGGCGTCAGCGACGGAGACCGGGTTGATCTGGAAGTGGATATAGAATAGGTTCGATTTTTTGCATCGAATGAGAACGGCAGAAGCGGTTCCCTCCTGCGGTATGCAAAAGGGAGCCTGATCCTGGAGAAGCAGGAAGGTGAGTCAAAAGATGACGCAAGAACTCAACATTCCAGATCCTTTCAACATCACCAGTTATTTCATTGACCGAAATCTGGAGGAGGGCAGGGGCGGTAATACCGCGATTCGGGAGGCCGGGCGCCAATGGAGCTACAACGATCTGGCCAGGCTGGTGAATCGCACGGGGAATGGCTTTCGTGAGCTGCATCTGGATGCAGAGGATCGGATTGTCATTGCTGCTCCGGACTCGGCGGAGTTTATCGCTGCGTTTTTCGGCGCCGCCAAGATCGGGGCGATTCCCATTCCGGTCAACACTTTCGTGAAGCCCGAGGACTTCGTCTATTTTCTGAATGACAGCCGTGCGCGGGCTTTTGTCATACAGGATGACCTCTGGCCCTCGGTTGCGCCACTACTGGCCGATGTTCCCGATCTGGAACATGTTCTCGTCCTCCCATCCGTGCCGGCCGAGACGCAGGAAGTCGCCGCTGAACCGATGGCGCAGGCTCATTACAACTTTCACCGGTTAACCGATGTCATCAACAGCGGGTCGGAGAACCTGGAAGCGGAACAGACTTCCAAGGACGATCTCGCGTTTTTTCTTTACACTTCCGGGAGCACCGGAGGACCCAAGGGCGCAGTACACCTGCAGCATGACATGTTTGTCTCAACCGAGCTGTATGCCCGGGGAATTCTCGAGATTCAGGAAAGCGATATCTGTTTTTCCGCCAGTAAATTGTTTTTTGCCTACGGTCTGGGAAACGGGTCCTACTTCCCGTTCTCCGTCGGCGCGTCGGCCGTCTACAATCCGCACCGTCCGAAGCCGGAGATCATCCTGGATCATGTCGGGCAGTTTCAGCCAACGCTGTTTTTCAGCGTCCCGACTCTGTATGCCGCCCTGCTGCACGCGGAGGCCGGTGCGGATTTCAGCAGTGTCCGGTTCGCCGTCTCAGCCGGAGAGGCGCTGCCCGGGGAGATCTTCCACCGTTTCAAGGACGAGTTCGGCGTGAGCATTCTGGATGGGATCGGCTCCACCGAGATGCTGCACATCTTCATCTCGAACCGCAAGGACGATATCCATCCGGGAAGCAGCGGAAAGCTGGTGCCCGGCTACGAGGCCCGGATCGTGGACGATAATGGGGATTCCCTGCCGCATAGCGAAATTGGGAATTTGTGGGTGAAAGGAGACAGCGCGGCGGCTTTCTACTGGCGAAAGCATGACAAGTCAAAGCAAACCATGCTCGGTGAGTGGCTCGTTACCGGCGATAAGTACATGATTGATGAGAATGGCTACTTCCACTACGCCGGCCGGACGGATGATATGATGCGGTGTTCCGGGCAGTGGGTCTCTCCGGTGGAGGTGGAGAATGCGCTGATCGTTCATCCCGCGGTACTGGAGGCCGCCGTTGTGGGGCGGGAAGACAGCGACGAGCTCATCAAGCCCAAGGCCTATATTGTGTTGAAGAATTCCTCCTCCCCACCTACAGAAGACGAATTAAGGAATTTCCTCCGGAAGAAACTTGCTGGCTACAAGGTTCCGCGGTGGTTTGAGTATGTGGAGGATCTTCCGAAGACCGCGACGGGGAAGATTCAGCGGTACCGCCTGCGCTCCTGAGATGGATGTTGTTGGGGAGTATTTTCCGGCCGTGGCATTCGCTGGGACTACGATGGTTCGCGCCGTTTCCGGACTTCGATATTGAGCCGTTTGATCTTCTGATTCAAGGTGGACAGCGGGGTCTGGAACCGTTCGGCAGCCTCGGTTTGATTCCCGTTCGTTCTTTCCAGCATGTCGCTGATCAGGCGCCGCTCACATTCATCCATAATCTCGAATAAAGAAGCGTTTGGATGCCCGTTCAGCGTTGGCAATAACCGCCAGAGCCTCTTACCCGTCCGCAGGATATTTTCGGGAAGAAGTTCCGGTCCGACCTCGGGCTCAGACGAGAGGATCACGGCGCGCTCCACGGCGTTCTCCAGTTCACGCACATTGCCGGGCCATTCATAATCCAGCAAAATCCGATACGCGGCAGGGGAGAAATAGCGCAACGGCTTGTCATTTTCCTTGCAGAATTTATTGAAGAAATGCTCGGCCAGCAGTGGAATGTCTTCCTTGCGTTCCCGGAGGGTGGGAAGATGGATGGCGATCACGTTAAGCCGGTAATAGAGGTCTTCTCGAAAGGTTCCCTCCTGGACCAGCCTGGAAAGATCGGCATTGGTCGCTGCCAGAACGCGAACGTCCACCTTGACGGTATCCGTGCTGCCGAGCGCCATGAATTCGCGTTCCTGTAAAACCCGCAGGAGCTTTGCCTGCGTCTCCAGACCGACCGTCCCGATTTCGTCGAAAAAAATCGTTCCCTTGTCAGCTACTTCGAACAAACCTTTCTTGGAGAAAACCGCGCTCGTAAACGCGCCGCGTACATGCCCGAACAATGTGCTCTCCAAAAGGTCCTTCGGCAGGCTGCCAGTGGTTACAGGGACAAAGAGGAAATCGGCGCGCGGGCTGTTCGCGTGAATGGCCTTGGCGATCAGCTCCTTCCCGGTTCCGCTCTCGCCCTGGACCAACACTGTGGCCCGCGTGGATGACACCTGCGAAACCAGTTCCAATACTTTCTGCATCGCATCGCTTTTTCCGATGATCTCCGCGAAACTGTACCGTTGCTTCAAGGTGCGGCGCAGTTCGCGATTTTCTTCCGTCAGCCGCTGCTGCCGGATCAGCGATTTGATTTCGGCCAGAAGCCGTTCATTGTTCCAGGGTTTTGTAATGTAGTTATTGGCGCCGAGCCGGATGGCTTCCACTGCCTTTTCCACCGATCCATACGCCGTGATCATGACGACGGCGACGGCCGGGTCCGAGGAGCGGATCCGGCGCAGGACCTCCAGGCCCGCCTGGTCCGGGAGAGCCGCATCCAGCAGGATCAGGTCGACGGGTTTTTCCGCGGCCCGCTGCAATCCCTCTTCGCCACTGGCGGCGCTCTCCACCGAATAACCTTCTGTGAGAAGCAGCGACTGGAGTGTTTCCCGGATCTCGGGTTCGTCGTCGATTACCAGCAACGAACCCTTTGTGTCAGGCATGGACCGGCTTCCTTACCATGGGGAACCGCAGTGAAAAACTTGTTCCCATCCCCGGCGTGCTTTCCGTCTGGATGGTTCCGGAATGTTCGTGGATGATCCCGTAGGAGACGGCCAGGCCCAGACCGGTCCCGCGCCCGGGATCCTTGGTCGTGAAGAAGGGATCGTAGATTCTCGGCAGATTTTCAGGAGATATGCCCACCCCGTTATCCTGGATCTCCAGCCGCACCGTGGAATCCTCTGTCCAACTCGTGATGCGCAGGCGTCCGCCGTCGGGCATGGCGTCCTTCGCGTTCAGCAGAATATTGAGGAGGACCTGTTGCAGTTTGCCTGTATTCCCGTTCATGAGTGCCAGGTCCGGGTCCAGATGGGTCTCCACCTCAATCCGCGATGTTTTGAATTGATGGTCCAGCAGCAGTAAGGTTTCCGACGCGATCTGATTGATGTTGACCGGGGAGGACTCGGCTCCCCTGGTCCGGGAGAAGTTCAACAGAGAGTTGACAATCTCGGAAGCCCGGAAAGTCTGGCCGATAATCTTATCCACAATCGTTGCGATCTTATCTTCGGGAGGAAGCTGCTTCGCGAGCATCTGCGCCTGCGAGGAGATCACCGTCAACGGGGTGTTGACTTCGTGCGCTACCCCGGCGGCCAGCAGTCCGACGGAGGAGAGTTTTTCCGATTGCGCTAGTTGTGTTTCCAGCATTACACGGTCGGTAACATCATCGAAAACAATCAACCGGCCGATCCAGTCGCAGTTCTTCGAAAGCAGCGGGGCGATGGTAATATTCAGGATTTTTTCTTCGCCGTTGCCCATCTGCGCCCGGTAACGGTAGATGTGATGGATTCCCGCATCTGCCCGGCTCCGATCAAACTCCTGCTGCAGATCCGGCGGAAGGATCTCTGACAACAGTTTCCCCTTGGCCTGACGGAAGGGAGCCGGGACCATCAATTCCAGAGGAGAGTTGACCGCTTCGATGCGGTCCTCCAAATCCACGGCCAGCAGTCCAACGTTGATGGACTCCAGAATGTTTTCGCTGAACTGTTGCAGATCCTCGAACTGCCGCGCTTTTGCCGAAAGGGACTCCAGCAGTTCCAGGCTCTCCAGCGCCAGTCCCAGTTGTCCGGCCAGGGTTTCGATCAACGAGGCGTCTTCATCCGAGAGAAGCTCGCCTCCCACCGTCTTGCCCAGACCCAGTACAGCCACCAGCCGGTTCTGAGCGTAGCAGGGAAAGTAATAGTGGAGCTGAAGCGCCTGGAGCGCCGCCTTCCAGCCTTCGTTCCTGTATGCCTGAATCCCCAGTTCCTGCTCCATCCCGTAGTCCAGGGCAGCCGGGGAATCCAGTACCGGGAAGAGCAGCCAGTTCCGCGTGCGGGATCCGTAGGGCTTGGGTTCGCGAAGCGTTGCGAGGAAGCCGGCGTCCACGGACGCTGCTATAGAGGCCTGGATGGACGCGGGCACTGAAATGCCGGTTGAGCCAGCCACCGTGAACGCTGCGCCATCTGGCGTTGCCGGGGTCAGGACCGCGGCGCGTTCCACATCGAGGGCCTGTGTGAGTTGCGTCAGCACCGAATCGATCATGCCGGCTCGGCTGGTATCCTCTCCAATCTGCCGGCCCAGACGGAGCAGTGTTTCCCGGTAGTCATAACGATGCCGCAGAAAATACCAGTCCAGTCTCGACTGGATCCATTTCTGCAAGGGCTGAAACAGGAGTCCGGTGGCAATCACGGCCGCCACGAGTCCGATCGTTCCCGCATCCGGAAAGCTCTTGCGGAACCAGTCTCCTCCCAAAGCGGCCACGCCCAGGTACCCGCCCACCAGCAGGCTGGTCGCTCCCGTATAGGCGATGCCACGGCCCAGCGCCACCTCGATATCCAGCAACCGGTGTTGCACCATCGCGAACGCAATCCCGCTGGGCAGAAAAACGAGGGTTACCGCCGACATCTCCATCCACGGACTCGGGGTCCGGCCCAGCATGAAGGGAATCCCGTATACCGCGCAGAAGGGAATCAGGGCCAGCGCCGCACTGCCGAGCATCCATGCAATCTGCTTGGAGATCAGACGCGACGCCTCCTTGCGATATGCCGCAGCCAGCAGCATGATTCCCAGAAGGTACATGCACACCAGATACCCCAGTTCGATCCGGTCGAGCCACCAGCGAAGCTCCATCAGTGGCTCGGATGTTCGAAGGACCCCGAACGCCGATGACACGTGAACAAGACCAATCAGAAGGGCGGTTCCATAGATCGTCCAGCGCAGACTGCCGCCGAAACCCCGGTCTTCCGGAGATGTTCTCTCGCGGTCTAGGTCACGGTCAAGGCCACGTTCAAGGAATGTCAGGCAGAAATGCGCGAACAAAGCCGGTTGCAGCAACAGAGCGGCCACGCTGAACCAATAGACGGTCCAATCCAGCGTATTGAGCTGCCCGGTAAAAGAGAATGCAAACAGGACGAAAGAAGCCAGGCAATAGAGATAAAAATGTGCGGACCGGGCTGCCCAGGGCCGTCGCCACAAGACAAAAACTCCCAGCAGGAGATAAAGCCCTCCGATCAGTTGAAGAAAGCTCTTCAGGGCCCTCGGAGATGGCTCGGCGCCCACTGTCAATTCCAGCTGGAGAGGAACTCCCTCGCGAACGATCAGATAACCGGCCGGCGACCCAATGCCCGTCTCGTGCAACTCCTGGGTAATTTCAATCGCGTTCTCAACCGGACGCTGATTGATGCCCAGCAGCAGATCCCCCGGCCGTATCCCGGCCCGGGTGGCGGGACTGTCCGGACGAACTTCTCTGGCCAGCAGTCCAAGAGGAGACTCGATCCAAAATACGCCGTCGTCCGGGAGATGGTGATCGCGGCCTCCCAGCTGGTGAACTGCCGCGATCACCAATACAACCACACCGAATGCAAACAGCAGGAGGATTCTGGAATGTGGCCCCGTTCTGTTCACAAATCCCTTTCCTCCCCGCTGATACGCAGTTGACCTGACAAATACATATGCATTTCGTATGCCAATGCGGAATTGCCTTATAGGATTATTACTGCAATAAATTCAATAAGTTATAGACGGAGTATCAGGCCCGCATCTCCAATCTATGAATTTCGGTATTTTGGCTACGAAATACTGTAGCCATGGCCTGGAACAATAGAAAAACTTGGGGGATTCGATTCGGCTGACTCAGAAGATAAAATTGAATCCACCTCGAAAAGAACGGGCTGTGGGGAGAATGTACCCCGCGCTGCCATGGACCGTCTGTACCGGTACATACCCCTGTGCGAGGAGATTGGTAAAATCGGCGACAGCTTCAAATTGCCCGGGCAGAATTTCGGGGGAGGGGAGGGGTTGCAGGAAAAAGACGTTCAAATAGGGCTCCGACTGCGCGACTCCTCTGTTATACGGGTCGGAAACCACCAGGGTTTCCGACGGAATCCAACGATAGGAGGCGATCACGCGGGTCCTGCTCGCGGGCATGGATGATTTCATCTTCATGGTAAAGGAGTGATCCCGTCCGGTCTGGACCAGGTTTCGCACGGCCGCCATGCTCTGCAGCGCGATCTCCTCGGCGGTGCTCTCCATCATTCCCGCATAGCTGTAGCCGGCGATCAGATCCAGGTCTCCGGTAACGTGAACGGCCACGGCCACCCGTGCGCCCAACGACTGGTAACCTCCGCCGCTGGAAAAGTAGCGGTTGGAAAACGGGTCCCGCAACAGTCCGGACAGAGAACCATCCGTGGTTTCCAGTGCCAGCGAAAGGGCGGCATCGGAGAGGGAATCGTAAAAGGCAGCCGCTTGATAGTGAATTCTGGACCCGATCTTCTGTTCCCATCCGGTCTCCACGTGCCGCCCTCTTTCGAGAACTGTCGTTCCATCCGCGGCGGCGCTCACCTGTGGGAAGCTGAGCGGTTGTTCGAAGCCCTGCTTGCTGGAATCCCCATCCGATGGCATGATTCGCGGACTCACCGTGGTATAGGCGACCGTGAATTGCCGGTTCGAGTCCGGAGTAAAGGTAACGCGTCCATAGGGAGTCCAGCGCCGGACGTGTCCCGCGAAGGACATGGCTTCGAGCAGTCCTCCGGCCTGTACCTGCAGGAATTCGGAGATTCGCCGGTCCTGTTCATATCCGATCGTGACGGACTGCGCACGGTCGTGGGTGAATTGGGCGGAAGTCGCGCCGGGGGACCAGAACTCCGCGGGAAGGAACAGTTGCCGCACAGTTGCCGTCAGGTTGGTGCTGGTGCCCAGAGCATCCTGGCGTGTCCAGGCCGTCCGGAAACTTGCGGCCGGGGTTCCTCTCTGCCAGCCGGCGGAACCGGCGAGGCCGACGGACTGTCCGCCATGCAAATCGTAGGCAATGTCGAAATTCGTCCGCAATCCGGGTTCATTGCTGAACCCCTCCTGCTCATTTCCGGCCGCAATCTGAAGTGTTCCGCGCAAGGCCCGTTCCCGGAGGTCCTGCGGGACGCGCTGGTTTTTGTTATCCTTCGGATCGGTGAATCGCAGGATCGGACGGGGGGGATAGCTGCTCCTGAGCACCCATTTCCAATCGCTGGTGGCGGCTTCGAAATCATCGGGGATGGATAGCTCGATCGACTCGGAAAGGCTGAAAAGGCTGATATCCAGCAGGATGGCGGCGCCCGGCTGCACGGTGATCGAAGTTTTCAGGAAAGGAAGGAAAGTGGGCCGGAGGGCCTGCGCGGTGTATTCGCCCGGTAAAATCTGCTTGGCCGAGTAACGCCCGTCGCGGGAGGTTTTGAGTTTGGAGATCGATGTGCCGTCTTTACCAGAAATCGTAACCGTTACACCGGCCTGCGGCGAGCCGCTTCGATCGGTGATGCGACCAAAGATGGATCCCAGTTTTTCTCCACCGGCCGGCTTTTCACCGGCAGAGACCGGTGCCCCGGCGGCGAACCCCAGAATCAGCGCCAGCAGGAAACCTCCGCGACCGTTTCTCAGTACCATCATTGACCAGCCTTTCCCCGCGTTCTATTCGTTTACGGTGAAATCAGCGGTTTCCGTCAGGGTCCGATTCGCCATCTTGTCTGTGATCGTGACTTGGAGCTTGTAGGCTCCTGGTTCCAGCGAGTCCAGCGGCATCAGCTTTTCAATATTTACCTGGCTGGGCGATGCATCCGGAATATCGGCGGCCTCTTCTGTTGTCTCAAAAATTGTTTCATCGTTTTTCAACAGGGCGTACCCGATCGTGGCATCCGGCTTCACGCCGCCCGGCCCGGGTCTCAGGTTATATACCTGCATGTAAACACCCAGACGCTGGTCCCGCTCAAACGAATCCCCGACCGAGGGCCGAACCTTGGAATCCCCGATGACGAACTGCCCCACGCCGATCCGCTTGGTGGAAACCTTTTCCAACTGGTCCGCCAGAATCAGAGAACTAGTGGCCAGTTGGCCTTCCTCGAATGCCGGAACTTTCATCCGCAATTCCATCGTGCCCACGTTGCCGCTGTTGACGTCCTTCAGCGCCAGGCTCAGACGGTACAGGCCGGGCCGCAGGGGAATCGATTTCCAGTACACTGATTTATTTTCGAGCGACTGTTCCAGCAGCGATTCCGGCACATCCAGGGCGATGGTGTCCTCAAAGGTCTGCACCACCCGCCGCGTCAGGGTTGTGATGCGGCCATAGATATTCACTACGGCGCGCTGCACTCCGCTGGTGTTCTCGAACGCCAGGTCCTTGTTTTCCACCGCTAGCGTCAGCGCCGACAGCACGGTCGAGTCCGTTACCTTGATGAAATCGGTCCGCACCTGGAAGGGAAGCAGGTTGAAGCGGATGTTCGTCGAAATGGCCTCTTCCAGGTCCTTGAACTTGATCACGGGCGGGCGGTTGATATTCGCCATCAACGCGAGCCGGTCGAATTGCGAGCCATAACGTGTGCTGGTCGCATATCCGGCGCCGGGACTGGAGTCGATGAACCGCTTCGGCATCCTGGTTCCGTCGGTCCGCGTAAAGCGGTCGACCTTGCTGGACAGGCCCAGCGCTTCCATCTCGCTCAATCCCGCGCCCGGCACGTAGAGCAGCGCGTCCTTTTCCGACGGATCGATCGTGAACCGGTATTCACCCGTCATGGTCGGGTCCACGAACTCCAGTTCCACTTCCTGCCCCACACCCTCGATGTAACGGTACCGCCAGACCTCAAAGGGAAATGTCGACGTGGATCCGCCGCCTTCCTGATAGGGCCGCTCGTAATGGCCGCCCGTCGGATGCGATTCGATCTCATCCGCTGGTCCGAACATGATGTACATGCGCCCGCGATCGGTTTTCCATCCGGGAATTCCGCTGGGGAAATGCTGGTTCGCGTAGGCAATGCGCCGGTAATGCTCTTCCTTGTAATCGTTGGCAAGCGATTCGGGGTCTGGATTCCGCCGCAGCCAGAACTGCTCGATGAACTGTTCGCGCTCCTCATCATTGGACAGGCTGTCAAAAACGTTACGCTCCTCATCGGTGATGATGTAGGTAACGTCCTCTTTAATCCACCGTTCAAAGGCGCCTTCCAGCTCCTTGCGCAGCGATTCCTCGCGCCTCTCGCGCTCTCTGTCGGTAACGCCGGGAGCCGCGCTCTGGCCCACCAGATCATCTGGCTGCTGCTGAAGTTCCTGAGCTTGGATCATGTTTGGGAATGATAGAAAAGCCATCCCCAAAAAGACCTGGAGAGTTCTTTTAAAGAAACTAGGCATAGATTTGCCTCACATTTCCTGTTCCGCTAAGTTTACTTCCTGTATTTTAGGTCCCTGTTTCGAGTCAAGTCAAGGGAATAGCAACCCGCGAACCTTCGGTGCCGCCCGCGGTCCGGACGTTGTTTCCTCGCTGCTCCCATGCTCCCGAATCCTGTTTGATCCCACCCCTTCAATGGCGCAATGTCTCGTACCATGCATCGTGCAATGTCTGGCGGGCTATCTTCCACCGGCGGATGCTTCCCGCATCCCGCTCGTGAAATCGTTACCGCGACGCCGATGATTCCGCCCGCAGATAGTCCTGAACCGCGCTGGCCTGCCGCCGGTTCAGCACCTCGCCCAGCCGGTCCTTGCCCGCCGTGCGGATCGCTTCCAGGCTTCCGAAATGTTCCAGCAGCCGCTTTGCCGTCTTCTCTCCGATGCCCGGTATGTCCAGTAATTCGGAACGCAATCGGCTGCTATCCCTTTTTTGCCGGTGAAATCTCACGGCGAACCTGTGCGATTCATCCCGGATCTGCTGGATAAGGTGCAGCACGGGGGAATGGTTGTCCAGACGGATGGGTTCCGATTCCTGACCCAGTACATACAGTAACTCTTCTCTCTTCGCGATGCTCGCCAGCGGCTGGTTGATGATTCCCAGCTCCTCCAGCGCATCCGCCGCGGCGTGCAACTGGCCCATGCCTCCGTCGATCAGAACCAGCCCCGGCAGCGGAGTCTTTTCCTCCTGCAGCCGGCGGTATCTGCGCCCGACCACCTCGCGCATAGACGCGAAATCGTCGATGCCCTCCACTGTCCGGATGATGAACTTCCTGTAGTCGGACTTGCGCATCTTCCCTTTTTCCCACACCACCATGGACGCCACCGTATCGGAGCCCTGGATGTGGGAAATATCGAAACATTCGATCCTTGCGGGTCTCTCGTGAAGCCCCAGAGCCTCCTGCAACGCCTCCTGAATGGTCTTCGCCGAGGGGTGCAGGACCCGGAATCGCTGCTCGAACGAGAGCGCGGCGTTGCGGGCGGCCAGATCCATCAGTGCCCGCTTCGGACCTCGCTGCGGCGTCAGAATCTCGACTTTCCTGCCTCGTTTTTCCGATAACAGCTCCTCCAGCAGTTCCCGGTCCTCAAAGTCCACGGGAACGTGCAGCAGCGCAGGGATGTAGCGTTGTTCGAGATAGAGTTGCTTGATGAGGGAGGAGAAGAATTCGCTCTCCTCGAAATCCTCCAGGTTTTCCCAGAAGAACTCCCTGCGGTCCAGCACCCGTCCTCCCCGTGTATGGAAGACGTTCAAGGCCATCAGCGGGCCTTCCCGGTGGAAGCCGAAGATGTCGATCTCCTCGCCCGAGGCCGCCGCCATCTTCTGCCGCTCCTCTACGTCCTCGACGGTCCGGATCAGGTCGCGGCAGGCCGCCGCCTCCTCGTATCGCTCGTGCGCGGAGGCCACCTCCATCCGGTTCCGTAGCTCCCGGATCAGATCGCCGTGGCGCGCCTCCAGAAAGAGTTTCACGCCTCGGATCGCTTCGGCGTAGCGTTCGTCGGTAGTCAACCCCGTCACGCAGGGGCCCAGGCAGCGATGGATATAGTGCTGCAGGCAGGGCCGGCGGTGCGAGCGGCTCAGGTCCACCTTGCAGGAGGGCACCTGAAATGTGCGATGGATGAAGTGCGCGATCCGGTGGGCCAGACCTCCCGGAAAAAACGGACCGAAATAGATCGAGCCGTCTTTCTTCAGCCGTCGCGTGACATAAACTCGCGGATACTTTTCGCCCGCCGTGAGCTTGATGTAGGGATATGTCTTGTCGTCCCGCAGCAGTATGTTGTAGCGCGGCTGGAATTGCTTGATGAAGTTGTTTTCGAGCGCCAGCGCCTCGCGTTCGTTGTCCACCACGATCGTGCTGACGTCCACGGCCTCCCGCACCAGCGTATCGGTCTTGGCCTCGGCGATCCGAGTCTCCAGAAAATAGGAACGAACACGGCTGCGCAGGTTCTTGGCCTTGCCGACGTAGATGACCTGGCCGACGGCGTTCCTGAACTGGTAGACGCCCGGCTGGGCTGGCAGCGACGATAGTTTTTCAGGTGTCAGCATAAGGGCAACGCTACCCGTTACACAGGGCCTGATGCAAGAATATCAGATTCTTGTGAAGGGCCGAGTAAGGGTTGGCCGCTGATCCCTTCGCTTAGCAAGACACAAGGAGGAGACGATGGCCAGGGGTTATCGGGGATCGATTCCATGAATTCGGGTAAGTGCGGATGGTTCGGAATACAGGAAAAGTCAGAGTTATGTGCAGTGTTTTCCGTGGGTTGTTTTGAAAATTTCTTTACCGCGAGTACGCGTTATGGGCCCGTGCCGGTGGGTTGCCAGCTCACCGCTCGATCCGTACTTTTGAAGACGCCCCCACCCCATGTCGTGGCGTAGATGATGGATGGGTTGAGGGGGTCGATCACCAATCTCGAGACAGGCACGGTCGGAAAACCGGAGGAACTCCAGGTCTGTCCCCCGTTGGTGCTTCGGAAAATTCCCGCCAAATTCGTTCCGACGTAGATATTCGCGGGATCTTCCGGATCGATTGCCAGGCTGCCGAGAGAATAGGCGATCAAGCCCGAGTAGGACCAGTTCATCCCTCCGTCCATGGTCTTGTAAACCCCCAGCCCCCATGAACTGACATAGACAGTGGCCGGATTGACAGGATTGATCGCAAGGCCATAATACTGTGCATCGGGCAGGTCGGCGTCGGCGGGAGACCAGAGCTGCCCGGCATCGATGGTTTTGAAGATTCCGTTGGTCGTGGCCACGAAAAGCGTCGAGGTGTTCAGGGGATCGATGGCAAGCTCGTTAATGATAAACGGCCAATGAATGTCCGATGGTGTCGGGCTCGGAAGTCCGGCTTCGATGGGGAGCCAGGTTTCACCCCCATCCGTAGACTTCGACAACGATCCAAAATAATAGGCGTCAAAGAACGTCCGGGTTGGACGGATCGATGGCCATCGGCTGACTGAGATATTCATGGACCAGGGCCCAATTCTGGCCTGTGTCGGTGCTCTTCAGGAATGAAAATGCGCTGGCGCCTCCAGCAAAGATGTTGCTGGGATTGGTCGGGTCGATCAGCAGGGACGAAAGGTCATAGAGCGCAGTGAACCCGTACTCATTTTCCACCGGATAAGCGTTGCTGACGGCGTCCCAGCTTTGCCCGCTGTTGTTGGTTTGGATGACGCCGCCGCGATAGACACCTGCAAAGAGGTGCGATGGGTTACTGGGATCAACGGCGAGCCCCTGAACCCAGGACGCGGTCAGCCCGGAAGAGGAACGCGACCAGCTCGCCCCAGAGTTCACCGACTTCATGACGCCGGCTCCAAAGGTTCCGGCAAGAACGGAGTTCGAGTCAGCCGAACTGACGGCCAGCGAGAGGATGTGACCAGGTGGATGGGCCTCCGAGATGCCGGCGTTCATCAAAGTCCAGCTTTGGCCGCCATCTGTGCTCTTAGCGACGCCCGCTCTAATTGTGCCAGCGTAGAGCGTGGATGGATTGTTCGGGTCGATCGCTACTGACGTCAGCAAATCGTAACAAGCTCCATTGCTACCCTGTCCGACACAGGAGGTGCCAGTCCAGGTTCTGCCTCCATCAGATGACTTCACGACTCTGGTAAAGCTGGTTGCATAGAGCACGGAGGGGTTGGTGGGATCAAAAACCAGCGAACTGACAGTACCCGAACTGGCGAAGTCGGTACCCGGACCAGGAAACTGCCAGGTTTCTCCCCCGTCCTTGCTGAGGATGACCCCATCACCATCCGTGCCAACGTAGATATTGTCGGGGTTCGTAGGATCGATCGCCAAGGAGCGAATATTCACACATCGAGGCAGGGGGCCGGAGCCGGGATTGGGCCAGCATTCAATCCTTTCCCACGAGGGACCGCCTTTGTAGAGATAGGTGCCTCCGGCATAGAGAATCGCCGGGTCATCGGGATGAACGGCGAGCGCATGGATGTGCCGCCAGCTGAGATCGTCATTGATGGGAACCCAATCCTGTCCGCCGTTAACGCTCTTGAAGACGCCGCCCCCGTCGGTTCCGGCGTAGATCGTTTCAGGACTGGATGGCGCGATGGCAAGGACATCGACGTTTGGGTCGGTGAGGCCGGAATTGGCGGCATTCCAGCTATCACCGCCATCCACCGACTTGAAGACACCTCCGGAATCGGTGGCGGCATAGATGATGGCGGAGTTGGTGGGATCGACTGCAAGAGAATTGATCAATCCCCCATCCGGCCCGCCGCCCGGATGGAGAATCCGGTCCGGCTTTTTTATCGCTATGAAGGCATAGTTGCTCGTCGGGAAAGGGTTCCTGCTGCGGGGTCTTCCGCCCATGCTAATACGGATGAACTGCTCATCGGAGGAGATATGGAGGGGCAGGAGCACATTGACCTGGTGGAGCCCCACAAATCCCGGCGCCAGCCCTGAATACAACACTGGAGGCTCGTAACCAATCCGGGCCAGCGGGGTCGTCAGCGTGGGAGCCGCCGCTATGGCGGGCACGCCGCTGGCAAACGGACCATCGACGGGGCCCAGGCCGGTCATGAAGATCGATACCACTTGACCCCCGATGGCATGATTTTCCGCGCAGTCGTTCCGACCCGGAGGGCAGATTAGGCTGAAATCGCTCGAACGCAGAATTGCGCCTGGTCCGGACCCATTCTGATCCAGCGTGAAGATTCCAGGCGAATACTCATTCACGTCCACAGTGATGGAGGGGCCAACGACGGTACCCATTTCGGTCGTAACTTCGATATGGATGGTGGCGCTGGTGATGCCTTGCAGCTCGACGGGAAACTGTGCGTTGATCTGCTGGGGAGAGGCAAAGAACAAGGGCGCCGCAATTCCCTGGACCAGCACTCTCGCTCCCGCCAGTTGCGTGGGCAGGGGAACCGACTGTGCTTGTTCCGTGCTGCCGTCGGTCATACCCGTACCGAAGATGGAGAAGATCACGCCGGGCGCCAGGGCGCTGTTCAACTCTCTCTCCAGGCCCAAAGCGCCGACGCCAAACGTGGCGGCGTTCACCGCGCCGCCGGCGTTGATGGTGGGTACCGCACGCGTACCCAGTGGGGTGTCTTTGCTGTAGTTGGAATCGACCGAGGACGAGCCGGAGAATGAAATAAATGATGAGGACGATTGTGTAGTGTCGGAAAAGAGTGCCGAGTTCTGGGAGTACCCGGTGCTACCAACAAGAAGCAGACTCAGAATCGCTGTGCAACCAAACCGAGTGATCATGTTGCCCTCCCACTCAGCAAAGATATCCCAGGCTGGATGGCTTTTCCTTATGAATCGTTCTTCTATGGTGATTTAGCAGATACACTCGCTCGCTTGCCCGCAGTGGGAAAATCTACTCGCACGGTACCAGAGCAAACAGGATACGTCTTCCACCAGGTGGGTTACCGGGATAGTGCGGTCAGGCAGATGCGGGAAGGTCAGGAGTCTTCCGGTTGCATCCCGAGGTATTCGAGCAGGGAGACTCCCACACGCGCGGAAAACTGTTGCGCGATCGACAGAATATCGCCAGCCGGCTCGTCCAGCACGATCCGCTCGATCCGGTGCATCGGGTAGAAGATCGTGCTCAGCGGCAGGACCGTGGGCTGGTGTTCCAACACCTGGCGCAGCCAGTCATTGAACGCGTTCAGGTCCGTCGCCTGAACGGTTACTCCGGTCGGCGTCAGCGCGATGACCCTGCCCCAGACCTTCTCCTTCGGCCCGTGCAGGCTCACAATTACGATCGAGTCTCGATCCATCCCAGTTTTCCAGTGTCTATTTTTCGTGCGCCGCCCTTATGGCATCCGGTGGAGGAGAAGGGACCTGTAATCGCCGTCGCAATTCATTCCCCTTTTCGAAAAGGTTTTCCAGTTCCCGCGTCTTCAGGTTGTCGCGCAGGTGTTCCAGTACCTGGAGGAAAGCCGTCATGCTGCGCTCCAGATTGTCGGAATTGGTAAAGCCGATGTCCCGCCAGACACGGTAGGAGCTGTCGGCCAGCCGCGTGGCATCGCGGAGGCCTCCGGCGGAAAGTTGCAGGTCTTCCTGGAACTGTATGTTTTCCTCGACCGATACGGCCAGCGCGGTCGCAACCATCTGCGGCAGATGACTGGTCCAGGTAACGATCTCGTCATGCACGTCGGCGTCCAGGATCATCACCCGCGCCCCGATCCGGTCCAGCCAGCCGACGAACTCCCGCGCCACGGGCGGGTCCAGATGATGGCGGCTATAGGGGGTCAGCGCATAGCGGGCGCCCTGGAACAGGTCCGCGTCGGCGCTCTCCACGCCGGTGGTCTCCTTGCCGGCCATCGGATGGCCGCCCACGAACCATGGCTTGCTCGGAAACAGTCCCGCGCCCTTGGTGGTGATCACCGCCTTGGTGCTTCCCGCATCCGTAATCAGAGCTTCCTTCTTCACCAGGTCGGGAAGCTTTTCCATGGTCTCCAGAATATGCAGAATCGGAGTGGAGAGGTAGATCACATCCGCCGCTGCAACGGCTTCGGCCAGGCCGGAAAATCCGGCATCGATCGCCCCGGCCCGGGTGGCTTTCTCAAGCGTTGCCGGTCTTCCATGTCCGATCACTTTGCCGGGGAAGCCCGCCTTTTTCAGCGCCAGCCCCAGCGAGCCGCCGATCAGTCCGACGCCGCATATCGTGATCTGTTTTATTACGCCTGTTTCACTCATCGTCATCCAGGGAATGGTCAAGGGGGTGTAGGAGCAGCCGGGATTATTCCTCCCCCGGCTCCCGGTGGTTCTTTTTGTTGGACAGTTCCCGTTGCAGGCCCCGGCACTCTTCCACGATCTGCTGGAATATGCGCTGCAGAGCGCCGTCTTCCAGCGGGCCAGAGCTGGCCTCCAGCGCTTGTTGGAAGACCTCGCGCTCCCGCCGCGGCTCCTGAATCGGCAGGCCGTCCGTGCGCTTGATCTGCCCGATCTCCAGAGAGCACCGGGCACGCTCATTCAACAGGTGCACCATCTCCCGGTCCAGTTCGTCGATTTTCTTGCGCCAGTCCGCTATGTCCATTCGCCACGCCCAAGCCGCCTTGTCCAAGGCCGCTACGTCCAAAAGAAGTTCCGGGAGAAGCTCGCTGATCGGGCCACCCCGTTCCGCGCCCCTCATTATGCCACAATCAAACCGCAGAGTTGACGGCCCGGCACTGGCCTGTCCACTAACCCGCCGGGCTCGGGTCCGGGCGCTCATCCTCTGACCGCGCGGAAGAAAACCCCTCGCGCAGCCACCGGACCATCCCGGCCATCGCCGGGGCGGGATTCTCCAGATTTTCTCCCAGACATCGCACCAGCGCGCTTCCCACCACCACGCCGTCGGCCACCGGCGCCAGCCGCGCCAGGTGTTCCGGCCGCGAGATGCCGATCCCTGCTGCGATCGGCGTCCGCGTCAATGCGCGCAGCTTGCTGATCAGCGGAAGGATGTCGTCGGATAATTTCTGCTGTTCGCCGGTCGTTCCCATCCGTGTGATGGCATAGACGAACCCGGTGGCATATTCGACCACCCGACGCAGCCGCGCCTCGGTGCTCGAAGGCGCCGCCAGAAAGACCGTGTCCAGCCCTTTGCGGCGCATCTCGTCCACATACGGGCCGGCCTCCTCCACGCTCAGGTCCGTAATCAACGCGCCATCGGCCCCGCTGGCGACGGCCTCGTTGGCGAACCGCTCGAAGCCGTAACGCAGGATCGGGTTCAGATAGCTCATCAACACCAACGGCACTTCGCTCTTCTGGCGAATCTCCCGCACCAGCTCCAGCACCCGCGGCAGAACTGCGCCGTGTTCATACGCTCTGGCGCCCGCCCGCTGGATCACCGGCCCGTCGATGATCGGCTCGGAGAAGGGGATGCCCAGCTCCACGATGTCCGCCCCGGCCTCGGCCATCGCCAGCACCAGCTCCAGGCTCCGCTCCATGTCCGGATCGCCGGCCATCGTAAACGCGATCAGCCCTTTTTCTCCACGCCGGCTCAACTGCTCCCAGCAATGCCCGATTCTCGTTGCCATACGCTCGTTCCCGTCCTCGCGCCGTTACAGCTTCAGTTCCTTCTGCAGAATCTCGATGTCCTTGTCGCCCCTGCCGGAGAGGTTCACCACGAAGACCTGCCCCTTTTCCTGCGGAGCGCGCCGGATGACCTCGGCAATGGCGTGTGAGGATTCCAGCGCCGGAAGGATTCCCTCCAGGCGGATCAGTGTCCGGCAGGCCTCCAAAGCTTCCGTGTCGGTGCGGCTGGTGTACTCGGCCCGGCCCAGTTCGCGCAGCATGGCGTGTTCCGGTCCCACGGCGGCGTAATCGAGGCCTGCGGAAACCGAGTGCGTCTCGGCGATCTGCCCCATCTCATCCTGCAGGATGTAGGTGTAGGCTCCGTGCAGCACGCCGGGACTTCCACCCACGAACCGCGCCGCATGTTCGCCGAGCAGGGCGCCGCTTCCTCCGGCCTCCACGCCTACCATCGCCACCTCGGCGTCGTTCATGAATTCATGGAACAACCCGATGGCATTGCTCCCACCGCCGACGCAGGCGATCAGCAGGTCCGGCAGCCGGCCCTCGACCGCCAGAATCTGCTGCCGCGACTCTTTGCCGATCACCGCCTGAAAATCGCGGACCAGCAGCGGATAAGGGTGCGGTCCCAGCGCCGATCCCAAAAGGTAATAGGTCGTGTCGATATTCGTCACCCAGTCGCGCATCGTCTCGCTGATCGCCTCTTTCAGCGTCTTGCTGCCGACCGTTACAGGGACCACCTCCGCGCCCAGTAGCCGCATCCGAAAGACGTTCAGCCGCTGCCGCTCCATATCCCGCTCGCCCATGTAGACGCGGCATTCGAGGTTCATCAGCGCCGCCACGGTGGCCGTCGCAACGCCGTGCTGGCCCGCGCCCGTCTCGGCGATCACGCGCGGCTTGCCCATGCGCTTCGCCAGCAGCACCTGTCCCAGGCAGTTGTTGATCTTGTGCGCGCCGGTGTGCAGCAGGTCTTCTCGTTTCAGATAGATCTTCGCTCCGCCCAGATGCTCGCTGAGCCGCCTGGCGTGGTAGAGCGGCGTGGGCCGGCCCGCGTACTGGCGCAGCAGATCGTCCAGCTCCTGATGAAACCCGGGGTCCGAGCGGGCCTGGATGTAGGCCTGTTCCAGCTCCTCCAGCGGATGCATCAGCGACTCGGGGGCATAACGGCCGCCGAAGGCACCGAACCGCCCGTGTTCTCCTGCGTCTGCGGGCGGCATCGCCGTGTTTTTTTCTGATGGCTTGCTCATAAGTTGGCTACTTTCGGTCGACTCACTGCGGATGGGAACCTGTTTCGCGCCAGCCGTCTCATCCTAAGCCCGCTTCCATGCTTCCGGCTAACCCGCTGGCGTGTTTCCGGCCCTGGCGATCCCGGCCGCCGCCTCCCTTGCCGCGCGTATAAACTCCCGCACCAATCGCGCGTCTTTCACTCCCGGCTCACTCTCCACGCCGCTGGCAACGTCCACGCCCCAGGGCGCCACCGTGCGGATTGCCTCGCCGACGTTCTCCGGATTCAGCCCCCCGGCCAGCAGTACTTTGCCGAATGCCTTCGCCTGCACGGCCAGGGACCAGCCGAAGGTCTTGCCGGTCCCACCCACCATCCCTCGCTCGAATCCATCGAGCAGGAAGATGTCGGCGGCCGGGTAGCGGGTCAGCTCACGCGGGTCGAAACCCGGCTTTACCTTGATCGCCTTGATCAACCGGCAAGGCCCGATCAGCTTTTCCATGTACTCGGGCATCTCGCTGCCGTGCAACTGGATCGCCCGCAGTCCTGTCCCGGCGGCGATCTCCAGCACCCGCTGCGGCTCCTCATCCACGAAGACTCCCACCGTCAGCACGCTCTCGGGAATCTCCCGGATCATCTGCGCGGCATCGTCGGGCGCCACGTAACGGGCGGTTCCCTTCCAGAAGTTGAACCCGATCGCATCGGCCCCGGCATCAACTGCGACCTGGGCATCCTCGGGCCGCCTCACCCCGCAGATCTTCACCCGTGTCATCAGCAAGAACCACCAGTCCTGTTAGCCGGCCCGTGTCGTAAAATTAACGGACTTCTTCCGATTCGAATTCATTTATGAGTTTCGCCAGTCCGGCCCCCGGATCCGCTTGCACCATGAAGTGCTCCCCGATCAGAAACCCGTCGTATCCGGCTACCTGGAGCCTCCTCAGATCCTCTCCGGCGCGCAATCCGCTCTCGCTGATTGCTATCGTATTATCTGAAATTATATCAATTAGTTCCAGGGAAGTGTTAAATGATACCTCGAATGTTTTCAGGTTCCGGTTGTTGACCCCAATGAACTCGCTCCCGGCCTCAATCGCGATCCCCAGTTCCTCCCGTGTATGGACCTCCACCAAGGCATCCATGCCCAGTTCACGAGCCTTTTCGATCCACCGCCGGATGTCGCCGGCCTCCAGGATTGCCACAATCAGGAGCACTGCATCTGCGCCTGCTGCCGCTGCTTCGTAGAGATGATATTCCGAAAGCGTAAAGTCCTTGCGCAACACCGGGACCGAGACAGCCGCTTTGATCTGTTGCAGGTCTTCGAGCGACCCTCGAAAAAACTCCCGGTCCGTCAGCACGGAAAGCGCCGAAGCGCCTGCCGCTTCGTACCCCCAGGCGATCCGAACCGGGTCGAAGTCCTGGCAGATGACCCCCTTCGACGGGGAGGCTTTCTTGACCTCCGCGATGACCGCGCAACCGGCTCGGGGATGCTCCAGCGCGCGGCGGAAACGGCCTGCCTCGCGGGGTTCGATGGCCTTTTCGAGCGTGGCCTGCGGCACCGCCGCCTGCGCCCGGGCCAGTTCCGCCTTCTTCGCCTGAACGATCCGCTCCAGCCATTGAACGGGTTCAGCATCGCTCGGCATATGGGGTTGCATATTGGCTTGCATCCGCTTGACTCACAGAGGAGATTTGCACCGCACCGGTGAATCCTGATGCTACGGGTAAGCTCTTTGGCAAGTCAAGAGCCGCCGCAAGCCGGCTTTCTCCGGCGCCGGCGCAGGCGGCAACCGCAATCAGTTTCCGGTTCCGGGTGGCTCGGGATCGGATGAGATTGCGGTATATTGTTCTGCATGGATTTCCAAAGCCCAGTCCCGCTCCGGAAAAGGATCGGCCGGATATTTCCCGCGCCGGGAATCGTGTTTCTCAGAACCATCATCGCGGTCGCCTCCGTTCTGTTTCTGGCCTCCTGCCAGAATATTCAGGAGTCCCAGTTTGAGGAGGGAATGCAGGCATACGCTCAGGGAGACGTGGAGACCGCCATCGAAAAGTGGAGGCCCATGGCGGAGTCGGGCAACCCGAGCGCCCAGACCAATCTCGGCGTGCTCTACTACCAGGGCCGCGCCGGCACTCCCGATTACCAGGAGGCACTCAAGTGGTACCGGCTCGCCGCCATGCAGGGATATCCGGACGCGCAGTTCAACCTGGGCCTGGCCTACATGGAAGGCAAGGGCGTCTCCTATGATATGACCCAGGCGCTGCGCTGGTACACCATGGCCGCCGAAGGCCAGTACCTTCCGGCGCAGCTCATCCTGGCCGACATCCACCTCAAGGGGCAGGGCGTCAATGTGGATCACGGGGAAGCCGTCAAATGGTATCGCATGGCCGCCGAGCAGGGCTCGCCCGTGGCGCAGTACGTTCTCGGGAATCTTTATCTGAGCGGGCAGGGAACCGATCAGGACCTGGTCCTGGCCTACAAGTGGTTTCTGATTACCGGATTGTCAGAGAATGAGACCGCACGCCAGAACGCCGAGGTCAGCAAGGGAATCCTGCGCGAGCGGATGACACAGGCGCAGATATCGGAGGCCGAGACTCTCGCCCAACAGTGGGCCGCCCGCCGGGGCCTGGAATTCCAGCCCTGATGATCCGGCCGTTTCCAATCTGGAACGCATGTGGAACACGAACGGATGCGTTGCCTGCGATCAATGCTAGGATCAAGTTTTTGAACAGGTGCCCCGCGCCGGTGACCAGTCGCCCGATCCGGCCCGTTTCAGTCTTTGCCGTTCTCCACCGATAGCACACGGAAAGGAGTTACCCCGATGAAGAGACTGCTCCAAATGAGTTTTATCGCGCTGTTCATTGCGTCGGCACTCCATGCAACTTCGATGCTCCCCATGTTCCTGGATGACCTGACGGCCTCCTCCCAGGCCGTCGTTCACGGAAAGGTTCTGGCCGTCCGCACGGAGTGGGACGAGGACCACCGCTGGATCTATACGGTTTATACCGTGGAGCCGGCTGAATACGTGAAGGGAAATCTGGGGACCGCGTTCGAACTGCGCGAACCGGGCGGGGAGAAAGACGGGATGATTCTCCATGTCCCCTCCGTTCCAGTTTTCCAGGTGGGGCAGGAAGTTCTCTTATTTGTCTGGACGGGTCCCAAAGGCCACCATCAGGTCACCGCCTTCGAGCAGGGCGCTGTGGAGATTGTTACCGACCCGCAGACCGGCGCCAAAACGACAGCTCGCCCCATCCCGCTCGGCTCGGTCGCGACCCCATCTCCGTCGCGTCGTCCTCCGCCCTCCTGCTTCCCCAATTGATGAACCAGATCCGCTTCTCCGTCACCCGAACCACACAGGCCGGAGCGAGTGAGTAGGAGGGCATCATGAGATATCCGGTAGCGAAAAAACTGGCATTCACCGCACCGATCGCTTTCGTTCTCCTGATACAGTTCTCCGCGAATTCCTACGCGGGCACGAACATTAGGACCCCCGATGGCAGTCCTGCACGGTGGACCTTCTCCCCCATCCCGTTCAAGATCAACCCGGACGGTGTTCCGAGATTTAGCGGTGAACTGGAGCGGCTGGTCATTGCCGGTGCGGTCCGGGATGCCTTCCGGGCGTGGACCCAGCTTTCCGGGGCCGCCATCACTTTCGATGACCGCGGGCTGACAGCGGAAGTGGACGGGACCAACGAGGGGATCAACCTGGTGAGTTTTCAGCCGACTTCCTTCAATTCTCCTCCGGGCGTGCTGGCCGTAACGAGCACGTTATTTTTCACCAACGGGCAGATTATCGACGCAGATATTGTTTTTGATCCCCAGGCCAGAAGCGGTCCCTTCTCTCCCGTTGGCTCTTCCGGCACCATTGACCTGGTTGCCGTCGCGGTCCACGAGATCGGCCACCTGCTCGGGCTCGCTCATAGCGGCGTGGGCAGTTCGATCATGAATCCTGGAATTCAGTCGTCGAACGGGGTGGCGAACCGCGCCATTGCCAGCGACGATGCCATCACGGTTGCTAACCTTTATCCCATCGCGACCTTCGCGGCTTCCACCGGAACTATTGCCGGACAGATCACCGATTCCGATGGCGCCAACGTGCATGCGGCGCACGTCATTGCGATCAGTTCACCCAGCGGCGTGCCGGTTGCTTCGCAATTGTCTGCTCCCGATGGTACCTATATCATCGCGGGACTGCCTCCGGGCGGCTATAACCTTCTCGTAGAGCCGCTCGATGGTCCTATTGAGCTTGCCGACACCGGCCCGTTTTATTTCGGCGGCCGAACCGATTTCCCCACCAGCTTTCTGGGTGGTCTTGCCACTCCCACGACGGTTGCTGTTACTGCCGGGCAGAACACCCAGGCGAACATGCAGCTTCCCCCCGCTCCGGCAAGCCAAATCAACATGGGGAGCGTCGGCATCCTCACCGGCAACAGCATTATATTCACATCCAGATCACTTTTTGTGCCCCGCGCTAATCAGTACGACGTCATCGCCACGGAAACCACCGATGCGACCGACACCGTGTTCAGCTTCAGCGGCACGGGGATCAATACGGTCGGACCCACGACCGGTATATCATTCACGAGCGGCACGATGGCCCGGATGCAGACGGTCGATATCGCCTCCGATGCGCCGGTGGGTCCATCCAATATGCTGCTGAGCAACGCGACATCCGCCACTGTCAAGCCCGGTGGCTTGGTCGTTACCGTGAATCCCCAGGCCGCAACGCCCCTGCGCGATGGCGCCAGCTTCGGTGTCACGCTCGCACCCGGTGCGTTTATCTCCATCTTCGGCACCGATCTGGCCCCGGAACTGGCCGTTGCCGGCACCGTCCCGCTGCCCACACGGCTGGCTGGCGTCAGCGTACGGATCGGCGACCGCTATGCGCCGCTTTTCTTCGTTTCTCCGGGTCAGATCACCGCGATGGTCCCATTTGAAATCAGCGGGCAGGTTACGCTACAAATTGTGGCAGGACCCAGGGCTGGCGGAAATTCCCTCGCGGTCTCCCTGGCGTCCACCGCGCCGGGTATGTTCGCCATCAACCAGTCCGGCTCCGGGCAGGGGGCCATACAGAATCCCGACGCCAGTTTGGCCGCTCCGGCCGGCAGCATCCCCGGAGTCGCGGCCCGCCCCACGCGGCCCAGCGACGTCATCGTCATCTTCGCTTCCGGCCTCGGCCCCGTTTCGCCCGCGCTTCCCAGCGGATTGACCTCCGGCACAAACGGCACGAGCATCCCGCAACTGTTAAATCTTCCGACGGTGCGGATTGGCGGCCAGCCTGCCATCGTCGAATTCGCGGGCCTGGCCCCTGACTTCGTGGCGTTGTATCAGGTCAATGTGCGGATACCGGGGACAGCCCCTCTCGGCGATGCCGTCTCGGTCGAGATCACCACTTTCGAAGGCCAGACGAGCAACACTGTTACCATTGCTATCGGACCGTAAGAGATTATATATAAGTTATATGCAGATTGAATCTTAAAGCTATAGCCGAACTATGGCTGGGTCTTTTGCTCTGTGATTTTCGATTCAAAAAGCAACATTCGTACCGCCGGCTTCGTGAAACAAGCTACGAGAGAACTAGCCCGCGCCGACCAGACGATGGCCGCTCTCATCAAGCAGGTGGGTCCGTGTCAGCTCAGCATGACCTGGCGCAGCCATTACTTCCGCGCGCTGGTGGAAGCCATCATCTATCAACAGCTGAGCGGCAAGGCCGCCGGAGCGATCCTGGCCCGGTTCCGTACTCTCTACCCACCCCGCCGCTTTCCCCGTCCCGATGAGATCCTCCGGACTCCGGACGAAACCCTGCGTTCCGCCGGGCTGTCGCGGCAGAAGATCTCCTACCTCCGGGACCTCTCCGCCCGCGTGCTGGACGGCTCGTTCCCGTTGCGCCGCATCTCGCGCCTTGCGGACGAACAGGTCGTCGGCCACCTGACACAGGTCAAGGGCATCGGCCGGTGGACCGCGGAGATGTTTCTGATCTTCTCCCTCGGCAGGCCGGACGTTCTTCCCCTGGACGATCTCGGAATCCGCAAAGCGGTCCAGCGCGCTTACGGGTTCCAGACCCCTCCGGCCGCCAGCGCCCTGGAGCGTATCGGCGGCAAGTGGAAGCCCTATCGCTCCATCGCCTCCTGGTATCTGTGGGCCAGCGTGGACGGCGGAGAGTTTTAGACTGAGCCCAGGAGCCTCCGTTCCCATTACCTTTTCTGCATCACGTTCCGGAAAAACATGCACCGCGATTGCCGGGCTCTGACGTAATCTGGTAACCGACGGTTCTGCTGAACCCACAATTCTGCTGAAGCCGCGCCGACAACGGCCGATGAGGAATATCAGGGCCGGTGTATCTGGACTGCTTTTCTGTACTGGTGTTCAAGCAAAATACTTTTGGGAGCGCCCGACTATGAACTATCCCGCCTCACAACTCGCAGTCCGGCCGGGTGTAATAGCAGCCCACGGTTGGAAGCGCTCCTCCCGCCGTCTCTTGATTCTGCTCGCCCTCCTTTTCACCGCCACCCCCATCGTGCACTCCGACACCATCATCTTTAAGAATGGCCGGCGTCTTCTTGTGGAATCGGTTCGTAAGGAGGGGAATAAGATCATCTACGAAGGCCAGTTCGGTTCTGTGACCATTCCCAGCTCCCGGGTGGAGCGTATCGAGCAAGGCGGCGCCATGCCGTCCCGCCGGCGTCCCGCCCGGCCTTCGGCGGATGCGTCCTCCGGGGGCAAGGCCCGGCTGGCTACCCCGTGGATCCTGCCGACCGGCAACTTCGCAGCCGTCCTGCTGGACGGCGAGGTCAACGACGCGCTGCTCGATACGCTTGTGCGCTCCTCCCACGACGGCGATATCGAACGCCAGAACGCGCTGAACGCTCACCTGCTGGCATCTGCCTATGAAGTCCAGGCAAAGCGTTTTTCCTCGGCAAGCCGGTATGCCGAGCAGGCCGTGCGGATCTCGCCGCTCGACCGCAACGCTCTGATGCTGGCGGCGCAGATCGATCTTGCGCTCCGGCAATACAACGAGTCTTACAACCATCTGCTCGCCGCGCACGGCTCCGACCCCGGCTCCCCCGACGTGCTGAAGATGCTCGGTTATTCCGCCTACTATGCCGACGGGCCGGAGAAAGCGGTCTGGTACTGGAAGCAATCCGTGGCCATCCGGCCCGATCCCATGCTGGACCGGCAGATCCGCCAGACCGAGCAGGAGGCACAGGTGGAGAGCAACCTGCAACAGGCTGAAAGCTATAACTTCGTCCTGAGCTGGGAAGGCTCCCAGGCGCCCGCCGCATTCGGCCGGGAGATTCTGGAGACCATGGAGCGCCAGTTCCGCGAGCTGGAGATCAGCCTGCACTTCACCCCCCGCGAGCCGGTGCAGGTGATTCTCTACTCCTCGCAGCAGTTTGCCGATATCACCCGCGCCCCGGCCTGGGCGGGCGCCCTCAATGACGGCAAGATTCGTGTCCCGGTGCAGGGTCTGACCAGCATGACCCCTGATCTGGCCCAGGTGCTCCAGCACGAGATGGTGCATTCGTTCGTCTACCAGTTCATCCAGGGGCGGTGCCCCACCTGGCTGAACGAGGGACTGGCGCAGATGCTGAGCGGCAAGGATAGTTCCCGCTACGGATCGATGCTCGTGCGCGTCTACTCGGGAACCCGGGTGAAGATGTCCGGACTGGAAGGCTCTTACACGCGATTTAACGGCCGGCAGGCCGGGGTGGCCTATGCGGTCTCGCTGGCGGCCGCCGAGATGATCCGCGACCAGTATGGGGATTACATGTTCCCATCGATTTTGGAAGCCCTGCGGGCGGGAGAGAGCCTGGAGCAGGCGCTCTGGTCGGTGCTGCGGTTGAAATACGAGGATTTTGACGAGCAGGTCGGCCGCTACGTTCTCGCGCGTTACGGTGATTAGACCCGCCTCCGTCCCTGCGACTTTGTATCCTCACCGCAAATACGCCGGCTGAAAAATTCTTCGTCGCCTGCAACTTTCTCCCCGTCCTGGTGTTTAACGGTTATAGAGTAGGTATAACTGTTGTGGTATGGGTTGTGATATAGGTTGCGGTATGCGCCGGAGTCCCCGGTTAACCTCTCAGCAAGGCAGAGTTCGGATTTGGCGTCGAGGAGCGGATTCTATGAACATTAGGAACAAATGGACGGTTTCGTTGATGGCCGGCGCTTTTCTGCTGGCGCCCACTGCGGTTCTTTCGCAGCAGGGTCCCCGCGGCGGCTTCGGCCAGTCCTCCGAAAGCATCCAGGAGGTGCTGGATCTGACCGAGCGGCAACTGGCGGAGTTGAATGACTTGAGAACTGAGTTCCGGGAACAGAGCGAAGAGATCACCGATCAGATGCGAGCTCTGGACAGTGAGCGAAGGGATCATTTGAAGGGTGGCGAAGCCGACCCGGTGATGGTGGGTTCCATTTCGCTGCAGATCGAAAGCCTCCAGCAGCAGATGGAACAATACAATCAAGACTTCCGTGAAGAGGCGCTGGCACTGCTGGATTCGGGTCAGCGCGAGACCGTCGAGAAGATTCAGGAAGCGCTGGAGCTGGCGCCCAAGGCGCGCTCCCTGATGCAGTACGGGCTGCTCGAGGGATTCGGCGGAGCGAATCGGCGCGGCGGGGCTTTTGCAGGCGGTGGCCGTGGCGGATTCGGTGGCGGGGGACAGCGCGGCGGTAGGCCCGGTCCCGGCACAACAGGACCATAGAATAACCCGGCACTGCAGGTCCATAGGATAAGAGGCGGCGCCGTTCGGTAAGAGCGTTGCTTTTCTCGGAGGAACCGGCGGGCCGGTCCCGGACGAACCGTCGTGGCGGGTCCCGGACGAACCGTCGTGGCGGGTCCCGGACCAATCAACGTGGAGGGTTCTGGACGAACCGGCTCGGCGTCCACGAACTATTGTGGCAGGGAATCCTTGATCCGGGCCAGTAGCGCCGGGATCAGTTCCTGCTTGCCCTCCTGCTGGCCTTCGACAACCGTAATCTGGTGCACAGTACCGGGCCCGGTGGGCTTCCAGCGTTTGCGGAACAGCGCGGAGTTCCGGTCCGTAAAGATATCCACCAGCGCGGTTCTCTGCGCGGCGGCGATGTGCTGACCCGCTGAGTCATATCCCACGAACAGGTCCGAAGCCCGAATGATTCCCGCCCAGGCGCCGATGCCGCCTTTCCAGGTAATCAGCCGTGGATCGCGAACTACTTCTTTGCCAGCTTCCTTTTCGATTGTTGCCTCGGCTTCCTCGGCTTCCTCGGCTTCGTTGGCTTCGATTGTTTCCCGGGCGGACTCCGCATCCACGGACAAGACCCCGTACCCGTTCTCGCTGGCTCTCGCGGCCAGCTTCGAGGCTCTCGCCTCTTCTTCTTCGCCAAAGCCCCGGTCCAGCACCACGCCGTAGCCCTCATCCAGCAATGCAAGCAACGATTTTTCTTCAAACGGGTCCTCGACCCGCTTGGTCGCGTTGCCTCCCACGCCGAAGCTGACGGCCAGGACCGGCCTGCGTTGCTTCCCCCGCACGAGAGCGGTCAGTCTTTTGCCCAGTGCCAGATCCGGTTCGCGGAGCCATACCTGCGGCCACAGTTTGTCGCCGTCGCCAAAGGCCCTGTTCAGCCATTGCCGGGTGAGCTGGCTGATGGTTTCCTCCGATTTCCCGCCCGCCCCGCGGCTGTCGAAGAATAAATATCGCGTTTCATTCGTTACCGAGCCGTCCGGCGTCCTGCTGGGAACCACGGGCAACATGCCCAGTTGCAGGAGCCGCGAGTCCGAGTCGATGATGAGGAATTCCTCCAGTGCCAGACCCTTTGTCTCCCGGGCCACCACCTCCAACAACAGCAACCAGTCATTTAGACGGCCCAGCAATCCGCCATCGGCTCCGTACTGAAAGGGCCGGATGATGAGTGAGGGGTCGCCGCCAAACAGTTCCTCCGCCTTCCGGGGACCGATCAGAATTCGTTCGGCCTCCGGCAGTGCCTGGCGCAGTTTCTGAAGGACCAGGCTCGTGACGGCCACATCTGCGCCCAGCGTAACGCGGGAGAGTACCAGGAATTTCCTGACCCCTGCGAGGGACTTGGATTCCAGCTTGCGCGGGGTCTGCGGCAGGCGACTTCTGCGGTCCAGCAGGGATTGCTGATCGGGTAGCCCGTATCGGTTCAGTGCCTCATCGAAGGCCGCCATGGTGGGAAGCTTGCGAACCTCTGTGATGATCTGCGAAAAGACCCGGTCATAGATGGCGCTGAGAGTGGGATCGAACGAATCGCTCAGATGCTCGATCAATTGGGGGAACAGAACTTTCATCCCCGGCGCGGCGAGCTCCGTATCTTCCAGCGTGGCGATCTCAATCAGCAGCGTGATCGTGTCGGCGGGATAGTCGCCTGTGGCATCGATCTGGCGGAAGAAATCATCCACCGCGGTTTCGGCGAACAGTTCATTCCCCTCGGCGCACAGCGTGTCGCGATCCCGTAATTTGCGAAACTCCATGAGTTGCCGCGCCGCATCGGGAGCGACTTTGCCGGAGTGCTTCTGCTGTGGCGATGGGTTCACCGGGGATAGCGCTCCTGAACATAGTGGAGCGCATCTTCGGCGGAGCTGAGTGTCCCATCCAGTTGCGCGTCCTCCACGGAGTGCAAAATCTCTCCCATGCGGGGTCCCGGTTCATATCCCAACCGGATCAGATCGGTTCCGTTGATGAGCCGTGCGGGCCGGATCTCGCCGGCGGGAAACTCCATCTGCTTCCGGCGAACCAGATCGTAGGTCTCCAGATTGCGGTGGCTCGACAGGCAGTCCAGCCGATGCAGCTCCATGTGTTCCTCGAACCGCTCCAGCCGCATGAATCGCTTCAATGTGCTGGTCCGCATGTTGGGGACATCGATGAATCGCAGATGATTCTCGATCAGCGCAATGATCTGGCGTGTATCATCCACGGAGAGTCGCAGTCTGCGGCAGATCTGCTCACCCATCCGCGCTCCCACCGAAACGTGATTATCAAAGCGAATCCTCTCCGGCGCGACGCGAAACGTGGGGGGCTTCCCCACATCGTGTAACAGAACGCCCAGAGCCAGAGTCAAGGAGCAGTTTCCCGGAAGAGCTTCCAGCATCAGCAGCGTATGTGTCCACACATCGCCCTCCGGATGAAACTCCGGCGGCTGCTCGACTTCCTTCATCGCCGCGATCTCCGGCAGGATCGGTTCGAGCAGCCCGGAGGTGTCCAGCAGTTCCATTCCCCGCCGCGCCCGCCCGCTCGTCAGGATGAGCGCTACCTCATCGCGCAGGCGTTCGCCGCTGACGGTTTGAATCAGTCCGGCGTGCTCCTGAATGGATTGGAACGTAGCCGGGTCGATTTCGAAGCCGAGGGTGGCGGAAAAGCGAACGGCCCGCACCATGCGGAGATGGTCTTCCTGGAACCGCTTTGACGGTTCGCCGATGGCCCGGACCACTTTCCGCTCCATATCTTTCAATCCACCCACATGGTCCAGAACCTTCCCATCGGCAGGGTCCAGCAGCAGGCCGTTCACGGTGAAGTCGCGGCGCAGCACATCTTCTTTTGGGTCGGTGGAGTAGAAGACTTCATCAGGGCGACGTCCGTCACTGTACAGCCCGTCGCTGCGAAACGTTGCGACCTCCACGCGCTGCTCGTCAACCAGAACGACTACGACGCCGAACTGCGCTCCCACACTGAGAGAGCGCGGAAACAGTTGCTGGACTTGCTCGGGCAGGGCGTCGGTGGCGATGTCATAGTCCTTCGGGACTACCCCGCGGACCATGTCGCGGACGCAGCCGCCGACGAAAAATGCCTGAAAACCGTGTACGCGCAATGACTTGGCAACGGAATTCGCCGCCTGCCGGGCAGGGGATGCAGGTGAATCAGAGGCGACGGGAGGGACGGGTTTTCTTGAGGCGGTCATATGCTCGGAATGATCGAAATTTCAAATTTTCCGGTTCGTGCGACGGGCTGACACAACGCGCACGATCCCAGCCAGATCCTTGTGCCAACTGATAGATTCCCAAAGAGTTGCGTGAAGCAAATCGCGCACCCCTTCCTGACTATCATAGCCTAATTCGAGGACGAGGTATCCGCCGGATCGCAAGCCTGCTGCTGCCTGCGGGATCAGACGCGCGTAGGTTTCCAGGCCCGTAGGGCCAGCGAAGACGGCCGAGGATGGCTCGAATTTCGAGACCTCCGGCATCAGCGAAGTCCTGTCACGGTCGGAGACATACGGTGGATTGGATGCAATTAAGTCATATTGAATGAACTTAGTAGAATGATTTCCTTCAAGCAGATCTCCAGACTTGAAGCTGATTCGTGCATCGACTTCGTGCCGCGCGGCATTCCGCTGCGCCGTCTCCAGAGCGGCGGGGGAATTGTCCACCGCGACGAAGCGGGCGCGGGGAAGTTCGGTGGCCAGGGCCACGGCAATGCAGCCGGAGCCGGTGCCGACATCGGCCACCGAATATTCGGAATCCTCGTCGCTATCCAATCTCTCGTGAGACATCTCCCGCGCCAGATGCAGCGCCGTTTCCACAACCAGCTCGGTCTCCGGGCGGGGAATCAGCACGGAGGGGTTGACGAGGAAATCCAGACCACAGAATTCCTGATGTCCGGTGATGTACTGGGCCGGTTTCCCCCTGAGCCGCTCTTTCAGATAGCGGTCGTAATGGTCCCATTCGCTCTCGGTCAGCTCGCGTTCCGGGTGAGCGAAAAAATGCGCGCGGTCGCAGCTCGCGGCGTGCATCAGCAGGACTTCCGCGTTCAGGCGCGGCGATGCGACGCTGCCCTTTGAGAGCAGATCGGTTCCCTGACGGAGTGCGTCGCCGAGTCGCATGGTCAGTAGGAATGTATTCCGCGGGGCGGTGAAATTGCAAGAGGCGATGGAACGGGAACGCCATGCGAATGCCGGAAACCGGGGGTCAGGCGGCGGTGGCGTCCTCGGCGCCCTTGAGACGCTCGGTCTGAAAGTGCGTGCTCAGAGCATCGATGATGGGATCGATGCGCCCAGCCATGATGCTGTCGAGCTGGTGCAGCGAGAGTCCGATGCGGTGATCGGTCATGCGGTTCTGGGGGAAGTTGTAGGTCCGGATCTTTTCGCTCCGGTCGCCGGACCCGACCAGGGTCTTGCGCTCGGCGGCGACGGCCTGCTGCTGCTTCTCCTGCTCCAGATCGAGCAGGCGGCTGCGCAGGACGCGCATGGCCTTGGCACGGTTTTTGATCTGCGACTTTTCGTCCTGGCAGGAGACAATCAGCCCGGTGGGCAGGTGCGTGATGCGCACGGCGGAGTAGGTGGTGTTGACCGACTGGCCGCCGGGCCCGGATGAGCAGAAGGTGTCGATGCGGATCTCCTTGGCGTCGATCTTCACGTCCACCTCATCGGCTTCCGGCAGTATGGCGACGGTAACGGCAGAGGTGTGGACGCGGCCCTGCTGCTCGGTCTGCGGGACACGCTGCACGCGGTGGACGCCGCTTTCATACTTGAGGTGGCTGTAGACTTTCTGACCTTCGATGACGGCGATGACTTCCTTCAAGCCGCCGACCGAAGACTCGCTGCTCGAAAGCACATCGACGCGCCAGCCTTGCGATTCGGCGTAGCGGACATACATCCTGAAAATCTCTTCCGCGAACAGAGTGGCTTCGTCGCCGCCCGTTCCGGCGCGCACTTCCAGGATGACGTTCCTCTCGTCATTGGGATCGGTGGGTAGCAGCAGAATCTTCATCTCTGCTTCGACTTCAGACAGTTTGGGTTCCGATGAGGCGATCTCTTCCTGAGCCATGGCGCGCAGCTCGGCGTCGGAATCCCGGAGCATGGCGCGGGCTTCGGAGAGGTTCTTGTCGAGCGTCTGCCACTCGCGGTATTTATCCACGACATCGGCGAGATCACTGTGCGCCTTGGCGATCTTCTGATATTGCGCGTTGTCGGCCAGCACCTCGGGCTTTGCGAGCTGCTCGCCGAGCTCGGCGTAGCGCGCTTCGATCTCTTTCAGTTTGTCGAACATCGACATGGGAGTCCGTTCCTTGCTCGGCGCTGGTCATGTGATACACGCGAGCGCCTCTGCCCACAATACGAAGAATGCCTGAATGAAGTCAATCAGGCACTTCGTGCGGGCCACTGCGTGGCGGCTAGCTGGACCCAATTCTCGATGATGGTTTTCCGGAGATTCCATAAATTATAAGCCTACATCGTCGGATTGGTTATTCGAGTAAGACGGGCAAAAATCTACGGCTTCCGATGGATTTCTGCATCACGATAATTGTTTTCACGTTTGTGAATGAATTTCATTGCAACATAAAATAAAACGGAACCGTAGGCCGGTTGATGGTATGAGAATGCTCAGTAGACGATTTTGCAGTGGCGCTGTTTCCAATGCAGAGATGAGCCGATCAGATAATCGAGAAAAAGCGACTAAGTGCATTGGTTGTGCGATTCAGAACATGCCTCCTATTAAAAGTATTGTATAATTCATTCACCAGATAACCATGCTAATGAATGGAGAATTATGGCACTTACGAAGATGTACTTGATTGCAGTTGGCCGAGTTGGAGAGTTTTTTTCGGGAATTATATACTTAACTTCCTTTGCCGCTCTGGGAGATGATTTGGGGAATTGGGTGGGGCTTCGGAACGAGGACACCGTACTCAGGGTACGGCCTTATTCAGTCGGCCTCCTGGCCTCGTGGAGACATACCACAAATCGAGCCCTAGACAGTTTCAGAACCGAGTTTAGGAAGTTAAGTATATAATTCCCCTTTTATTCCTCTACTTAAAGCAATCGGTTTTCTTTCACCAGATGGTAAGCCTACTTCGCTTTACCATGAATATCGAGATCATTCCCGGTCTAAAGAAGTGATGGGGCAGGCACTGAGAAAGACTTATGAGGACGTTTTTCTAATAAAGGAGAACCCGACTGAAGCTGATAAAAATGCCATTAAGGGGAAGTTTAGGAGCTATCATAATGCGAGTGATAAAACCGCCTCTTTAATGACAGGAACCTTTTATGAATTATTAAAAATGGCCGATTTGAAGAAAACTTCGCCAAAAGCGTACAAATCAAAAAAGAAACAGACTGAAGAAACGGAAATTCCTGCGGCGGATGGTGAAGATATATCTAAAAATCAATTTTCAATACCAATCACTGGACTATGTTATAACATCCAGATCCAACCGCCACCGACAAAGGACGTAGAAGTGTTTAATGCGATCTTTAAGGCGTTAAAGGAGCACCTCATTGCAAAGTAAGGATCTAAGGGATATTTTGTTGCGTGGATTGATGTTTGAAGCGGACGCAGCACAGTTTCAGGCTGCCGGAATTCAAGTTGGTGCTGATGCTCGGGAGGCCGAGGAACACCTTTTAGGAGAAGCGTTAGCTCCGTTTTCTGTTCATCTCTGAAATAATGCACTTCAAATGCCGCGATTGTATGCTGTATTGTTTTGCTTTGAAAATGACGTCAGGAATTTTGTTCGGATGTCACTTCAAGAGAAAAAGGGCGAAAAATGGGAAGAAAAATTACCGGCCACTGTACGGAAGAATGCTAAGAAACGGAGGGAATCGGCTACGGAAGACTCGTGGCTTGAAGGTGAAAAGTCGGATCTGCTTGCTTTTGCTGAGTTCGGTGATCTTGCTCAAATAATGATTGCTAATTGGGATTTGTTTGTTGTTCTCCCATCTCAACATTGGCTCAGGCAGCGCATGGACGAAATCGAGAAGGTTCGGCATTTTATCGCTCACAACCGAATGTTATTGCCTAGCGAATTCGAACGACTTTACATGTATATTGGTGATTGGAATCGTGTTATTGGTTTGTGAATCGGATCAGCACTATTTTGTCTTCCTCAAATTGTCAGACAGTCTCTTAAATAATTGATTTGCCCCTTGGTCTGCCTTCCACTCATGCGTAGTGGTGGAGCAGAGAGGGAGGGTATTCGCTACGCCCCTGCGGGGCTGCGCTCGGGCCTTCGGCAGAGTGGTACGAGTCATCCATCCATGCCGATGAGAAAATGGTGGACCAGATAGCATCTTGCGCTGGGCCGGAAGCTTCGTGCAGGCCACTGCGTGGCGGCTAGTTACTCGAACTCCCGGCACATCGTGCGGTAGCTATTCGGACTCGCGGTGGCCGGCTCGGCTCGATCATGCGAGGCAAGAGCGAGCCGAGGTGTGCGGGTTCCTGAACAGACGCTTAGGGAATTGAGGCCTGAGCCGCGCGGATCTCCATCGAATAGGATGAGGCTCCCAAGGGGAACAATCCGTCGTTGATGCCGGTGAGATTTTGCTGGTCGCCCGGCTGCAATGCACCAGGCAGTACGCCGGTACGCTGTGAGATGAGGTTGGCGGCTGTATCGACATAGGATGTCTCATACTCAATCTCGCTGTAAGCAAACTGGCGAGACCGATTGGAGATGCGAATATCCAGCAGCGCCTGTGTCTCGGTGGTGTCCGGGCGGAGGTTGATGCTCAGTATGGCCAGATCCGCCTCAGGGTCCGCGTCGGCGAGGTCCGCGGCCGGAGTATCGGCCGGAGCGGTGGAGGGAGCGGCCTCGGCCGCCGGGGTGTCGGCGTGGCGGAAGACGAAGTAATAGGCACCACCCAGGCCGACAACGAACAGGGCAATAACGATAGCAACGATCACTTTCGAGTTGCTGGAAGGTTCCGCCTGGGAAGTCTCAAACATGTTCTAATCTCCTTAGGCTTCAGAAGTCAGCGCCCTCTACAGCGAGGTGTTGCGAGCGGGAGAATTGGCGCTGGCGCAATTCTACTCTCTAGTGTGAAAATTGCAAGGTGCAATTCGCGACCGATGGCGTCGGAGAAGGGGGAGAGCGTTTCCGCCGCTATCGTAATGCGACAGGCCAGCGCCGACTGAGCATCCGCCGTATAAACAGCGAGGTTGAGCGGCGCTCTATCAGGCGCGCTGCGCATGTACTAGTCAGTCTCCATGGCGACGCTGCCGAAGTCGAACTCGGGCCGGAAGGTCCACTCAATCTGCGGGCCCACCGGCTCGGCGCCGAGCTCGGCGGCAAACTCCGCCCTCAGATTCGTTACCTCGCCGTCCATCACGACCATCAGCGGGAAGAGCGTCGGAATCTCCTCCACGGGGATCGTGAAGTAGTCCTTGTTATAGACCACGAAGTCGGCGACCTTGCCCGGCTCCAGCGTGCCGACCAGATCCTCACGCAGCACGTAATAAGACGGCCAGACGGTCGAAAGCTTCATGGCCGTAACGCGGTCGACGGCCTCCTCGGGCGCGATCATCTCGTCGCGGAGATTGCGGCGGGTGATGAACTGCACCAGGATGGAGTGCGGCGTGGCAGTATCGCCACGGATGAGCTGCAGGCCCTCGAGCTCGGCCGTCGGCATGATGCCGTGGCGGATGAGGCTCGCGATAGGCGAGATGCGGTTGGCGTACTGGCGTCCGAAGACGGGCAGCCAAGGGGCGCTGCGGTTGAGGAAGTTGGCGTTGCAACTGAACATCATGCCGAGCCGCTTCATGCGGGGCATCTGTTCCTGGCTCGGGTAGAAGCCGCAGTGGTCGCTGGAGGTGCGCTGGGCCGCCATGTATTCGGGCGTGAGGGAGGGATCGTCCGCCATGGCCTGCTCCATGATGTCCATGACGTTGTCCAGAGCCTTGTCGCCATAGGCGTGATTGACGACGTAGCGGATGTGGGAGCGGAAGGCGGCGTAGATGGCCTCGCTATAGTTGCCCGCCGGGTCGGTGATCATGCAGTTGTTCATCCATTCCTTATATTTGTCGGCCACTTCCATGGTGGAGCAGAAGCTGGGCGGGCCGCCGTCGATGGCGCCCAGCGTTACGCCCAGGCTCCAGTAATTGTCATGCCCCATGTTCTGCCAGTCGCCGAGACGGAGAAAGCAGGCGGCCGGGTCGGGCGTAACGGACTGGCAGTTGCGGTGGGCGAAGGCCAGTCGCATCGGCAGGCGGCCTTCCTCGGAGAGCTTGCGGAAGGCGGGCGGGAAGCGGAATCCCTGAATGTGGGAGGCGTAGCCGGTGAACCCGGCGGCGGCCTGGTACTGAAGAGTTCTTTCGATTTCGTCGGCCAGCTCGTCGATGTGCGTCTGGAAATAACGGTCGGCGATCATCAGCCGGTCGACGCGCGGGTTCAGGATCTGCGATTCGACGGAGTCATCCATCTCCAGACTGTAAAAGTCGAGAAAATCGTTCCGTGCAGCCGTGTTCAGCAGGTCATTCACTGCTACCGGGAGCGCCGGGGCAAGCACGTCCAGCATCGTGCGGTCCATGAGTCCCTCCCGCAGATAGCGGTCCCCGATCTCGGTGCCCGGACTGTTGGACGGCAGGCTGATCATGGCCCACTGACCCGGCAGAGGGCGCGCCATCTGCTCCTTGACGACCAGCTCGATGCCGCGCCATCTGCTCCTTGACGACCAGCTCGATGCCGCGCGTCAGCTCCTCATAGGTCTTGCCCGTAACGGCGAATCGCTTGGCGATGGTTTCGACCTTCTCCGGGTTGCGGCGAATCCATTGCGTTACGGACGCGTTATGGAGATGGTTGTGCGTGTCCCACAGGCCGGGAACGACGGTGCGGCCCTGCAGGTCGATGCGCCTGGTTCCGGGGCCGGCGTAGCGCAGGATCTGATCGTTGGAGCCGAGGAACTGAATGCGGTTGCCGCGGATGGCCATGGCCTGATAGATCGATCCGGGATCGGAGTTGAAGCCGGGATCGTCCATGGAGACGATCTTTCCGTTGTGAACGATCAGGTCCGGATAGGAAACCATCTCGGCGGGAACGTCATTCAGGGTTTGTTGCTGCGCGGCGGCCAGAGTGGCGAAAATCAGAATCCATGCCGTCGCGAACGCGGCCTGGTGCATCCAGAATCTCATAGTGCCCCCTTTTATACGATCTCAGGCAAACGATCTTATGATCTTCCCTGCCGGGGAAACAGGGTCGTTGCCGGCAGGATTTGCGGAACCCGGTCAACGAGAGAAGACAGTCTCTGGCCCCGGCTCCTTCGGGCAGGATGAAGACTCCTTCGGCGAACGTGGCGGCAGTCTAGCATAAATGAGCGCCGGCATCGCGGGATTGTTGACTGTGTAGCGGGTCGACGGGGAAATCGGGGTCAGGTAGGATGAGAGGGTGAGTGGAGGGAATGGAAGGTTGAAGAATGAGTTGGCGGAACAGATGGTGAGGATACTGGGTATCGAATCCTCGTGCGACGAGACGGCGGCGGCCGTGGTGGAAAACGGCGCGCGGATCCTCTCCAGCGTGGTCGCCTCACAGATGGCCGTACACCGCAAGTACGAAGGCGTAGTACCGGAGCTGGCCAGCCGGGAGCATCTGCGGGCGGTTGTGCCGGTGGTGCGCGAGGCGGTGGAGCTGGCCGGGATGCGGTACTTGGAGGTGGACGCGATTGCGGTTACACAGGGGCCGGGGCTGGCCGGGGCGCTGCTGGTGGGGTTGACCTATGCGAAGTCGCTGGCGCTGGCGCTGGACAAGCCGCTGGTCGGCGTGAACCATCTGGAAGGGCACATCCACGCGGTGTTGCTAGAGGAACGGCTGGAGGGGAGGCCGGAGCCGGAGTTCCCCGTATTGTCCCTGGTGGTGAGCGGCGGGCACACCATGATGGTGGTCTCAGAGGCGCGGGAGGTGCGGGGCCAGGGGGGCGCGCGGGCGCTGGCGTTCGAGCACCGCATCATCGGGCGGACGCGGGACGACGCCGCCGGAGAGGCCTTCGACAAGGTCTCGAAACTGCTAGGATTCGGCTATCCCGGAGGGCCGGTGATCGACCGGCTGGCACGGCGCGGCGACGGGCGGGCGGTGGAGTTTACGCGGCCCAAGATGAAGGGCAACGATCTGGACTTCAGCTTCAGCGGGATCAAGACGGCGGTGCTGCGGTATGTGCAGGGCGGTAGCTTGGACGCGGAGATCGCCGCGCGGCGCAAGATGCGCCGGGAGCGGCCGGGGGTGGATGATGATCCGGCGGGGGTGTCCGCAGGGGTGTCAGAGGAGACGCTGAATCTGGTGGCCAGCTTCCAGCACGCCGTGGTGGAGAATCTGCTGGGCCATTGCCGGAAGGCCGCCGAGCGCGAGCCGGTCAACTCGGTCTTCGTTACCGGCGGGGTGGCTGCGAATTCGCTGCTGCGCAAGCGGTTCCGGCAGGCGCAGGGGCGGCTCGGGCCGGTCTACTTTCCGCGGCTGGGACTGTCGACCGACAACGCGGCGATGATTGCCGCGGCGGCGTATCCGAAGGTTCTGGCGGGCGAGTTTGCCGGGTACGATTTGACGTCGGACCCCTCCTTGGCGCTGGCGTAAGCCTAGTGGGTTGGGCCATTGAGGGCAAGGAGCGCAAAGTCTTCTTAAGTTACTGAATCCGAAGAGTTACTCTCGTCCAGCCCGTTCATCCCATGATATAGTTTAAGAAAAATGACCGCCGCGCCAGACTTTTTCGGCCTCTGGCGCGTCTTCTCTAATGGAGGCGGATTATTGTTTGGCGCAAACGAAACCGATGCACGGCTCGTAGCCCGCACGCGTAAAGGCGATGTGGAGGCTTACAACCGGCTCGTGTCGCGGTGGGAAAAGCGCCTGTACAACTATCTGCTCCGCTTGCTCGGCAACCGGGAGGATTCGCTCGACCTGAGCCAGGAAGCGTTTTTGAAAGCGTATCAGAGCATCCATACGCTATCGGAGGCGGAGAAATTCCCCCAGTGGCTGTTTCGCATCGCTCATAACCTGGCGTACTCGCTGCTGCGGCGGCCCTCGATGATCGAGAGTATCGAAGATCGGGCAGAGTGGGAGCGCGATGGGCGGGACTGGCATCGGCAGGCAGGGGAAGACGCGGGAGCGAGCCGGCTGGCGGCGAACCCGTCAAGGCCCGTCTTTGGGCTGGAGATGGAGTTTGCGGTAACCAGGGCGCTTGAGGCTCTGATGCCGGAACAGCGCGAAGCGATCGTTTTAAAGGTGTATCAAGGCTTCAGTTTTTCCGAGATCGCCGGGATCATCTCCTGCCCACTGAGCACCGTGAAGTCGCGGATCTACGCCGGATTCGAACAACTGCGCGCAACACTCGGCGCAGAGCCGGGCACGGCTACTGTTCGGCGAACCGCGGGCGACCGGCGCGGCTGAGCAAGCATTCATCGACAGATATAGTTTGAAACGGAAGAGCCCGGAGACGAGCGCGGGGCCCCGGTCCCGCCGAGGAGCGCGAAATGAACTGTGAAAAGGCAAGGCTGGTCCTGATGGACTACGTAATGGAAGAGGTGAGCGAGCCGGACCGGGACGCGATCCGGCAGCATGTGGAATGCTGCGCCGGTTGCGCGGAGCAGGTGAGGGAGCATCGCGGGACGCTGGGCATGCTGGCGCGTGGCGCGAAGATGGAGGAGGTGCCCCAGCGGTTTCGCCTGGTCGCCGAGCCGGTGCGCTGGTGGTCCGGACTGTGGCGCAACGCGGGGCGTCTGGCATTTGCCGGGGCGGGCATGGCGTGCCTGGCGATCGGGATGCTGGGCGTTTTCCGCGCAACACTGAGCTATGAGAGTGGCCATTACGAGATCGTCTTCGGCGGGCAGGGCGCAGCAATGTCGCCCGCAGTGGCGCCCGTGACGGCCAATGGTGTGATGGGCAGCGGCGCGACGGAATTGGCCGCAGGAGGTGAGCGATACAGCCGCGAGGACGTGATCCGGCTGGTGAATGAGGTGGTGCGGGCGAGCGAGCACGGCGCTGTTGCATGATTCAACCTTGGCGCGAGTCAGGCCGTTTTCCCAACCGCTCATTCATGACACCACGGCGTAGGACTTCGGCCTGCAGAGCTCGGCCATCCGGTTGAGGATGTGACACCCGATCGTGGTCTCTCTCCTTTGCGCGTTGCTGTTCCTCGCCTTCAGGCTTCCTCCGAGCACTGCCTTGTATCGGAAGAACGCGTTCTCAACGCGCGCCTGCTGACGGTAGCCCGACTCCTTCTGCCACTCTCGTCGTCCGATCTTACGAATCCTCTGAAGAGCCGCTTCTCGTTGCGCCCACGGGCCGTCCGTGGGCCCCGCGTCCACCGCACAGCGACGAGGAGGGATCACGATCACGACGTCCTGTATACCGGCCGCGCCGACCCGATCGTAGATCGACCTGTGGTCGTAGGCCCCGTCCGCCGTGAAACACCGGATGGGAACCTCGATCTGGTCGAGCAGATCCGGCAGGGCGGAGGCGTCGTCCCCGCTGCTCGTCGTGAGTTCGGCCGCCACAATGAACCCCTCGTCATCCACTCCGATGTGCAGCTTTCGCCAGTCCCGGCGTTTCTTGGATACCTTGTACTTGTGCGCGTTCCACTCGCTGCAACCCAGGATCTTGAGCCCCGTGGAATCTACGATCAGGTGGATCGGGCCGTCGTGGGCTCGGGTTAGGGGCGGCACATCAACTATTTGGTTCCGGCGCGAGAGTGTGGTGTGGTCCGGAGCCTTGAGGTCGAGGTCCATCAAGCTGAGCAGAGAGTCCAGGAAACCCTCGGTCTGGCGAAGTGGCAGGCGGAAGACGACCCGCAGCGTCAACGCGGTCAAGATCGCGAGGTTTGAATACCGCTGCTGGCCTCCGCGGAGACCGTTCTTCGCCGGTGTCCACGCGGCAATCGCCTCCTCGCTCAGCCAGATCGTGACGTCGCCGCGGCTCCTGAGGCCACGTTCGTATTCCCTCCAGTTCCGGATTCTGTACTTCGTCTTGTACTTGCGGTTGATTCGGCTCGACTTCCCTGCGGCCATGACGTTGCCCCCCTTGATCTCCATAAATGGATCGGGACACCCAGCCATTGCTAGCGTGGGAGCCGAGGCTGATTCATGCACCTACGCCACGATTCACGGCCTCGAAGAATCCTCCGGCACCCACTACCTCGTGATGGAACTGGTGCCCGGCGACACGCTGGCCGAGCGGATCAAGCGAGACGGTGCGGTTCCTGTTGAAGAAGCACTGGGAATCGCCACCCAAATAGCCGAAGCATTAGAACACGCCCACGAACATGGCATCATCCACCGTGACCTGAAGCCTGCGAATGTGAAAGTAACGCCCGAGGGTCAGGTGAAGGTGCTCGACTTCGGACTAGCAAAAGGCTTCTCTGCTGACGGGTCCGACTCACCCGACGCCTTCGATTCCAACTCCCCCACGCTGACCTCGCCGGCGTTTACAGCCTCGCCCACAATGCCTGGAGTGATCCTCGGCACAGCGGCCTACATGTCCCCGGAGCAGGCCAAGGGCAAGCCCGTCGATCGACGCACCGACATCTGGGCATTCGGCTGCGTGCTGTATGAACTCCTCACCAGCAGGATGACCTTCAGCGGCGAAACCGTCACGGACATACTTGGAGCGATTCTTCACAAGGAGCCCGACTGGGAAGCCCTGCCCGCGTCCACGCCGCAGGGCATCCGCGCCCTGCTCCGCCGCTGCCTCAACAAGGAAGCGCGCCACCGTTATCACGCTGCTGCCGACGTGCGCATTCAAATCGAGGAAGCCCACGTTGCACCCGCCGGTCCGATTCCCTCTGATACCCCTCCGAGCGCCACGTTGCGCGAGCGCTTCGGCTGGATCGCTGCCGTGGCATTGCCAACGCTGATCGCGGCGTTGCTCGCGCTTCTCTACTTCGGCGAAAAGCCCGTGCCCCTGCCGCTCGTGCGCACCACCATGCTTCCCCCGCAGAACATCACCCTGGTCGAGTCCTCCATCGCCGTTTCACCATGGCGTAGGTGCATGAATCAGCCTCGGCTCCCACGCTAGCAATGGCTGGGTGTCCCGATCCATCATGGAGATCAAGGGGGGCAACGTCATGGCCGCAGGGAAGTCGAGCCGAATCAACCGCAAGTACAAGACGAAGTACAGAATCCGGAACTGGAGGGAATACGAACGTGGCCTCAGGAG
This sequence comes from Terriglobia bacterium, assembly GCA_963662495.2. GTDB lineage: Bacteria > Acidobacteriota > Terriglobia > 2-12-FULL-54-10 > 2-12-FULL-54-10 > SHUM01. Next base: position 123,733 of record CAXVYQ010000011.1, read on the forward strand.
CCGCGGCGACGTCACGATCTGGCTGAGCGAGGAGGCGATTGCCGCGTGGACACCGGCGAAGAACGGTCTCCGCGGAGGCCAGCAGCGGTATTCAAACCTCGCGATCTTGACCGCGTTGACGCTGCGGGTCGTCTTCCGCCTGCCACTTCGCCAGACCGAGGGTTTCCTGGACTCTCTGCTCAGCTTGATGGACCTCGACCTCAAGGCTCCGGACCACACCACACTCTCGCGCCGGAACCAAATAGTTGATGTGCCGCCCCTAACCCGAGCCCACGACGGCCCGATCCACCTGATCGTAGATTCCACGGGGCTCAAGATCCTGGGTTGCAGCGAGTGGAACGCGCACAAGTACAAGGTATCCAAGAAACGCCGGGACTGGCGAAAGCTGCACATCGGAGTGGATGACGAGGGGTTCATTGTGGCGGCCGAACTCACGACGAGCAGCGGGGACGACGCCTCCGCCCTGCCGGATCTGCTCGACCAGATCGAGGTTCCCATCCGGTGTTTCACGGCGGACGGGGCCTACGACCACAGGTCGATCTACGATCGGGTCGGCGCGGCCGGTATACAGGACGTCGTGATCGTGATCCCTCCTCGTCGCTGTGCGGTGGACGCGGGGCCCACGGACGGCCCGTGGGCGCAACGAGAAGCGGCTCTTCAGAGGATTCGTAAGATCGGACGACGAGAGTGGCAGAAGGAGTCGGGCTACCGTCAGCAGGCGCGCGTTGAAAACAGCTTCTTCCGATACAAGGCAGTGCTCGGAGGAAGCCTGAAGGCGAGGAACAGCAACGCGCAAAGCAGAGAAGCCACGATTGGGTGTCACATCCTCAACCGGATGGCCGAGCTCGGGAGTCCTAAGTCCTACGCCGTGGTGTCATGAACGAGGGGTTGGGAATGCGGCTTGACTCGCGCCAAGGTTGATTCGTGCAACAGCGCCGTTTTCCGGACCCAAAAATCCGGTTGGGTCCATGGGAATTACCTCCATATAATGATTCCAGAAAAACCCGATGGAGAGTATAATCAATGTGGAGTTTCAGATTGATTCGGAAGTGAAGTAAGGATAGGAGCGTACACCTTCGATTGCCCGTAAAGAATGCTTTTTATTTGAAATAGGGAATTGCTATGTTATAAGAGGCACGTTGGTTTGAGTTTTTTCAAAGAGCGATTATAAGGTTTGTAGTTCGCATTGGAGTAACGATTAAGGGAACCCGAACGAAAGATTCCGCAAGGGAGTTGAGAAACAATGGCGAAAACGACCATGAGGTGGCTTGGAATCCTGATGCTGGGAGCCAGCACCCTGCAGGCTGTGGCTCAGAATCCGGCTGCCGGCGGAGAACAATCGGGTGTTACGCAGCACAAGGCTGTCGTTAACCGTTATTGTGCGACCTGCCATAACGATAGATTGCGCACAGGCGACCTGGTTCTGACACAGGCGGATATGGAGAATCCCGCCGCCGATGGCGCAATCTGGGAGAAGGTGGTCAGCAAGCTGCGCGCGAAGAACATGCCTCCACCAGGTGTTCCGCGGCCTGATGATGCCACCTACGATTCCTTAGCAACATATCTGGAGACCGAGCTGGACCGGGCGTCGGAAGCCAACCCCAACCCGGGCCGCACCGTTTCAGCCCATCGGATGAATCGCGCCGAATACACGAATGCGATTCGCGATCTGTTGGGTCTGGAAATTGATGGAGCGGCGCTGCTGCCCTCCGACGACTCCGGTGGATTCGACAACCTGGGCAGCCTGCTTTCGATCTCTCCCGGCCTGATGGAAAAATACATGTCGGTGGCGGGCAAGATCAGCCGGCTGGCAGTCGGGGATACCAACCTCAGTCCGGACGTGTTCACCTATCCTGTTTCTCCCTATCTGGTGCAGGGCGACCGGATGAGTGAGGATCTTCCGTTCGGGTCGCGCGGTGGCACGGCCGTACGGCATCACTTCCCGCTGGATGGTGAATATGTCCTGAAAGCCCGGTTGCAGCGGACGGACGGTTCCGGCTACATCATCGGCATTGCGGAGCCGCAGTACATTGATGTCCGGATGGATCATGCCCGGGTGGAACTGCTCCGGATCGGCGGAGAAAATCTGGGCCTTTCGGAAGGCTCGGGAGCAGCCGACGCGGTGCCGCCGCATTTTGAGCAGTCCCAATATGAACGCAACGCCGACGACGAACTGGAAGTCCGCTTCACGGCCAAGGCGGGAACGCGGCTCGTACAGGTAACGTTCCTCAAGGAAAATGCCGCGCACGAAAGCGTATTTTCTCCGATCTCCTACGACACACTGCAAGAGGCAACGCTGCGGCGCGGCAATGAGCGCGGCGGAGCGAAACCGTCATTGAGCAGCTTTTCCATCAGCGGACCGTTCGATACGACGGGGCCCGGCGATACTCCAAGCCGCGAAAAGATCTTTGTGTGTTCACCTGCCAATGAGGCCAACGAGCGGGAAGAAGCTTCCTGCGCCCGGAAGATCATCGCCAGCCTGGCGCGCCGCGCCTATCGCCGGCCTGTAACCGATGCCGATGTGGACCCGCTGGCCGGACTGTTTGAGGCGGGCCGGGAGACCGGGACCTTCGAGGATGGAATCCAGATGGCCGTGCAGGGATTGCTGGTGAGCACGGATTTTCTGTTCCGCATCTATCGGGAGCCGGAGACAGTGAAGTCCGGAGCCCCCTACCAGTTGAACGATCTCGATCTTGCATCGCGCCTCTCGTTCTTCCTGTGGAGCAGCATCCCGGATGAGGAACTGCTTGGCCTGGCCGAACGGGACCAACTGAACGACCCCGGTGTTCTGGAGCAACAGGTGCGAAGGATGCTGGCCGATCCGAGATCCAGATCGCTGGTGGATAACTTCGCGGGCCAGTGGCTGATTCTCCGGAACGTAAAAGTGAAGACTCCCAATCGGGACGTCTTCCCGGAGTTCGACGACAGCCTGCGCGAGGCCTTCGAGCAGGAGACGGAGCTTTTTCTCCAGAGTATCTTCCGGGAAGACCGCTCCGTTTTGGACCTGATCCGGGCTGATTACACCTATCTGAATGAGCGACTGGCGGGGCATTACGGGATCGAGGGCGTATACGGAAACCAGTTCCGCCGGGTGGCCGTGCAGGATGACAACCGGCGGGGTCTGCTCGGGCAGGGAAGCATCCTGATGGTGACGGCCCTGGCGAATCGCACCTCCCCGGTACAGCGCGGAAAGTGGGTGCTGGAGAATATTCTGGCCGAGCCTCCTCCGCCACCACCTCCGGATATCCCACCGCTGAAAGAGAAGAGCGAGGGCGCGAAGGGCACGATGCGGCAGCAGATGGAAGCGCACCGGAACAGTCCTGCCTGCATGGGATGCCATTCGAAGATGGACCCGATCGGTTTCGCTCTGGAGAATTTTGATGGCATCGGCCGCTGGCGCGACGATGAAGATGGGAACGAAATCGATACGACGGGCGTTTTTCCGGATGGATTCGAATTTACAGGACCCAACGGTCTGCGGCAGGCCCTGCTGAACCGCCCGGAGGCGATTGCGCTCGCGGTGAGTGAGAAGTTGATGATGTATGCACTCGGACGGACTTTGGATTATTACGATGAGCCGGCGCTTCGCAAAATATCTCGTAAGGCAGATCGAGAGGAATATCGCTGGTCGTCGATCGTATTGGGGATCGTTGAAAGTGTTCCATTTCAAATGAGGAGGTCGGGATCGTAATGATGAACTTCAAGAAATCCATTCCGCGTCGAACCTTTTTGCGGGGGTTGGGAGCAACCGTTGCGCTTCCCTTGCTGGACGGCATGGTTCCGGCGTTCGCCGGCCCCCTGGATACCGCGGCTGAGCCGGCCCTGCGTGTCGGCTATGTCTACCTGCCGAACGGGATCATGAGGAATGAGTGGCTCCCGAAGACCGTAGGAAAGAACTTCGAATTGACTCCGGTCCTGAAGCAGTGGGCGCCGTTCCGCGACCAGATGGTGGTGCTGAGCGGCCTGGATGGCGGATTGGAGTTTGTCGGCGGGCACGTCCGCGGCAGCTCGATGTGGCTGACCGGGGCGGAGCCGAAGAAGTCGCTGAACGACGTCTATTGCGGGGAATCGGTGGACCAGATTCTGGCGAAAGAGCTGGGCAAGGACACGCAACTCGAGTCGCTGGAACTCTGCATTGAGGACGCCGCTGAGATCGCCGGGCAGTCGCAGGGCGGATACAACGCCGCCTACACGAATACGATCTCCTGGCGGACGCCGACGATGCCGCTTCCCATGGAACACAAGCCACGGGCGGTCTTCGAGCGGTTGTTCGGAGACGGGGATAACACGAGTCCCGAAGCGCGGATTGCGCGTATCCGGAAGAACAAGAGCATCCTGGACTTTGTCGAAATGGATGTCCGACGCCACATGGATGAGCTGGGCGCAAACGACCGCACCAAGCTGAACGAGTACCTGTCATCCATTCGCGACGTGGAGACGCGGATTCAAAAAGCCGAGGCGAATGCCGACAAGGAGCTTCCCTCGATCGACCGGCCGATCGGCATCCCGGAATACGAAGAACACGTGAAGCTGATGTTCGACCTGCTGGTGCTGGCCTATCAGACCGACATGACGCGCGTGAGCACGTTCATGCTGGCGCGGGAGTACTCTGAGCTGGTCTACACACAGATCGGGATGACCGAGCCGCACCATCCATTGTCGCATCACCGGGGAATCGCTTCCCGGATGGAAGGACACGGGAAAGTCAACATGTACCATGCCAGCCTGTTCGCCTACTTCCTGGACCGCATGCGGTCGACGCCCGACGGCGACGGGACGCTGCTGGATCACTCGTTGATGGTCTACGGCGCGGGCATGGGAGACGGAGACATTCACAACCAGTGGAACCTGCCAATCGCCCTGTTCGGTGGCGGCGCGGGCCGCATCAAGAACTCCGGGATGCACCTGCAGGCCTCGAAAAGGACGCCATTTTCGAACTTCCATTTGGCGATGCTGGATCTGGTCGGTATTCAGAAGGAGAAGCTGGGAATCAGTTCCGGGAAACTGGATTTGGGGCCTTTGGTTTAACGGCGATCCGCTGAAGCTCACTGGGGCCCATTGGAGCTGAACTTGTTTGGCTGCATTGGGCCCTGTCTTCAGCAATCAGCCATGGACGGGAACCGGGCGGTTCATAGGATTCATAGGACGGGAGCATAGTAACGGCTCAGGGGAACTGAAATCGGAGGGGGCGGAAATGAAGGGCAAACTGGTCTTAAAAGGCGTGGCGGGATTGTTTATCGCAGTGGTCGTTTCGGTTGCCGCCCTGGCAGCCGCCGAACCGGATCTTCGCGTTCTGGATGCAGCCAGAAACCAGGATGCAGATGCGGTGCGGGCCCTCCTGTCGGCGGGCGCGGACGTATCCGGCGCCCAGGCGGACGGAGCAACGGCGTTGCACTGGACCGCTCATTGGAATGATCTGCAGATGGCGGACGCCCTGCTCGGCGCCGGCGCCGATGTGAACGAGGCCAATGATTACGGCGTTACGCCGCTGAGTCAGGCGACGGAGAACCGCAGCCTCCCCATGGTGGAGAAGCTCTTGATGGCTGGCGCCGATCCGAACGCAACCCTCTGGACCGGGGAGACGCCGTTGATGACGGCGGTAGCCAGCGGAAATCTGGAAGTGGTGAAAGCGCTGCTGGCCTATGAGGCGAACGTGAATGCGTCCGAGCCGCGACGCGGGCAGACGGCGCTGATGTGGGCCATCGCCAATGGCCATCCTGCCGTGGCGCGGGTGTTGATCGAGAGTGGAGCAAACGGGAGCGCGAGGACGCACCAGCTCATAGAGGAGAATTTTACGCCCATGGTGGTGGGGGGCTATGGAGAGGATTTCCAGGCGACATCGAAGGGCGGGTTGACGCCACTGCTTTTCGCAGCCCGGCACGGTGATCTGGAGACGGCGAAGCTGCTGGTGGAGAGCGGAGCGGATGTGAACGAGTCGTCCGTGGAATATGGAACTCCTCTGGTGATGGCAACCGCGGAAGGATTTGAAGAACTGGCTCTCTACCTGCTGGAGCAGGGCGCGGACCCGAACGCGACGGACCAGAGCGGGATCACGCCGCTGCACTATGCGTTGCGGGATGGTCTGAAGCTGATGCACGGCGTCAACATCACGCAGGCGTTTCGTGTGTGTCAGTCCGGCGCGGGTGCCCGGTGCATTGTCGTGGATGACCCGGCCGATATCCCGCCGGAGCTGGCGGCATCGGCGGATATCTTGAGCGTCTCCGAGATGTATCAGCGGAATCCGAACAATGTGCTTCCGGGCAATAACATGTCCGGCTTGGCCCGGGCACTGCTGACCGCGGGCGCGGACCCCAATGCCCAGTTGCAGGTGGCCCCGCCCCGATTCCGGCTGCGCCTGAAACCAACCGTGAACCTGACGGGCGCGACTCCGTTCCTGCTGGCCACGGCCGCGGCAGACATTCCCCTCATGCGGATGCTCGTCGAGGGCGGCGCCAAGCCTCTGATTGGAACCGTGATCGATGAGCGCGAGTTCTATAAGGAAGGCTTTGGGGACGACAACCAGATTCAGGGTAACGGAACTCCGTTGATGGCCGCCGCGGGGATGGGCCGGCGGGACGGATATTCCAAATCCGAGGAAGCGCGGTCTCTGGAGGCGTTGAAGACTCTGGTGCAGCTGGGCGGAGATGTGAATGATGCGACCGAAACCGGCTGGACGCCGCTGCATGCCGCCGCTTATCTGGGAGCCGATTCGATCATTGAATACCTGGTGGCGACCGGCGCCGACGTCAATGCGCGGAATGGCTGCGGCCAGACGGCCTGGAGCCTGGCGGCCGGCACGGATGCGCGGGGCTTGCTGGCGCGCGTGACACCACATAGGAAGACGGCGGACTTGCTGTTAGAACTTGGTGCAGTTATGAAGCCGGACACGGAGCCCGCGGGTCGCTGCGTCGAAGGCCGGTTCGGCCTGGAGTATGCGACTGTGAACGCGGGAGACAGGCCGGATGGAGTTCCCGCCGCCGATCAGGAAAAAGACGAGCAGGAACAGCAGTAGTCCGGCGTATTCTGCCGCTCAGCAACGATGTTCGGAAATTGGAAACGGGGGCCTGAAAATGGTCCCCCGTTTCTGTTTTCTGGCGAGGATGCATCTTCCCGCCAACCCGATGAGGAAAGCTGCCGCGTAGAAATCCCGCCGGCTGCATTCCGAACTCGGCGGCCAGTCTCGAAGTCAAGCGACGATCCTTTCCGTCAGCCATTGTCATCCTCACCTTGATTCCGCAAATTTCCTCCATAGAGATGGCGAGGTCATCGCGGTCGATCACCATTAGGTCCGCGTACTTACTGGATGATTTCCTTTTGACAACTTCCGATGGCCAGTATCATATTTGTGGAGGTACGGAAGGCGATGGCCATCTCAGGAGATGCCGCGGGCGGTTTCGTCTGGAGACCGACCCAGGAGCAGATCAACGACAGCGTTCTGGCTGACTTCATGCGGCGGCATTCGCTCGCCACCTTCGACGAGCTTCTGCGGCGCTCGACGCAGGACATCGAATGGTTCTGGAACGCGGTTCTGGATGATCTGAAGCTGGACTTCCGGGTTCCCTATACGCGCATCCTGGACACCTCCCGCGGCGATCCCTGGGCGCGCTGGTGCGTGGGCGGCAGGTTGAATATCGTGGATTCCTGCATTCACAAATGGGTGAAAAACGGGCGGGGCAGTCATCCGGCCCTGAGATGGGAGAGCGAGGCCGGGCAGCGCGGCGTGATGAGCTACGGGCAATTGCAAGCAGAGGTCAATCGCATGGCTGCCGGGTTGCGCTGTTTGGGCATCAGGAAAGGAGACGTGGTAGGCATCTTCCTGCCGATGATTCCGGAGATCGTCGTGGGATTTTTCGCCATCGCCCAGGTGGGCGCGATTCTGCTCCCGTTGTTCTCTGGATACGGCGACGAAGCCGTTCGTTCCCGGCTCCGAGCGGCCGGGGCAAAGGCGCTGCTGACGGCCGATGGCTTCCGGCGGCGGGGCCGGCTGGTTTCCATGAAGCAGATCGCCGACCGGGCCGTGGCGGAGGTCCCCACTCTGGAGCACATGATCGTTGTCCGCAAGGAAGGCAACGAAACGGGCTGGACGGCGGGGCGGGACCACTGGTGGCATGATCTGATGCAGGATGAGGCGTTGCCGGCGCAGGCCGGTTCCGAGATCGTCGATTCCGAAGACTTCGTCATGCTGATCTACACCTCGGGAACGACCGGCGAGCCGAAGGGCGCGGTTCACACGCACTGCGGCTTTCCTGTCAAGGCGGCGCAGGATATGGCGCATTGTTTCGACGTGAAGCCGGAGGATACGGTTTACTGGATCACCGACATGGGCTGGATGATGGGGCCGTGGCTCCTGTTTGGCACGACATTGCTGGGCGCCACGATGATGATCTATGACGGCGCGCCGGACTATCCGGGAGTGGATCGCGTGTGGGATCTGGTGGAGCGGCACAAAGTGTCGGTGCTGGGTGTTTCTCCGTCGTTCATCCGGGCGGCGATGCAGCATGGGGAAGAACCGGTGCGGCGCCATGACCTGTCCTCATTACGTGTGCTGGGCTCCACGGGGGAGCCCTGGAATGGGGAGCCGTGGAACTGGCTCTTCCGCACGGTAGGCGGCGCGCGACTGCCGGCTATCAACTACTCCGGAGGGACCGAAACCTCGGGCGGCATCCTGGGAGGAAACGTCCTGCTGCCGATGAAGCCCACGGCGTTCTCCGCCGCGGTGCCGGGCATGGCCGCCGACGTTGTGGACGAGGAGGGGAACCCCGTGCGCGGGCAGGCCGGAGAGCTGGTCATCCGGCGTCCGTGGATCGGCATGACGCGAGGATTCTGGAACGATCCGGAGCGGTATCTGGAGACCTACTGGTCGCGCTTCCCCGGCATCTGGAGGCACGGCGACTGGGCGGTGATCGATGCCGATGACAGGTGGTATATTCCGGGCCGCTCGGACGATACGATCAAGGTGGCGGGCAAGCGCCTGGGGCCGGCCGAGGTGGAGTCGATTCTGGCGGGCCATGCGGCGGTCATGGAAGCCGGATGCGTGGGTGTCCCGGACGAGGCAAAGGGGCAGGCGGTGGTCTGCTTTTGCGTGCTCGGCCCGGAGGCGCGGGCCGGGTCGGATCATCAAAAGCTGGCGTTGGAGGATGAGTTGCGCTGGCGTGTGGCGCAGAGCCTGGGGAAGGCACTGAAGCCCCGTGAAGTGAAGATCGTCGATGCGCTGCCCCGGACACGGAACGGGAAGGTGATGCGGCGCATCCTGCGCGCCGTATATCTTGGCGAGCCGACCGGCGACATCTCCTCGCTCGAAAACCCGGAGTCGATCGATGCCATTCGTGTCATTGGCAGAGCAGCAGGCCGCACATCTCGCGCCTAGCCTGGAAAGAAACGGTGCCGAAAGAGAAGAGTATTGGTTCGGTATACGCATTTTATTGAGGGTGTAATCGAATGGATTTATTGGATCGCTTACTCGGGCATGATGCTTGGACGACACGCCAGTTGCTGCTTCGGTGCGAGAGCCTGACAGATGAGCAACTTGATCGAGAATTCGACATCGGGCACAAAACTGTGCGAGCGACATTCCATCACATCATCGTTAACGTCGAAGTATGGTCCGGTCTCATGGCTGGAGACTTCACGCGTTCGGAGCAACGGCTGCGGTCCCAGACCCGGTCTGTTTCTGCGTTGATCGTGCGGCTAAATCGCGCAGCAACCGAATTGGCTAAGGTAGCCCGAACCGTCGCCCAACGCGGTGGCTGGGATGAGGTATGGGTTGATACTCTGGATAACCCGCCTGTCGAAAAGACGTATGGCGGTGGTATCGTTCACGTTATTACTCACAGCATGCACCACCGGGCACAACTGCTGTATATGCTCCGGCAACTTGGGGTTGAAAAACTGCCCGAGGGGGATGCCCTCAGTTGGGAGCAGCAAGCCAAGCAGTGAAAGGCCTACATGTTTTGAAACAGTGTCGGAAAGATTTCGCAAACTCAACCGGGAGCAGAGATGAGATTCATTTCCAGTCTGAGCAGGGTTTTTTCACGATGGAGCGCGAAGTGGATTCCCAGCTCCCTGGCGATTGCATTGCTGCTGACGATCGTGGTCTACGCGCTGGGCATCGCGGTGGCGGGCCGTTCCTTCTACGAGTGCTTCACATATTGGCTGGAGGGCTTCTCCGTCCTGCTGGAGTTCGGGATGCAGATGACGCTGATCCTGATGACCGGCTTCATGGTCGCCTCGGCCCCTCCCGTCAGCCGGCTGCTGAACTATCTGGCTGGGCTGCCCCGCACGCCACGCCAGACGCTGGTGATGATGAGTGTGGTTTCCCTCCTCGCGCACTGGATTCACTGGGGCGTCGGGAGCATCGTCGGCGTCATCATGGTCCGCTTCCTGATCGAGCGGCAGCGCGACGTGGACTACCGGGTGCTGGTAGCGGTGGGATATTTCGGCATGAGCGCCAGCTGGCATGTCGGCATCTCCGGCTCCGCTCCCCTGCTGGTGGCCACGCCGGGGAACCTGTTCGAAAGCGAGATCGGAATTCTTCCCCTGAGCCAGACCGTGCTGACGACCCCCAGCATTCTGCTGGTCATTTTCGTCGGAGTCATTCTGACCCTGCTGGCCCCGCTGCTGCAATCGGGCAGCGCGGAGGGGGAGGGCAGAATCACCGAGGAGGGGATCAGCAAACTGGTTGCCCTGACGACGCAGAAGGAAGTTCCGGCCCTGGAGAGAAAATTCAACTTTTCCCATTGGGTGGATCATCAGCGCATCTTCAGTTTGGGCATCGGTCTCACGGCGCTGCTCTGCCTGGGGATCTATCTTGCCAGCAACGGATTCGCGATTACGCTGAACACGGTGAATTTCGGCTTCTTCTTTCTGGCGCTGGTGCTGCACCGGAGCCTCTCGGCTTTTTTCGCCGCGGCGCAGGACGGGGTCAAGCTGGTGCATGGAATCATCATCCAGTTTCCGTTGTACGCGGGGATCTTCGGGATCATTCAGGGTTCGGGGCTGACCATGATTATCGGGAATGCCTTTGTGGCGGTGGCCACTCCGGCATCGTTCCCCTTAATCATCTACTATTACAGCTGCCTGATGAACTACCTGGTTCCATCCGGCGGGGGGCAGTTCATCCTGCAGGCCTCTTATATGATCTCGGCGGCCGAGCGGCTGGGTGTGCCGTTCCGGGAGCTGCTGGTGCCCTATGCCTGGGGCGATATGACCACCAATTTCCTGCAACCCTTCTGGTGCCTCCCGCTGCTGACGGCCGCGCAACTGGACTTCAAGGACATCATGGGATACCTCATGATTCCGTTCCTCACCACGCTCACGATCGTCTCCGTGGCGATCTATTTTTTCCTCTAATTGCTGCCGTTAGCTGGGCGGCGGAACGACCTTCACGGAAGAAGAAAGCCGGATGGTGTTATGCAGCGTGCGGTAGAGCGGGCAGCTCATGGCATAAATTCCGTGAACCCGCTCCACGGTCTCCCGCGCCTCTTCCGGGGCCAGGAGTGTCATGTCGATATGAATGCTGCGGATCACCAGTACGCCGTCTTCCTGGCCGACCTCCCCGGTGATCTCCCCGCTCAGCTTTCCCCCGTTGGGATCGATCTTGCGCACCTCCAGCGCGCCTCCGAAGGTTCCCAGCATTCAGCTGGCCGTGGCGGCGATCACATAGTCGATCGTGGACGCATGCGAGTCCCGGATCTTTTCAGCCGGGACCTTATAGTGTTCCGCGATGGCCCCGTGAACGCTGAAGTGGACCGGTTGTGGTTCGCCCGGCAGATGCGCGATGCGGAGCGGACCGGCCCGGCGCTCCACCCGGGCTTTTGAAACATAGACCAGATCGGACATCGGCAATTCCCTCCGGTGCGCAGTCCTCTCATCGGATGTGGAGGAACGCGCCAATCATTGTTCTGAGCCAGTTTAGCCTCAATTGAGCCGATGAATTCGGGGGAAGGGAAAGAAATCGTCAAGGGTGAATGATGTTGATCGTGCTGTTCGCCCTTGTTCATCACTACCCACCACCCATCACTACCTTCCAGGGGGGTGTCGATGATTGCCCCGGCTTCGGTGTATAATGAGCTTTGGTGGGGAGCTGTTTTCCACTGGGACTTCAACTGGGACGAGGAGAGAAAGCGATGAGTAAATGGATGCGCGCGTTCGGCGTTGCCGGAGTGCTGATGACGACGTTCTTCCTGGCGGGTGCTGCCGCCCAGGACGGTGACGGGGATGCTGACAAGGGCAAGACGGTCTATGAGGAGAACTGCTCGTTGTGCCATCTGGCCGACTCGGAGGAAGCCAATATCGGCCCGGGATTGAAGGGACTGTTTCAATGGGAAGCGCACACCCTGTCGGACGGGACGGAGCATGAAACGCACACGGTGGAGTTGATCCGCGATCAGATCGTCAACGGAAGCTCCGCGATGCCGCCCCTGGGTGATTCGATAGCTGAAGAGCAGATGAACGACCTGCTCGCTTATCTGCAAACACTATAAAGAGCTTTCCAGATCGATTTCAGAGATTGAGCCTGAATGCGGAAACCGGGGGAATGCGGTTTACTTCCCTGCGTTTTCCGCATTTTTGCTTTATCCCTCTCCCCCCGAGCGACACTCTGCCAGCGGGCGCAAGACACCGGGCAGAACCGGGTTTCACGAAAAGTGCTCTCTTCCTGAAAAAAACCCGATTTTTACAAGTGGGACATATTATAATCGCGTCTGGGAAGTTGCCTGGAAACCGGTAGGAACTGAAGTACTTACACGGAGGAGCCAGGCTCAAATGACGCTCCTGCCAGCCACTCCGCTGGCGGGGCAAAATGAGCCTTCTGACGGGAGTACGATCTTGCGTTTCATTCTGAAGACCATCGGGTTGATGCTGATCTTAACGGCTGCCATACAGCCGGGCATTGCTCAGGCTGGGGCTCAGAGTGGGGTTCAGAGTAGGGCGCAGGGTCAGACGCCGGACGCCGCGCCCTCCAGCCGGTTTCGCACTGCCGCCAATCGTTACTGCATCACCTGCCATAGTGATCGGCTGAAAGTCGCCGCCCTGTCGCTGGAGTCGCTGAACTGGGAACAGGTGAGCCAGAGCGCCCCCGTGTGGGAAAAGGTCATTCTGAAGCTGCGTTCCGAGTCGATGCCGCCTCCGGGCGCGCCCCGTCCGGACCACGAATTTTACGATTCCTTTGCCGGGTGGCTGGAATCGGAGATCGACGCGGAGGCCCAGGCCCATCCCCATCCGGGAAGGCCGGCGATTCAGCGGCTCAACCGCACCGAGTATGCCAACGCCGTTCGCGACGTGCTGGCGCTGGAGATCGATGGCGACAAGTTGTTGCCGAACGATGATTCCAGCTACGGCTTCGACAATATCGGCGATGTGCTGACGGTGTCGCCTACATTGATGGAACGCTACATGTCAGCGGCGGCGAAGATCAGCCGGCTGGCGGTCGGCGACGCGTCGATCGGCCCGGACTCCGAGGTATACCAGTTGCCGTCGCGCCTGATACAAAGCGAGCGGCTCAGCGAGGACCTTCCCTTCGGCTCGCGCGGCGGAGTCGCCATCGAGCACCATTTCCCCGTTGATGGCGAATACACCATCCGGGTCCACCTCCAGCGGGATCGTGTTTTGGATATCGTTGGACTGGAGGAGGCCCATCAATTGGACCTCCGGCTCGACGGCGTGAGGCTGCGGCAGTTCACTGTCGGCGGAGAGGGCGAGTCCGGCGCGGCATATGGAGAGGTCTCGCCGGAAGAGAGTTATCAGCGCACGGCCGATGACGGGCTGGAAGTCCGGTTCCATGCCGAAGCGGGACGCCGCGTCGTGGGCGTCTCTTTCATGAATCGTAACACCCGGCTGGAGGGCACCATCCGGCGGGAGGTCGTCGCTGCGCAATACTCCCGGTCCGGCGATATTCCGGGCATCGGCAGGGTTACCATCACCGGACCGTTCCATCCCCGTGCGGGTGGTGAAACGCCCAGCCGGCGGAAGATCTTCGAGTGCCGTCCTTCTGTAGCGGACGAAGAGCCCGCTTGCGCCCGCAGAATCATCTCCACCCTGGCCCGGGAAGCCTACCGCCGCCCGGTAACGCAGCAGGAAGTCGAAACGCTCTTCCGGTTCTACGAGACCGGCCGGGAGAAAAAGGACTTTGAATCCGGAATTGCGATGGCTCTTCGGAGACTGCTCGTGGCGCCGCAGTTTCTGTTCCGCATGGAGGCCGATCCCGAAGCGGGTGCGCCTGGCGCCGCCTATCCGGTCCGGGATCTGGATCTGGCCTCCCGGCTCTCGTTTTTCCTGTGGAGCACCATCCCGGACCGGGAACTGGTGGACGTTGCCACCGGGGGCCGCCTCTCCGACCCGGAGGTTCTGGAGCGGCAGGTGCGCCGTATGCTGGCCGATCCCCGCTCGGATGCATTGGTGGAGAACTTTGTCGGCCAATGGCTCTTCCTGCGCAACATGGCGAAGGTCGTTCCGGACCCGGAGACCTTTCCGAATTTTGACGAAAATCTGCGCCGGGCATTCCAGAAAGAGACGCAACTGTTTTTTGAGACGATGTTTCACGAGGATCGCAGCGTCCTGGATCTGCTGACCGCGGACTTCACATTCCTGAACGAACGGCTGGCCCGCCATTATGGGATTCCGAATGTCTATGGAAGCCATTTCCGCCGGGTGAAGCTTGAGGATGAATCCCGTCGCGGGCTGGTCGGGCAGGGAAGCATCCTGACGATCACGTCCTATCCCAGCCGGACTTCCCCCACCTTCCGTGGAAAATGGCTGCTGGAAAATCTTCTCGGCTCCCCACCGCCTCCGCCCCCGGACAGCGTTCCTTCGCTCGATGCGCGCAATGACGACGACCGGGTTCTCACGGTTCGCGAAAAGATGGAAGCGCATCGCGAGAATCCTGCCTGTTTTGGCTGCCATTCGCGCATGGACCCGCTGGGCTTTGCGCTGGAGAACTTCGATGCCGTCGGTCGCTGGCGGACCAGCATGGGGGCCGGCGACGCGACGACCGGCGCGACGATTGACGCGTCCGGGGTCCTTCCCGATGGGACCCGATTCGAGGGGCCGGCGGAGTTGAGAAAGATCCTGCTGGACCGCGAAGACGAAATAATCACCACCATTACGAATAAACTGATGACCTATGCCCTCGGCCGTGGAGTCGAATATTACGACGCCCCCGCAATTCGCGAGATCCTGCGGAACGCCGAAACCAGCGATTACCGCTGGTCGTCCCTGATCCTGGGCATCGTCAACAGCACACCTTTCCGAATGAGGAGGTCCCCGCAGCCATGATGATCTTCAAAAAGGCTATTCCCCGCCGAACGTTTCTCCGCGGCGTGGGTGCAACGCTGGCTTTGCCATTGCTCGACGGGATGGTCCCCGCATTCGCGTCCACTCCAGATACCGGAGCGCTGCCTCCCACGCGGCTTTCCTTCGTTTATGTGCCGAACGGGATGGAGATGGCGGAGTGGACTCCGGCGGCCGAGGGGGCAGGATTCGAGATGACGCCGATTCTGAAGCCGCTCGAGCCGTTCCGCAACCGATTGAACGTGCTGAGCGGTCTGGCGCTGAAAAATGCCGACGCCCTGCTGCCCGGCGAAGGCGCTGTGGGGAATCATTCCCGTGCCAGCGCAACGTTTCTTTCCGGCGCCCATCCCAGGAAGACCGAAGGCGCGGACCTGGAGGCCGGCAAGACGGTGGATCAGATCGCAGCCGATGAATTGGGCAAGCAGACGCAGCTCGCCTCGCTCGAGATCGCGATGGAGGACGAACTGGTCGGGACCTGCGAGGCTGGCTACAGCTGCGCCTATCTCAATACGCTTTGCTGGCGAAATCCCACGACGCCGATTCCGATGGTGATTGAACCGCGCGGCGTCTTCGAGCGATTGTTCGGCGACGATCTCACGAATGATCCCGATCTCCGGCGCGCCCGGCTGCGGGAGGACCGCAGCATTCTGGATTCGGTTAGGGAGGACGTAACGCGGATGTCCAGCCGGGTGGGGCCGGTGGACCGCGCGAAACTGGCTCAGTACGTGGATGCCGTGCGGGATGTGGAACGCCGGATCGAAAAAGCCGAAGAGCAGTCCGCCAGGGAGTTGCCCCGGCTGGAGCGACCCGTCGGCGTGCCGGAATCGTTCGAGCAGTACGCGAAGCTGATGTTCGATATGCAGGTGCTGGCCTTTCAGACGGATTTGACGCGCGTGATCTCCACGATGGTGGCCCGCGAGCAGAGCGCCCGGGCGTATCCGGAGCTGGGCGTGGGCGATCCGCATCATCCGCTGACCCATCACAACGGCGACCCGGCCAAGGTGGCCAGCGTCATCAAGATCAACAAGTTCCACATGCGGCTGTTCGCCTATTACCTGGAACAGTTGCAATCGACTCCCGACGGCGATGGCTCGCTGCTCGACCACACGATGCTGGTCCTCGGCAGCGCCATCAGCGACGGGAACCTGCACTTGCACGACAACCTGCCCGTGCTGCTCGTGGATGGCGGCGTGGGTAAATTCCAGACCGGCCGCCACATCCGCTACCCGCAGGCGACCCCGCTGGCGAACCTGTATCTGAACGTGCTGGAGAAGATGGATATTCCGGTGGACAGCATCGGCGACAGCACCGGGCCGCTGCCCGGTCTGGCCGCCTGAAGCAGGTTGACTCACTTACAAATGATGGGGGATCAGTCGGTGGGGGCGACGGCGATGGAGCTGAAGATCTCCACTCCCGACTGATCGATGGGTGTTGCGCCCAGTTGCAACAGCAGGTCCACCGTGCTCCTGCGATACCGGCGCGGCCTGGGGTCGGCATAGTCGGCCATGCCCACTGTAATGATGGCTGAGGCGATGCTCAACGGCGTCTGGCCGTACCCGTCCTTCACGTCGAGACCGGCTCCACGGTCCGCCAGAAACTGTATGGTCTCATCCGCTCCCGCGTATGCGGCTGCATGCATGGCGGTCCAGCCGTGCTCGCCGGCCGCATGGACGTCCGAGCCCATCTCCACCGCCAGTTGAGCGGCTTCGTGACGCCGCTGTAAATCACTCGCAGAGCGTTCCCCGAACTGACCCACACCCAGCGCCACCAGCAGGAGCGTCGTGTTCTCCTTCGTCATCAGCAGCGAGTCGGTCCCGGCCTCGGCGAGCGCGCGCATAGCGGCTATATTGCCCGCTTCGGCTGCCAGCATGAGCGGAGTCGCGCCCATCATGGTGACGCCGCCCGGACGGGGCCTGTGCCTGGCGATACGGGCGTTCGGATCGGCGCCATGTCCCAGCAGCGCCCGCACCAACTGCAGCATGTTACGGCGCGGCGCGGCGTAGTGCAGCGCCGTGTACCCGGCCTCATCGGAGGCATTGGGGTCCGCGCCCCTCTCCAGCAGAAACTCGGAAAACGCAGTCTGTCCGCTCGAACTGGCGATCAGCAAAGGGGTCTTGCCGTCCGGTGGAGCCTCATTGATATCCGCCCCGGCGTCGAGAAGCGTTCTTCCCGGCTCGAGCGCTCCCTGCTGCGCGGCAAACAGCAGCGCGGTGAACCCGCCCTTGGTTCGCGCCCCGACATCGGCCCCTTGCTCGACAAGCAGGCGGACGACCTCGGAATGGTTCTCGGTCGCGGCCCACATCAACGCCGTTTGACCCTTCCAGGTCTCCGCCTTGTTCACATCGGCGCCGCTCTCGATCAGCCATCGAACGGCTTCGACATTTCCGGTGGTGGCGCAGCCCATCAGCACGGTCTCGCCGGAGGCCTGGTTTGCGTTCGGATCAGCGCCGGCCCGCAGCAGTCTTTCCACCATCGCGGCGCTGCGGTTGACGCATGCCAGAGAGAGCGGCGTTACTCCAAAATCGTTCGCCAGGTCGGGGTTGGCGCCGGCCGCCAGCAGCAGTTCCGCGGCTTCCGCGTCATCCCAATGCGCCGCCCATGCCAGTGCTGTTGTGCCGTCCGGGGCCGCCAAGTCCACCTCCGCGCCCTGTTGCAGATGCGCCTGCAGGCTCCCCAGATCACGGTTCTTGACTGCCTCCACCAGGCCCGCATCCGTGGCTTCGGCGCCGCGGGCGGAAAGGACCAGGATAGGGAGGATCAATAACGGCAAAGTAAGTTCTAAGGTCAGCGGTTTACGAGTCGGGAATAACATATTCGGTTTTCCTGTTCCTGATGATTACCTATTATCACCGCGCCCTGCGGGTGTCAAGCCATCCATAGGTTCATCATACCAGCACTAGCTCCCTGCGGGGCATCGGGCCGGAGATCGGCACACGGGCGAGCCCTTGCGGGGATTGTCCGGAGCGGAGCGAATTTCCGCCTCCACTCCCTTCTCGAAATGCTATGATGAACCCCAATATTTGGAGGGTGGTGGCGATGGAATTCAGGCGACGATGTGCAATGAACGTTTTGTTCATCATAGGTTTCGCGGCTGGCAACGCATGGGCGCAGGAAGGTGCGGCGCTGTTTGAGACACACTGCGCTATCTGTCATGAAGGAGATGACGAGGACCGCGCGCCCACCCGGCAGGTCCTTGGCGAGATGACTCCGGAGCAGGTGCTGACCGCGCTGGAGCGTGGCGTCATGCAGCGGCAGGGTGCGGACCGCAGCCGCGCGGAACGCCGCGCCCTGGCAGCGTATCTCACCGGCAAGCCGGTCAGCGCGGACTACCAGCTCACCATGCCGGAGTCGGCCTTCTGCGCGCAGGACACCGCTGCGGGCACGACCTCCGCTGCATCCTCTGCCTTGGGCCCCGCATGGAACGGCTGGGGCGTAACAACCGCCAATACACGATTCCAGCCCGCCGCCGCAGCGGGGCTCACCTCCGGGGACATCCCGGGTCTGAAACTGAAGTGGGCCTTCGGTTTTCCAGGGGCCTCCTCGGCCAGCGCGCAGCCGGTCGTCTGGGGTGGACGCCTGTATGTAGGAAGCTGGGAGGGGGATGTCTATTCGCTGGACGCCGCCACCGGCTGCATCCATTGGATGATCGAGGCCGAGGCCGGGGTTCGCAGCGCCATCACGATTGCACGGGCGGACGATGGCCAGCTCATCGCATATTTTGGCGACCTGGCCGCCAACGTCTATGCCGTCGACGCGATGACCGGCAAGCAGATCTGGAAAGTGCAGGTGGATGACTATTCCTTCGCACGCATCACAGGTTCTCCGACGCTGCATGACGGACGTCTCTATGTGCCCGTCTCATCGCGCGAGGAATCCCAGGTGGGGAATCCTGCCTTTCCCTGCTGCGGCTTTCGTGGCTCCATGGTCGCGCTGGACGCCGCCACCGGCAGGCAGATCTGGAAGACCTACACCATTGAGCAGAAGGCCCGGCCCACGCGCAAGAACCGCGCCGGCACGCAGATCCGCGGTCCGGCCGGCACCCCCATCTGGAACTCCCCCACCATCGACGTGAAACGCAATGTCCTGTACGTAGGCACCGGCAACGACTACTCCTACCCGTCGACCAAGCACTCGGACTCCATCGTCGCCTTCGATCTCACCACCGGCGCAATCCGCTGGTCCCGGCAGATCACTGCAAACGACATCTGGAACGCCAGTTGCCGCGCCACGGGCGACCCGGCCACCTGCCCGGACACCGACGCGCCGGACTACGACTTTGCGGGCTCACCCGTGCTGGTGGATCTCGCCGGTGGCCGCCAGTTGCTTCTGGCTGCGGCCAAGTCTTCGATTGTGCACGCGCTCGATCCGGACAAAGAGGGCGAGACCGTCTGGGAGCATCGCCTCGGCAAGGGAGGCACCTCCGGAGGAATCATGTGGGGCGTCGCCGCCGATGCGGAGAACGTCTACGTCGCACTGTCGGACACTGAACGATTCCCCGGCACCCGCCGCGTCAATCCGGAGGTCGGCGGGGGCACCTTTGCCGTCCGGCTCCGAGACGGCCAGCGCGTCTGGTCCACTCCGGCGCCTTCCTGCGGAGACCGCGATCCATGCAGCCCCGCGCAGGCCGCCGCCGTTACCGCCATTCCTGGCGTGGTTTTCTCCGGCTCCAACGATGGATTCTTCCGGGCATTCTCGTCTGAAGACGGGCGGATTCTCTGGGAGTTCGACACGGTCCGCGATTTCGACACCGTGAACTCCGTCGCCGCCCGGGGCGGTTCCATCAACAATGGCGGCCCGGCGGTTGTCGGTGGCATGGTTTTCACAAACGCAGGATATTCCCACCACAGCGGCATCATCCCGGGCAACGTTCTGCTGGCATTTTCGACGGAGTAGCCGAATCAGCCGTTCCGGTCCTGAATGTTGGTGCCGGGCAAGTTCGCCGACTACATTATTCTCGACCGGGACTACTTCACCATTGCGGAAGAGGATATTCCGGGTGTCCAGGTCCTGTGATATTCTTGTCTTTGGGGTGCAGTCAGTGCACCCCTGTTCATTTTCCCGGCAAGGGGGAGAGAACCCATGTCCTCATCATCGCCGATTGTCGCTGTCATCATGGGGAGTTCGTCGGACTGGGACACGATGTCGGCCGCCGCCGTGGTCCTCGATCAGTTTGAAGTTCCCCACGAGTGCAAAATCATCTCCGCCCACCGGACACCGGAGCTGCTGCGCGAGTTTGCTGGCGAGGCCGAGTCCCGCGGGATCGAAGTGATCATCGCCGGGGCGGGCGGCGCGGCGCATCTGGCGGGCATGTCCGCGGCGCAAACCGTAGTTCCCGTGCTGGGCGTTCCGGTGGAAAGCCAGATGCTGCACGGAGTGGATTCTCTGCTCTCTGTCGTCCAGATGCCCGCCGGCGTGCCGGTGGGAACGCTGGCCATCGGAAAAGCCGGCGCCGCCAATGCCGCGCTGCTGGCGGTGGCGATTTTGGCCAACTCCCGCCCGGACTTGCGTGAGCGGCTCCGGAAGTTCCGCGAGAACCAGACGAACAAGGTCCTGAACGACTCACTCGATCCTTCATGAACTCCTCAGCGTCTCCATCTGATTGGGAGATTCCCACGGAAAAATCCGAGACCGTCACCCCGGTGCTTCCCGGCTCGGTGGTGGGCGTGCTGGGCGGCGGCCAGCTCGGACGGATGTTTGCGCTCGCGGCCCGCCGCATGGGTTACCGGGTACACAGCTTTTCACCCGGCTCTGGTAGCCCCGCCGGCCAGATCGCGGATGTGGAGATCAGCGCGCCGTATGAAGACCTGGAAGCGGTTCGGAGGTTTGCCCGCGCGGTTCAGGTCGTAACCTTCGAATTTGAAAATGTTCCGGTCGAAGCCATCCGCGCGGCTGCGGCATCGACGCCCGTCCGTCCTGGCGGGTGGGTTCTGCACACGACGCAAAACCGTTTGCGCGAAAAACGCTTCCTTGAAAAAAATGGTTTCCCAGTCGCCGGATTTCGTGAAGTTTCCGGCATTCCCAGTTTATTGGAAGCCGTCCGGGATCTGGGTCTTCCCGCAGTTCTGAAGTCCGCCGGGTTCGGCTATGACGGCAAGGGACAGTCGCGGATCGCGTCGGAAGAAGATGCCGATGCGGCTTTGGTGGCGGCCGGGGCGGGCGAAAAGATTCTGGAAGAATTCATCGATTTCGCCAGCGAGGTTTCCGTCGTCCTTTCCCGAGACGCCACGGGCAACTGCGCGGACTGGGGCGTGGTGGAAAATATTCACCGGAATCACATCCTGGATGTTTCCCTGGCGCCCGCGCGGGTTCCGGACCACGTGGCGGCGCAAGCGACGGGTCTTGCACGGGAGATCGCCAATGCGCTCGGCGTGGTGGGAACCATGTGCGTAGAGTTCTTCGTTACGCGGGCGGATGAGTTGCTGGTCAATGAAATTGCGCCCCGGCCGCACAACTCCGGACACTGGACCATCGATGCCTCCGTTACCTGCCAGTTCGAGCAGCAGTTGCGCGCCGTCTGCGGACTGGCTCTGGGTTCCACCGGGATCAAAGCTCCGGCGGCGATGGCGAACCTGCTGGGAGATCTATGGTCCGGGGGTGAGCCGGACTGGGCGGCGGCCTGCGCAGAGCCGGAAGTGAAGCTGCATCTTTACGGCAAAATGGAGGCGCGGCCGGGCAGAAAGATGGGACATTTGACGGCAACGGCGGCGACGGTGGACGAGTCGCAAGAACTGGTTCTGGCGGCCCGCCGCCGGCTGTGCCCTTTGCCTGAATAATCAGAATTCTCCACTGAAAATTCAGTCGGAATCGAAGCTCCTCCGGGTGGGACCATTGCTCGGAAATGCCCAGAGCTGCTCGGAATTATCGGAATTCTACAAGCTAGCGAACCTTTCGTGACACGATTCTCGTAGCGGAGGAGGCCCAGTAGGGGCCAGAGAAGGCCCGAAAACCGAATCTGTCAGTGAAAGGTTTCGAAAGAGGGAAGAAAACGGAAAACGGCGCCGGGCCTGAGAAGCCCGACGCCGGTTTTGTCGAAAATCTATTCGCCGACGATATCGAAACTCGTGGAGCCCGGGCTGCGGACCGAGCCGAACATCTTCATCCATTCATCCCGGTGCGAAGAACTGGAGTAGGCGAGCTTGTCTTCGAGCGTTTCAAACTCGAGGGCGAGGCCGTGGGTGCGCGTGGTATTGTTATAGGTTACAGGCTTCGAAAGCTTGCCGACCCAGACATTGGTCAGGCCGGGGAACATGGCGGGAAGTTTCGAGAGGCTGGTTTTGAACTGGTCGAGATCGGCCTGGGTCAATCCCGGTTTTGCGGTCCAGGCGACGGCGTGAACCGTGGTGGTATTTCTCTGCAAGCCTTCATTTCCAACGGCCCAGCCGGCGAAGAACAATCCTGCGGCGGCTACGACAAAGATACTCATTCTCCAAAATTTGTTTTTCATCGAAGGACCTCCCAGCAAATTTCATGAGTCCGACATCTCGAACGAAATATGTCTTGCGATACAGGATAGTCCTACAATCGGGGCAATTCAATAGAGAAGATTAGGAAAGCGCGCCGGGCCGGGCGGCGCGCCACTGGCAGGCCGGGCACATGTTACAGAAAGCGCTTTGACGCAGAGTGCGGGCAGGGTAGACTCGACAACGCGACGAGAGAAAACAGTGATGGGCAGGAGGAAATGGTCATGGTTTTTCGGGGAACGATCCTGGCAATGATCGCGCTGCGGGCCGCAGCGCGAGTATGCCTTTCCTATCGCAGCTAGCTGCCATAGGAAAAACTTGACAAATCCGCAAAACTTTATTCTTCGATCCGAAACTTTTACTGAGCCCGTACATCTAACCCAAAGCCGCCACACCTAAGAGACCACTGACGAGTGGATCGTCGTCGAGCCTGTTCAAACTCATGCTCTGACAGCCGATTACGGATGCGTTCGATAAGGAGACATAGAATGAAAGACGAATCTAGAGCAGAGCAGTTCACCAATGCCCTCGCAGCAGTGTCAATCTTGACTGTCATCGTGTTACTTCTCTGGAGCACAGACGCCAACGCGCAGAAAGGTGACGACTACGCTAAGCCTGGCTTCAATCAGCAGGGCGAGCTCATGCGTCCTGATTTGAGCTACCGCGAGTGGGTCTACATCGGGACGCCGTTAACTCCGAACGATCTGAATCCCCCAGAGGCCTCTTTTCCTGAATTTCACAACGTCTACATTCACCCCGGAGACTTCGATCACTGGAAGAGGACCGGAAGATTCCGCGACGGAACGATTCTCGTCAAGGAGTTGGTCACGGTCGGCTCAAAGAAGGCGGTCAGCGGCAACGGTTATTTCATGGGCGAGTTCACAGGATTGGAGGCCACGATCAAAGACTCGGAGCGCTTCCCGAACGAACCCGGCTACTGGGCCTACTTTTCTTTCGGCCATTCCTATCCACTTGCCGACAGCGCCGCAGCCTTCCCGGCGGCGGCATGCAATGGCTGTCACGAGGTCAGTGCGGCGGATGACTTCGTTTTCACTCAGTACTATCCTGTGCTCCGCGAAGCCAAGGGCGCCGTCAGTGGACGGGCTATGAATTCAAGTTCCTAGGATTTCCAGGCAATGGCCAGCGCTATGAGCAACGCCATGGGACCTGCATTTGAACCCACCGCGGAGACAGCTACCGTCGACAGCGCCGTGCCTACCGAACTAGGGGAACTTTTCAGCTCCCTTCAGAGCGGTTCTTACAAAGGATTTACAGCACAGGAATCCAGCACGCACCCATCGAGCGGCCCACACACGAAGTTCGGCTTGCCGGTACGAGTATTTCTGGACGCGGTACTCGACGCCTCAATGGCCGCTGGGAATGCATCCCACCCGATAGGCTCTTCTGCCGTCAAGGAGATGTACGACGGCGATGGCAACCTGCAAGGCTGGGCAGTCATGGTGAAGACGGAGGCGGACAGCGCCGGCGGGAGGGGTTGGTTCTGGTATGAGATCACCAGCACCACGGACGGCTCCAGTCCTGTGGCGGCGGGCAGTGGTGTGCCTCTCTGTTTTGGATGCCATTCCACCGGCAAGGACTTCGTGCTCACTGGCTATCCTCTGCAGTAATCGGCTCAGGGGTTGGCCGGGCCGGGCGGCGCGGCAAGCAGGGGTGGGCACGTGTTACAGAAAGCGCTTTGACGCAGGGTGCGGGCAGGGTAGACTCGACAACGCGACGAGAGAAAACAGTGATGGGCAGGAGGAAATGGTCATGGTTTTTCGGGGAACGATCCTGGCAATGATCGCGCTGCTGGCCGCAGCGCCGACAGCGACGGCGCAGGTGAGCGACTACAAACCAGTAACTTCGGAGATGTTGCTCAACCCCAGTCCGGATGACTGGCTGATGCTGAGCCGCACCTATGACGAGCAGCGCTACAGCCCGCTGGATCAGATCAACCGGCAGAACGTGGGCGATCTGCGGATGGTGTGGACGCGGGGGCTGGGCGAGGGCACGCAGGAGACGATCCCGCTTGTCCACGACGGCGTGCTCTACGTGGTGGCGCCGGGCGCAATCATACAGGCGCTGGACGCGACGACCGGGGACCTGGTCTGGGAGTACCGGCGCAGGTTCGGCAGCGACATCGAGCGCGCCGAGCTGACCACGTCGCGGGCCAAATCGCTGGCCATTTTCGAGGACATGATCTACTACACGGCGCCGGACGGCTACCTGGTGGCGATCGACGCGCGGACGGGCGAGGAGCGCTGGGCGACGCTGGCGCACGGCAAGGAGTCCGGGGCGATGCACACCTCGGCGCCGATTGTGGTGGACGGGAAGCTGATCTCCGGCCGGGCCTGCAAGGACAACCGCTCCGGCTGTTTCATCGCGGCGCACGATGCCCGGACAGGCGCGGAAGTCTGGAAATTTTACACGGCGGCGGGCGATGACGACCCGGGCGGGACGAGCTGGGGAAGCGTTCCGGCAGAAAAGCGAAGCGCCTCGACATGGGGCCTGCCGGGCTCCTACGACCCGGAGCGGAACCTGATCTACTGGGCGACGGCGAACCCGCAGCCCTACACGCGGCTGTCCAGGCACGGCAGCCCGGACGACATTCCGCAGTCGGCTCCGGCAGACCTTTACAGCAACTCAACGCTGGCGCTGGATGCGGACACGGGCAAGCTGAAGTGGTACTACCAGCACCTGCCGGGCGATGACTGGGATTCTGACCACAATCACGAGCGCATCCTGTTGCGGACGAAGATCGATCCGGACCCGGCGGAGGTGAAGTGGATCAACCCGGCCGTGCGGCGAGGCGAGGAGCGCGACATTGTGTTCACGGTCGGAGAGCCGGGTGGCATTTGGGCGCTGGACCGGGAGACGGGCGAGTTCCTGTGGGCGACGCCGTTCCCATACGATGTGCCGGAGTTCCATCTCTCGAAGATCGACGTTGAGACGGGCAAGACCTACATCAACTGGGACCTGGTATTCAAGAAGGACGGCGACCGGAGCCTGATCTGCTACCACAACACGAAGAGCTACTGGCCGGCGGCCTATCATCCGAAGTACAACTCGATCTACATCCCGTTCCACGACGGTTGCCTGGACATGACGGCGAACATGAAAAGCCCCTCCGGCTTCGGGCCGCGCTTCCATGTGATCCGTCCGGGCGTCAGTCCGGAGAAGTACTCAGGATTCGCGAAGGTGAACCTGACCACGGGAAAGAAGGAAGTCTTTTACGAAAGTCCGGTGCCGGGCAACGGCGCGGTGCTGGCGACGGCGGGGGACCTGATCTTCTGGGGCGACATGAACCGGCGCTTCCGCGCCTTCGACGCCGAGACGGGGAAGATCCTGTGGGAGTCGATCCTGGGCGGGGTGATCCAGATGAGCACGATCACCTACGCGGTGGATGGCACTCAGTACATAGCCGTGATGACGGGCTACGGCAACTCGGCGACTCGGGCGCCGCTGGCGGCCGTGGAGAAGTACTCGCCGCCGCGCGAGAACGCCATCTACGTCTTCGCGCTGCCGTAGGAAGGCGGGGCGGTGGGAACCCGGTTCGCCGGTTAGCGGTCCCCGCTTAGGCGGAAGTAGATGCCGCCGCGAATCTGAAAGGGGGCGCCGAGCCGGTCCACGGGTGAGCGGTTGACGATGATCTCGGTGTCGGTGAGGTTCTCGAAGGCGACAAAGGCCCGCGCGGCCTCGCCGAGCGAACGCGAAAGATTCAAATCCCACGAAAGAAATTCCGGCAGGACGATCTCGTTCCGGTCGTCGTCGAACTGCTCGCCCACGAAGCGGCCCGTCAGCACGGCGCGGAACCTTTGCGGCAGTGAGACCGACAGGGTGCCGGTGGCGCGGTGCTCGGGAACCTGTGCCAGCAGGTTGTCCACGATCCCGGGGACGGCGGGCGCCTCGGTTACGCGGCTGCGATTCCATAGATAGGCAAAATCAAATTCCACTTGGGATACCGGGCGCAGGTTGAGTGATGCCTGCAGACCGGTAACGCGGACGCGGCCGAGATTCTGCCGCTGCCGGGTGATGAGGGCGGGGGTCGTGTCCACGGTGACGTTCGAGACCGGGTCGTTTAATGAGTTGATGAACCAGGAGAGTCCGGCGGCAAATCGGTCCTGGAGGCGCACCCGCGCGCCGATCTCCGCGCCGGTATTGTGCTCCGGGTCGAGATCGGTGTTGGCCGTGGTGTTGACGTTGCCGACGCGGAAGGGCCGGTACATTTCATTCAGCGTGGGAGCGCGGAAGGAGCGGAAGACGCTGGCGTGGAGTGTAAGAGGCTCGATGGGGGAATGGGAGAGTCCGAGGCGTGGGCTGAACTCGACCTCGGTGCGGTCCTCGATGGAGTCGACCGAGGGGGAGTCGGGTGAAAAACTGCCCCGGAAGCCGTCGTAGCGTTTCCAAAAATCGAGACGAGATCCGAGGGAGATGCTAGTCCGGTAGGAGAGCGAGTAATTGACCTCGCCGAAAAAGCCGGAGGTGGATGTTCTGCCGCCTCCCTGGCGGATGAGGCCGATGCGGGGGCCGAAGAAGACGCTGTCGGTGCTCTGTCCTCTGACGATCCAGGTGTCAAACCCGGTTGCGTAGGAGGTGCGGGCCGTGTTGCGGAACCAGAGCAGCGAGAAGCCACCGTCGGCGGCAGGTACGTGCTGGTGCACGACCTGGCGCTCGGAGTCTCGGTCATCGGCCACGGCGGAGAAATCACTGACGAAGATGTTGCGGCGAAAAAAGGCGCGGGCCTCGATGCGGTCGCGCGGGCCGAGGTTGAACATCAGGCCGGTGGAGAAGTCGAACGAGTCCGTGTCGTTGTTCTGGATGCGGGTGCCGTTGCCGCGGACTTCATTCAGCAGGCCGCCTTCGAAGAAGAAGATGGTGGAGCGATTCTCGGGCGCCCATTCGGTCTGGAAGCGCACGGCCTGGTGGCGCGAGAAGGCGGCGATGTCGGCGGTGCCGCGCTGCTCCTCGACGACCGTCGGGTAGCCGTCAAAGTCGAAGAACGATCCGGCGACGGAAAATCCCCACGGGCCGATGCGGTGCGAGGCGTAGACATCGCCTTTGAGCGAAGTGTTGTTGCCGATCTGGCCGAGGAAATCGACGGTGGCCGGCTGGGGAATGCGGCGGATGAACTGCAGCACGCCGCCGAGTCCGTAGTTGCCATAAAGACTGGAGCCGCCGCCGTTGGCGATCTCCACCTGTTGAAGACTGAGCAGGGGGATGCGGTTCCAATAGACCCAGCCACCGAAGGCATCGTTCAGCGGGATGCCGTCGGCCAGGACGAGCGAGCGGCTGACGCCGCTGGGGCCGATACCGCGCAGCGAGACGCCCTGCGAGGTGGGGTGGGAGACCAGGCTGGAGGAGCGGCGGAAAAGAGAGAACTCGGGGAACAGGCGCAGGCCATCATCGATGGATTGATAAGGCATCTCGCGCAGATCGTCGGCGGAAAGAATCTTGACGTCGGCAACGGCCGAGGAGGTGGGAACCGGAAGCCGGGTGGCCGTTACCGTGATCTCCTCGTGCATGTGCTGGAGGGTGATCGAGAGCTCGAGGACCTGTGTGTCGGCGTCAAGCTCGAAGTGGCGACGGATGGGTACATAGGGCGGAGCGGAGACCTGAAGCTCATAGGAGCCAGGAGGAAAATCGGCGAACTGGAAGGCCCCGGTGGAGTCGGTGAAAATGGCGAGCACGACGGTGTCCTCACGCAGCAGGAGGACCTCGGCTCCGGAGATACTGCCGCGAGGGCCATCGACGGTGCCATGTACAATGGCGGCGCTGGACTGCGTCCAGCCTTTGGCAACAAGGGAGACGGCGAGGATGGAGAGCAGCATCAGACCGCGGAGGAGCGAGCGGTTGGTTCGGGTAATGGTTGGCATCGTTGGACCCCGCTAAATGCGATCAGGATGAAGAGTATTATGACTCATCCGGGCCATGTTAGTCGAACGGATGAGGATCAGGATGGATCATATGCCAGACTGTCATGGATGGAAGGATTCCGTTTTCCGGCGGGATCGGCGCCCGATTATGGTAAAAGAACTGATTGCAGGATCGATGGACGGGGACGATTGACGGATGGAAGAGCGGAGACTGGCAAAACAACTGCGGCGGGCCGGCGAAACGTTGACGCTGCGGCGAAGGAAGCAGCCCCAGTTTCTGAACCGGGCCACGATGATTGTGATCATGGTGGGAGGGCTGCTGGCCACCGGGACGCTGGGGTTCCGGTATTCGGAAGGCTGGCCCTGGTTCAAGGCGCTCTACGGGACGCTGATGACGGTATCGACGATCGGGGCGGAGCCGGAGAACGAGCTGACGCAGGAGGGCCAGATCTTCAACATCGTGCTGATCGTGCTGGGCGTGGGCGTGGTGTTCATCTCGATCGGGATGATGACGAAGGCGGTGATAGAATTCGAACTCGGAGAGTTTTTCGGGCGCCGGCGGATGGAGAAAGAGATTACTAAAATGAAAAATCATTTCATCATTTGCGGGGCGGGCCGCGTCGGGCGGCGGATCGCAATGGAGATCCTGGGCAGGAACGAGTCCGTGCTGATCATCGAGAAGGAGGCGGCGCGCGCGCGGTGGGTGCAGGACCATGACA
Source organism: Terriglobia bacterium (assembly GCA_963662495.2). GTDB lineage: Bacteria > Acidobacteriota > Terriglobia > 2-12-FULL-54-10 > 2-12-FULL-54-10 > SHUM01. The sequence goes on from CAXVYQ010000011.1 coordinate 153,070, forward strand.
TTCCGGTGATCATGGGAGACGCGAGCAGCGAGGAAGTGCTGCGGGAGGCGCATATCGAGTCGGCACAGGGGCTGGCGAGCGCGCTGACCTCCGATGCCCAGAATGTGTACGTGGTGCTGACGGCCCGCGGCCTGGCGCCGGATCTGTTGATCATCGCGCGGGCCGCGGAGCGAGGAAGCCGAGTCCAAGCTGATGCGCGCCGGGGCGACGGCCGTGATCTCACCGTATCATTTTGCGGGCCAGCGGATCGCGAGCATGCTCACCCGGCCGCACGTGCAGCGGTTTATCGATCTGGCGCTGTCGTCGCTGCAGGACACCAACCTGGACCTGCAGATTGAAGAGGTGCGGGTGCATGAGCGGTCGAAGCTGGTGGGGGCGAATGTGGGCGAGTCGGAGATCCGGCGGCTGGGGGTCATCGTGCTGGCGATCCGGCGGCACGACGGACACCTGGAATTCAATCCGGGGCCGGAGCATCAGATCGACGCGGGGGATTTCCTGATTGTGATGGGCGATGGCAGCAAGCTGCGGGAGTTGGAGGCGCTGGCGGGAGTCGAGTAGCGGCGGAGGGTCCGAGGGTCCGGACGAGGCATAACAGATGCAGCGTAACATGAGGCGTAACGTGAGGCAGAAAATGCAGCAGGGCAGGCGGTTCCTCCTTCTGGTGCTGGTGTGCGGGCTGGCGGCGGTGGCGGGAGGCTGCGGCGGGGGAACGGAGAAGATCACGCTGGCCGGCGGGTCGCTGGCCGGAGCGTGGTCGGCGATCAGCGAAGGCGTGGCCAACACCCTGCGGCGGGAGATGCCCGGGTTCGCGATCACGCACGAGGTGGGCGCCGACGGGGCCAACGCCGCGTTGGTGGACTCGGGACGCGTGCAGCTGGGGATGCTGCATTCGGCGATGGGGCAGCTCGGGTTGCGGGGCGAATATCCCTACGCCGGGAAGCTCGAGAACTTGAGAGCGATCTCGCGGATCTATTCGGATTCGGCGCTCCACTTCGTGGTGAGGGCCGATACGGGGATCACATCGTTCGAGCAGATTCGCGAAGACAAGATGCCGATCCGGCTGAGCGTGATGTATCGCGGGTCGCTGATGGAGACGGCGTCGAAGGCGCTGCTGGAGGCTTACGGAATCACCTATGAGGATATCGAGAGCTGGGGCGGGCGAGTATACTTCCGGGCGCTGGTGCCTTCATTGCAGCTGATGCGGGACGGCGGACTGGATGCCATCAGCCTCGTGGTGCAGTATCCGGAGAACAATATGACTGAGGCCAGCCTGACGCAGCGGTTCCGGCTGCTGCCGGTCTCCGAAGAGGTGATCGGGCGGGTGAATGAACGTCTGGGGACCTATCGCTCGGTGATTCCGGCCGGGACGTACCGGTTTTCGGAGCAGGAAGTGACGACGTTCAGCGACGATTTGGTGATGATCGCCACGGCGGAGCTGAATGAGCAGCGGGCGTATGAGATCACGCGGGCCCTTTATAATAATCTCGACTATCTACACTCGGTGCACCGCGCGCTGCGGAGCCTGACGCCGGAGATCATGCCGCGCGTGAACCGGATTCCATTGCATCCGGGCGCGGCGCGCTTCTATCGCGAGGCGGGTGTGTTACCCTAGCTGCCCATGGCTCAGGGACCACCCGCGGCAGCGGAAACAATTCCACAAACAGAGAGAAAATTTCTGCGGCAGGCCCTGCTGTGGGCAGCCGTGCTGCTCTCTCTCTTCCAGATCTGGGCCGTGCTGTTCAGCACCATGGACCCGCTGCTGCACCGGGCGGTATTTCTCTTCTGGGTGATGGCGCTGGCGTTTACCGGCACGCGGGCGTATCGGAGCCAGTTTCGCGAAGGGCCGCGCTGGTTCGATCTGGCGCCGGCGGCGCTTTCGGTGGCGGCCGGAGTCTACTTCATCAGCCAGTTCGACCGCATCCTGTACCGCTGGTCGCTGGTGGATGCGTTGACGCCGGCGGATCTGTTCTTCGGCGCGGTGTCGTACCTGCTGGTGCTGGAGTTGACGCGCCGCATCGTAGGCTGGGCGGTGTTCACCATCGCGATTGTATTTTCCCTCTACGTGCTGGCCGGGCACCTTTTGCCCGGAACGTTTTCCCACCGGCTCTTCTCCGCCCCTGAATTTATCGACCAGATGGTCTACACGATTAATGGCATCTTCGGCGCGCCGCTGGCGGTGGCGGCGACCTACGTCTATCTGTTCATCCTGTTCGGGGTGGCGCTATTTCATTCCGGAGCGGGGGAGTTTTTCATGGGCGTGGCGCAGTCGGTGGCGGCGCGGTCGCGCGGAGGGGCCGCGAAGATGGCGGTGATTGCCTGCGGACTGTTCGGGATGTTCTCGGGAAGCGCGACCTCGGACGCGGTTACCACCGGAACATTGACGATCCCGTTCATGAAGCGGATGGGCTACAAACCGGCCGATGCCGGGGCAATCGTGGCGGTATCGGCGACCGGGGGCGGAATCATGCCGCCGATCATGGGGTCGGCCGCGTTCCTGATGGCCGAGTTTACGGGCATCCGCTACGTGAGCATCGCGGTCGCGGCTTTGTTGCCGGCCGTGCTCTATTATCTGTGCCAGCTATCGCAGATCCACTTCCGGGCGCTGGGTGGCGCAGGGGAGATCCTGCCGGACGAAGAGCGCGGGCCCTCGGTCCGTCAGTTACTGCTGCGGCACTGGCCATTTCTGATCCCGATTGCGGGACTGACCTGGCTGCTGCTCTCGGGTGCGACGCCGACGAAATCCGCGGGCGTGGCGTTCGCGCTGACCTTGGGGGTCTCCTGGTTCCGCAAAGAGTCGCGGATCGGATGGCGGAAACTGGCCACATTGCTGGAGGAGACGGCGCGGGCGGTGGTGGTTGTGGTGGCGGCGACCGCCTCGGCGGGCATCCTGGTGGGGGCGTTCGGGATCACGGGGCTGGGGGGAAAGTTCAGCGGACTGCTGTTTCAGGTGGCCGGTCAGACGGTGCTGCCCGCACTGCTGATCACGATGGTGATCTGCCTGATCCTGGGGATGGGGATGCCGACGCCGTCGGCCTATATCCTGACGGCGGTGGTGGCGGTTCCGGCGCTGCTGCGGCTGGGCATTCCGACGCTGGGGGCGCACATGTTCGTGCTGTATTTCGCGTGCATGTCGGCGATCACTCCTCCGGTGGCGGTGGCTGCGTTCGCGGCGGCGGGGATAGCGGGGGCCGACCCGAACCGCGTGGGATTCAAAGCTCTGCGGCTGGGGATCGTGGCCTTCATTGTGCCGTTTATCTTCGTCTATCAGCCGGCATTGTTGATGCAGGGCGCGCCGCTGGAGGTGATGATGGCCGCGGCGACCTCGGTGATCGGTGTGATCGCGCTGGCGGCGGGGCTAGAGGGCTGGCTCATGGTTCGTGCCGCGATGTGGCAACGTCTCATGCTGGTGGGCGGGGGGCTGCTCATGGTGGTGCCGGGCATTGCCACGGACGGCGGGGGGATATTGCTGATCGGGACGGTGGCGGCGCTGCACTGGCGCGCGGCGCGGGCGAGCCGGACGGTAGCGATAGGTCCAGCCGAATGAGAAGAATGGGCCGGAAGGAAATGTTTTTGCAAACTTTCTGTTCGGATTTGTACCTTTGCATGGGCATCACCTGTTGCTCTCCTCCATGAGATTCTCTCTCACTTCAGCTAATACGAAAGCCCCCGGCCCGGTCACCTGTACCATCGCTTAAAACACATTCTGTAATTATTTTTCTAATGAAATGATTCTCAATGCTCATATTCTTAAATGGGCTCAACGACCATGAGAGTGCTCCTCGACACAAACATTTTGATCCACCGCGAAGCAGCGACTATCGTTCGTCAGGAGATCGGCAAGCTGTTCTTCTGGCTCGACAAACTGAAGTACGAAAAGTGTGTTCACCCCGCAAGTCTCGAAGAAATCGCAAAACACCAAGATGAGCGCGTTCGAAAAACATTCCAGACAAAACTGCGGGCTTATCACGTCCTGAAGACGATAGCACCCGTTGGGGCTGCGGTTCAGCAGGTAGCCAAAGACGACCAGACAGATAACGACCGGAACGATACGCTCCTCATAAATGAGCTGTATGCCGATCGAGTCGACGTATTGATTTCCGAGGATCGTGGCCTGCACACGAAAACCCTCCTGTTGGGCATCGCTGATCGTGCTTTCACAATCGACTCATTCCTTGAAAAAGTAACAGCCGAACATCCCGATTTGGTCGATTACAAGATCCTAGCCGTGAATAAAGTGCTCTTCGGGCAGGTCGATGTAAGCACAGGATTCTTTGACAGCTTTCGGGAGGACTATGGCGGACTCGCATACAGTAAATGGTTCAACAAGAAAGCTGACGAAAACGCTTATGTCTGTTACGAAGGAATGACACTTGTCGCATTTCTTTACCTGAAGATTGAAGACACATCCGAGAACTACAGTGACATCGAACCCAGGTTCAAGCCAAAGCGCGGGTTGAAGATTGGAACCTTCAAAGTCGAGTTGAACGGCTATAAACTTGGCGAACGGTTCCTCAAAATTGTCTTCGATAATGCTCTGCGTCAGAATGTCGAGGAAGTGTACGTAACCATCTTTCCTAGGACAATCAGCCAACAGCGTCTAATCAAACTTCTCGAGGATTTTGGATTCGAAGAGCATGGTTCGAAAGTTAGCGTCTCCGAACCAGAGGCAGTTTACGTCCGAGACATGACGCCAAGATTCGATGCCGAAGATCCGAAGTTAACCTTTCCATACATCGGCAGATCGTCAAGGGTCTTCATTGTTCCAATCAAACCTGAATATCACACAAACCTGCTGCCCGATTCCATCTTGAAGACAGAATCCCCAGTCGACTTTATTGAGCAAGAACCCTATCGCAACGCCATTCGAAAAGTTTACGTCAGCCGATCCATGTTCCGCGACCTCCAAAAGGGGGACGGTATTGTTTTTTACCGGACCGGTGGCTATTACAGAGGTGTTGTAACAACAGTCGGAATCGTTGAAGGAGTCTATCGCGCTGTCAAGGACGAAGATCATTTTATAAGTCTCTGCCGGAAACGGAGCGTGTTTTCGGATGAGGAACTGCGCGAACAGTGGAACTTCAGAAAGCATAACCGGCCATTTATTGTCTGTTTTCTGTACGCGTATTCTTTCCCAAGAAGGCCAACACTAAAGGAGTTGATCGAGCATGACATTATCCGTGACATCGAGTCCGTTCCCCGGGGTTTTGAAAAAATCACAGCGAACCAATTCGCAACAATCCTATCCATCTCCAAAACAGACCCTCGCATTGTTGTCGATTAGGCCGCCTTACGCTGAAGCTATCTTCAATGGTGAGAAGCGTTTTGAGTTCCGTCGCACTATATTTCGAAAAGTTGTCGATGTGGTTGTCGTTTACATCACTAGTCCAGTCTGTTTGGTCATGGGGGAATTCGATGTCGAAGATGTGCTGTCTGAAACTGTAGCGGAATTATGGAAGAGCACCAACAGCCATGCTGGGATAGATCGCAAGCTCTTTTTTTAGTACTTCTCCGGCTGCCACATCGGACATGCTATCGCCATCGGAAATGTGCGACGCTACCCTCAACCACTTCAACTGGCCAGCACCTTTGGAATCCGAGCTCCGCAATCATTCGTTTATATCTGAACCTCAATGCCAACTCGGTCGTAACACTTGCGGATACTGATGACGAAGCCGAAGTTCTTGTATCAAGTCTTGTGAGAGAGTCTACATGACAACCTGGGGCTATGGAAATGGGTTCCAGACAGGGTATAGGCTCCCTCTCCCACACAGGACTGAGGGCTCTCCTCGATGAGATTCTCTCTCACTTCGGCTAATACAGAACCCCCCGGCCCGGTCAAGAGATATTACAATGAATTAGAGTAATGGGCATTCTGGTTTACGCCCTGGCGGGAAGTCAAGTTGCCGAGAGGGAATGCACTACCATGAGAAACGCCTTGCTCGCCGTGATTGGTGTGGGAGTAGGGGTATGGCTATTATTGAATTACAGCGAGGCATTTCTGTCCCGGCAATTCTGGATACGCTGGCTGCCGGTCGGCATTCCGCGCAGCCCATTGACCCTGGGCCTTAGTGGTGGTTTCTTTGCTGATCTTGTTGACCTGGGCCAGTTTCCGCGAGCCGGACGGTAGCGATGCCGGTGTAGTATGATGATCCTTCACCAAATTCACTTTTAAAGAGGACAGACCATGCGAATCGATTTTCATGCAATACCTGCAACGCTTGCGGTTATCACCCTGCTGTTCGTTTCCGCATTGAGCCATGCGCAGGAGACGGAGGTTACCCGCGCCATCGAGGGCGGCGGCATCTTCGTGGACGGCTGGAAGGGGAAGATCGACGCCGGGGCCGAGGCCGATGGGCAGACGGTTGCCGACTCCAAGTTCTTCGAGGACGGCGGGGCGATGCACTTCATCACAGGGCCGGCGGCCTCCTATTGGAACCCGGCCAACACGGCGAGCGGCAGCTATACAGTGAAGGCGACGTTCACCGAGCCGAAGTTCATGAACCGGAACGACCACCCGCATCCCTACGGGGTCTTCGTCGGCGGCAACAACCTGGGAACCGCCAACCAGAGCTACCTCTACTGCGCGGCCTACGGCAACGGCAACTTCATCGTGCGCGGGTTCGGCCCCGAGCCGTTCCGGATGAACGGCCGCGGAGGGACGAGTCCGGCGGTGAACAAGGCGGCCGCACAGGACGAGCCGGTGAAGCAGGAGATCGCGATTTCTGTGAGCAGCGACAAGGTAGAATGCGTGATCAACGGAACGGTCGTCGGCTCCTACCCGAGGGCCGATGTGGTCGCAGAGGGAAAGCTCCAGTCCCCCGACGGCCTCTACGGGGTTCGCGTGGGGCACAACACGGAAGGTCTCGTAACGGGGCTGGCCGTAACGAAGCATTAAGCTTGCAGGAACCGGTCGGACCCTGGCGCGCGGAGCCCGTGGTCCATGGCCGGGCCAGAGCGGGGCGTTGTGGACTGTAGGCGGTGAGTGGCCGGTCGGCTCGACTGGCACCTCTACTAGCACCAGGGTAATTGAGGGAGCAGGCGAACAGTCTCAAACTGTTGAGAAGATTGGTAGCGGCGACTGGACTCGAACCAGTGACCTAGGGATTATGAGACCCTCGCTCTGCCTGACTGAGCTACGCCGCCCCTTCGTTCGGCTTGCGCCGAACATCATTCACAGAAGAAAAAAATCCGCAAACCATTACCAAAATACAGGATAATCCCCTTCCAGGGCAAGCCCGCCGCGCTCACCAGATGCTGGCGCGCCTGCGCACCGAAGCCCATCCGATGTGCCGGGAGACGATGTATCCAGGGGGAACGCAATCGGGCAGGGAAGATGTCTCGGTAACCAATCAGGAGCGACCGATAGAAGTGGCGAAGCGGCGTGTGGGGTTACTGGGGCCGGATGAGACTCCACGACGCCGGAGATCGGGAAGTTGCTGTAGATAGCGGGTGAGCCGCCGGGGGGTAGACGCTGCTGGCGGGGGTTCGGGGAGGGCTTGTGCGGTTAGGCGGCCGCCGGGGGTTATTGGCATCGGGCGATAGGTTGCAGGGAACATTCACTGAGGGCGTTAGCTGGCACTGAGGGCGTTAGCTCCCGGAGGTTATTGGCCGGGGGTTAGGAGCCGGGGGCGCCGCTGGACATGGAGGCCAGGAATTCGGCGTTGCTCTTGGCCTTGGAGATCTTGTCCAGCAACAACTCCATCGCCTCGGTGGGCGAGAGCTGGTTCAGCACCTTGCGCAGCACCCAGATGCGGTTCAGCTCTTCCTTCGTCAGCAATAACTCTTCCTTCCGCGTCCCCGAGCGGTTGATGTCGATCGCAGGAAAGACCCGCTTGTCCACCAGCTTGCGGTCCAGAATGATCTCGCAGTTCCCCGTGCCCTTGAACTCCTCGAAGATCACGTCGTCCATGCGGCTGCCCGTCTCGATCAGCGCCGTCGCCACGATGGTCAGCGAGCCGCCCTCCTCGATGTTCCGCGCCGCGCCGAAAAACCGCTTCGGCCGCTGCAGCGCGTTCGAGTCCACACCGCCGCTCAAGACTTTCCCCGACGGCGGCACGATCGCGTTATAGGCGCGCGCCAGCCGCGTGATCGAGTCCAGCAGAATCACCACGTCCTTCTGATGCTCCACCAGCCGCTTGGCCTTCTCGATCACCATCTCGGCCACCTGCACGTGCCGGGAGGCCGGCTCGTCGAACGTGGAGCTGATCACCTCGCCATGCACCGATCGCTGCATGTCCGTTACTTCCTCGGGCCGCTCGTCGATCAGCAGCACGATCAGCACCACCTCCGGATGATTCGTCGTGATGGAGTTGGCGATCGATTGCAGCAGCATCGTCTTGCCCGTGCGCGGCGGCGCCACGATCAGTCCCCGCTGCCCCTTGCCCAGCGGTGTCAGCAGGTCCATCACACGGCCCGACAGGCTCCCTTTGCCGGTCTCCAGCGACAGACGCTCCTCCGGATAGAGCGGCGTCAGGTTGTCGAAGAAAATCTTGTTGCGCGCCTCCTCGGGCGACTCGAAGTTCACCGCCTCGATCTTCACCAGCGCAAAGTAGTTCTCGCCCTCCTTGGGCTGGCGGACCTGCCCGGAGATGGTGTCGCCCGTGCGCAGCTCGAAGCGCCGGATCTGCGACGGCGATACGTAGATGTCATCGGGCCCCGGCAGATAGTTGTAGTCCGGAGCGCGGAGGAAGCCGTAACCTTCCGGCAGGGTCTCCAGCACGCCTTCGGCGAAGACCAGGCCGTCCTTTTCCGCCTGGGCCTGCAGAATCCGGAAGACCAGTTCATGCTTCCGCATGGCAGTGGGGCTGGCGATGTTAAACTGCTTGGCGACCTGAGCCAGCTTGACGATGCTCAACCCCTTCAGGTGCGTGAGGTCCAGATTCGACTTCGTGGATGCTGGAGCCTTGGCGGCGGAGTTGCCCGCGAGCTTTTCCGGCTTTTCTTTCGTGGTGGTGGGAGCGGATTGCTTAGTTTGCATGGATATTCATCAGTTGGCAGGAAAACAGGATACTCTTTTTTGATGCCATCCTCCTAAAAATTCTGCATGGGTCATGGTTGGTTGCGCAGTGGGTTCGTAGTGAGCTCGCGTGGGATGACGAGGAACAGGGAGCAATGGCTCCGCCTCCATGCTGTCTTAATGTGTCAGCGATTCCTGGTCAGAGTTGTCCTCGGACGAAAATTCAGCCCGGATCGTGCTATCCGATGGGTGAGGAGGCAGAGGCTCGACAGGACGTTCCAGGGCGATGCTCAAGACCTCATCCATGGTCTCCACAAAGTGCATTGTAAAGTCCTTGTAGATGGTCTCGGGAATATCGGCCAGATCCTTTTCATTCTCTTTGGGAAGTATGACGGTATGGATGCCGGCGCGCTGGGCCGCCAGCAATTTTTCCTTGAGTCCGCCGATGGGCAGGACTTTGCCGCGCAGCGTGATCTCGCCGGTCATGGCGACGTCGCGGCGTACGGGAATTCGGGTGAGGGCGCTGGCCACGGTGGCGGCCAAGGTGATGCCGGCCGAGGGGCCGTCCTTGGGGATGGCGCCTTCGGGAACGTGGATGTGAATGTCGAGGCGACGGTAAAAATCGCGTTTCAGGCCAAGCTGCGCGCTGCGGGAGCGAATGTAGCTCATGGCGGCCTGGGCGGATTCCTGCATGACATCGCCCAGCTTGCCGGTGAGCGTGAGGCGGCCGCGGCCCTCCATCAGAGTCGCTTCCGTCGTCAGCATCACTCCGCCGACTTCGGTCCAGGCCAAGCCGGCGGCCAGGCCGATTTCATTATTCTTTTCACTGCTGGTGTCGCGGAATTTCCTGACGCCAAGAAAATCAGAGATATTGTCCGCGTTCACCTCATTAGAGACAGCAGGGCCTTCCTTCACCACTTTGCGCGCCACCTTGCGGCAGACGTTGGCGATCTCCCGCTCCAGATTTCTCACACCCGCTTCGCGCGTATAGCCCTGAATGATGGCGCCGAGTCCCTCGTCGGTGAACTGCAGGTTCTTTTCCGTCAAGCCCGCTCCGGTGCGCTGCTTCTTTATCAGAAAGCGCTTGGCGATCTCGGTTTTTTCGGGCTCCGTATAGCCGGAAAGGCGAAGAACTTCCATGCGGTCGAGCAACGCCGGAGGAATCGTGTGGATGACGTTGGCCGTGGCGATAAAGAAGACCTGCGACAGGTCATACTCCACGTCCAGGTAGTGATCCACGAACATGTAATTCTGTTCCGGGTCGAGCACCTCGAGCAGCGCGGCGGAGGGGTCGCCACGGAAATCCACGCTCATTTTTTCCACCTCATCCAGCATGAAGACCGGGTTCTTGGTGCCCGCTTTCTTCATCATCTGGATGATCTGTCCGGGCAGGGCGCCGATGTAGGTGCGGCGATGGCCGCGGACCTCCGCTTCATCGCGGACGCCGCCCAGCGAGAGGCGCACGAACTGGCGTCCCGTGGCGCGGGCGATCGACATGCCGAGCGAGGTTTTCCCCACGCCCGGGGGGCCGACGAAACACAGAATGGACCCTTTCGGCTCCTTGACCAGACGGCGTACCGCCAGATACTCCAGGATGCGTTCCTTGATCTTTTCCAGTCCGTAATGTTCTTCTTCCAGCACCCTCTCCGCACGGTCGATATCGCGGCTCTCGCGGCTCTTTTTCTTCCACGGCACGGCCAGCAGCCAGTCCAGGTAGTTGCGCGAGACGGTGGATTCGGCCGACATGGGCGGCATCATCTCCAGCCGCTTCAGCTCCTGCAGCGCCTTTTCCAGACCGTCCTGGCTCATGCCCGCGGTCTCGATCTTCTTGCGCAGCTCGTCGAACTCGCCCTTCTCCCCGCGGCCAAGCTCCTTCTGGATGGCCTTCATCTTCTCGTTCAGATAGTACTCGCGCTGGGCGCGTTCCATCTGCTTTTTGACACGGCCCTGGATGGAACGGTCCATGCTGAGCTTTTCAATCTCGATATCCAGAAGGTCGCCGATCCGGCTCAGGCGTTCGATGGGATCGAAGATTTCCAGCAATTCCTGCTTTTCCTCGATGCTGACCTGAAGATTGGCGGCGATGGTGTCGGCGATCTTGGCAACATCTTCGCCCCGTACGGCGGCGATCATGGTTTCATAGTTCAGGCTCTGGCTCACCTTGACGTACTGCTCGAACAGTCCATTCACGCGGGCAATGAGAGCTTCAGCTTGCGGGCTCGGCTCGACCTTCTGCTCCATGGGCAGTACGACGGCCCGGAAATAACCGTCCTCGTCATTCATGCTGACGATTTTTCCGCGCTCCACGCCCTCCACCAAAACCTTCACGTTGCCGTCCGGCAGTTTCAGGTTCTGAACGATATGGGCGATGGTGCCGACCTGGTAGATTTCATTCGGCTTGGGATCGTCCACCGAGGCGTCATGCTGGGTGGCCAGAAATATCTTCTTCTCGCCGGCCAGCGCTTCATCCAGCGCGCGGACAGAACTGTCCCGGCCCACAACAAAGGGGGTCATCATGGAAGGGAAGATGACAACATCCCGGATGGGCAGCATGGGCAGGCGACGCGGTACCGGATTTTCCCGATTTGTCTGCATGAACGACCTTTCTTCAGCCAAGCTGTTTTCCTCTCCCCTTCGATCTTCCCGGTGCCGGAGCTATCCAGCCTTCTCAAAGTATTGGATGCTGATTTCGCGATTTTGAACCATCTCATCGGTAACCGTGATTTCGCGGACCGTTGTTTGGGAAGGAAGATGGTACATTAAATCCAGCATCAGGTCTTCCAGAATCATCCGCAGTCCCCGGGCGCCGATCTTTCTCTCAATGGCCCGGTCCGCGATCGCCGCCAGGGCCGTCTCCTGGAAGTGCAGCGTTACGTTCTCAAATTCAAACAGCGTCTGATACTGCTTGATCAGGGCATTTTTGGGCTTGGTCAGGATCTCAATCAATGCCGCCCGGTCAAGATCCTCCAAAACCGCCACCACCGGCATCCGGCCGACGAATTCAGGGATCAGCCCGTAGTGAATCAGATCGCCGGGCTCGATTTTTTCGAGCAGATCGACGTTGATGCGCGCCGTTCCGGCCTGCTTGCTCCCGGAGCGGAAACCAACGGCTTTGCCACCCAGGCGGCGCCGGATGACCTTATCCAGGCCCACGAACGCGCCCCCGCAGATGAACAATATATTCGTGGTATCGACGGGAATGAACTCCTGATGGGGGTGCTTCCGCCCCCCCTGGGGAGGAACGCTGGCGGTGGTGCCTTCCAGAATTTTCAGCAGGGCCTGCTGCACGCCCTCACCGGAGACATCGCGGGTGATGGAGGGGTTCTCGTCCTTGCGGGAGATCTTGTCGATTTCGTCGATGTAAATGATGCCCTGCTGCGTCCGCGCGACATCGCCGCCGGCGGCCTGGACGAGCTTTAATATAATGTTCTCTACATCTTCCCCGACATAACCGGCCTCGGTCAGCGTCGTGGCATCGACAATGGCGAACGGGACTTCGAGCATGCGGGCCAGCGTCTGGGCCAGCAAGGTCTTCCCGGTGCCGGTGGGACCGATGAGCAGGATGTTGCTCTTGGTCAGCTCCACCTCGGAGTTGCGCTGCCGGTTCATCTGAATGCGCTTGTAGTGGTTGTAAACGGCGACGGCGAGCTTCTTCTTGGTCTTCTGCTGTCCGACGACGTACTGATCCAGAAAATCCTTGATCTCATCGGGCCGGGGCAGCTTGGTGGCCGGTGTGCCGGGCGATTCTACACGGTCCTCTTCCAGAATCGAGTTGCACACGGTAACGCACTCGTCGCAGATATAGGCTCGCGGCGAATCTCCGGGCGAGGAGATCAGTTTTCCGACCGCTTCCTGCGGCTTATGGCAGAAAGAACATAGGAGGGTTTCGTCGGTTCCGTTTCGCTTCATGCGCTGCTCCGCTTTGCTCGAAAGAACTGGAAAGAAAGGGGTTTCCCACTCGCTCCCTACTTGTGTTTCGTGATAATTTCGTCGACCAGCCCGTATTCCTTGGCCGCTTGGGCTCCCATGATAAAGTCCCGCTCGACGTCTTTCTGAATCTTCTCCAGCGGCTGGCCGGTATGGGTGGCCAGAAGCTGATTCGTGACTTCCCGCAACCGTAGGATCTCCCGCGCTTGCAGATCAATATCGGTTGCCTGTCCGGAGATTCCACCGGCCCAGGGCTGGTGGATCAAAACTCTCGTGTTCGGGAGCGCGAACCGTTTGCCGTGTGCGCCGGCCGTCAGCAGCAAAGCAGCCATGCTGGCCGTCTGGCCGATGCAGATCGTCGAAACATCGGGCCGGACAAATTGCATGGTGTCGTATACGGCCATCCCCGCCGTAATCGACCCGCCGGGACTGTTGATGTACAAATATACGTCCTTCTCCGGGTCCTCGGCTTCCAGAAAGAGCAGTTGGGCGGTTACTAGATTAGCAACACTGTCATCAATGGGCGTGCCGATGAAGATGATGTTGTCTTTGAGCAATCGCGAAAAGATGTCGTAGGCGCGCTCGCCCCGGCTTGTCTGTTCGACCACCATCGGGATCAGTGCCATGGGAATTTCCTCTTTATTTTAGATGGAACCGCCACCTGCACGTGTCTAGGCTGGACGATTCCGGGATATGTGCAGGGGAGTTCGTGGCCCGCACGAAGGCTCCTACCCTCTGGCGCCTTGGAGTACAAATCCAAGTGCTTTGTCCATGCGGAGTCTAGATTTGATTCTATCGGTGGCCTCAGGGCTTGTCAAGCGAGCCCGGATGGCCTCGGCCTGCTGGCCCATCGACGCCGCAATCTGCTCGATTTCTGCCTCCACCTCCGCCTCTTCAACCTCTATATCCTGTTGATCCGCAATTTTTTCCAGGATCAGACTGCTTTTCACTTCCTCCTCGGCGTCCTGGCGCTGCGCGGTCCGCGCCTCGCCCCAGTCAATGGAAAGGCTCTTCGGGTCCAGTCCCTGGGACGCGAGGTGCCGGCGAAGCCGGTCCATGCGGCGCTCCACCTGCTGCTCGACGAGAGACTCCGGAGCCGGAAAGTCGTGCAACTGGACCATCTGCTTGCGAACATCGCGCCGCGCCTCTTCCTCGGCTTCCCGCTGCCGGGCCTTTTCCATATCCTCCCGGATCCTGGCCTTCAACGCGTCGAGCGAATCAAACGGGCCCACTTCCCGGGCGAATTCATCATCCAGGTCCGGAACCTGCTTTTGCTTGATGCCGGCCACCTGCACCTGGTAGGAGACCGTCCTTCCGGCGAGCCGGTTATCGCGGTAATCATCCGGATAAGCGACATCGAAGTTGCGTACGTCCCCTATATCGGTCCCCCGAAGATTTTCATTAAACTCTGTTACCGTATCGGGGCCACCAATTTCGCACAATACCTCCTCCAGTTCCACGTCCGGATTCGCGTTGCCCGGCGAGATGCCCTTGACCGAGATACTGGCGAAATCACCGTCCTGGAGCGGCCGTGGATCGACGTTGGTGTAAGTGGCTGCTTCCGACTGCAGACGAGTCAGCGCCTCATCCACTTCTTCTTCCGCGACCTCAGCCTGGGCCACCTTTACCTTGAGACCGGAAAGGTCCTGCAGCTCGAAATCCGGCAGGACCTCAAGGACAGCCTTGAACCGCAGCGGCGCGTCGTCGGAAAACTGTACCTCGGTAACCGAGGGGGTTCCGACCGGCTCCCACTTGTGCTCCTTCACACCGGCTTCCACGTAACCGGGGACCAGTTCCTGCAGGACCTGGCTGCGAATGTCCTCCTCGTACCGCTTGCGAACGATCGCCAGCGGCGCTTTGCCCGGACGAAATCCCGGCAGTCGGGCGTGCTTCTGGTACTGAGAGGTCACGGCCAGCAGTTTCTTGCGGACCACCTCTTCGGGAACTTCTATTTCGAGAGTTCGCAGGCAACTTTCTTCCACGTTCCTACTCCTTGCTGCGTCAGTCCTGGATTCCCCGGAATGGGCCGGACGATGATTCCGAGGGGGATTCCACGATGGATTCCACGGTGGAACGATGAGACCGGAGATTGTATACGATGTACGGCCATTCGCCGCCTTGGCCCGGAGCAGCGTGGACAGCGGGCTCATTGGCCCCCGCTGTTTGGTGCGCTACTGTATGGCCATGGGGCCGGGCGCACGCGGGTCCAGCTTGATCTCCCCGAACGCTTTTTCGTATTGAGCGATATTCTGTCCCAACACGTTCGCCAATGCCTTGGCCTGTTGGGGGCTGAGATAGATGCCCTGAAAATTCTGAATCTGGACACGGCTGGGCTCGGGTTGCTTCATGGTTCCGAACATGAGCAGAAAGTCCCAGACGCTGGCACGGATCTGCACGCTGTTGGCGTATCCTTCGCGGTATTCCGGCAGTGTTGCAATCTGAATATCGGGCTGCTGCTGCGATTCGGTCATCATTCCTCCACTTCCCTGCGCGAGCCGCAGAGACAGCACGCTCATGATCTCCCATGGCTGGTTGGAAGTCAATGCGGGCGGCGCGAAAGGAATCGGCTCGACAGGGGCCGGTTGTCCGGAAACGGACGCCCGCAGCCCACCGAATCATACGCGGATGTGGTAACATGAACTCCCGCCTCAAACGGGCTTCAACTTGCGATGTACCGGGACGCATGAACGCAGACCTTCAACGGCTGATCGAGCTACAGCAACTGGACACGGAGATCCGCGATCTTGTGGCTGAAATCGAGAGTCTCCCGCAGGAGATAGCCCGTATCGAATGTGGCCTGAACGAGCACATCCAGCGCGTTGAGGCCGACCAGCACGCCCTGGCCGAAAATCAAACCAGCCGCCGGAAACGGGAAGGCGACATCCAGGCGTTTCGCGACAAGATCTCCCACTTCAAAGACCAGTCCATGCAGGTGAAAACGAACGAGCAGTACAAAGCCATGATGCATGAGATTGAGTATCACGAAGAGGAGATCCGGAAGCTGGAGGACCAGATACTGGGCGAGATGGAGGAGTCCGAAGCGTTGGAGCAGCGGCTCCGCGCAGCGGAGAAACACCTGGCCGTGGAAAAGCTGGAAGTGGGGAAGCAGATCGAGCAGGCCAGGGCCCGCAAGAAAGAGGATGAGGGGAATCTGGAAGTCTTCAATCGCCGGCGGGCCGGCTTGACGGAAGCGATTACCCCGGAGATCTACGCCAGCTACGAGCGGGTTACCAAATATCGGAAAGGGCTGGCGGTGTCGAGTATCCACGCCGAGACCTGCGCAGCTTGCCATGTGCATCTGCGTCCCCAGATTGTCAGTGAAACGTTCAACAATGAGAAGATCATTCACTGCGAGAGCTGCGACCGCATCCTTTACTCCGTTCCCGAGCCGGTTCCGCAGCAAGAATAGCCCCACATGAAATCCGCCCGACTGCCACTGGAAGGCAATTCTCAGCTTGTGATGAATGTGGACGGAGGCTCCCGCGGCAATCCTGGTCCGGCCGGCTATGGAGTGGTGGTGCGGGACGCGAGCGGGAAGACGCTGGAGAATCTCTCCGAGTTCATCGGCCCCGCCACCAACAACGTCGCCGAATACCGTGGCCTGCTGGCCGGGCTGGAGTTCGCCGTGGCCCGGGGCGTCTCGCAGTTGAAGATCTATTGCGATTCCGAGCTGGTGGTGCGCCAGATGCAGGGCCGCTACCGCGTGAAAAGTCCGGATTTGAAGCCGTTGTATGAGCGGGCCTGCCAACTGGCCTCTCGACTGGACCGCTTCGTGATGCAGCATGTGCCCCGGGAACAGAATGCCGAGGCCGACCTGCTCGCCAACCAGGCCATGGACCGCCAGCATGGAGCTGCGGCCGGCCCACGCAAGCCGCCGAAAGCGGCCTCCAGTATTTCTTTCGAGGCCGTTGTGGAAAAGGGACTGCTCCGTCCGGTTTCGCCGGTCCCGGAGATGGAGGAAGGGCGCCGGTACGAGGTCCGCCTTCGGCCTCCCGCCAAGGGCGTATAGGGAGGAAAACATCTTGCAGGTGCGGATGTTCTGGTGTGGATGTTATTGATACGACAACAGTATCAAGAGCCTTTCCACCCTTGTCCTGCTGCTGTCCTCCGTGATATAACCGGATTCATGGTTTCCTCCGTAAACCCTTGGGTAGTAGTGTTTCATCAGGAGTTTTAGTGAGTTTCATCAACTTTGCAGCCAAGGAAATCAATTGCAAGCTGGTCTATTACGGCGCCGGGCTGGGCGGCAAAACTACGAATCTGGAAAAAGTTTTCGAAATGGCCCCCAACAAGGGGAAGATGATCTCACTGGCCACCGAGTCGGACCGGACATTGTTCTTTGATTTTCTGCCGCTGGATCTTGGAACGGTTCGCGGGTTCAAAACGCGGTTTCATCTCTATACGGTTCCCGGACAGGTCTTCTACGACGCCAGCCGGAAGCTGATCCTGCGTGGCGTGGACGGCGTCGTCTTCGTGGCTGACTCGCAGGAAGAGCGGCTGGACGCGAACCTGGAGAGCATCGACAATCTGGAGGAAAACCTCACGGAGCACGGCTACGACCTGCAGAAAATCCCGTACGTGTTGCAGTTCAATAAGCGGGATCTGCCGAATGCGCTGCCGGTGGATGTGCTGAAAAAAGAGCTGTGCCGGAAGGATGAACCCGTGATGGAGGCGGTTGCCTATAAAGGTGAAGGAGTCTTTGAAACGCTGAAGGAGATCTCCCGGCTGGTCCTGGGGGAGCTTCGAAAAGGTTAGCCCGTACCGATCCGCACCCAATCCTTGCCTCTGGCGGGAACCCACGTGAAATACTAAACGGTTTGTACCCAGACCCGCGAACCGGACTCTCTCGAGAAAACAGCTTCCTTGCCTCCGACCTTGAGTTCGAGAATGCCGTCGAAGGTCTTCCGGGCCACCATGACAGGGCTGCCCGGCTTCAGCCGCAATTCGGCCAGCGAGCTGAGGAACGCCGTCTCCTTTTCGTGCAGCTCGGAGATGCGGACAACTCGCAAGCGCTTGTTTTCCGGCGCCTCGGTTAGCGGGAACTCATCGGCCCGCCGCTGCGCCGGCAAGACCGGAGTGAAGGGATTTCCGTGCGGGCAGGTGCCCGTCTCACCGAATAACTCCAGCAGCCGCGTTTCCAGCTCCGGCGAGATGGCATGCTCCAGTTTTTCCGCCTCCTCGTGTACCTTGTCCCACGGCATCTGCAGCACATCCACCAGGAGCCGTTCCACCAACCGGTGTTTTCGCACCAGGACCGCCGCATCCTTCCATCCCTTGCCGGTCAGGTGAATCTGGCGTTTCTCCGAGATGCGGACGTCGCCCTTTTTCTGCAACCGCTTCAGGGCCATGCTGATGGCTGACGGGGAGATCTGGAGGAACTCGGCCAGCCGCGCGGCGATCACGGTCTCGCCCGCCTCGCTCAGCTCCAGTATCGCCTTCAGCAGATCTTCCGAAGCAATCGTTGCCATCGAGCAACTCCTTGTTCCCGGTCCACGCGCGGTTCAAACGAATAATAGTCATTAGATTGTAACAAATAATCCCGTCACGTACATAACGGCCAGACCGCAGGCAAACCCGGCCAGATTCAATCCGCCGACCAGCGACTCCGACCCCTGCCCGCGGACTTGAAAGCGCGCGATCTCGAAGACGACCTGCATCACGGCTCCGGCGCCGACGGCCAGCAGCAGCACCGCCCAGGTTGCGGTGAAGGCAAACGCGCCCAGCAATGTTCCCGCGATCGTCGGTACGCCGGCCAGCGCTCCCAGAGCGAGCAGGTGCCGCCAGGAAAACCGGGACTGGACCACGGGTGAGACCACCGCCACGCCTTCGGTCAGGTTATGCAGCGTAAAGCCCAGAACCAGCATCGTCCCCGCGGCAAACTCCCCGAGCGCATAGGAGCCGCCGATGGCGAGTCCTTCGCCCAGGTTGTGCACGCCGATGCCGAAGGCGATGGAGTAGGCCAGCACCAATCCGCCCGCTGCCTCCATCCCCGCCCGCCGCTTCCGGAACCAGCCGGAGACGGCGTAAAGTAGGCCGATGCTCAGGCTGACGCCGATCAGAATCAACCCCACCCCCTGGAACGGTCCGGGCACGTCCGCGGCATGTTCCAGAGCTTCTTCCAGCGCATCCACGCCCAGGAACAGCAGGATGCCGGCCGTCAGGTTCAACAGGAAAAAGTACCATCTCCCCGGCAGCGCCCGCAGAAAGGGCAGCCATCCGATGCCGAGAAAAACCGGCAGCACTCCCACGTAGATTCCGAGCAACGCGAACCGCCCCATCATCCCTATGCTCATCCGCGGCGTGGCCGCGGCAATCCCGATCTCATGCGTGAAGATGAGGCCGTTCGATGTGATCAGCGCGATTTCATAGGGCTCGCCCGGCGTCCAGGGGTAAGGAATCTGCACTACCGCGCGACCCAGCCGGGCAATCGTGGGGCCGGGGCTGACTTGGAACTCCCAACTCGCGCGGTTCAGCAATCCCACCTGCACCTGCGCGACGGTGAGCGCTTCGGGCCCCGTGTTGATCACGTGGGCCTCGATGATTCCGTCCTGCAAAACCATCCGCTCGAATTCCAGATTTTCAACCGGCGCGGGCGCCTCGAGCCCCAGTCCGGTTCCGCGCGAGAGGAACAGAAAGAGGATGCCAACCACCGCGGCCAGTGGTATTGCCGCGCTGGCAATCACCAACAGCGGAGAAGGTTTTCTGATTTCGTTTTTGGTTTCTGGATTCATGGGCGTTCTACGGCGAGCGGTTCTCTGTGGTCTGCCGCCGGGCGGCAACCTGGAACCAGCCCATCAGTCCCTGTTCCATATGCTCGCTGACGTGGCATTGAAACATGTAGTATCCGGGATAGTCATATTGGAACTCCAGGATCGCCCTCTCGGCGATGTTGAGCGTTTTCACGTCGGTGAATTCGGTCGCCGTCATGGTGGTGCCCGAAGGGAAGAGATGATAGAAGTTGCCGTGTATGTGCGGCACCATCGCCTCCTCGAACATGTTCATGACGTACATGCGGACCGGCTCGCCCTGCTCCAGTTGAACCGGGTTGTCGGCGTACTGAAAGGCGCGCCCGTTCCAGGAATAGAAATCCGCTTCCCCGTCCCGGTCCAGGTCAAACGCGCTCATGACCATGCTCATCTCGCGCATCGGCTTGCGCCCTTCCTTCGGGTCGATGATCATCATGCCGTAGAGTCCGTTGTGGATGTGCTGGGAGGCCGGCATGGAGTGGCAATGGTAGGGCATGATCCCGTAGGGCGCCGCCACGAACTCGTAGGTGAAGTCGCCGCCGGGAGGGATCAGCTCGAAGACGCCGTCCATTTTGGCAGGATGAATCCCGTGAAAATGAATCGTGTGCGGAACGCTGCCGTTGTTCACCAGCTTCACGCGAATCAGATCGCCTTCCGTCGCCCGGAGAATCGGACCGGGCACCGACCCGTTGAATGTCCAGGCCGGCATGATGACACCGGGCGCCACTTCGTGCGCCACATCTTCTTCGATGACCAGCGTGAATTCGCGAACTCCATCCGGCGCCGGTCCCGGTGGTGGTGGCGTCGGATCGAGCACCTTGGCGGGGTCGAAGCGTCGGCCCTCCGGCAGTCTGTATTGATAGAGCTGGCTTCCTCTTGTCGGCGGCAGGTGCATTTGATGACCGGCCATCGTAGCGTCCACCGTTGCGTTCTCTTCGCGCTGAGCAGACAGCTTTTCCCGGGTCCCCAGCGAGATGGCGACCGCCGCCACCAGAACGAGCGAGCCGATGGATATCCTACTGGCTTTTCTCTTACTCATGAGCTGTTCTCCTTCAAGCTGGTTTCCACGAGAAGACGAAGTGGATTAATCAATAATGTTAATACCACTTAACTATTAATCCGTCAAGAGTCTGATTCCTCACGAACCTGATCTCTCAAGAGACAAGTGGTTTAAGTGCGGGGGATGGCTAAAGGATTTCCTTGCGGAGCCGTGGGTCGAGACGGTCACGCAGGACGTCGCCGAGGAAGTTGAACGCCAGCACGGCCAGCATCACGGTCAGGGCGGGGAAGACGACCAGGTGGGGAGCGTCGAACAGATGGGCCCGCCCGTCGTTCAGCATAGCGCCCCAGCTGGGCATGGGAGGCGGCACGCCGAGCCCCAGGAAGCTGAGTGTGGCTTCCGAAAGAATGGCCACGCCCAGCCCGATGGCGGCCTGAACGATCAGCGGCGGTATCACGTTGGGCCAGATGTGAACGGCCAGCAGTCGCCAGTCTTTCACGCCCAGCGCGCGCGCCGCCTGCACGTAGTCGCGTTCCCGGGTCCGCAGGATCTCCCCGCGCACGAGCCGCGCATAGCCGATCCAACCGCCGATCGATAATGCCAGGATCAGCTTGCCCAGCCCCGGCCCCAGAAACGCCACCAGGGCCAGAGCCAGCAGAATTCCCGGAAACGCCTGCAGCGAGTTGATCACCAACAGGTTGATGAAGCGGTCGATTTTCCCGCCGTAGAAGCCGGCCAGAGAGCCGATCAGCAGCCCGGCCGCCAGCGACAGCGTAACCACGCTGAGCCCCACCTGCACGGATATTCTGGCTCCGTAGATCAGCCGCGACAGAACGTCCCGTCCCAGCTCATCGGTCCCCAGCAGGTTCCCCGCCCTTGGCCCCGCCAGCCGCGACGGCAGTTCCTGCGCAAACGGGTCTTGCGGGGCCAGCAGCGGTGCCGCCAGCGCGCAGACCAGCATCAGCCCGATCAGGGCCAGACTTATCATCGTCAGCGGATTCTTTTTCATCCGTCTCTAAGTCTCGCGAATACGCGGGTCCGCAACCGAGTAGATCAGATCGGTCAACAGATTCACCAGGATGTAAGTAACCGAGATGGCCAGGAAACAGCCCTGCACCAGCGGATAGTCCCGCGAGTTGATGGCCTGCAGCGTGAGCCGTCCGATTCCGGGCCAGCTGAAGATCGTCTCGGTAACCATGGTTCCGGCCAGCAGCGCTCCGAACTGCAATCCCACCACAGTGATGACGGGGATCAGCCCGTTTCGCAGCGTGTGCCGGTACAGAACCAGCCGCTCCGGGACGCCCTTGGCCCGCGCCGTCCGGACATAGTCCTGACTGAGCTCTTCCAGCATGGAGGTTCTCACGATCCGCGTGAGGATCGCCGCCAGCGCCGAGCCCATCGTGATGGCGGGCAGCACCAGGTAGATGATGTCCCCGGAGCCGGAGACCGGAAAGATCCCCAATCCCACGGCGAAGATCAGGATCAGCACCGGACCGAGCGCGAAATTCGGAAACGACAGTCCCAGCAGGCTCACCAGTCCCAGCGTCCGGTCCTGCCACTTGCCTCGGTGGACGGCCGAGTGGATTCCGGCCGGGATGGAGACCAGCAGCGCCACCAGCAGCGCCGCTAGCGTCAGTTGCAGAGTGGCGGGGTAGCGCGCCAGGATCAGCCCGGCCACCGGGGCGTTGAACCGGAACGAGGTGCCCAGGTCCCCGCTGAGCAAACCTTTCCAATAGAGGATGTACTGCTCGCCGAGCGGACGGTCCAGCCCCAGTTGCTGCCGCAACTGCTCGATCTCCCCGGTCTGTGCCCGCTCTCCCAGCATCTGTTCCACCGGGTCGCCCGGCACCAGATGGATCAGCAGGAACACCAGGCTCACGACGATCCACATCACGGGAATCGCATAAAAGAACCGTTGCAGCAGGCCGCGGGACAGTTGGTGGGAAGGTTTCATCAGGAGTCGCGCGGTTCTCACTTTCCACAGTCGGGAGCGCCCAGCGAGTATAGCAAATGCCGTTCTCGGCGGAGCGGCTTATGTCGCTCGCGTGCTATCATTGTCAATCACTTAGGAAAGGCACACGGCATGGCTGATCCCCGGCCTGATTTGAGGTTGCGTCCTGGCTTCATCATCTTCGCCAGCGTGCTCGTGTTTCTGATGGTCCTGGGCCTGTTCGGGCTGACCTCACTGAACCTGCCCTTCATCCGCCCGAGCGATTCCGGCCAGGTCCTGCTGCTCTTCGCGCTTTCCACGTTGATCTTTCTCAGCCTGGTCATCTTCGGGTTCATCTTGTTTCGCAGTCTGCTGAAGCTGCATCTGGAGCGTCGCGCCAAACTGCTCGGTTCCCATTTCAAGACCAAAATGGTTCTTGGGGCCATCGGACTGAGTGTCCTGCCCGTCTTTTTTCTGTTTCTTTTTTCTTACAGCCTCATCAACCGCACGCTCGACAAATGGTTCAGCCGGCCCTTCGAGGCCGTCAGCAGCGACGCGCAGCAGGTCGTAAGCGGACTGGACGAGATTGCCCGGAATAAGGTCTCCGATGATGCCGCGCGCTTGTCGCGGGACCTCGCGGATTTTTCCGGGCAGGACGCGCTCTCTGCCTCCGACCTGCTGATTGCTCTCCAACAGTTGCCCGTCCAGACCAGCATCGGTTACTGGGCCGTGCTGGACCGGGAGGGCACTATTCTGGCGGACCGGCGGTTGGAGGAATCTTTTCCTTCGCTGAGCCTTTTGTACGGCCCGGATGAGCTGGGCTCCCTGGTGCGGTCCGCGACTCCGCGGGAATCGGGTCTCGCCGAATGGGAGGACGCCACCTACGCTCTCGGCTCGGCGCCGATCGATTTCGGCGCCGGACAATCCGGCCGCGTGGTGGTCGGCATGCGCCTGCCCACGAATCTGGCCCTGAGCGCCGCGCGTCTGGACCGGGAGAGCATTCTCTATGGCGAACTGAGCCGGGAGCGCCGCTTCGTGCGCCAGACATACATTTCGATCCTGCTGTTACTGACGGTTCTCATCCTGTTCATCGCCACCTGGTTCGCCCTGTTCCTCTCGCGCCAGGTAACGGTCCCCATCCAGGCGCTGGCCGAGGCCACCCAGGAGATCTCCCGCGGCAACCTCGCATTCCGTGTCCGGATCAAGGCCAGCGATGAGCTGGGCACGCTGGTAACATCCTTCAACGAGATGACCGAACAGCTCGCCACCGGCAGGGCGGAGCGGGACGGCGCCCGCCAGCGGTTGGAAAAGATGAACCTGCAGCTCGACCAGCGCCGCCGTTTTACCGAAACGATCCTGGAATCCATTCCCACCGGCGTCATCTCCGTATCCAGCCAAGGCACGGTGCTGGGCAGCAACACGGCCGGGTGGAAGATGTTCGGGCGCGACCTGTCCGAAGGCGACGATCTTGCAGAGCTTTTCTCCACCGAGGATTTTCGCGAGCTCACCCACCTGATGAAGAGCGCCGGGCGGCTGGGACACGCCAGCCGGAATCTGGAGATCCGCCTGCACAACCGCACCCTGCAGCTTGCCATCACCGTTTCCGCGCTGACCGGCGAGCCCCCGGGCGCCGAACCCGCGGCGGCCGGCATGGGATGGTTCGTCGTGGTCTTTGAAGATCTGAGCGATCTGCTGCAGGCGCAGAAGGCGGCGGCCTGGGGCGAGGTGGCGCAGCGCGTGGCTCACGAGATCAAGAACCCGCTGACCCCGATTGCGCTTTCGGCCGAGCGCATCCGCTGGTGGCTGGACCGGCATGAGAATGACGGAAGCGTCTCCCCGAAACTACTGCATGTGGTGGAGGAGTCCTGCACGCTGATCAACGACGAGGTCGGGAACCTGAAGCATCTGGTGGATGAGTTCTCCCAGTTCGCCCGGTTTCCGCAGGCGCGTCCGGTTCCCTCCGACCTGAATCAGATCGTCGAGAGCGCTCTCGGCGCCATCAACGGTCGGCTCGATCCCATCCGCATCGCCACGCAGCTGGCGCCGGACCTGCCGCCGGTTCTGGTGGACGCCGACCTGTTCCGGCGGGTGGTCGTCAATCTGATGGACAACGCCGCCGAAGCAATGGAGAGCTCCCAGGTGAAGGAGCTGATGATCTCCACCCGCGTTGCCCCCGGCCGTGGCGTGGTGGAGACGGAGATATCCGACACCGGCTGCGGCGTTACGCCGGAGGAGAAGGAGCGGTTGTTCTCACCGTTCTTTTCCACCAAGCAGCGCGGCACCGGATTGGGGCTGGCCATTGTCAGCCGCATCATCGCCGAGCACAATGGTTCCATCCGCGTGGAGCAGAACAACCCACTGGGAACGCGGTTCATCGTGGAGCTGCCCACTGTAGCTGCTTGATGAAATATGCCCCGGCCCTCGACCGCCGGTTTCGATAGATAAGGATATTGTCTGACGATGCAGAAAGGCCACGTGCTGCTGGCGGATGACGAACAAGGCATCCGGCAATCCCTCTCCGGCGTCCTGCAGGACGCCGGATACCGCATCCTGGCCGTGGCCAGCGGCCGGGAGTGTCTGCAGGCGCTGGAGAGTGAACCGTTCCAGCTCGTGCTGCTGGATGTCTGGCTCGGCGATCTGGACGGGATCGACATACTGCGTCAGATTCAGGAGCAGCACCCGGAAGTCGTCGTGGTCATGATCTCCGGGCACGGCGATGTCGAGACGGCCGTTCGCGCCACCAAGCTGGGAGCCTTCGACTTCCTCGAAAAGCCCCTGTCCATGGAAAAAACGATGGTGGTCGTCAAGAATGCCATCGAACAGCAGGGTCTGCAGGAGGAGAACCGCCGGCTGCGCGGGGAGCAGCGGCAGCGCCATCAGATCATCGGCGAAAGCGTTCCCATGAAGGCGCTGCGCCAGCAGTTGCAGCTCATGGCGCCGACGAACGGCCGCGTGCTGATCTACGGGGAGAGCGGTACCGGAAAGGAGTTGGTGGCGCACGCCCTGCATGAGCACAGCTTGCGGGCCCGCGGGCCTTTTGTGGAGGTCAACTGCGCCGCCATTCCCGAGGAGCTGATTGAAAGCGAGTTATTCGGTCACCGCAAGGGCAGCTTCACCGGCGCCACGGAGGAAAAGGCCGGCAAGTTCCGCCAGGCCGACGGCGGGACCCTGTTTCTGGACGAAGTCGGCGACATGAGTCTCGATATGCAGGCGAAGGTTCTGCGGTCGCTGGAGGAGCAGCGCTTCGAGCCGCTGGGCTCTTCGGTGGCCGTCAGCGTCGATGTCCGCGTCATTGCGGCAACGAACAAGAACCTCGAGGAAGAGATCGCCGAAGGCAACTTCCGCGAAGACCTGTTCTACCGGCTCAACGTCATTCCCTTTGTGGTGCCTCCGCTGCGCGAGCGCATGGAGGACATTCCGCTGCTGGCCGGCCATTTCCTGGCTGAATTTGTCGCCAGTTATGGACGCCGCCAAAAAGAGCTTTCGCAGAACGCGATTGCGGCCCTCTGCGGATACGGCTGGCCCGGCAACGTCCGCGAGTTGAAGAACCTCATTGAGCGCATCGTCATCATGAATCCGCAGGCGAGAATCGAAAAGAAGCACCTGCCCGCGCTGCTGTTCCGCGAGGTCCAGCGCCGCCGGCCGGTCGGGGCCACGACGACGCTGCAGCAGGCCCGCGCCGCCTATGAAAGGGATTTCATTCTGAAGAAGCTGGATGAGAATCAGGGCAACGTCTCGCGCACGGCGCAGGACCTGGGTCTGGAGCGAAGCCACCTCTACCGCAAGATGAAGGCCCTGGGCATCACCCTGCAGGGTTGACGCGCGCGCCGGCTAAAACAGCCGCCCGGCGGCCTCTTCCAATTGCCTTTCGATCTCCGCCGTTTCGCCTGTTGTAAAATTCAGGCACAACTGAGTCGCCCCGGCGTCGCGGAATCGCGCGGCAACCTCCCGGCTCACCCCGCTCTCCGTGCTCACCGACAGTTCAAAGTTCCGTTTGCCGGCGGCGTCCGCAAATCCGCGGACTTTTTCCAGCCGCCGGAGCACCTTCTCGACCGGTCCGCCGGCGCCGAGCCACCCGTCACCGATCTCGGCCGCGCGCCGCAGAGCTGGCTCGGCGAACGCGCCCACCAGGATGGGAGGACCGCCTGCCTGCACCGGCACGGGGAAGGAGGTCATCTCGGGGAATGAAAAATGCCTGCCCTGGTAGGAGCAGCGCCCGCCGGCCCACAGCATCCGCAGAATCTCCACGGACTCGCGCATGCGTCCCACGCGCGCGCGGAAGGGGATGCCCATGGCCTCGAACTCTTCGGCCACCCATCCCAGTCCGACGCCGAACGCGGCGCGCCCGCCGGAGATCACATCCAGCGTCGCGACGCTCTTGGCCACCTGCAACGGGTGCCGCAGTCCCACCAGCAGCACGCCGGGTCCCAGACGGATCTGCCGGGTTTCCGCCGCCAGAAACGCCAGCGTGGCCATCGGGTCCAGAAACGGCGTCTCTGGCGTGAAAGCAATTTTGCCGTAGACTTCCGGGATGATAGCCGGAAAGCTCACATGGTCATAGAGCCAAAGGGAGTGAAATCCCAGCTCGTCGGCCCGGCGCGCTGCCCGCCGCAGTTTCTCCGGGTCCGCCATCTCCCCGTATCCGGCCAGTACGACGCCGTACTGCATGACATTTTCCCGCGTCATCGCATCCCCGCGTCAGCATCTCATTGTGTCATCGCGTTCCTGGCCCGCGAGCACGTCATTCGGCGGCATAATAGCCCACCATATCCGGCGGCCGCCTAATGGCCCACCATCCTGCGCCAGTCCAGTTCTCCCAGGAAATGCGCATCCTCGCGCCACTCGGAGCGCACCCGGACATGCATCTCCAGAAAAACCTTTTTGCCGAGGATCTCCTCCAGCTCCTTGCGGGCCTCGGTCCCCACCAGCTTCAAGAGCTTGCCGCCGGCGCCGATCACGATGGCCTTCTGCCCCTCACGCTCCACATAGATGTCGGTGGCGATCCGGATCAGCGCGTCCGTCTCCTCGTACTGTGTAACCAGGACGGTGTTCGAGTAGGGCAGCTCCTGCCGCGTCTGCTGGACGATCTTTTCGCGCACGATCTCTCCGGCCAGGAACCGCATCGGCTGCTCGGTAATCTGGTCCGCGGGGAAGTAGAGCGGGCCTTCCGGCAGTTGCGCCACGATCCGCTCCATCAGCACGTCCAGATTGTCGCCGGCCAGAGCCGATACGGGGACCATCTCCCGGAAATCGTGCAGGCGGGAGTAGCGTTCCAGGATCGGCAGCAGCTTCAGCTTCTGGACGCGGTCGGCTTTGTTCAGCACCAGGAAGACCGGCGTCTTGGCCTGCCGAACCCATTCCAGCGCCGCCTCGTCCAGCCTCCCGAACGGTATCGTGGCATCGGCGACCATCAACAGCAGGTCCCGCTCGGACAGGGCGGCCTTCACCTCCTCCATCATCTGCTGGTCCATCCGCGTCTTCGGCTCATGGATGCCCGGCGTGTCCAGGAAGATGACCTGGGCCAGCGGCTCGTCCTTTTTGAATGTGGCGTCCTGCGGCAGCTTGCGCAGCATTTCCCGGGCAAAGCGGTACCCGGCATCGATGGTAACGACGCCGGAGAGCGCGGTGCGCGTGGTCTGCGGGCGGGCGGCCACGATGGCCACTTTGCTCCCCACCAGCGTGTTCAGCAGCGTGGACTTGCCTGCGTTGGGCCGCCCCAGGATGGTTACAAAACCGCTGCGAAGTTTCATTGCCTGCTGCTGAGAATTTTCATAGATTGCCGCATAGAAGTTCCATCGGTTGATTCATCGAGAAGGTAGTTTGCCTTTCAGGCGGTGTTCCCGCCGCAACGGGCTATTCCGGCGGCTCGGGAACCGTGCCTTCGGTTTCCTCTCCGGCTGGCTGCGGCGTCCGGGGGACCTCGCGCGCCGGACCGCTCACCATCAGCCGGGTGATCCGCCGCCCGTTGGTTTCGGTTACTTCAAAGCTCAGTTGGTCGCGTTCCAGAAACTCCCCCACTACCGGCACCCGTCCCAGCGATTCAGTAACGAGGCCGGAGACCGTGGTTGCCTCCCGCGTATCCTCCAGCCTCACGTCGAACATCTCTTCCAGCCGGTCCAGGTCCATACCTCCGGGCACGCTGAACTGGCCTGGGGCGACGGCAATCACGTCCATCTCCTCGTGCTCGTCCCGGATTTCTCCGACGATCTCCTCCACCATGTCCTCCACCGTAACCAGTCCGGCCACCGCTCCGTACTCGTCGATGACAATGGCGATCTTAGGATTTTTCTGCAGCTCCTGCAGCAGCTCGGAGATTGATTTTGTTTCCGGAACATATTCCACCGGCCGGGCCAGCTCCTGCACGGTCCGCTTCCCGAGTTCGGTGTCCTCCACGGCGAACAGGTCGCCGCTGTGGAGGAAGCCGGTGATATGATCCATGTCTCCCTCATACACGGGGATGCGCGTGAAGCGCCGTTTGCCGAGCATCTTCTTCAGCGCGCCCAGGCTGGTCTCCGCGGGAACGGAGAAGATCTCCTGGCGCGGCGTCATCACCTCCCGCACCGTCTTGTCGCCGAACTCCACCACGGACTGAATCAGCCGCCGGTCATCTTTCTCGAGCAACCCTTCATCCTCGCCCGCCTGCATGAGCGCCTCGACCTGCTCGCTCTGAGAGGTTTGCTCCTCCTCTTCGGTCGCCCGTCCGAGTGTGGCGATGTGATGCAGGAACTCGCTCACCAGCACCAGCGGGAAGATCATCCGGATGGAGATCCGCAGCACGCCGGTCCACTGCAGCACCCACCTGCCCTCGGTCCGCGTCATCAGGACGTAGGGGATCACCTGTCCGAAGAAGACGATGATCATCAGCAGCAAGGCCAGCTTCTGCAGGATCAGCATCAGCCCGAACGGCTCGCTCAGGTTCCAGGCGGCCACCAGCATCGCCAGCACCACTAAGTTGGTCTGCACCAACAGCGGGAAGGTCCAGACCAGCTGTTCTTCGCGAATGCCGAGCCTCGGATCGATCTGCTCCTCGAAGAACTCCGCATTCGTCCGCGACCCCCGGATCAGGAACCGCCCGCGCTCGTTGTACACCCGGTTTGCATAGACGAACAGTATCAGCGAAAGGCTGAAGGTCAGTGTGAGGAATCCGATCAGCAGATGAATCGCGCCCTCGGTCATGTGGCCCTGCCATCTCCGGAACGTTTCCGCCCCGCGTAGTTCCGATGCAGCAGCGTTCGCGGAAGCCCCAGCTTTCTCCCCCAGCGCTGCTCCATGCGAGCCATCTGTCCCCGGTCGGTTTCATGGTCGTAACCCAGCAGATGGAGCAGCCCGTGCAGGATCAGGGCTCTCACCTCGTCTTCCGGCGCCACCCGGTAGCGGCGCGCGTTTTCTTCCGCCATCTCCACCGAGAGCAGTATGTCCCCCAAGCACTCCGTCCTCCCGGCGCCGGCCTCCTGGCTCGGAAACGAGAGCACGTCGGTTGCCTCGTTGCGGCTCCGGAACTGCCGGTTATAACGTCGCATGGTGCGGTTCGACACCAGCATGACGGCGAACGAGCCTTTCCCCATCCCGGTCGCCAGCCGGTCCAGGAACTGACGAACCGGCCGCCAGTCCCGGCGGATCATTCTTTGGCGGTTGATGAGAACTGTCTCGGGAGGGTCTTCCGGTTCCGGGTGCGGCGACGTCCGTTCCGCTCCCTGGGCGTCCGGGTCGCCAGGGTCATCAGGTGATGAATGGCCGTCTTTCGATGTCATCTTTTTCCGCTTCTTCATCTTTCTA
>CAXVYQ010000012.1:0-442904 GCA_963662495.2 Terriglobia bacterium
ATAGGGATCATGAAGATGAGCGCACCAGTCTGGAATCAATCGCTCCCGGTTGCGGAGAAGGAAACGGATGGAGGACAACGCTGGTGGGAGGAGTTCCAGTCGCTATCCACGCTGCCGTCCGTGCTGTTCCGCTTCCTCGGTCTGGTGGGAGACCCGAGCGTCGGCGTCCGGCAACTGGCCGAATTCATCTCGAGCGACCCGGCGCTGATGGCCCGGGTCCTGCCTGTCATTCATGGAAGGATGAAGATCAATCCCGAATTGGATTTGGCCACCTCGATTGCCTCGCTGGGACATGACCGCTTCCGCGCCTTGGCATTCACCACGCCGCTGCTGCGCTCCTCCGAGCCACTGTCGGCCGGCTCCTATGCCACCACTTTATGGGAGCGCTCGGTTCTCTGCGCTCACGTATGCCGGGCTGCGGCCCGTCATCTGAAACTCGACCACCCGGACCATTACTATCTGGCCGGACTGCTTCACGATATTGGTTATCTGGCTTTGTTACAGAACCGGCCCGGAATGTTCTCCGCCATCATCCAACAATGGGGCCAGTGCCCCGCAGCGCTGCTCGATATCGAAACAGAGGTCATCGGGATGAACCATTGCGAGCTCGGCGTCGTCGTCGCCAGGAATATCGGCCTTGCTTCCTGGCTGTACCCGGCCATCGCCACGCACCATTTCCCGACCTCGGATTCGGACCAGATCAGCCGGATCACCTCCATAGGTGGTGTCTTCTGCAACTGGCAGGGACTAGACCTGTTTCCACGCGACGGTGTCTCGCAAGAGGCCCGGAACCGCGATGTTCACGAGATCTTTCGGGGCCTGTTGCCCGAGATCTCCGAACTCGACCGTCACTTGCTGCTGGAGGTCATGAAGAAGGCCGCCCTGCCCGTCCGGCGCAACTTTCACGAGACGTTTTCCGAGTGGTTTGCCCCGCTGGCGACCGGGGGATCCATCCCTACCGCCGGCGTGCTTCGCTGCCACCTTCCGTTTAGCGCGATCTACTCCGCGATCGAAAAAATTTCGCGGGCCCCGGACTCCACCAGCGGCGCCAGTTTCCGGTCATTGTCCTGAAAATCCTTTTCTCCAATACTCTTTTTTCAATGATCCTATGATTCTATGCCCCGCGTCAGTTCGGCTTCAAAAGCCGCCAGACGGGCCACCGGGTTGGGGCGCACAGCGGCCCCGGAAAGACTCGGGAGGGAGTTTCCTGAAACCCTTCTGGTTGCCCTTCTGTTGAATGACTCGCGGTTCCGGGAGGGCCGTGCTATCTGCGCGATGCGTTTCGAATGATCTCGCCTCTTCTAGCGGGAGCCGGCAAACGGCGAGGCGAGGCTCGGCAGATGGCTGGACAACCGGCAGAGGTCCGAATAGTTCTCCACCTGCTCCCCGTCGATGGCATGAGGCGTGAGCGCCCGCAGGAGCTTTCCTGAGAGGGTGCGGTGAATCACCAGACACCTGCGGCACCGGAGAACCTGCGGCCCGATGTATTCCAGCCGCGCGTGGCAGTCCAGACAAGTCATATTTTCGGGCCAGCTATGCTGCTTGTGGCAGACCGCGCATCGCGTGATGGATCCTGTTACTTTCTCTGGCAGAGGCAACTGTTCCCTCCTTTATTCGGCTGCGGCAACAAATCCGGAGCGGGATTTACCTGATCCGTAAAAATTTTAGGGGCGCGTGCAATTTGAGTCAACAAACAAATGCTCGATATAGGCTCATTGGTCCTAGGAGTACTATCCGTCCCAGTACTACCGGGACAAGCTGCTTTTCGTCCTTGCGGGCCTCTCATTTGGAGATAGTCGCCATCCGGGAATTGTGCAGAATCCCTGCCCGGCAGTTCCCACACCGCAATATCTCTCCTATGCCCTCCCACGCCCGGCCCAGCGGTTCGGTCCCGGGATATCGGACACGACAATCTATCGATGAACCTATGTTGATGGATCGGGAGTCTTGCTGGGGACAAAGAAAAACCGGCGCTGCCCACAGGGAGCAGAGCGCCGGTTCTTCTGATCTGACTTTGGAATGCTCTTACCGGCGTCCCCGTCTCGGGGAGCCGGGTTCCACCCGCGCGCTAGCCTGGGCGGGTTGCGAGGCCTCCGGCATGAAGGTCGGTCCGAACCGCAGATCCTCATACCCCTTCCGGTGCGCCACGATCCGGTAGTCGAAGCTGGCCGAGGACTCTCCGCCGCCCATCTCCCGCACGGAGAAGGTTCCTGGAGATTTCTGACTCACATAGAGCCCGTTGCACTCGGCCGTCGGCGTGATGAACACGTAGTAATCCTCGTTCGTGTTGACCGTCTGCGCGAACATGGGATCGATCCTGATCGTTGTGCGCCCCGAATTGAGCTGTCCCGAGCCGAAATCCTCGAACCAACTCTCCGGACTTTCAATTGCGTATACGTTCACTTTTTCGCCCGTGTCCAGCTCCACCGAAGCGGATTTCGCTCCTGTAACCGTAGAGTCTCCGATCACGGTCAGCCCGCCCTGAATGAGGGTATTTCCACCTGAGTCAACCGAGAACCGCTGGGTTCCAAGATCATCAAATGCCACGATCAGAGCACCGTTGGGATCCAGGTTCTGTATCTCCAATGTTGTTTGAGAGTTGTCATTGCGCGCCACCAGCGCCCGGTTGTTGAACGAAGTGGCGAACACACGATAGCCGCTGATGCTGTCGCCCCAGACCCCGGTCCGCTGCGGTAGCAGGATACCGCTGGAAAACACCGCCTGCCCGGTTACTCCCACGCACGCCCCGATCGTGCCGGAACATGATCCGATGATTCCCCAGGCATCGCCCGAGTTGGCCGTGGCCTCGCCCAGCAACGCCACACCGGCCGGGCTATTGCTCTGGAAGAACCCGCCGTAAGTTACCCCGGCCGCCAGATCGGCGGAAGAGGCGATTCCACGAACCGCGGCGGCGTTCAGGGTGGCGCTGTCGGTCTGGAAATCCACGCCGAAATTGACCCCGGTGGTGCTCGACATGTAGCCCACAACTCCTTTGCCGGTCATGGCCGTATGGGTCCCGCTCACCGCAGCCGTTCCGGTGCCGGTGAGAGATGATTGTGCCCCCGTGAAGCTGTTCGCCGTAGCTAGTTGGGGCACCACCGCCGTGTCGATGCTCAGCGTCCCGCTCGTCGTAACTGGCCCGCCGGTCAAGCCTGTGCCTGAATCAACGCTGGTTACGGTGCCCGCCGCCCCCAGCTCCTCCATCATCGGTCTCGCAGGTCACGGTGCCGTCCTGCGCGATTGCGCGAATGGAGCTGCCCGCCGCGCAAGTGCTCGCTACGCGGTTCTGAATTACAGTCGTATCCACGTTCAATGTGACGTCGCCGGTGATGCCACCCCCGCTCATGCCCGTGCCTGCATTCACTGCCGTGATGTCGCCCGAGCCGCCGGGGAGGTTGGTCAGTCCCGACCCGTCGCCGACAAACGCCGTTGCGGTTGCCGTCCCGGCCACGTTCAGCGTCGTTGCGGTTACCGTGCCATTCACGTCCAGCGCGGTCGCCGGCGTCTGTGTCCCAATCCCTAGGTTGCCGCCCGTCAGGTACGTGTCGCCCGCCGTCGAGAGCTTGATCGTCGCCGCTCCCGTCCCGTCACTCAAAAACAGTATTGAGTTCTCCGCGCCATCGGTCGCCAGGTTGAAGATATTCTCCCCTGGCCGGAAGACCCGGATCACATTCTGCGCTCCCGCTCCCGCGTCCATGTCCAATCGGAAGTCGCCGTCCGCCGTTCCCATCAGCACCTTCGCCGCCCCGTTCCCGTCGGCCAGAACCAGCTTCGAATTCTCGTCCGCATCAGCCGTCATCGTGAAGATGTTCTCGCCTGCCGGAAGAACCGCAGCAGATTCTGCGCGCCGTCGCCGGCAAACATGTCGAGCCGGTAGTCGGGTCCGGTGCCGAGGCCGATCTTGCCGCCCGACTCGATCAGCGCCGAGTCGATCAGGCTCACGCCGTCGGCGTCGAACTTGGCCACCGTCCCCGGAGTGCCGCCCGTTACCGCTGCCGTGCCGATAAACCCGGCTTCCGCGTCGTTCGATAGCTCCGAACCATTGGCGGATTCCGAGGATTCCGACGCATCCGATGCCAGTAAGTAGGCCGAAGCGGGCAGCCCGCCGAGCGTCTCGGCATCGCCGGATTTCAGCGCATAAGGCACGCTGACGAACAGCACGCGAGGCTGCTCGGCCGATCCTGCTACGTTCGCCTGCACCCCGAGCCAGCGCGCCTGATTGGCCGTAAATAGCTCTTGGGGAAGCCCTTGCGCCGACGCGCTGCCCAGCAGTGCAGTGAAATTACCCGCAGCGTCGGCTTCGACATTCTGCGTCTCGATCCACAACGGCGTACCGCCAAATTGCTCGGCGTACAGCGCGAACGTCACGCCCTGCACCCCGGTCATCGCCACGCCATCTACGTCCCCGGCCCCGTCCAGCAGCACCCCTCTATACTCCACCACGTTCGGAAGCTGGCCGGTAACTGTATCATTTAAAATAGTTTCACTGCTGCTGGCGTATACAGCGAATTGTCCGGCCAGTAGTAGTGATGCCGCGAGGAAATAAGATGCAGCGCGTAACAGGCTCAACGGCAGAGACAGGTATCTCATGGAGACCTCCAGAAAAATAGGTGACTGATTGGGGGAAGGGGAAAATTCATAATAGCATAGTAAAATAAGAGTCAAAAAGAAAACTTATGGAATTTGGACAACCTATTATTGCTTCCCCACTCGTATAACTGATACTTTCTGAAACCCTTCTGCGATTGTCGGCTGGACCAGCTTCCGAGAGAACCGTTCCATCACCTCCGTGGGGACCTTCCGTTTTCTTTGGCGATTCCGGCGG
The DNA here is from genome assembly GCA_963662495.2 of Terriglobia bacterium. Lineage (GTDB taxonomy): Bacteria > Acidobacteriota > Terriglobia > 2-12-FULL-54-10 > 2-12-FULL-54-10 > SHUM01. The sequence goes on from CAXVYQ010000012.1 coordinate 4,826, forward strand.
AGACAGGTTTCCAGTGGAGTATCGAAGTAAACTGCATGGATATCATATCCGAAGCGGCGGGCCATCTCCAGATAGGGTTTTCGTTCCCGGGGAGTCAGGTGTGTGGCGTCGACGTAATTGAGGGGCCGGCCCAGTTGGAGGCGGGCGCGTAAGAGCATCCGCATCGCCGCGAACACGGCCCGGGGAGATTGCTGGTCGGTCTCATCGTCGAGCAGCCAGAGCCGCAGCGTATCGCTCGAAAGCGGCTGAATCTCCCGTTTGCGAAAGTAGGTGGATTTTCCGGACCCGGGCAATCCCACGGCCAGGATAATTTGTCCTTTCTTCTGTTTTTTCATGCGCGGTAGTTAACATGTTTGGTAGTGTGAGTCAATCTCATCCGTGAGCCGCGTTGCTGGTGAGGTGGCCGACCATGTGGAGGTTCCGATGCGAGAAGTGGTACTGGATATCGAGACGGCGCCCTGCGACCCCCAACTATGGGAGCAGATCGCCACCCGCGTTCCATCGATACGAAAAAAGGGATTGGAAAGGACGGGACTGGATCGGTCACTGGGTCAGATCGTCTGCGTGGGATTGATCGTTCTCGACGGCGGCACGGAGCGGGAGGTTAGTTTTGTCGGTGCCGATGAGGGCAATGTTCTGAAGAGATTCTGGGCGGAACTGAAACCAGAAGATTATCTCATTGGCCACAATCTCCTCGGTTTTGATCTTCCATTTCTGCAGGCGCGCTCGACGATCCGAAAAGTGAAGCCCAGCCGTAAATTCGACTTTCGAAAGTACTCGACTTCTGCCGTTTTTGACACGATGCAGGTCTGGGCGAACTGGTCCATGGACCAGTATCCTAAGCTCGATCTGCTGGCCGCAGTTCTCGGTTTTGGGGGTAAATCGGGTAGCGGGAATCAGGTGGCCGAATGGGCTCGTGAAGAGAAGTGGGAGACGATCAGCGAGTACTGCATGCAGGATGTAAGGCTCACGCGGGATATCTATCGCCGGATGCGCGAGTATGGTTACCAGAGATAATTCAGCCGGCCAGGCCGGGCTCGATGGGCAGGGCCAGGGGCGGCTCGCGCAAAAACTCCATCGACTGCATCTTATCGAGCGCCGCGGATATGGCGCTCTCGGTTGCGGGCTTCACTGAAATCACGAAGGCGAGATTATCTTCCTGCTGGTTCGGCTCCTCGAACACCGCGTCCACGTTGATCTTTTCTTCCGCGATAATCGAGGCGAGCTGAGCGATGATCCCCACCTGGTCGGAGACCTGAAAGCGGAGGAAGTACGGCCGCTGTTGCGCCGCGATGCCGGTGCGGGAAACCTCCTCGCTCTGCCAGAATCCATAAGGGGGGACGCGCAGCGATGCGCCATGATTCAGGCAGCGTGCCGCCGCCATGATGTCGCTGACGATGGCGACTCCGGTCGGCGCTCCGGCGCCGCGGCCATAGTAGAGCGTGTCCTGCCCGAAAGCGCCCTTCACCCAGATGGCGTTGTAGGACCCCTGGACTTTGGCCAGCATCGCCGCATGGGGAACCAGAACAGGACGGACATAAAGTCCCAGCCCCGCCGGACCCCGTGTGCCGGCGGCCAGCAGCCGGATGGTATAGCCGAGCCGGTGCGCGTACGCAAAATCGGTGGGAGTAACCCGGGTGATGCCCTGGCAGAAGATGGCCTCGGTCGGCACGCGGGCGGCGAAGCAGAACGCGGCGAGGATGGCGAGTTTCGACCGCGCGTCGTAGCCTTCCACATCGGAGGTGGGATCGGCTTCGGCATAGCCGAGTTTCTGGGCCTCGGCCAGGATAGATGCAAAGGGCGCGCCGGTTCGCTCGATCTCCGTGAGAATGTAGTTGCAGGTTCCGTTCAGAATTCCGTAGATGGCCTCGATGGAGTCGCCGGCGATGCCCTCGCGCAGCGCGTTCAGGATGGGGATGCCACCGCCGCAGCTTGCTTCCATGTGCAGCGAGGTTTTGTGCTGGGCCGCCAGTTGTGCGATCTCCGCGCCGCGCTGCCCCAGAAGCTCCTTGTTGGCCGTGACGACCGGCTTGCCCTGTTCGAGAGCCGCCCGGTGAATCTCGTAAGCCAGTGTCGTGCCGCCGACCACCTCGACGACGATATCGACTTCCCGGTGTTCGACCACTTCCCGCCAGTCGCGTGTGAGCAGGCGGCCGTCTTTCTCCGAGCGCTGCGCCACTTCCAGGCTGGCGGCGGCCCGCAACCGGAGCTTGAATCCAAGCCGCCGTTCTATTTCAGCGGCATTTTCATCCAGGATACGGATGGCCGCCATCCCGACGGTTCCCATCCCAACGATCCCGACCTGTATATCGCGCATGAGATCCCAATCAAACTGATCAGATATGTGAGGCAAGGTCTCTGGTGCTTTGTATTCCCGGCCGAACTGCGCATGAGAGACGGACAGTCATGCGGAAGCAAACCCAACTCCCGGGCGGATCAATCCATTTCTGTGCCGACGGTCTCCAATTTTTCGCCGGAGGTCTTTTCCACATCCGCGTGCAGGCTGTTGCCGTGGGAATCCATCGTTACCAGCGCCATCAGATCCTTCACGCGCAGGTGCCACATGGCCTCCGGGATACCCAGCTCCAGCAGGGAAACGTCCTCCACCTTCTGAATGGCTGCCGAGTAATACTGCGCCGCGCCTCCGATGGCGTTCAGATAAACGGCGCCGTGCTCGGCCAGCGCCGCCAACGTTTTCGCGCCCATGCCGCCCTTGCCCATGACGGCGCGGATGCCGAACCGCTTGAGGATGTCGGCTTCATAGGGTTCCTCCCGGATGCTAGTGGTCGGCCCGGCGGCGGTGATCTTCCACCGATCGTTCTGCTGCAGGGCGACCGGGCCGCAGTGATAGAGAACCGCTCCATTCAGGTCCATCGGCGCGGGATTTTTCATCAGGTAATGGTGTGCCGCGTCCCGGCCGGTATAGATGAGCCCATTGATCAGCACCACATCGCCGACCTTCAGGCTGCGTACTTGCGCCTCGGTTACCGGTGGCGTCAAAATGATTTCCCGGCCCGTCAACGGAAAGCCGGATTGTTTGGCCAGTTTTTCCACCTGGCGCTCCGGATCCCGGTAGAGCCATTGCTTGATGGCGCCGCTCCCGGCATCGAGCCGCACGCCCAGGCGGCGGAACGCCCAGCAGTCATACGCCACCGTAACGAAGAACGACGCGGGAAGACGGTTGAGCACGCCGATCTTGCATCCGATCAGCGAAACCTGGCCTCCGAAGCCCATGGTCCCGATCCCCAGACGGTTGGCTTCCTCCATGATCTTCTGCTCGAGGCCGGCCAGGACCGGGTCGGGGTTCACGTCATCCAGCGTGCGGAACAACTGCTCCTTGGCCTGCTCGTAACCCGATGTACGGTCGCCGCCCACGCAGACGCCGACGGCGCCCGGCGCGCAACCCTGTCCCTGTGCCTGCCACACCGCGTGCAAGATGCACTTGTGGATACCCTCCAGATCGCGGTCGGCACGGCCCAGGTGGTCCAGGTTGCAGGGGACCGAGTATTGAATATTCTTGTTCTCGCATCCGCCGCCTTTCAGGATCAGCCGGACTTCGACGTCATCTTCCTCCCACTGTTCAAAGTGGATGATGGGCGTGCCGGGTCCGAGGTTGTCCGGGGTGCTGCGTCCCGTGAGCGGATCGACGGAGTTGGGGCGCAGTTTTCCTCGTTTCGTGGCCTCCGCGATGGCCTCGCGGATCTGCTCGCGCAAGCGGATCTGGTTGAACCCGACCGGGGTTTTCACGAAAAACGTCGGCATGCCGGTGTCCTGACAGATGGGGTTTTCACTCTCCTCGGCCATGTCGATATTGGTGGCGATGACGTTCAGCCCCAGCGCGGACTGAGAGGGCATGGGTTCCGTGCGCAGCGCGGAGCCCATCGCCGCCCGGACATCGGGCGGAAGATTCGTGGACGTTTCCGTAATCAGTTTGATGAAACTGTCTTTTGCGAATTCCATATGGAAGACTCCAGAGTCTGGCTGCTGCGGCGCGGCCGCAAGCTACCTATTATGCCCCTGTTTCCGGTTACTGACAAAGGGGTCTGTAAAAATTGAGAGGCAGGCGGAATGGGCAGTGCGATCAAGGTAGCAGGCGGGAAGCTCCGTTGGTTGTGAGGGAGGGGTGGGATATACTTCCAGAATGAAGCGAACGGTGTCCAGGAGGATCGAATCCGGAGGTGGAGTGGCTCGCTGGCTGGCGTTGTTGCTTGGCGTGGCCGGCTCTCTGGGATGCACGAAGAATATTCCTTTTGACGCTCTGCCGCTGGCGCGCGGTGGGAGCGCGGAAGCCAAGGTCGAGCTGACCTATGACCGGAATAATACCCTGGAAGTGAAACTCACCAACGTGGCGGAGCCCTCCGCATTGAAACCCGAGTACAGCCGGTATGTGCTGTGGGCCGCCACGCCCGACCGGCAAAACGTTAGCAATATCGGCCAGATCCGGGTGGATGAAAAGCGGAAGGCGGAGATCAAAACGCTGACTCCGCTGCGCCGGTTCATTCTGTTCATTACAGCTGAAGCTGCCGGGGACGCGAAGACGCCCGGACCCGATACTGTTTTCCAAACCGATATAATCGACTGGTAAAATAAGGGAATTATATACAACTTTAGCCAAGGGGTGGGGTAGAATGCTATATTCCCGTTGATCTTGATAAGCTCTCCAAATCCGTCATGCGGCCTCTTCAAACACAAACAAATCTTCCAAGGATTTTCTGGCCGTCACAACGTCCGCAACAAAAACACCCTAGATCAAATGGCAACCATTCTGCGGGGCATGGAAGGCAAACGGCTCCGGTACAAGGATTTGGTGGCGTGAATCCCGCGCAAAACTGGAAGAACCGCACCATGTGGACGGGGGACAATCTCCACATCATGCGGGGCATGAACTCCGAAAGCGTTGACCTCATCCATCTGGACCCGCCGTTCAACAGCAAAAAGACCTACTCCGCTCCGATTGGAAGCCAAGCCGCAGGAGCTTCCTTCAAAGACTTCTGGACGTTCGACGATGTTGACAGACTATGGGTGGAGCGGCAGCGGGACAGCGACAAGGCGCTTTACCACGTCATCGAAGCGGCCCGGCTAACGCACGGCAACGGCATGGCGGCCTACCTGTGCGTGATGGCGCAACGGCTGCGCGAGATGCACCGCTTGCTGAAGCCGACCGGGAGCCTCTACCTTCACTGCGACCCTACCGCGAGCCACTATCTCAAGATGCTGCTCGACTCCGTGTTCGGGCCTGAGAACGCCAGGAACGAGATCGTGTGGTGCTATCGCGGTGGCGGTGTCCCCAAGAAAGACTTCGCTCGTAAGCACGATATAATCCTCCGCTACTCTTTGGGGCCACCCACATTCAATGTTGATGCGGTGCGTATTCCGTTTTCTGAAGATTCTACTGACCGGCTGAAGTACACAGCACGATCCTTCCGAAAGGGTGCAACCTATGACACCTATCGCCCCAATCCAAAGGGAAAGCACCCGGAAGATTGGTGGGTGATGCAACCGATAATGCCGTCTTCTAAAGAGCGAGTCGGCTATCCCACCCAGAAGCCCCTGGCCCTGCTGGAGCGCATCCTCCAGGCCAGTAGCAACGAGGGCGACATGGTGCTTGATCCGTTCTGCGGTTGTGCCACAGCTTGCGTCAGCGCGGAACGCTTGGGGCGCCAGTGGATCGGCATTGACATCTCCCAGAAGGCCGTCGAACTTGTGGAAAGCAGGCTGCAAGCCGCTATCGACGAGCTCAAGCTATATCATCCCGGCGCTGTGGTGCACAGGACCGATCAGCCCCACCGCACCGACCTGGGCAAGCTGCCGCACTACACCACCCACAAGGACGCCCTCTACGGTTTACAGAGCGGATTCTGCGGCGGCTGTGGGGAGCACTTCCTGAAGCGCAACCTGACGGTGGATCACATCGTGCCGCGCACGGCGGGCGGCACGGATCACCCGGACAACCTATGGCTGCTGTGCGCGGCTTGCAACTCATCGAAGGGAACTCGCTCACAGGTGGAGTTCCTGCGCGACCGGATATCGAAGCGATGGGAGGTTCCGGCGTGGTTGCTTAGCACACGGGGAGGGGATCGGCTTTTCGAGGCCAGGGGGTGAAAATGATGAAGGACAAGCAGAAGCCCGCAAAGAGCAAACGGCCACGTGGCCGTCCATCCGAGAAGGTTATGCCAGACCCGATCCCCGACACGGCGGAGAACATTGCCCGCGCCTGCATTATGGGGCCGCCAAAGAAGGGCTGGAACTACCTCAGGACTGGAAGTAAGGCCAAGAAGTGGTAATCAGGCCCTTGGCTAAAGTTGTATATAATTCCCTAAAATAAAATTCCTATCTCCAAAACTATTGACGAATCCTGATCGCTTGCGTACAGTGCTAGTTTGGAGTAGCGATAAGTAAGTCGGCTTTACATAAAGTACCTCTCTCTTTCCTGCTTCCGAAATCAATCTACCTATGAAAGGAATTATAATTCGATGAAGCGATCAGGTATTCGTTCGGTCATTCAGGAACTGGAAGCGGAAGTGAAACGCGTGCAGGAGGCCATTGATATTTTGAAAAGTATCGATGGCGGGCGCTCTGCGAAAAAAACTACTGCGGCTACGGGCCACCGGAGACTTTCCGCGCAGGCTCGCAAGCGGATTTCGCAGGCGGCAAAGCGGCGCTGGGCGGCCGTCCGGGCAGTCAAGAAGCAGGCCAAGAAATAATCCCGCGGATTCGCACGAAAATATCTCACCGCTTATTTCCTGCGATCGGCCGAACTTATTCAGAACCTGCATGCCGAGGATGGGCGCCTATTGAGGGCGCCCATCCCTGTCTATCTCCGCGCTACCCGTATTGTTGCCTGTTGAAAAACTGATTGGAGCCGATCGATGGGATTCCAGGGATTTCCTCCCGACACGCTGCGGTTTCTCAAACAACTGAAGAAGAACAATAACCGGGAATGGTTTCAGGCGAGACGGAATCTCTTCGAGGAGCAGGTCAAGGCGCCGCTGACCGAGTTGGTCCTGCAGGTGGGCGAAGCACTCCGGTCTTTTGCTCCCGAGATGGCCGCCGATCCGAAGTCCTCCATCTACCGGATCTACCGCGACACGCGATTCAGCCGGGATAAGCGTCCCTATAAAACGCAGATCGCCGCCGTATTTCCCATCCGTGGAATGCCGAAGCATGCCGGGCCGGGTCTGTATTTCCACGTGTCGCCCGACGAGGTCCTGATGGGTGGCGGGATATACATGCCAGACTCCGGGGTACTGCGCGCCATCCGTGAAAACATTACGGAAAACGGAGAAAAGTTTCTTTCCATCGTGGAGGGCAAGGCCTTCCGAAAGACCTTCGGTGATCTGGAGGGCGAGCAGCTCAAGTCGATGCCGAAAGGATTCCGGGCGGACTCGGTTGCGGCGAAATATCTTCGTTACAAGCAAATCCTGTTTGGGGAGATGTTCGAGGCCGGTCTGGCCGAGACACCCCAACTGTTTTCCGCGATCGTGGCCTGCTTCAAGAAAGGCATGCCGCTGATCCGGTTCCTGCATCAGCCCGCTGCCCGCGCGCTGAACGCATCATCCCGCCTTGGCGCCGAACGCGCCACCGACTTCTAGCAACCGCATTTTACGTGGTCGAGTAGGAGATCATCGGAGAGGACTTTTCCGGGTCGATGCCCAGTTCGCCGACGGCTTTCTTCACTTTGTTCACTGAGAACTGGCCGTTGCGCGACAGGTGGTAGAGCGCGGCCAGCACGATGGACTCGGCGTCCACTTCGAAAAATCGCCGCAGATTTTCTCGCGTAGCGCTTCTGCCGAAACCATCCGTGCCCAGCGAATGCATCCTTCCGCCGAGCCACCGCGCGATCTGGTCCGGGACGATCTTCATGTAATCGGTCGCGGCGATGACGGGGCCTTCGGTGGAGTCGAGCTGCTGGTTCAGGTAAGGCGTCTCCGGCGTCCGGTCCGGATGCAGCCGGTTCAGCCGGTCCACCTCCAGCGCCTCCCGCCGGAGCAGGTTGAAGCTGGTGGCGCTCCAGACATCGGCCGAGACTTTATATCGGTCCGCCAGGATCTGCTGCGCCCGGAGCGCTTCGCGCAGGATCGGCCCGCTGGAGAGCAACTGCACGCGCGGACGCTTCTTCGTCTCTTTGGCTGGGGGCTTCGGAGCCTTCTGGAACAGGTAGAGTCCTTTCAGAATGCCTTCTTCGGCTCCGCTGGACATCGGCGGCATGGCGTAGTTCTCGTTGTACATCGTAATGTAATAGAAGAGATCTTCCTGCTCCTGATACATGCGGCGAATGCCGTCCTGAACAATGACGGCCATCTCGTAGGCGAAGGCCGGGTCGTAGGTCCGCACCGTCGGCACCGCGCTGGCCAGCAGGTGGCTGTGCCCGTCTTGGTGCTGCAATCCTTCACCGTTCAGCGTGGTGCGCCCGGCCGTTCCTCCCAGCAGGAAGCCCTTGCCGCGCGAATCGGCGCAGGACCAGATCAGGTCCCCGATGCGCTGAAAGCCGAACATGGAATAGAACAGGAAGAAGGGAATCGTGTTGATCCCGTGCGTCGCGTAGGCGGTTCCGGCGGCGATGAAGGAGGCCAGCGATCCGGCTTCGGTAATGCCTTCTTCGAGGATCTGTCCATCCTTGGCTTCGCGGTAATAGAGGAAGACGCCGGAGTCCACCGGCTCGTAAAGCTGTCCCTGGCTGGCGTAGATCCCCACCTGGCGGAACAGCGATTCCATGCCGAACGTCCGCGCTTCATCCGGTACGATGGGAACGATCAGCTTGCCGACGACCGGCTCTTTCAGCAGCAGAGTCAGCATCCGGACCGAGGCCATCGTGGTGGAGACTTCCCGGCCCCCCGAGCCCTCGAGTAACTCCGACAGGTATTCGAGCGGCGGCGTCACAAGAGGCCGTGCGCGCACCGCGCGCTGCGGCAAGTACCCGCCCAGAGCCTTGCGCCGCTGCTTCAGATACCGGATCTCCTCGCTGTCCTCCGACGGTCTGTAGAAGGGCGTTTCCTCCAAGTGCTCTTCCGGGATCGGTATATCGAACCGTGCCCGGAACTCCTTCAACTCCTCCTCATTCATCTTCTTCTGCTGGTGCGTGATGTTGCGTCCCTCGCCGGCTTCGCCCAGCCCGTACCCTTTCACCGTCTTCGCCAGGATGACGGTCGGCGAGCCGCGGTGTTCCACCGCTTCCTTGAATGCCGCATGGACCTTATCCGGATCGTGCCCGCCGCGACCCAGCCGCCGAATCTTCTCGTCCGACAGGTGCTCCACCATCTTCAGGAGCTGCGGATACCGGCCAAAGAAGTGCTCCCGCGTCCATGCGCCCGGCCGCACGGCATAGTTCTGATAATCCCCGTCCACGGTCTCTTCCATCCGCCGCACCAGCAGGCCATCCGTGTCGGCGGCCAGCAGAGGGTCCCAGTCATCTCCCCAGATCACCTTGATCACGTGCCAGCCCGCCCCGCGAAAGGCGGCCTCCAGTTCCTGAATGATCTTCCCGTTGCCGCGCACGGGTCCGTCCAGCCGCTGCAGGTTGCAGTTGATGACGAAGATCAGGTTGTCCAGCTTTTCGCGCGAGGCCAGGGTAAGCGAACCCATGGTCTCCGGCTCATCCGTTTCACCATCGCCCAGAAAGGCCCAGACCTTCCGGCGGCTGCAGGCATGCAGGCTCCGGTCTTCGAGATACCGGTTGAACCGCGCCTGATAGATCGCCGTGATGGGCGACAATCCCATCGATACCGACGGAAACTGCCAGAAGTCCGGCATCAGCCAGGGGTGCGGGTAGGAGCTCAATCCCGGCTTAGAGCCCAGTTCCCGGCGAAAATTCTCCAGATGGCTCACATCCAGCCGGCCTTCCAGAAAGGCGCGGGAGTAGACGCCCGGCGAGGCATGGCCCTGAAAGTAGACGATGTCGCCGCATTCCGAGTCCGTGTGCGCGTGGAAGAAGTGATTGAACCCCACTTCGAGCAGCGTGGCGAGCGACGCATAGGTGGAGATATGTCCCCCGATGGTGGGGTCCTCGCGGTTCGCCCGGACCACCATGGCCAGCGCGTTCCAGCGAATCAGGCTCTTGATGCGGCGCTCGATCTGGCGGTCGCCGGGGTAGGGAGGCTGCTGCTCGCGCGGAATGGTGTTGACGTAAGGCGTGTTGGTCGCAAAGTGCAGCGACATTCCCTTGCGGTGCACCGTGTGGAGCAGCATCTGCAGCAACTCCTGCGCCGCCTCGGGCCCTTGATCGGCCAGCACCGCCTCGATGGACTCAATCCATTCGAGAGCCTCCTCGGGATTGACCTTGTAAGGGGCGCCTGATTTCTTTGGCTCCTGCGGGTTGGCGGATCCAGTTGGATCGCTCATCTTGGGGGTCTCCTCCGGGCGCTGCTTTCATCCGGGATACGAAGCGACGATGCGGCCCGCAAGGTTTTCCCGAGCCGGTCAATACTTATTCTGGCTCATTCTGGTCCGTGAGTGATGATCGAGGGGCGGGGCGTCATCGCACGGAGCGGCTGCCACCGGCCTCATAAAAAAATCCGGGCCGGGCGCGGACCGACAGTTTGCCGTGTTTCTTCGACCGCACATCCACTTTCAGCGAGTGATACCCGGTTTTCGTTCCCGGCGCGATAGCATAGCCCAAGACGTACTGATTCCTGATGTCGTGCGCGATGCGGCTCGCCAGCGCTTCCACCTCTTCCACGCTCTGGGGAAAATAAGAAGCGCCGCCCGAGATCTTGGCGACGGCCTTCAGGAACTTCTCCGCATTCTTGCGTTTCCGGGAGGTTGCATCGCTCAGGATGCCGATCGTGTAGATAGTAACATTGGACCGGCGCAACAGGTTCAGCAGCGCATCCATCCGGATCTCGCTGGAGTCGTCCTCCCCGTCCGTGATCACGAGCAGAACTTTCTTGTCCAGCCTGCCCTGGGCGGAGTGTTCCAGGCCCATCCGAACCGCGTCCATCACGGCGGTCCCACCCCACAGCCGGATACGGGACAGGCTTGCCTCCAACTCATCGATGTCGCTGGTGAACTCCTGCATCAGCTTGACCGTGTCCTTGAAGTCCACCAGGAAAACCTCATCGGCCGGATTGCTCCCGCGAACCAGGGCCAGCGCCGCCGCGTGGGCTTTCTCGCGCTTGTCCACCATGCTGGCGCTGCTGTCCAGGATGATTCCCATGGATACGGGAATGTCGCGGTTGGAAAACTCGGTCAGTTTCTGTAGCTTTTTGTCCTGATAGATCCGGAAGGCCTCGCGCGGCAGTCCGGTTACCATCTGCTGGTTGCGCCCGAAGATGGCGGCGTGAACCATCACCAGGTCCACCTGGGTCCGAAACAGAACCGCCCCGGCGGGGTAGTCCGGCTTCTGTTCAGCGGACAGGTCCCGGGTCGCGATGGCAACGGCCAGTCCCGCCAGCAAGACGGTTGCCAGGAACCGCCCGCCCCATTTGGATGATTTCGCCAGCATATCTACCTAATCAGTCTATCGGCTTTGTCCAGGTGTTTCCAGAGCGGACTGATCCGGAGTGTTAGCAGAATCGGTCCCGATGGCAGTTGTCGCGGCCCACGATCAGGCGTCGGAGAGGTCTTCGCGCGGTTCCGTCTCTTCCAGTTCCTCGGCCTCGAGGATGTCCCCGCAGTCCAGGCACTCCAGGAACTTCCCGTTTTCATCCTTGGAAATGACTTCCACCCGCGTATGTCGGCACGGCTTATCCATGGCTGCAATACTCTCTGATATTCTGATATAGGATTCGAGCAATTCGGAGTCCGTAACGATCCCGGCCGGAGCGCCTGGCTGCCAGGCTCGCCGGGGTGTTCCCGTTCCCATGAATGTGGTTCCGAGTCATAGCCAGTTGCAAGTCGATTTCTGGTCCGATATTCCGGCAGCGCGGGCGGTTTGTCAAGCCTCGATTCCGAGGCCGCTCTGGCCGATGACTGTGGGCCGGGTGAATCGATGCCTGAGTTGTAGTTATGGATGGATGTGCCGTAACAATGGCAGAGGATGGAAGGCGCTGGCTTCCGCCTGCGCGGCGGAGCGAACAGCGCCACGTTTTAGCGCATCCATAGTTTTGAGGTACACGTTTTGAGGTACACTCCCAATTCCGATGCAGGGAGTCTTGTGGCGTGCGGGGCGGGCCATCTGGCCTCTGGTGCGTTGGAAGGGTAGTGCCGGTGTATTTGAAGAAAGGTAGAAGCTGCCCGAGACGATGAAGTCGATTATCATTGGCACCGCCGGACATATCGATCATGGGAAGAGTGCGCTGGTCCGCGCCCTGACGGGCACGGACCCGGACCGCTGGGAGGAAGAAAAAAGACGCGGGATCACCATCGATCTCGGCTTTGCCACTCTGCAGTTGCAGAACCAGTATCTGCTCGGTTTCGTGGACGTGCCCGGCCACGAGCGGTTCGTGAAGAATATGCTGGCCGGCGCCGGCGGGATCGACCTGCTCCTGCTGGTGGTTGCGGCGGATCAGTCCATCCAGCCGCAGACCCGCGAACATTTTGACATCTGCCGATTGCTCGGCATCAGCCGCGGCATCGTGGTCCTCACGAAGTCGGATCTGGTCGAGCCGGATGTCCTGGACCTGGTTCGTCTTGAGGCGGAGGAGTTTGTCGCCGGGTCCTTTCTGGAATCCGCGCCGATCGTTGCCGTCAGCGCCAGGACCGGCAAGGGCATGGACCGGCTGCGCGAGGAGCTGGCCCGTGCGGCCGCGGAGGCGCCGGCCAAGGACTCCTCGCGCCACTTTCGTCTGCCCATCGATCGTTCCTTCCTCATCAAAGGGTTCGGGACTGTCGTTACCGGCACGCTGGTATCGGGCCAGGTTCACAAGGGCGGGGAGGTGGAGGCGCATCCCGGCAGCAGGAAGCTTCGTGTGCGCGGCATTCAGGTCCACGGCCAGGATGTCGGTACGGCCTTCGCCGGACAGCGGACCGCCATCAACTTGCCTGGCACGGAGCCGGGTGAACTGGAGCGTGGGATGGTCCTCACCGAGCCGGGCCGCTTCGTCTCCACGCGCCGCGTGGACTGTTTGCTGCATCTGCTGCCGGATGCTCCCGCGCTGAAAAACGGCGCACGGGTGCACTTCCATGCCGGTACGGCGGAGGTGATCGCCACAACGGCCTGTTATCCCTCCGCATCAGGCACGGCGCTCGAAAAGAAGATCGAGTCGGGCGAATCCGCCTGCGTGCAGCTGCGTTTGCGCGAGCCGGTGCTGTTGTTTCCCGGGGACCGCTTCATCATCCGGCGTTTGTCGCCGGTCATCACCATCGGCGGCGGCCGCGTTCTGGATAACTGGGTTCCGCTGCATACGGTCCAGGTGCGCTCGTTCCGCGCCGACCGCCATGCGCCCTGTCTGCCGGTGCTGGAACGGGGAAGCCGGGAGGAGATCCTCGCGCAACTGGTCTCCCGCAGCCCCACTTCGATGCTGGAGCTTTCAGACGCGGTCGCGCGCACCGGCTGGCTCGACGGGGAAGTTCGGGAGGTGGTCGGGAAGCTGCAGGACGCCGATTCTCTGACGATCCTGTCCACCGAGCCGTTGCGTTTTGCGGCCACGGCCCACATCCGCGAAATGTGCAAGGCCGCGGAGGCTTTTCTTGCGAAGCACCATCAGGCGAATCGGCTGCTTCCCGGCGTCTCCGTCGAGGCGCTGCGCAAGAAGGTCTTTGTCCGCTCCATCCCGCTCATAGCCGAGACCGTTCTGAAACAACTCACCACCGGCGGCAGGATCGTTCTGACCGGCGAGATCGTCCGGCTGGCATCGCATAAGATCGTCCTGCGGCGGGAGGAAGAGGACGCCAAGCAGCAGATCGCCCGCGCCTTTCAACGCGCCGGTCTCAAGGTTCCCACCGTTCGTGAAGTGCTCGGCAAGCTGTCTCTCGACCGGAAACACGCAGATAAAATCCTCCGGATTCTGCTCCAGGAGGCCGTCCTCGTGCGCGTCTCGGAGGACCTGGTCTTTCACTCTGATGCCATCCGGCGGCTCCGCCAGCTCCTGGACGGCCACAAGCAAGGAAGCAACCGCATCAAGGTGGGGGCCTTCAAGGACCTCGCTCAGGTCAGCCGCAAGTACGCCATCCCTTTGCTCGAATATCTGGACCGGGAGAAGGTTACACGGCGTGTGGGAGATGAACGCATCATCTTGTGATGATGAGATTTCCAGTCCGGTTATGAGCTTTTCAGTTCGGTTTCGAATCATGCCGTCCGGCTAGGATCATTGCCGTCTGTTCCCGATCTTTCCAGCCCGGAACGGCCAGGTTTCTCCTCCCACGCCTGTTTCGTTGTTGTTTCCAAGCGCAAGGGGGAATACAATAACGTTAGGAGGCGAGATGATGAACAATCCAGAAACACTGCTCGCTCTTTTCATTGGCACCATCGGCCCCATGGAATGGGTCATTCTGATTGGTCTGGCCCTGTTGATCTTCGGCGGCCGGCGTCTGGGCGAAATCGGTAAAGGTCTGGGCGAGGGCATCAAGAATTTTCGCGGCGCTGTTGCAGGCAAGGATGACAAGCCTTCTGAGGAAGAAGGCTCCAAGCATTCCGCATAGTTTTTTCTGTGTCCACACCCGGCCGGATCCATTTTGCGTATGGCTCCGGCCCTATTTCGCAATACTTGATATTTCCCGCCTTCATTCCACGCGGAAGCTCGTCTCGAACTCTGCCATCATGCGGTCCACCACCGGTACCGGCAGCCCCACCACATTGAAGTAACAGCCTTCGATCCGCTCGACGAACCGTGACGCCAGACCCTGAATCGCGTACGCCCCGGCCTTATCCATCGGCTCCCCGGATGCAACGTAGCTGGCGATCTCCGCCTCCTCCAGCGGCCGGAATCGCACCATCGTCGTCGCAACCCGAACCTGCTTCCATAGGATTTTCCCGTCCATTGCGCATACCAGGCAGACGCCCGTCAGCACCCGGTGCTCCCGGCCGGACAGTAGCCTGAGCATCCCGGCGGCCACCTCGACCGTATCGGGCTTGCCCAGCACCTCGCCGCCAACCGCGACGACCGTATCGGCCCCCAGCACCAGCACTGGACTTTTGGAATCGCATTTCCCGGCCGCCGCCGTGGCCTTTTCCTCCGCCATCCGGGCGGCGTAATCTCCGGCGGCTTCGTTCTCCCTGCGACTCTCGTCAATCGATGCCGCCAGCACCTCAAAGGAAAACCCTGCCGCCCCCAGCAGTTCTCGTCTCCGTGGCGAGGATGAGCCCAGAATCAACCGCGGGACCATCGCTGAATAGTGGACTGAATTGTGCGCTGCGTTTTGCTCTTTCATCCCGGCTCTCTTTTTCCTGTTCACCCTGATGTCGTCGCGCGAAAAAGGTTATACTACCCTACCGTAAATCAGCGAGAGGCGGATTTCACCACAATGCAGTCGATTCGGGCCGGCCTGCCTGGCCGGTTTCGCCAGCAGATGGAAGATGCGCTCGGGCTGGAGCGAGCCATTCGCCTGGTATGGCCCGCCATCGTCGGGTCCGCGCTGGCTGGGAGCACCGGTCTGCGATCGCTTTCGGGCAACACCCTGATCGTCTCGGTCCCGGACCGCGTCTGGAAGGGCTCGCTCGAAGGATCTGGCAGGCGGATCATCGAATCGGTCAACGATTTCTGGGGCAAGGAGGTAGCTGGCCATATCGAATTTGTCCTGGCCCCATCCGTTCCATCCTTTCCGCGGCCAGCCGCCCCCTCTCGCCCGCAACCGGAATCCTCCGGCGGTCTTTCCGCTCTGGAGCTGCCCGCCGCCACTATCCGGGACCCGCGTCTGCGCGAGGATTTTCTCCGCTCGGCGCAAAAATATTTCTCTCATCAGCAGGAGCTCGAACCGTGAAGATCACCGAAAAGGATGTGCGCTATATTGCCGCTCTGGCCAACCTGGAGCTGGACCCGGATGAAGTCCGTCGCTACGCCGCCGATCTGGACTCCATCCTCGACTATGTGGTAAAGCTGAATCAGTTGGATACCTCCGACGTCGAGCCGATGGCTCAGGTTCTCTACGACGCCCCGGCGGATTTCGCCCTGCGCGATGACGCGGCGCGCCCGGGCCTTCCCGAGGAGCTCGCCCTGCGCAACGCGCCGGAAAGCGCCGCCCGCTACTTTAAAGTCGCTAAGGTGATCGAGCGATGAGCTTCGACGTCTCCCGCTGGACCATCGCCGACGTCCGCCAGGCGCTCAGCACGCGCTCGGCCAGCGCGCGCGAGATCTGCGCCGCCACGCTCACCCGCATCCGGGATGAAAACGAAAAAAACAATTCCCTGATCACGGTGATGAAAGACCGCGCCATGGAGCAGGCCGGGACCATCGACCGCCAGATCGCGGCCGGCGACCCGGCCGGGCCGCTCATGGGCGTTCCGCTCATCGTCAAGGACGTCATCCAGGTCCAGGGAGTCCGCAACACCTGCGCCTCGCGCATCCTTGGCAACTTCATTTCCCCTTATACGGCCACCGCCGTCGAGCGGCTGGAACAGGCCGGCGCCGTCGTCGTCGGCAAGGCCAACTGCGACGAGTTTGCGATGGGTTCCTCCAACGAAAACTCGGCCTTCGGCGCGGTCCGCAACCCATGTGATCTGGAGCGGGTTCCTGGAGGCTCCTCGGGTGGCTCGGCGGCCGCGGTCGCCGCTGGCATGTCCATCGTCGCGCTCGGCAGCGATACGGGAGGTTCCGTACGCCAGCCGGCCTCGTTCTGCGGCGTCGTGGGCTTGATGCCGACCTACGGCCGAGTTTCACGCTTCGGTCTGGTTGCTTTTGCCTCATCGCTCGATCATATCGGTCCCATGGGCCGCTCGGTGCGGGATGTCGCCGCCGTGCTCGGCGCCATGAGTGGCCGCGATCTGCATGACTCCACCTCCGCCGGCGTTCCGGTCCCCGACTATGAGACGCAGCTCGATGCGCCCGCCCAGGGTCTGCGCGTCGGGATTCCGAAGGAGTACTTTGCCGAGGGACTTACATCCGAGGTCCGCTCGCGCATCGAGGCCGGCCTCGGACTTCTGCGCGAGATGGGTTGTGAGACGGTGGAGATCAGCATGCCCCACACCGAGTACGCCGTGGCCTGCTACTACATCATCGCGACGGCCGAGGCCAGCGCGAACCTGGCCCGCTATGATGGCGTTCGCTACGGCTCCCGCTCCGCGCATTCGGAGACCCTGGCCGAGCTGTACCGCAACACGCGCCGCGAGGGGTTCGGCGACGAGGTCAAACGCCGCATCATGCTGGGCACCTATGTGTTGAGCGCGGGTTACTACGATGCCTACTACCGCAAGGCGCAGAAGGTCCGCAGTCTGATCGCGTCGGATTTTTCCAGCGCCTTCGAGAAGGTGGACTTCATCGTTACGCCCACCTCGCCCACCCCGGCCTTCCGGATCGGCGAGAAGACGGACAACCCGTTGCACATGTATCTCTCCGATATCTATACCATTACGGGCAGTCTGGCCGGCATCCCCGGCATCTCCGTTCCTTGCGGCACGGTTCCCAATCCGGCGGGCGCGGCCAACGGTGCTTCCGCCGCTGCATCTGGCGCTGCTTCTGGCGCTGCTTCTGGCCTGCCGGTCGGTATGCAGATATTCGCGCCGCATTTCGAAGAGACCCGCCTGCTGGCCCTGGCGCATCAGTTCGAGAAAGCCGGCGGATTCACCGTGGGCCAGTAAGCGCTCGTCGTGGCAGCGCCCGCTTCGATTCTGGTCCTGGTCCGAAGCCAGTCCTGTTTGAAGCCGGTCCTCTTCGAAGCCGGGCCTGGTTCGGTAGACGCCCGGAAGCTCATCGGAATCACGCGGTTCGCACTGTGACTTTGCCTGTTGTATATTCGGGTGCTTCATAGAGAATGAGGAGGAGGTCTACATGACTCATCGGCTCGGCGACATCATCGATGACTACTGCCCGAAATGCCGCCTGCTCACGAACCATTCCGTCTCAGCGTTGGTGGGCGAGGAACTGAAGCAGGTGGAGTGCCGCTCCTGCTACCATTCCCACGCGTATAAGGGCGGAAAGGCGCCGGAGAAAAAGAAGAAGTCGAAGCTGTCCGCCTACGACGAAGTGCTGGAATCCATCATGGCCGGAAGAGACATGCAGACCGAGCAGGTTGCACCCGTCAAACCTCCCCCCGACAAGGCTGCGCGCCCCCGCACCACCGGACGGGGCAAACAGCCGCAGAGTCCCCGCGGCAGAACCCCCTTCTCCCGCAAGTAACCCACGACATAGAATAATCTCTTCTACGGTCGTTTCACCATCAGCATTCATTTGTTGCACTCTCTCCGTTCACCACCGCCACGGCTCCACTCAAATTCCCCACGCGGATCATTGTCGGAAACGAAAAGGAAACTCCGGTGTTATGCTACGCAGTACAAACCGGCTTCGGGAGGGGCGAGCATGCATAAGACCGGAAAAGAGTGTGAGTTGAACCGCCGCGATTTCGTGAGGAACTGCTCCGTGTTTCTGGCGGCAGGCGCGGTACCCTCTTTGCTCGCGGCCCAGCAGCCGCCGTCCTCTGCGGGCCCGGTAGTGCCGGAGCTGATTGAAGACCTCGTGGCGGCGAACCGCGTTCTGGCCGCAGAGGGCGTGGTGGATGGCTATGGCCATGTCAGCGCCCGGCACGATCGCGATCCCAACCGCTACCTGCTTTCCCGCTCGCTCGCCCCGGAACTCGTTACCGCCGCCGACATCATGGAGTTCGATCTGGACAGCGTTCCGGTCGATCCCCAGGGCCGCGGCATGTACTTGGAACGGTTTATCCATGGAGAGATATACAAGGTGCGGCCCGACGTGAAGGCGATCGTCCACAACCACTCACCTTCAGTGATCCCCTTCGGCATCAGCACGGTTCCGTTGCAGCCCGTTTATCATATGGCCGCTTTCATCGCCGAGGGCGTCCCCGTTTTTGAGATACGCGAGGCCGGCGGGATGACGAACATGCTCGTCCGCAACCCTGCACTGGCAGAGTCTCTGGCACGAACGCTGGACAGCCACCCCGCTATCCTGATGCGCGGACATGGAGCCGTGGTTGTCGGTCCGGGGGTGCGGCACGCCGTGGGCCGCTCGGTCTATCTGCAGATGAACGCGCGGCTGCAGAGCGAAGCCGTCGCCCTGGGCGGTCCCGTCACCTACCTCCACCCCGAGGAAGCCGCCAAACGGGAAGCAGATCTTATCGAGGACGGCTACAGCCGCTCCTGGGAACTCTGGAAGAAAAAAGCCCTCGCAAAATAACCCGCCGCAACTACCTTCACCGCATCGGCTTCCGCTGCCCCCTCTCCCCCGCCATTCCCATCCAAGAACCATAACAATCGGATATAGTCATTGAACGAGTATGATCCTTAGCTCCAACTGCTGCAGTCATTGGCGCCTATATGGTTGCTGGACACCCTCCATATCTAAGGCACCAAGGTTTCGGTATGATGATTTTGCCTTTGGAATGCTTTCTGCGGCACTGCTGGTTGGGGCAGCCGAGACGCATCATGGCAAATTGCCCTGCTGTTCGGCAGGAGAGATGACTACAAAAATCAAACTCAACCCTTACCACACGAACGAGTTACAATCGACTTGTTAACACTTGTCCACAGAATCACCAAGTTCTTTTGAGGATTTGCTGCATGCTGCCAAATGCGGGTCATTGCTCGGTCTACATTCGCCAGATCGATATCAGCCACCTCGAAAACCTGCGGCAAGCTACATTCGACAGGATCCTGCCGTCTTTCGAGTCCATCAATGCTGAGGCGGACGCTGTCGCGGATGCCGAATTCAATCGCCTCGGCCAAATGCCAGTCTTTGACGACAGTTACGTGGACATGGGCGACTTGGCCGAGCAAGCGATGGATTCCGGGATCGAATAT
The DNA here is from genome assembly GCA_963662495.2 of Terriglobia bacterium. Lineage (GTDB taxonomy): Bacteria > Acidobacteriota > Terriglobia > 2-12-FULL-54-10 > 2-12-FULL-54-10 > SHUM01. The sequence goes on from CAXVYQ010000012.1 coordinate 24,609, forward strand.
TACGAGACAATGAACGGAGTGCTCCAATCCCTTTTGAACATCATTTCCGCATCGCTTTATCATTTTATTGAACAGCAGATTCTTGTGATACATCGCAAAGAGCTTTTGTCTGTCCCAGAGCAAACCCAAGACCGGTTATTTACCTTTTCTGAGGCGGTAAAACGAATTCAGGACTGCGGTATCGATTGCATGTCCTTTGAGAGTTGGCCGAAACTGAATGAACTACGGTTAGTGGCGAACACGGTCAAACATGCGGCGGGCCGGTCCAGCAGGGAACTTCATGTTCTCCGGCCTGACTTGTTTGTACACCCGGTGCCTCGAGCCCTCGGTATTGGAGCGCCCGCTGCTGCGAACAGATTTGTTTTCATGCCTCTCGCTGGCGAGGATATCTATGTCACGACGGATGATTTAACTGCGTACTTCGACGCCGTTGTTGGGTTTTGGAACGAATTTGCTCACACCCTTGAGGAAGATTGTGGTAGCGAGTAGTTTCTGACTCAAACTCTAAACACCCGTGCTAGCAGTTTCGCTCGGCGGGATTTTTATCCCCCGAATATATTCTGTTGACGACTGACGGCAATGTCCAGTTAACGGAATCAAGACGAGATTTTTCCGAAAACTACATGAGTCCTACAACTTCTCAACAGGCGCACGTCAGCTCCCTCCAATCGGAAAAAGACCGGGCTCGGAGGAGTCGATGATGGTTCGCTTTCAGATGCTGACGACCGACTCGGAACAGGTTCTCAATGGGGCCGTGAACGGGGAGAAAACGTTGGGCCTGTCATATTGATTTGAACTCAACGCTTTATTTGTGGTGCGGCCGCTGCTGGATGATGATGGGACTGCCCGGAAAGCCGTATTGCTTGCGAATCTGGTTCACCAGGAATCGCTCGAAGGAAAAGTGCAGCGCCCCTTTTTTGTCCGTGAACAGAATGAACCGGGGCGGGGACGCCGATGCCTGCGTCATGTAGTAGATCTTCGGCTTCTTAGATACCGGACTCGTCGCCCGGTCCATATCGATCGACCGCAAGAACTTGTTCAGTTCAGAGGTGGGGATGCGCTTCGTCCTGGCTTCTGAGATCTTGCGGATCTCGGGAAAAACCTTGCCGATCCCGATTCTGGTTTTTCCGGAAATAAAAAGTCGCGGCACGAAATCCAGAAACTTCAACTTCATCCGCGCCTGATCGTCGAGAGTGCGCTCTCTCTCCCGCCTCTTTTCCACCAGATCCCATTTATTCATGAACAGGATCAGCGATTTGCCTTCCTCGAAAGCATAGCCCGCGATGGTGGCGTCCAGCGCCGTGATTCCCTCGATGGCGTCGATCAGCAGAAGAGCCGTGTCGCACATCCGGATGTGGCGCCGCGCCATCACCACGCTCAATTTTTCGGCCATCTGCTTCGTCCGGCCATGGCGGCGGATTCCCGCCGTGTCCACGAGCCGGTACCGGACCCCGGATTTTTCCACCACGGTGTCCACCGCGTCCCGTGTCGTTCCGGGGACCTCGGAGACAATCGACCGCTCGTCGCCCACCAGTTGATTCAACAGAGTGGATTTTCCCACGTTCGGGCGGCCGATAATCGCCACCGCGATCTCCTTCGCTGGGTTCGATAGCTCGGAGGATTCCGCGAATTCCGATGTCACATCGTCAAGCAGATCGTCCACGGCCAGATTATGCTCGGCTGAGATAGGGAACACTTTGTCAAATCCCATCTTGTAGAAATCCGAAGCCCCTTGCAGCGCCGCCTGCGACTCCATCTTATTGATTGCAAGCGTGATCGATTTTCCCGTCTTCCGCAGCAGCCGCGCCAGTTCCAGGTCCGCCGCCGTCAGCTCAGCCCGCCCGTCCACTACCAGGATGATCTGCTTTGCCTGCCCGATCGCCACCTGCGCCTGCTCCACGATTTTGGCCGGCACTTCGGCCGAATCGCCCACCAACATTCCACCCGTATCCACCAGCTCAAATTGCTTGCCGAACCAATCCGCAGCCCCGTAAATACGGTCTCTCGTGATGCCCGGCTCGTCGCCGACAATTGCCCGGCGCTGACCCGTGATGCGGTTGAACAGGGTGGACTTCCCGACATTCGGCCGGCCCACAATGGCCACCAGTGGCAGATCACTCATATCTGTATAGTACAGGGTTTCGTCTCCGTTGAGTTAACAGGGGAATGCGGAGATCCGCGCATCGATGAAAAAAAGGTTGATACAATCGGTTGCGTAATCTCCATCCGCTGGATGCCGAATGTCGAAGGGGCCGATGTCCAGAGACGACCAAACTCCCGCAGTTATGAATCGCAGGTCCTACGTGCCTCAAAAAACAGCTTCCCGGCCACTCCTGTTTTGGCAGTGGAGGCGAGAGCCTGCTTTCTGGAGATGTGTATCCAACCTGGCTATCTGCATTTCGGCGCCGCCGCGCGGAATCGGTCCCCGCTCCTGGCAGTATGCTTGGATGTTTCGCAGCGCGTACTTTGCGGGCTACACGCCGGTCCGGTCCGTCGCGCTCTCGGCGGTGCTTCACGTGGCCGTCATTGCGGCCCTGCTGACGATGCCCGATCTGCCCGGGATGAACCGTCGCCCACGAGCGCTTCCGAATCCGTTTGCATCCCATGAGGTGCTCTACTACACGAGAGCCGACCTGCTTCCCGCCATCAGCCCGGTTGCCAGGGAACCGGCCGCGAGCGAGCCATCGGAGCCGGATACGACGACAAAGCCGGAGTCGGCAAAGACGCCGGAGCGAGGAAGCTCACCCTCGGTTCCGGTCAGCCCAGCCTATCAACCACGGCAGCAGATCGCATCGCAGCCTGCCGAGCCGGATAATCAAAGGCAGACGATTGTACAGCCGGATGCGCCCAGGATTCGGATGGAAGAAGATCTGGAGCTGCCCAACATGATCGCTTGGAATTCGCCGGCCGTCCCGCCGCCTCCCGCTCCGGAGATGCCCGCGCCCCGCGTGGCGCTCACGAAGTTGCAGTTCCCGGTGCAGCCAGTGAAGCCAGAGCCAGTGCAGGTAGAAAAGGTGGAACCGGAGATACCCGCACCGCCTCAGCTGAGAAATATAATTGCCCAGGTGTCGGCCCTGCCATTGGCCGATATGTCGATGGCAGATGTGCCGTCCATTCCGGTTCCGGTTGCACTGGAACGGCGCAGCGAACCGGAACCGGAGCCGGAAACGATGGCGGAAGTTACTCCCCGTTCCGTGCCGCCTGCTCCGGTCATCCGGGCCGCGAGTCCGTCAGCCGGACTCCCGGGTCTGATTGCCGTCAACGTTGCTCCACCTCCGCCGCCGGATCGAATCATCGTTCCGCCCGGAAACCGATCGGGAGAATTCGCCGTAGCCCCGGATGGAAAGGCTCTGGAGGGAGGAACAACCGATCGGGCCGATGGGGGTGGCACGGCTGCTTCCGGCGCGGACCTGCATATTCCGGGGCTTTCGATTGAAAGCCGCACCGGCCATGATTCCTCCACGCCTCTGGCCGGGAAAGCCAAATTGGATAATGCGCGAGCCAGTAAGTTCGGACAGTTGCTGGCCATGGCGACGCGGCCGCGAGTGGACTTGGGCGGATTGCCGGCGAGCCGGCCTGAAGAAGATGAGTTTTTCGGCCCCCGCCGCGTCTATACCGTGCATTTGAACATGCCCAATCTGTCGAGCGAGTCCGGAAGCTGGGTCCTGCGATTTGCCGAAATGGAAGAAGATGCATTCTCGTCCGCGAAGAAGGAGGATATCTCCAAGCCAGCGGTGCTGCGCAAGGTGGATCCAAAATTTGACCGGACGGCGATTCGGGATAAGATAAGAGGATCGGTGCGGCTTGCCGCAATGCTCTTGCGGGACGGTTCCGTCGCCAATATCCGCGTGGTGGAGAGTCTGGATGTCCGGCTGGATGCCAGTGCCGTGGCGGCGCTGACCCAGTGGAGGTTTCGGCCCGCCACGAAGAACGGAAGTCCCATCCCTCTGGAGATGCTGGTCGAGATTCCGTTCATCGCAGCCCTGTTTTGAATCTACGGAACGGATCGGTGTGGATGTCGAATCGCAAGAGATTTCCTTTCCCTGTTATGGCAACCCTGGTCCTGCTGACCGGCGGATGGATGTCGGCCCACGCATGGCAGATACGCGAGGCCTCCGTCCCGTTTGGGGTGGTGGACCTCTTCCTGGACGATTTTCGGGGGACGCGCGCGTCCCGTGTGGAGGTCCGTGCCGGAGAGGAAGTGGGAATGACGTTCCGGCTGGAGGGCTTCGAGCGGCTGGAAGGTCTGGACGAAAGCGGATTCCCGGAGTACGGGGTTCACCTGGAATACGAGATCGAGCTGCGGGACACGGATGGAACGCTGGTGCAGCCAATGACGCCGGGGACGGCGGAGACGCGTCTCGGGCCGCAGGACGATGCATGGCGCCCGCTGGTGGAATGGTCCGCCCGGATCCCGGAAACCGGGCCATCGGGAGAATATGAAATCCTGATTCGCGCGAAAGACGCGATGGGCGACCAGCAGGCTGAAAAAAGAATCACGCTCGGGGTGCGGGGCATGCGGGTGGAGCCGAGTCCCACGCTGCTGATCCGCCAGGTCGAGTTTGCGCGATCCCCGGAAGGTCCGTGGCGGCCGCTCTGGTATTTCGCGCTGCGGGATACGATCTTTGTGCGGTACCGGATTGTGGGTTTTCAGTCCAGTCCGGACCACGAGGTGTGGGTGGAGCAGGACTGGTCCGTCTACAACGAGGAGGGCGAGACGCTCGTCTCCCAGGCAAACGCGAAGGAAGAGAAGAGACAGGATTTTTATTTACCGCGATTTCTATCCACCGATTTCAGTCTGCGGCTGGAAGATCCGCAACCGGGTGAGTACAGGCTGCAGATCGCGATTCGCGACCGGGAGGGCGGGCAGGAGACGATGGCCGAGTCCCGCTTTGTTCTGAGACCCTAGTTCGACGCTAAGTACGAACCGGCTCGCAGTCTTGACCGGGCACCGATTGCATCGCTACAATCGGTGCGTTCTCCAGTTCCCGCGCATTCTCCACACGCCGAGAATCGGCTGGACCGGTGTGTCTGTCATGTAGAATGGGAAGTTGCAGTTTCCGGTTGCATGACTGGCCGCCAGGGCGCAGGAGAGAAACGGTTCGTTATTCCATACTGATGCAGAAGAGTAAAAACAGCAGGGAGGATGCATGGCCTCGTTAGAGGAAAAGGTAAAGCAGATTATCGTAGAGCAACTGGGAGTGGATGATGCGGAGGTTACTTCGACCGCTTCGTTCGTGGACGATTTAGGGGCTGATTCGCTGGATATTGTGGAATTGGTGATGGCGTTGGAGGAGTCGTTCGAGATAGAAATCCCCGACGAGGACGCCGAAAAGATCCAGACCGTGCAGCAGGCAACCGACTACATCAAGACGCACTCCAAAAGTTAGGCCATGGAGCACGGCCAGCCGTGCTGCAGGCAGGGCCGCAGCCGGGTGATTCCCGTTTGCAATGCTGTCGTCGAGCTGCGCAGAATGGAAACCGGCTGCGTGGCGTGGCCGTCGGCAGGGAAGTGGTTCAGTTGGCGCCGGGGTCCCGGAGCCTGACGGCGGGTCTTGACGGACCTATGCGGCGGAGTCAATCGGAGAAGGGAAACGGTTGAATGAAGAAACGGGTCGTGATAACGGGAGTCGGACTGATTTCGGCGCTGGGAACCGGCACGGAAGAATGCTGGCGGGCGATTCTGGCGGGGCAGTCCGGAGCGGGGCCGATCACCCGTTTCGACACGACCGGCTTTACCGCGACGATTGCGGCGGAAGTGAAGGGGTTCGACCCGCTGCAGTACGTGGAAAAAAAGGAAATCAAGAAAATGGGCCTTTTTATCCAGTACGCGCTGGCTGCCGCCGAATTCGCCATGGCCCAATCGGAGTTGAATGTTACCCCGGAGATCGCCGAGCGGGTCGGCGTTTACATCGGCTCGGGGATCGGCGGGTTCGACGTCATCGAGCGGGAACACTCCGCGTTGATCAACGGCGGGCCGCGCAAAATCTCCCCTTTCTTTATTCCCGCCTCGATCGTGAATCTGGCCGCCGGGCATGTTTCGATCCGCCATGGCGCCAGGGGGCCGAATTCCGCCACTTGCACCGCATGTTCTGCGGGCGCCCACGCGGTGGGAGACGCCTATGAACTGATTGCGCGCTGTGCCGCCGACGTGGTGATTTGCGGCGGGGCCGAAGCAGCCATCACGCCGCTGAGCGTGGGAGGATTCGCCTCCATGCGAGCGCTCTCCACGCGAAACGATGAGCCGTCGCGCGCCAGCCGCCCCTTTGACAAGGACCGGGACGGATTCGTGATTGGAGAAGGCGCGGGGATCCTGGTGCTGGAGGATCTGGAGTTTGCCCGGCGGCGGGGAGCCAACATCCTTGCCGAGATCGTGGGATACGGGATGTCCGGCGACGCGTTCCATATCACGCAGCCATCGGAGGATGGCGATGGCGCTTATCGCGCGATGAAGGCGACGCTGGCCGATGCCGGGATCGAGCCGGATCAGGTGGACTATATCAACGCGCACGGCACCTCCACTCCCTTCAACGACCGGCTGGAGACGCTGGCGATCAAGCGGTTGTTTGGCGAACATGCCCGTCAACTGGCGGTCAGTTCGACGAAATCGATGACCGGTCACCTGCTCGGTGGCGCGGGCGGGCTGGAGGCCGGGTTTGCCATTCTCGCGCTGCGGGACCAGATACTGCCCCCGACCATCAATCTCGACAACCCGGACCCGGATTGCGATCTGGACTACGTGCCGCACAAAGCGCGCCCGGCGCCGGTGGAATATGTCCTGAGTAATTCCTTCGGCTTCGGCGGCACCAACGCGGCGCTGCTGTTCAGGCGGTTTGCAGAGAACGGCGGCTAGCGGGTCATTTCCATGGCGTTCGGTGGCATCGCCTGAGCGTCCCTTGGCAGTACCTGAGAATCGTTTGGCATTACCTGGGCGGTCCCTTGGCATTACTAGTTCAGCCGGAAATCAACACCATTATGAAAACCCTTGTTTGTCTCCAGCAGGCGCCCTCCAGGGACAGTTCCACGCGGTTACGGGCAGATTCCCTCTGGATTCAGGAGCGGCAATCGGGGCGGGTGGCATAAATTGCGCCCCTGCATCCAGTGTGCCGGTACATTCATTTACGAAATCCGATCCGGCCATTTGCGATATCATGTTGCAACGCGACGTCGGGCAGATATGCGAACAGATCAAGCCGCTGGGGTGAGTAGAAGTGAATAAAGTTTTCCGGCAGGGACAGATCCTGAAGATCATCCGGAGTCAATCCGTTCGGACGCAGGAGGAGCTTTCACAGGCCCTGGCCCGGATCGGAGTCCAGGTGACGCAAGTGACGCTCTCCCGCGACATCCATGAACTGGGCCTGGTGAAAGGACCGCAGGGTTATGCCGAACCTGCCCATGCCACTGTTGCCGCCGGGGATGATGGGGCCGCGCTGAAACACGTCATCACCGAGTTCGTCCTGGATGTTCGCAGGGCTCAGAATCTGGTCATCATCAAGACTGCTCCCGGTAACGCCGCCCCGATCGCCTATGCGCTGGACAAAGAACTCGGGGGAGAGATTCTCGGGACCATCGCGGGGGAGGACACCGTTTTCGCGGCGACTGCGGACCCAAAAAAAGCCAGGGAAATACGCGAGAAACTACTCAGTATGCTTCGGTAACTTCACTCGGTCTCTCCAGGCGAATCTTACTTTTCCGGGGGTCCGGGAGAGCGTCGCGGACTCAGCGGCGGGCAGCAAGACCGAGTGGATGCGGATTTTTCAGGGTTTTCAATGATAGATGAGGAGTGGACACTCGTGTTTCCGGTGGCTTTATGAAAACTTCCGGTTGCGCGGGAGCCCTGCGATTGCATAGAATGATTACTGAAAGCTTGTGTGGGTCAGGTCACAAGAAAGAGCGTGCTCATCCGTTCGTCATGATGTCAATCCATAAGAAGGATCCCCCGAAACACTTGCAAATACCACATCACATCTCGTGTGCGACAGCCCTGTTTCTGGCCGTGTTGGTTGTCGGCAACTGCTTTGCGCAGGCTCCTCAAATCCCCGCCGGGTTGATCGACACCCAGGCTGCCGCCGTCGTCATCGGACAGAAAAATTATTCCGACATCACTTTTGGCAGCGACGATGCCGAGATTCCGCTGGAAGATGAGAGTTTTCCTTTGGACCGGCGATGGGGGTCCATCTCCTCGATCGCCGTTGCCGGAAACAGGTTCTTTGTGGTGGACAGTTCTTACCTGTCGCCGCAGGATAATAACCGTGTGCTGATCTACAACGATCTGGCCGCGTTGAAGGCCAGGCTGCCGCAGGACGATCTCATCCCGGCGGATGTGTTTCTGGGCCAGCCGGACCCGGAAATGACGGAGCCGGGCACAAGCGCCACGCAGATGTTCCAGCCATCCGGGGTCGCCACAGACGGAACACGACTTTTCGTCTCCGAATGGGGGAACAACCGGGTCCTGATCTATAACCAGATCCCCACCACTACGGGTGCGGCAGCGGACATCGTGGTGGGACAGCAGAGCTTCGATACATCCGGGTTCTCGGCCGGTCCTGCCGCCATGAGCCGTCCGAACTCCGTGGCCACCGACGGTCAGCGGCTGTTTGTGGCCGATACCCTGAACAACCGAGTTCTGATCTACAACCAGATTCCCACCGCGAACGGCGCATCGGCGGATGTGGTTCTGGGCCAGCCGGATTTCGATGCCTCAACACACGGAGCAGTCGCCGCGAACCGGATGTTTGACCCCATGAGCGTTACCACGGACGGACAGCGGCTGATCGTTTCCGACTTGGCGAATAACCGCATTCTGATCTACAACCAGATCCCCACAACGAATGGCGCACCTGCGGACGTGGTTCTGGGCCAACCGGATTTCACAAGCAACTCCCCGGGCGTTACTGCCACTTCGCTGAACTTCCCGCGATATGCCTTCAGCGACGGGACCCGTCTTGTGGTGGTCGATTCGGGAAACAACCGGATCCTGATCTACAACCAGATACCCACGGCGAATGGGGCGGCACCGGACATCGTACTGGGCCAACTGAATTTTGAAGGGTTGCTCGAGAGTTGCGCCTCCTCGCATTTCGCGGTTCCTGTCAGCGCCGCCACTGACGGCGAGATGCTTTTCATCAGCGACGCCTTCAACCGCAGGGTGCTGGGTTTTCGTCCCGGAGCTCCTCTGGTGGACATCGTTGTGAACGGCGCCAGCTTCTCCGACGACGCGCAGACCGCGGCCTGCGACGTCGTGATCCCGCAACCGCCCATCGGGCCCGGTGGAATCTCAACCATCTTTGGCCATGATCTGGCCGAAACCACCGAACAGGCCACGGACCTGCCTCTGCCCAATGAGATGGGTGGCGTAAAGGTGCTCGTGAACGGTTTGGAAGCGCCCCTCTATTACGTCTCGCCCACCCAGATCAACTTCCAGGTGCCTTTTACACTCGATGGTTTCAGCGCGTCACTGGTCGTCGTGAAGGAGACCTCGTCCGGAACCGTTGTTTCCACCGCCGCACCTGTAGGGGTGGCCGATGGAGCGCCGGGAATCTTTACCTGGGATGGAACGCCCACCGGTCCGGGCGTGATCACCGATCAGAATTTCGATCCGATCACAGAGGCGAATCCCGCCCGTCCGGGGGATACCCTGGTCGCCTTCGTTACCGGACTCGGCTCGGTGGACCAGCCCACCGTGGACGGTGCCGGTGCTCAATTCGGCGCGGAAGGCAAGGTTACAGTTAGTGGACCGGTAGTAGCGGGGCAGAGCCTGACCATCTCCATCAACGATGTGCCCTATTCCTATACGACCGTGGAAGATGATTCCGTGAGCAACATTGTCTTCGGGTTGGCCGAGACCATCGACCGAAACGACCCGCTGGTGAGCGCCTTTCCCAATGTCATCGACCTGGGCATCCAGCTTCGTGCCCGTGAATTCGGCGATCAGGGCGCCAACATTCGCGTCTCCACCTCGGCATCCGCCGGTTCCAATCTGACTGCCACCGTGGAGGGTGCCGACCTGATTCCCGGCTCCATCCTTTTCTTCGGCGAGCCCGAACCCGGTCAGGTGATCCGGGTCCGGCTGCAAGAGACCAATATCCTCTATACGGTCGCGGCCGATGACACCACGGAAACAGTAATCGTGAAGCTGGCGGAGATTGTCGGCGGAGACCCCAACGTCGCAGCGGAAGCTGATTTACCGGATCGTGCCCTGCACCTCTCTCTGAAGCCGGTGGATTTGCCGGAGGGTGAAGAGGACATGCGATCCATCACCTTCGATGCCTCGGTTACCGACGCGGGTGTCCGGATGAGCGCGCTGACGGGCTCCTCTTCCACGGTGCCCGGCTCCATCGAGATCGCCGGCGACCCGGCCGCCGGCCAGACGGTTACCGTCTTCCTCATCACCACCGCGTACTCCTACACGACGGTGGAGGGCGACTCGCTCGAAAACATCGTGACGCAACTGGCCTCCCGTATCAGCCAGGACCCCAACGTCGGGGCCACCGCGTCCGGAAGCACCGTCAGCTTAACGCGGTCGGACGATACGCTCAATATCCGGTTCTCGGTGGATATCTCCGTCGCCAATGCTCTGGTGGTGGATTCCGGCGGTGCCGGTGCGGTTCCGGCCACCTTGACACTTACCGGTATTCCCAAGACAGGGCAGGACCTCCGGGTGGTGCTGGGTCCAGTGATCCGGGCCTATCGCGTGCAGGAGGGGGATACACTGGAGGACGTAGTCAGCGCGCTGGCGGCGGCCCTGGATTTTGATCCCAATGTTGCCGCCGTGGCCGACCCGGGGAACCGCACCGTGGAATTAACCCTGGTGGATGAGGAAGTTCCCGTTTCGTTTTCGGTCTCCGTATCCAGAGCCGATAGCTTTTCTCTGGCCACCAGCCGTCAGCGGCTGGTGCCGGGAACGGCGGACGTGACGAATCGCGTGTCGGGATTTATCGGGGAGCCTCTTGCGCTGGTTCCGGGCGACGTATTTTTCAGCGGGACGGTGCGTGTGGGTGAAACGATCATCATCCGGTTGCTCGATACCGTCTATGCCTACACGATCACCTCAGGCGACACCATCGAGACTTTGATTACACGGCTGGCCGAACAGGTGGATGCCGATCCCAATGTGAGCGCCACGGCGGATACCACCATTCTGCGGGTGCAGCTGGCCTTGCGTGACCCCGGGGCCGTCCCCGCTCCTCAGATCACCTTTGCTTCCGATGTGCCGTTCGGCTCGCCCACCTTTGTCCGGGTGCAAAGCAATCAGACCTCCGGCGCCGGCGGCGCCCTGGTGTCCTTTGCGGGGCTGGTGAAGGGTGGAGTAGGGCTGTATCAGATCAACTTTCAACTGCCCGAGGCCACCGAGCCGAATCCGGAAACGAAGCTGACATTCAGCCAGAACCTGATTATCTTCGGGTCGGTCAGCGTATTTGACATCTTCAGCAATACGGTTACCTTCCCGGTAGTCGCAGCAGAATAATCCGGTTTATAAATTAGTTGGGTCTCGTGTGGGGATGCTTGCCGGGTGAAGGAGCTACTTCTTTTTCCCCGCCGCCCGCGGCCTTTTGTAGTTCGCTTCGATCACGCTTCTCATCCCGCCACGCATGTTGAATTCACCCGTTACCGTTGCCGTAACGGGGCGGCAGGCGGCCACCAGATCTTTCAGAATGCGGTTGACGGCGTTTTCGTAAAAGATCCCGAGGTTGCGATATCCCAGGATGTAGTATTTTAGCGACTTCAACTCCACACAGTGCTTTGCCGGGACATACTCGATGGTCAGGGTGCCGTAGTCCGGAAGCTGGGTCTTGGGACAGATGGAGGTGTATTCCGGTATTTCGATCCGGATCACGGTGCCTGGAAACTGGTTCGGCCAAGTGGCCAGGGCAGGGAGCTTGGCGTCCAGGCCGGAGCGTGCGTGCTGGGGAGTATATTCTTTCATGACTGTTTTCCTTTGAATTTCTTTTTGCCAAACTGGAACCAGTAGAGCAATCCCACCAGCGTCTTGGCGTCCCGGATCTTTCCGGCGGCGAGCATCTTCCGGAGCTGAGCCGTGGAAAACCGGTGAACCGCAATCTTCTCATCTTCCTCGGGATTGGCCATCCCTGCACGCAGCCCGCGGGCCAGGTACAAGGACATGCGCTCGCTGACAAATCCGGGACTGGGGTAAAATTCGGCGAGCTTGTTCCAACGGGTCCCCCGGTATCCGGTTTCCTCGATCAATTCCCGCCGGGCTGTCTGCAGCGGCGCCTCATCAGGGTCCAGAGTGCCGGCGGGCAGCTCCCACATGTTCTGGTCCACTGCGATGCGGAATTGCCGGATCAAGATGATGCCGCCGTCATCAAGCAGTGGCAGAATCACCGCCGCGCCTGGGTGCCGGACGATCTCCCGCACTACTGCCACTCCGCCCGGCTCGACCACCGACGCCCGCTCCACGGAAAACACTTTGCCGCGATGCAGCAGACGGCTGGAGAGTATCCGCGCGGAACCCTTGCTTTCAGGTGGCGGCGCGATCCGGGATGGCTTCGATCTGGCTGTCTTTTTCATGGCGATCCCGGTTTGGAGCAAGCGGGATTGCGCATTATAGCATGTTGGAATTGGAGCTGTCCGGCCTTGCGTTGGCTACGCTCACTGGCCCTGCTATACTGCATCCGGTGAGCGGATAACGATGCGCGAACTCTCACACAGCGAACTGCGGGCCAAGCCCTCCAGCACCTTGTCGGTCATCGTCGTGGACGATGAGCGGCTGGCGCGTTCGGAGTTGATATTTCTACTGAAAGAACACGCCGACATCGACATTGTAGCCGAGGGGCGCAACGGGGCCGAAGCGCTGCAACTCATCCGGGAGCATCGGCCGGACCTGATGTTTCTGGACGTAGCCATGCCGGGTCAGACGGGCATTGAAGTCGTCGCCCGGCTGCTGGACAAAAGGAAAAAGGGGAAGATTCCCCATATCATTTTCGCCACCGCCTTTGACCAGTATGCCTTCCGAGCCTTCGAACTGAATGCGATTGATTACCTCCTGAAGCCGGTTGAGAAAGATCGTCTGGCGCGCTCCCTCGATCGTGTCCGGCAATCCATGGATGCGGCTGTCTCTCCGGCGGAAACTCTGGAAGCACTGGTCCGCACGCTCGAAACCCGGCAGTCCCAGCCCTCCCGGATCCTGTTGCGGTCCCGCAACCGGCTATTGATGATCGATGCGAAGGACCTCATCTGTGCCCGCGTACAGGAGGGAAGAATTCTGCTGATGACCAGGGACCAGGAAGGCGAGTCCAACTTCCGGACCATCGAGGAGCTGCATGGCAGTCTCGGTGAGGAGAGGTTCTGGCGCCCTCACCGGTCCTATCTCGTCAACCTGGATCACATCCAGGAGGTGATCCCCTGGTTCAAGAGCACCTATCAGTTGCGGATGGCGGATCGAAAGCAAACGGAGATTCCAGTCAGCCGGGCCCAGACCAAGCGGCTCCGGGAACTGTTTCATCTCTAGGTCCTCCTGAATTGCGGCCCATCGCTGTCCCGACGAGCTGACTGCATCAGTTCGCCGACGGTTACCAGCCTGTAGCGGTCCCGCAGTTCGTTCAGGATACGCGGCAGGGCGGCGAGGGTCGCTCGGCGCGACCGGGACTGATAAGGCGGCGACCCGTCATGCAGCAGGACAATGGCGCCGGGATGGACCGCCCGCAGCACTCGGGCAACGATCTTGTCCGGCTCCGTTTTCCAATCAACCGGGTTGAGGGACCATAGCACCATTTCGAGTCCTGATCGCAGCAGAATCCGCCGCAGCCCGAACCAGCGGTGCCCGTAAGGGGGACGGAACCATATCGCCTCGCGCCCCGTGCGATGGCGGATCGCCCGCTGGGCCCCCTCGATTTCCCAAGCGATCTTGCCGGGACTCCTGCCGAGAAAAGAGGGGTGATGGTAGGTATGGTTTCCGACTTCGTGGCCTTCCTCACCGATGCGGCGGGCCAGCTCCGGGTACTGCTCCACGTTCGCCCCGCACAGGAAAAAGGTGGCGCGGACGCCCTCCCGTTTCAGCAGGTCCAGTATCGGTGCGGTTTCCGGTCCCGGCCCATCGTCGAAGGTCAGGGCCACCGCCCCGGAATCGGCCGGGCCGCGGGAGATCGCTGCACCCAGCGCCCGCGAGTGTGGCGCGGCCACCAGGTACCAGGCCAGAACGCCTGCCACGAGCGCTAAAATTCCCACAGCCAGCAATGCCATCATGCCGAACTACCTCGCGAACCAACCCATGCGCACAATCGCCTTGTTTCACTTAAGGCAGAATTATTTTATCATCGCTGGGAGGAGTGGCTTTCGCGCCGATCACACATGGAGAATCACGAAGTCGCCAAACTGCTGTCGGAGACCGCCGATCTGATGGAGATCGACGGCCAGAATTCTTTTCGGACCCGCAGTTACCGCAACGCGGTTCTCTCCATCGAAAATCTGACGGAGCGGCTGGAGGAGATTCTATCGGAGCCGGACCGCAAACTCACCGACCTTCCTTCGGTCGGCAAGGGGATGGCAGACCACATAGAAGAGATCTGCCGCACCGGAAAACTGAAGCTCCGCGAGGATCTGCTCGGGCGCTACTCTCCCGTCGCTCTGGAGATGCTGAATATTCAGGGATTCGGCCCCAAGGGCGTTGCGCTGATTCTCAGCCACTTCAAAGTGACAACGCTGAATGAAGTCGAGGACCTGGCCCGCAATGGCAAGCTGCGCGATCTGCCGCGGATGGGTGAAAAATTCGAGCAAAAGATCCTGAAGGCCATTGAGTCCTATCGCCAACATTCCGGCCGCTATCAGATCGACGTTGCTGACAATCTAGCCGGGGAACTATCCGCGTACCTGACCGAGTGCGAGTTCGTGAAGATGGTTTCCCCGGCTGGCAGTTTGCGCCGCGGCTGTGAAACCATCGGCGACATCGACCTGCTTGCCGCCGGCGACTCGCCCGTTGAGATTGGAGAACACTTCCTGCGGCATCCGAAGGTCGCCGAGATCATCGCCAAGGGTGAGAACAAGATCAGCGTCAGGCTGACCACGGGCATTCAGGTGGACCTCCGCATGCTTGACCCGGAAAGCTATGGCGCGGCAATGCAGTATTTCACCGGGTCCAAGGCGCACAACGTTGTGCTGCGCGAGCGCGCCAAACGGATGGGCTACCGTCTGAATGAATATGGACTCTTCGTGGAGAACAAAGCCGACAATGAAGAGCCGGAGCGCGTTGCCGGGAAGACGGAACAACAGGTCTACGAGGCCCTGAAGCTCTCCTATATCGAGCCGGAGTTGCGGGAGAACACGGGCGAAATCGAAGCCGCGGAAAAACACCAACTCCCTCAACTGGTAACCCAATCCGATATTTGCGGCGACCTGCACATGCACAGCACCGCCACGGACGGCCGTTGCTCCATTGAGGAGATGGTTCAGGCAGCGAATCAGCGCGGTTTGGATTACGTTGCCATCACCGACCATTCCAAGGCGCTGGCGATGGCCAACGGGATGAATGAAAAGCGCGTGCTGGACCAGATCATCGAGATACGCAAGCTGGACAGCGAGATGGAGGATTTTCGTATTCTGGCCGGCATCGAGGTGGATATTCTGCAGGATGGATCACTGGACATGGACGATGAAGTGCTCGCGCAACTGGACGTTGTGGTCGGCAGCGTTCACTCGCATATGAACCAGCCCTCCGAACAGATGACCGACCGTCTGCTGCGCGCGCTCGAAAACCTGCATTTGAAGATCATCGGACACCCCACCGGCAGGCTGCTGCTGCGACGGGAGCCGTTCCCGTTCGATATGGAAAGGATCGTTCAGGAGGCCGGCCGGAGGAATGTCGCGATGGAGATCAATTCGTTCCCGGTCCGGCTGGATCTGCGCGATCTGCACGTACGGCTCTGCAAGCAGCACGGCGTCAAACTGGTGATCTCCACCGATTCGCACCACACGCGCCATCTGAGCCATATCCGCTACGGCGTGCTGGTGGCCCGGCGCGGCTGGCTGGAAAAGTCCGATGTTCTGAATACGCTGCCGGTGGCAAAGTTTCTGCGTGCGCTGCGGCGTTCCGCCTGATGCGGCCTGAATTCTGCGGCTAGTAATCGAAGGAATAAGTCAGCTTGGCCTGCAGGGTCCGCTCGTTCGGTCCATAGGGAACGCCGACGGAGTCGACGAACCGCCGGCCTTCATTGTAGATGAGGAAGAAATCATCGCCTGGCCGGAAGATGTAGTTCAAACGAACGTTCACGCCCCAGAAGTTATCCGCGCTGTTGTATTGAAGCGTCGTGCTCGTCAGCCACTGGTTGTTGAAGTTGTATTCGAGGCGCGCATTGACCAGATGGTCCGTGAATCCGCAGGTTTCCACCGTCTTGTCAACGCACATCCGGGTCGGAAACGTCGCTTTGTTGAGGCCGTACCGGATCTGCGCGGTCATCTGGTCGGTGAGGCGGAGCCTGGGCCGCATGTTGATGTTATTAAATGTTCCGCCGCCGAAGTATCCGACGTGATACGCCCAGTTGATGATCTGCCCGGAGATGACCCGTCCCGGGTTCAGGTTATATCGCAACGCGTTATTCCACCAGCTATAGCTCCCCGGCGGAATCAGCCACACTCCACTGCGGTTGGTAAATGGCTCTGTAAATGTATCGAACCGCGTGTGGGGGACCCACCCGAACACATCGCCGTTTTGCAGCAGGATCTCCAGGGCCGCATGGCCAACCCGGCTCTCCAACTGGTTCTGCTGGTTCATGGTGTAATCGTTCCGCCAGCGGATGATGAATTGCCGTATGTACTTGTTGTTTCTCGGCCGGGGCCGGAAGCCGATCTGCGGCATGATGTCCCGGCGCCCCTTTCGAGGGACGAATCCGAGATCGTCGCGGAAGTTATCATCCACCGTCAGCCAGGAGGTTTCCAGATTGAAAAAATCGCTGTCCCACCGGATATGTCCCGCCGTCAACCAATCGCTGCCCTCTTCCGCCGCGCGAGTGGAATCCGGACAATCCGCACTGCCGGATTCCGTGGACTTGGCCGCAAAGGCGCCTACTGAGAAGTACTGATAGAAGACGAAATTTGCTTCCATGCCTCCCAACCGGTTGTAATCACAGTTGCCACCCATCTCGCGGTTGAGAAAAAAGGCGCCGATCGTAGACCGTTCGAGGATGTCTTTCTTGGCGACGAAGACGCTGTAGTTACTGGCAGCGATATCTTCCAGGGAATAGCGCTCCGTCTGAATATTCAGCATACCCAGCGTCATTCCGGCAGCCCTCCCCGTGATTCTGCCGCCGGCCACGATAGGAATTGGCTGACGGCGCGGGGACAGTCCGATCTGGCGGCTATGGAACAGCTTGGAAAGGGAGCGGCCGCCTTCACTCGGCGCCACTCCAAACTCGAACACGCCCGCCCCTTCCAAAAAGAACTCGCGTTTTTCCGGGAAAAACAAGGGGAAACGGTCCAGGTTGATCGCCTGATCGTCCACTTCGGTTTGTGCAAAGTCGGTCCGATAAGTGAAGTCGGCGGTGAGGCTGGGAGTGATCCGGTATTTGATGACCTCGATGCCCGCGTCCGATGCATTGCAGGTCCGGCTTCCCGTGCCCAGCGGCCCGTCCGATTCGCGGCACGTGGACCCATCCGTCCGGTCGTTGGTGTGGGAAAACCCACCGAGCAGGTAGGGTTTCACCCGGAGTTTCAATCCGGTTTCAATTTCGGTGATTCCCGCCAGGTGCCCGACCTGGGAAAGTTGCTCGATGGTGAATCCGCGCCGGTAACTTGTCCAGAAAGTATCTTCATTCTTTCGCCGGATGGACCGTTGGATATCAATTCCCCAGGCGCCATCTTCCTCGATCGGCACGCGCAGGCTTTTGAAAGGGATGGCAAACTCAGTCGTCCACCCCGCATCGGTGACGCGCGATACTGCTTCCCATTGCTCGTCCCATTCTTCGTTGAGGTCTCTGCCCTCATCTGTAATGAGGGCATCCTGCTGCGTGCCCAGCGGGTTGGTCCGGAAGCGGTAGCCGTTGCGGTGATCGTGGAAAGTGTCAATGACGACCGTGATTGTGTCATCGACGGTCAGGTCCGCGTCGCGACGCCGCTCGGAGGCCATGATGGATTGCGGGTCGGAGTCGTAGGCGATGACTCCGATATAGAGCATAGACGGTGTATAGACAATCCGAAACTCAGTCTGCTCAGTCGCCGGTTCGCCCTCCTGCGGGTCCTGTTGCACGAACCCCGCGTAGCTGGGGGCTGTTCGCCATACCTCTTCATCCAGGGAGCCGTCCACAAGAATCGGTTCCTCAATAGCTGACGCGCGGGCGGTTTTCAGGCCGTGAGTCGGGCGGTGATCCTCGCTCTGGGGATGGGCTGATGATGTCCAGAAAATCAATAAAGAGGCCGTAAAACTAGCGATGCTAATAGTCCGATCGGGACGATGATTCACGACAGAAAACTCCTCTCAACGATGCCAGTAACTACTATCAGAAGGACACATCTCAGGAACAATGCGTTTCATAAAATCAAACAAATAATCATACAGTTGAAGGGGCTTATTACACAAGGCAGTTGATCTGTCACGTGCCTCACTTGACATCTCTCCGGAAGCGAAGTAGTATCCATTCCGTAAAAAAACTTCTGGTGCTCTGTTAGAGAGCTGAATAGGGAAGCCGGTTGAAATCCGGCACGGCCCCGCCACTGTGATCGTGGAGGGCTGGCCAATATGCCACTGACCCGATGGGTTGGGAAGGCGGCCAGTCCGATGAAGCGAAAGTCAGGAGACCTGCCAGAGGTCGGATGGGTAATCCTTCGCGGGAAGGTGAACATTGACCCGGCTTCAGGAAGCACTCCGCTTTTTTAACATCCCTGAAAATCAGGCCTTCTTTTCTTCCCGCAACAGGTAGCCCTCCGAATATTCGAATCTCCCCGTCGCGGGACAGGAGGAGCCAATGCTTCGAACCGCAGGTCTCTGTTTATTCGTTTCCATTTTTTCACATTCGCTGTGGTCGCAGACAGATACGTTGAGCGGCACGGTAATGGATGCAACGCAAGCCGTTTTGCCGCGGGCAACCGTCAGAGTCCTGACCGAGAGCGGGACTGAAATCTCCCGAACACTCACCGACACACAGGGCCGGTTCCAGTTTGATGGTCTATCCCAGACCATGTACACCCTGGAAGTTTCTCTCATTGGTTTTGAGAAATGGGGCAGAAGCGTTCGTCCCGGCAAACTGGCGAACCTGATCCTTCTTCTGGCGCCCGTCCGGGAACGTATTGTTGTCACTGCCACGCGAACCGAGGCGCCGACAAGCCAGATTGCTTCCAGCATCACGGTCCTGGAGGGGGAAGAAATAGCCGCCCGTCAGGAAATCTCCGCCAGTGAAATATTGCAGTTGATTCCAGGTGCAATTGTCGTTCGAACAGGTGGGTTGGGGAATTTCACCTCTCTTTTTATTCGGGGCGGGGAGGGTGATTACAACAAGGTTCTGCTCGACGGAATTCCTTTGAACGAGCCAGGCGGAACGTTCCAGTTCGACAGCCTGACCATGGAGAATATCGAACGGATTGAAGTCGTTCGCGGGCCTCAGTCCGCTTTGTTCGGCTCCGATGCGATGTCGAGTGTTGTTCAATTGTTTACCAAAAGGGGTAGCAGCGAGACTCGCCGCCCGCGCATCTCCCTCTCACTGGAGGGAGGGAAATACGAGACCTGGCGTGGCCGGACGGGAATCTCGGGCAACTTAGGCCATTTTGATTATTCCACCAACTTCGCACGCGTGGAAACGTCCAATCAGGAACCCCACAACGATTTTCGGAGCAACAACTTCTCGGGGAATTTCGGCTATTCCCCAAAGCCCGGCACCGATATCCGTCTGGTCCTGCGTGGGACATCCAACCGGGTGGGCACACCGGGCAACACGGCGTTCGCCAGGCCGGATCGGGGATCAACCCTTCATAAAACAGATGGCGCCGCCGGAATCAGTCTTCGAAATCAGACAACCCCGTCCTGGGACCAACAGGTGCGCTACACCTTTGCCCGTTCCCGGCAAGTGTCCCGCGATACGATCCTGGATCCGCCCTATGTTCCCCAATTCGAGGATCGTTCCGCGCCATTTCAGTTCTTTGATTTTCCTTCTGATTTTCTCAACGATACGCGCCGCCGGCATTTCAGCTACCAGAGCAATGTCCGTCTCGACTCCATTGAGCGTGGCTATGGATTGCACCTGCTAACGTTCCTGTTCGACTGGGATCACGAGCAAGGGTTTCTTCAGGACCGCATCGCGAATTCCTCGCCAACCGATGCGCAACGCGATAATTTTGGCTGGGTGATGCAACATCAGGCGATCTGGAGGAACCTGGTATTCACAAATGGCGTCCGGATGGAGGACAACGACGGTTTCGGTCTTGCCGTTGTGCCACGCACTTCTCTGGCACTCACTCTTCAGCCCGGTCAGAGTATCTGGGGCGCCACCAAGCTGAAATTCAATTTTGGATTGGGTATTAAGGAACCGACTATGATCGAGTCCTTTAGTCCCTCGCCATCCTTTCCGGGGAATCCCGATCTGAATCCGGAACGGGCCCGGAGCTTCGATTTCGGGATCGAACAACGATTCTGGCGGAATTTCGGGAAGCTGGATCTTACCTGGTTCCAGCACAGTTACCGCGATTTGGTGTCGTTTTTGGTTACAGGTTTCAATCCCACGCGGGGATCGTTCTTCAACGTCGCGGAAAACAAGGCATCGGGAGCCGAAGTTACGCTGGAGTTGAATCCGCTGCGATCCTTCCGAACCAGAGTAACCTATACCTACCTGGACGCGGAAACCGTTCGCACTTCCAACCCCACAGATCCGGGTGGTCTGTCTTTGATTCGCCGTCCACGGCACTCCGGATCGTTCAGCGTTTACTGGAATCGGGACCGCATTACGCTCTCCTCCGACCTGGTCTTCGTTGGCTCGCGAAGGGATAACGATTTTTCTTTTCTGCAACCGGCGCTTACTTCGAACGAGGGGTATTCGAAGTTGGATCTGGATTGGATGTACAGGTTGCAACCAGCACTTACGTTGTTCGGCACATTCGAAAATATTCTGAATGAAAAGTATATGGAGGCCCTGGGTTTTCCGGCCTTGAGATTCACTTATCGGTCCGGGATCCGGCTCGAATTCTGAAAGGAGATGTAAATGGCTTACATGATCTTTGTTCTGGCAGTATTGACCCGGTTCATTCCACACCCGTGGAATTTCTCGCCCGTCTTCGGTGCCTTGCTCTTTGGTGGCGCCAAACTCGGAAAGCGCGACAGCATATGGTTTCCTGTCGCCGTCCTCGCCTTGAGCGATCTGCTGCTGACCACGCAGGTCTACGGATTGAAGATGCGTTGGGCGTACGGCATCACATGGATCTGCTTTGCGTTGATTACTCTGCTGGGCAGGTGGCTGGGTCGCACGGTTACTGTGCGCCGGTTCCTGGTAGCTGCGCTGGCAGGTCCAACTATCTTTTACTTCATCAGCAACTTCGGGGTCTGGATTGGGTTCGGGCTATATCCTCCAACCTGGGAAGGCCTGGTTGCCTGCTACGTTGCGGCTTTGCCTTATTACAGGAATTCACTCCTGGCCAGCCTTTTGTTCGGTGCTGTTTTATTCGGTGCTTATGAGTATTTCCAGCGAAAGGCCGGTAAGCAGGAGTGGCAGGTTTCTCCTGTACGCCAGGGTTGAGGGCTGATGAAGCCTCAGAAGCTGAGAGGGCTTCTTGAAGCCTCGGTTGCCCAATCCGAAGCGGATGGCATCCAGTTCTCCGGGGGCCTGGATACCAGCATCCTGGCAACGATCGCCGCACAGCAGGGACGCCGCTTGCAGGCTGTCTGCGTCTCGGTTGCCGACGGCCCCGGATTGGATGAGCCTTTTGCCGCACGCATGGCAGATCAGCTCGGTCTTGAACTCCGTGTGCTTCGGCCAGCCCTCTCCGACCTGATTGAGAAGATGCCAATGCTTGTCGGTATTCTGGGGACGTTTGATCCCATGGAGCTCCGCAACAGTATTGCCGGCTATTTCGCACTCGAAGAGTTGAAGAGAATCGGCAGTCACGACGTACTTACGGGGGATGGCGCCGATGAGTTGTTCGCCGGATATAGCTACATGTTCAACATGCCGCCGGCTGATCTGACGCGCTACATTCAGCATCTGAACCAGGTGATGCACTTTAGTTCCCGGGAGATTGCATCATCGCTTTCCATCGCGGTAACGCTTCCCTATATTCAGGATTCGATCAGGCAGTGTGCGCTGGAGCTGTCCGCCACCGATCTGGTCTGCGAACGGGAGGGAAAGCCGATGGGCAAGAGGATTCTACGGGAGGCGTTTGCGGATATTCTTCCGGAGGAGATCACTTGGCGGGTAAAAACTCCCATCGAATTCGGCTCCGGCAGCACCGCGCTCCACCAGTACGCTGAAAAGATGATTCAGGATCGGGAGTACGGACTGGAGAGCAGGAGGGCATGGGAATCAGACAGGGTTGCCATTCGGGACAAGGAACATCTGCTGTACTACCGAATGTACCGGACAATCAATCCGCCTCCAGGCGAGTTGCCGAAGGGGGTGAAGACCTGTTCCCGGTGCTTTGGCCCCGTGGGGCGAATCGATATGAGTTTCTGCCGGATCTGCGGAGCATACCCCATCTAGGAGGAGGACATGAAAATTTGCTGCATGCTGCCATCCGCTACTGAAATCGCCTACGCCGTTGGCCTGGGCCCTGAAGTGGCCGCGGTAACTTATGGATGCGATTACCCGCCGGATGCGCGCAACAAAACCGTTGTGGTGCGGAGTAAGCTGTCGAAGAACCTGAAGCCTGCCGTCATCGACCGGCAGGTCAGAGAATTCATTCAACGAGGAGAGAACCTCTATCAGATCGATGAGGAGGCGCTGCGGCGGATTCAACCCGATCTGATCCTCACGCAAGAGTTATGTAAAATTTGCGCCACTTCGCCGGAGGATCTATCCGGGGTTCTGGAATCCTTGCAGAATCCGCCGCAAGTCCTGAGCCTGCATCCCCATACGCTCGGCGATGTCTGGAACAATATCCGGGAGGTGGGACAGGCAACGGGCCATGGTCCGGAGGCGGAGAATTTGGCTTGTGCTCTGGAAACCCGTGTTGGTGAGGTCCACCAGAAAGTGAAGGGGCTGGCCGCTCCTCGGGTTGTGTGTCTGGAATGGCTGGACCCACTTTTCGTGGCGGGGCATTGGGTTCCGGAAATGGTCGCCGTGGCCGGTGGGAGAGACGTTTTGGGCCGGGTCGCGGAACCGAGTTTTCGGACGGACTGGGGTGCCGTTATCGCCTCCCGGCCCGACATCATCGTGCTGATGCCGTGTGGGTACAGCCTGGAGGAAACGGTTGCTGAATATAATACGATTCCCCTTCCGCCCGGCTGGGACAACGTGCCTGCCGTGCGACAGAACCGCATTTATGCCGTGGATGCCACGAATTACTACTCACGTCCCGGTCCTCGACTCGCCGAAGGCGTGGAGGCCCTTGCCGGCATGTTGCATCCCGATGCGGGTCCGCCACAGTGGATCGAAGGACGAGGCGTTCGATGTTCGAGCAGGGGTGGAAGCGGTTTACATCGGAGGGATCGGTGAGCAAACCACGGGCCGCCATCTCCTGGAGTGGCGGCAAAGACAGCTACCTCGCCCTCCATCACGCCAGCCAGGAGTTCGATGTGGCGGCATTGATTACCATGTTCACCGAAGACGGGACAAGAAGCCGTTCTCACGGACTTCGGCCCGAGGTGATGCAACAGCAGGCGAGCCATCTTCGGCTGGAACTACTCCAGGGACATGGCTCATGGCAGACCTATGAAGCCGCGTTTAAAAAAATGCTTGCCGAGCTTCGGGACCGTCAATTCACCCACGTCATTTTTGGAGACATTTTTCTCGATGACCATAAATTATGGGTGGAGCGTGTTTGCCGGGAAACCGATCTCACGGCGGTCGAACCGCTCTGGGGCAAATCGACTGCCGCCTTGTTGTTGGAGTTTCTGGACCTCGGCGGGGAGGCTCGTATCGTTGCCACAAAAGACGATCTGCTGGATGACGCCTGGCTCGGACGTTCACTTAATGCAGAAATGATCCTTGAATTCGAGAAGCTGGGCATTGACCCGTGTGGTGAATATGGGGAATTTCATACGCTGGTCAGCGGTGCCCCCCTGTTTACAAAACTGCTGGAGGTCGTCGAGGTGGGGAAGGAATTTCACGATGGTTATTGGATGCTGGATTTGAAAGCCAAGCTCCAGAAAGCAAAGTAGAGTCTTTGAACGGACCGGCTCCCGGTTTGTGAATCAGGAGACAGCCATGCCATGGGTTCTCTGATGAGAGATATCGCTACGATGACTACCCCCGGTCCGGGTGGCATGCGGAGGGGCGGCCGATATCGGTATCATTGCGACGTTACTTGCTGAGCGACCTTCATTTACCGGAGAGATATTGGGATGACCTCGGGTTTCCAGTGCGCCGGATGCGGAGAATGGAACGAGACTTCCGTGGACGAATCGGCTGGACGGCGGCAGAGCTATGTCGAAGACTGTGAGGTCTGTTGTAAGCCAAACGTTTTGAACCTAACGTGGGACGAGTCCGTGGGAGAGTACACCATCCATGCCGAGTTGGAATAGCTCGGGACGCCATGCTCCCTTCTGCGGAATATGATACACTTATCATCGGGCTTAATTCCGCGGTGCGCAATGCGGTTGCTCTGGTCGATCTGAGAATTTCCGCCTTCAGTTTCCTCCGTAAGTCTTACGCGTAAATCCAGACAAACCGGCGATTTTATCGCAGATGGGTTCAGTTTCGTTATAGCAAAGGGATCGTATGCTGTCAGTAAACAACATTTCAATGCGCTACGGCGCAAACATTCTTTTCGATGAGGTTACCTGCTCCTTTATGTCCGGGCGCAGGTACGCGATCACCGGGCCGAATGGCGCAGGCAAGTCGACCTTCATGAAAATCCTGACCAACGAGATCGAGCCTGCGCAGGGGTCGGTCAACCGGCCGAAGAAGTTCGGTGTCCTGAGGCAAGACCAGTTCGCCTTCGACGAGTATCGTGTGATCGATACCGTTATCATGGGAAACGCACCGCTGTGGAAAGCTTTGGAGGAGAGGGATGTCCTATACTCCAAGCCCTATGATGCCCTGACGGATGAGGACGGCATGCGCCTGGGCGAACTGGAAGGCATTGTAGGCGAACAGGGCGGCTACACGGCGGAGTCCGACGCCGCCATCCTGCTTGACGGGTTGGGAGTGGAAGACGTGCTGCACGAGCGCACGATGAGAGAATTGCAGGGAGGTCAGAAGGTGCGCGTTCTGCTGGCACAGGCGCTGTTTGGCAGTCCACAGGCCTTGCTGTTGGACGAGCCCACGAATCACCTGGATCTGGATTCGGTGCACTGGCTGCAAGATTACCTGCTCAGGTACGAAGGCGTGCTCCTCGTGATCTCACACGACCGGCACTTTTTGAACAGCATATGCACCCACACTGCTGATATCGATTACCAGACGATCATCATGTACACGGGCGGGTACGACGACATGGTGCTCGCGAAGACCCAAATCCGCTCCCGGATCGAATCGGAAAACGCCCAGCGGGAAAAGAAGATTGCACAATTGAATGAGTTCATCGCACGCTTTTCGGCCGGCACGCGCTCTTCTCAAGTAACCTCCCGAAAGAAGGAAGTAGAGCGATTGCAGACCTCCGATCTGGCCAGATCGAATATCCAGCGCCCGTACATCCGTTTCGAGATCAAGAGCCCCTCGGGGAGACATCCCTTGGAGTTCAAGGAGCTCAGCAAGTCTTTTGGGGATCTCAATGTGATTCGCGGCTTTACGGCCAGCATTTTGCGCGGGGAAAAAATTGCACTCATGGGCCGTAATGGTTCGGGTAAATCCACTTTGTTGAAATCTCTGATACGCAACGCAACCGGGTTCATCGAGAACTCCGAGAGCCAATTCCCGATCGATGGCGGAACAGTTCTGTGGGGGCATAAGGCTGCAGTGGGCTATTTCGCGCAGGATCACACCGACTCGATCGTCAAGGGAACGACGGTGCTCGAGTGGTTGCGCCAGTTCGACCCCCAGGCGTTTCAGGAGGTATTACGCGGGTTGCTGGGCCAGATGCTATTCAGCGGGGATGATGCTCAGAAGCCCACGGACGCGCTTTCCGGCGGCGAATCAGCGCGGCTGATCTTTTGCCGGCTGATGTTACAAAAGCCGAATTTCCTCGTGCTCGACGAGCCAACCAACCACCTGGACCTGGAATCGATCAATGCCCTCAACAACGCCTTGCAGCGCTATGAAGGGACGGTTCTCCTGGTGACGCACGATCACGATGTCATTGACGAAGTTGCCACGCGGATATGGTATTTCGAAGGCGGACAGATCAAGGACTTCAAGGGCACGTACTTGGAATATTTGGAGTATGCGCGAGAAAAGACGCTTATTTCTTCCCAGTCGTGATCCGCTCACGAAGCTCGGTGTTGCCGCCAGCAACTTATTCAAGATTACAGGGTTAGACTGGTTCCACCAACAGTCGATTGTGGAAGCACCATCAAAACCCGAGTTCTATCGGACCGCTACCAGTGCGATTCACGCGTCATCCTTCCTCAGAACGCTGGCGGCCATGGTTCATAGTGCCTTGGGCCGTCTGACGTTGCTTGCGAGGCCAATCGCCTCCAACATGCGGATGAAGTACCACCCGATGTCTACCTGCCACCAATGCCAGCCCAGGCGCGCTGAGCCAACGGAGGAATGGTGATTCCTGTGCCAGTTTTCACCCCAGGCAGTCAGTTGCAGCGGCCCCAGCCACCACACATTGTTGCTGGAGTCCCCTTTTGGGAAAGGATTCAGGTGTGCGACGCTGTTTACAAAACACTGCATGTGCAGCAAGTACACTAGGCGAATGGGACCGATCCAGAAAAATCCCTGCCAGCCGAGCGCCAGGCCGCAGACCAGAGAGAGAAGGATCACAGGGACTATCGCGAGTCTCCAAACCTTGTACGCGCCACGGTTCAATTCGGGACACCACTTCTGAGAGTCTGCCGGTGCTGATTGATAGAGCCAACGCAGATGAGCCCACCAGAAGCCGCCGTGTCTGGGGCTGGAAACGTCCTTGGGGGTGTCTGTATGGGAATGGTGCTGGCGGTGGTAGGCGACCCAACTAGAGGGATGCCCGGAGCCGCTGAACATGGCCCAGATGATAAGCAAAAGTTCGATTGGCTTGTTGACCTTGAGAGTGCGGTGTGCCAGCAAGCGATGGTAACCGACCGTCGTGCCCAGGCCACCAAGGCACGCTAACAGGAGAGACAACCCCAAGACCGGGACGCTCGGCAGTGGGAACAGCACAACCCCGGTGATAGCGAGAGTGTGTATCAGGACGATATAGAAAAGAGTGCCCGCCTTACCCTTCGCAGGCTTCCAAAACGGCATCATCCATGGAGGGCTATCCTGGAGCACGGTTCGGTTTGTGCTGCGTGTTGTTGCTGGACTGTTCAATGAAATCTCTCCCATCTTGGTCAGCGGTGCCCGGCTTCGGGAACGTCCCCGGGCCGTCGCGACAGGTTTTCCAGAACTGGACCTGCTGGCAAACTAGCGCGCTGTCGTTGATCCAATAGGGCAAGAAGCCTGTCAAAGTCATCTTCACGCAAAGGGGCGCAAAGGGGATTGTACCAATTCTTCTGGCATGTGGTCGTCTGCGAAGTCCACGGGGTCGTCTTTCGTGGTTGGGGAAGCTGTGTCACGCGCGGTCTGTCGCGCGAGCCTTCGATGGCGGAGTCCACGTTCGCATCTTTGGCGGATAGTGTCTTCCCAAATATTGCAAAATATCCGGATCGCCAATCCTCATGTGAGCTTCGGCGTGCAATGCTTCTGTTTCCCGGTCCAGCTCCTGCTCCAATCGCTCGCGGGTGATGAGTGGCCCATCCTGGAATTTCAAGGGAGTCGCTTGAAAAGACTCCAATGAAACCTCAACGCTGAACTTGCGGAATTCGCCGGGCGTGTCGGTTACCTGAAAATTATATGTGCGAGAAGTTGCTGAAACAATGAAACCTTCCATTTGTATCAGGATTTTCATGCTGCGTCCTTTCTCGGCTCCTCGGAGCGGGGTTCATTGGCACCCTTCATTGAATGCGAAGTCTGCTGCGGTGCTTTGTGAATCGCCTTTTCCACGTCGAAGCCGAAAACCACCGATTTGCACTTGCCTCGAAGCGGGACAAAAATCCATCTGGTGTCGCGGATTATTCTCTCCAGCCTGTAGCGATCAAGATGCTAGACGAGTATACAACCATTGGAGACCCGCTCGCTTTCAAAGAGCAAGGAATCCGGCAAGAGGGTTTTGCCCTGGATCAGGATCGCCCTCATATTGGATGCGCTCTGCCATAGGATTTCTCTTTGATCTCTGTGTGGCTTCTAAAACCGCACACCAAATTACTTGGCCGCGAGCTCTCCAGCCCTGTATTTTGCGCAGTCATGAGTATCGAACGTATCGCAAATGAAATTGAATGTCGCTGCGGTTGAAGGCCCAGAAAAAACGAGCGTGGTCCACCCACACCCGGAACAGCGCAATGAGTGATGCGTCCCCTTGAATCCTTTCCGGATTCAATCTTCCTGCCTGAAATTACACAATTCAGCATGTGTAAGTCCTCCTGGAGTTGCATATCGATTCCTGTAGGGAACCATTGGGCTGGCCAGATGATATCTGGCAATGATGGCACCGAATGGTCGCGTTATCTGCTTTGACGTTGGCTATTCAGCACGGGAGATGGCCGCATGGGAGATCTCACCCATTTTTCTCTTCTAGCTCCGTCCATCGCTCATAGAGTTGATACAGGTACTTCTCGGCCTCTTCCAAATCAACACAAATCCGCTGAAGGCGGGGTGCATCGCTCAAAATTGCAGGATTGATCATTGTCGCACGTTTGCTCTGGATCTCCTGCTCCGTTTCGGCAATTCTTCTTTCGATGGTTGCAAACTCGCGGGCCTCCAAATAGGAGAGTTTCCTTTTTGCACTTCGTGGCTGAGTTCCAGGCATCGCGGACCGCAAAGACTGAACTGTCATGTTAGGCGTGCCCTTTTTCACTTGTGACTGCTGCCACACATTCCATTGCGAGTAGTCGGCAAAGCTTTCCGTCCGGCCCAGACCATCGAGGCCAAGCACGACTGTCGAGACGCGGTCCAGCATGTAGCGATCATGCGTGACCAGCACTAATGCTCCGCGAAATTCCAGCAGGCTCTCTTCCAATATTTCCAAAGTCGGAATATCGAGATCGTTAGTCGGTTCATCGAGAAGCAGGACATCTGCTGGCTGGAGCATGAGTTGCGCGATTAAAACGCGCGCACGTTCCCCACCGGACAACTGGCCGACGGGCTGGTTCAGGTCCTCGCCCGAAAAGAGAAACCGTGCCGCCCACGAGGAAACGTGAATGACTCGATCCTGATAAATTACCGAATCACTATCCGGCGCCAGTGTGTGGCGTAAAGGCAGGTTTGGATCAAGGACACGATTCTGGTCGAAGTACACAATCCGCAATGAGTCAGCTCGACGGATCTCGCCACCTGCAGGCTGGATTTCCCCTCTCAATAGGCGAAGTAGCGTTGTTTTGCCGCTCCCGTTTGGGCCAACCAGCCCCACCCGCATTTGTGATTGAAGCGTGAAATCAAAGTCCTCGAACAGAGTGTGATCGTCAATGGAATAGGTAACATCCACAAGGTCGATCAGCTTCTTAGTTTTCCGGTTCGTCGCGGAAAAATCAATTTTGGTAGTGGAAATGCGGTTTCTAGCTCGCAACTCCGCGAGTTCGTGGATCATCTCGTGAGCTTGATTAATTCGCGCCTTCGCCTTGGTCGCTCGGGCTTTTGGGCCTCGGCGCAGCCATTCAATCTCGGTGCGGACGCGGTTTGCTACAGAATCTTGCCGCTTTCCCTGAGCATGAACGTATTCTTCTTTCGCGTTCAGAAACCTGCTGTAATTGCCATGAACGCGCAGCATGCCATCTACATATATGCGATTGAGCTCAACGATCTCGTTGGCGATGTTTTCTAGAAAATAACGATCGTGGCTGACCACAACGCACGCAAATGCCGCGTTTTGAAGAAGTGTTTCGAGCCACTTGATTCCAGCGAGGTCCAAATGATTGGTCGGCTCGTCGAGCAGCAGGATGTCCGGTTCCTGGACCAGTGCAGCGGAGATTGCTAGACGTTTGCGCAAGCCGCCCGACAAATTCGCCGTCGGTGTTTCAAGGTTCCTAATACCCGCACGGCCAAGTGCCTCGACTGCCCGGTAAGGCCGCTCCTCATCTGCTTCTGCCTCTTGTTTGAGAGCACGTTCGATTACTGATCTGACTGTTTCGCCCGGCGCGAACTCGGAAATCTGTGCGACGTAGCTGAGTTTCGTCCGCTTGCGTATCGATATATCTCCTCTGTCCGGTTTTACCCGGCCATAGAGAATTTCCAGCAGAGTCGACTTGCCCGAACCATTCGGGCCGATCAGGCCGATCCGGTTACCTTCAGATACCGTGAATGAAACATTTTGGAAGAGCGGAGTGATTCCGTACCTCTTCGATAGCTCTTGTGCATTAATAATCGGAGTCAAGTTAGCGTTCTTCTCCCGCAGTGAATGCGCACTTCAAATGGATTGAGACCTGCAGGGGATGCAAAACCACTGCAAATGAGAATCGGGTGGGTCCCAGTTGCCCAACATAATTCGCAATCATCTGGTCGGGCGGTTCTCCTTGCTACCAGTTGTTTACTTCGGAATTGTGAATTGTTATTCCCCGGACGAGCAATTCATCAAGCAATTGCGTCACTGCCGGATTCATATTGCCATCTCCCAGTACGACCACCGCCCATTCGAGGTTCTCCCGAAATTCATGTGTGCTGATGTGCCATCGCCCAAGAGCGAGAGGCGTGGTTCCACCGATTTGGATCATAGTCCAAAGTCTAACTAAAGCCAGCGCCGTTGCTCGAACTGGCAAGGGTCCGCGTACGATGAAATGATTGTTTCCGTGCACCAGAATCCCCACCATATGACTGCTATACCAATCTGTGACGACTGTACACATCCATTATCGGAGAATATCAGGAGTTCTGTCGAGGTCTATGCCGGGTATTCGTCTTGCCGCATTCAGCATTGCCCAGTAGTTAACCAGCGCCCGATTTTTAAGACCAAGCGGAAGTCGGAGTGAAGATCAATTACCCTCTTCCTGTCCAACTTGGCCTGACCGGGTACAGCCTCTCAGAAACATTGCAACTTCAATTCCGCGCCGAGTTCTTTAATTTGTTCAACAACACAAATTTTTCAGGAGTGCCCGGACGGTTTGCATTCACCCCGAGCTTCGGGCGTTATTTCAGCGCGGCAAATCCGCGACAGATTCAACTA
The DNA here is from genome assembly GCA_963662495.2 of Terriglobia bacterium. Taxonomy (GTDB): domain Bacteria; phylum Acidobacteriota; class Terriglobia; order 2-12-FULL-54-10; family 2-12-FULL-54-10; genus SHUM01. Next base: position 55,968 of record CAXVYQ010000012.1, read on the forward strand.
GGCCTGAAACTGAGTTTCTGATGATATCGCGTTCGAGTTGCCCATCTGAAGGGATTTGAATTATAGAAAAGCATCACACTTCCACCTCGGCCTGCTAGGGGGATACGCTTGGCTGGCAGAAAAATTCCATCTGTACTCCGAACAAGTACAGACAAATACAACGGACGTGGATCCCTGTGTGAGGGATATTCTCTCTTCCTTGGCGCGTCTCGCGTACTGGCGGCCTATTGAGGAAACAGATATGGAAAATCTGCTGCGTCTCTATCAGCGGGGCCGCACAGATGGGTTCGAGGCGGGAATCGGCCTCGGCAACGTCTCTGGGACTACTGCGGAAAATTCCTCCACTACATCATCTTTTAGAAGACTCACACGTGTGCAGCCTTGAGTGCCACAAGCACGCGGTTGTCTCTGAATGGAACCCGACGGTTACGAACGCCGGTCGCATCGTAAATAGCATTGGCGACTGCCGCAACCATCGGTTTGATGGACGCCTCCCCAGCTCCATAGGGAGGAAGATCGGACCGATTCGAATCGGGATCACCGTTCACCAGCACGATGTCGATCTGGGCAGGCGTGTCGGCGTGCGTCAGAGTGGGATGAGTGATCCAATTCACGCTCGTTACCTTTTCGGTGTCGAACTGCACCTCCTCGTGGAGCGCGCGGCTCAAACCGTGGAGCAGGTTACCTTCCAGGGTGCGGCGCAGTCCTTCCGGGTTGATGACAAGTCCACAGTCGTGTGCGCAGACGATCCGCTTCACCCACACGTGGCCGGTGTCACGATTCACCTCGACTTCAGCGATCTCTGCTACGAGGGTTTGGCTGCGGCAGCAATACGCGATTCCACGCCCAGTCAGGATGGTTCCGGTATCAAGGGGTTTCGGCGATGGACGGCTGTCCCAGCCATAAGCTGCTGCGGCCGCTTTGAGTACCGCGATTGAGCGGGCACGCTTGAAATGCTCGTCGTCGTCGGTGGTGGCGGTCAGGAGCCGTAAACGGAACTCGACCGGGTCGACTTTTGCCGCCGCCGCCAACTCGTCGATGAACGATTCGCTGGCGAAGGTTATCTGTGGACCATTGGGATCCCGCAAGTTCCCGACACGAAGTGGCGACTCCCAAACAAGGGGCAGGGCTACGACTTCGGTGGTCTGGTGCCGGTTCGGGATGGAGTACATCTCAGAAGGAGGGCCTGCGCCACCACTAGCAGGACCGGAGGGCCTCTTCCCAATCAGCTGAGCGATGAGGACGGTATCGGGATCGTTATATCCAATGTGATTGTAGTCAACAGTGCGCGCTTTGTACTCCCATGCAATGAGGTTGCCCTGGGCATCCAAGCCTCCGCGCAACTGGAATGTAAACGCCGGGCCTTTGACATCCCAAGCCGTCTCCTCGTGTCTCATCCACTGTATGCGAACTGGTCTGCCAATCTCTTGCGCCAGGAAGGCGGCCTCGAAGCCGGCGTCATCAGCCGCCGTACGCCCGTAGAGCTGGGGGCCATCCTGCCAGATGACGCGTACCCGATCCCGCGGAATCCCAAGAAAGTCCGCTACGCCTGTCCGCAGACCATAAGCTTTCATGTCATTGGACCATATTGTCATCTGACCGTTGGATGGGTCGGCCATGGCATGGGCCGGACCGATGGCCGTGTGTCCCTGGAATGGGAAATCGTATTCTGCTTCGATAATATTTGCAGCGTTCGCCAGTGCCGCGTCGGGATCCCCCACCACGCTCGGGAGGCGCACCCCGGGCCGGTCCCGGGTGAGGGACATGGGCGTGGCGGCACGCATGAATGTGTACAAGTCTTCCGATAGCGGGAAGGATGGTGTTGTCGGTTTCTGCCAGTTGACCTTGAGCAGTCTGGATGCCTTGATAGCCTGCTCCTCTCGCTCGCAGATTACCGCGACGTAGTTGCCCTTACTCACCACCTTGATGAATCCTGGGATGCCGTTGACAGAAGATTCGTCTATGCTAATCAGCTTGGCGCCAGCAACCGATGGCCTCACGTTGCGCGCATGAACCATGTCGGGAGCCTTGGCGTCCACTGCCCAGTTGAGCGAGCCATCCACCTTGGCGGGAATGTCATAGCGCTGATGCGGCTGGCCTATAACCTTGAGGTCCTGTACAGCCTTCAGCTTTGCCAATCCATTCGTGGCATTGACGTCGTTACCTGTCAGTGTAACGTTAAACCGTCTTGCGCCGATCAGTTCTCCATAGCTGACTTTCCGGGATGGATCTCCTTTGACGTTGACCACGCCCTCGTTGACGATGAGTTGATCGACGGAAACCCCAAACTGCGCGGATGCCAGTTCCAGCAGGACACGCCGGGCTTCTGCAGCCACGCGCCGCATGACCTGGCCATCCCTCTCGATAGCATCGGAACCGCCCGATCCGCCTTGATCGACGGTTATGTCTGTGCTGCCCATGATGAGGGTCGCTTGATCGAATGCTATGTCCAGTTCATCTGCCATCATCTGGCGGAGGGCCGTTCCTGTACCTTGGCCACCGTCGGTTTTTCCGGCGTAGAAAGTCGCTGTGCTGTCCTCATGAATGACGATCCACGAATCGAGTTGTCTGAAGTCAGGGTCGGGATAGGGCCCAGAGGTCTGGGCCGCTGCGACCGCTTGGGCGTTCGCTCCAGCTCTGAGCAGATTGGTACTGCCCATCGCCGCGGCGCTGATGCTCACAACGAGCAACCCCGAGCCTTTGAGGAAATTCCTGCGAGACGTCGTCCCGTTCCGCTTTTCCATCGCTTCTTCGACCTGATTTGGAATGTTTGTGAAGGCGGTCATGCGACTACCTCCTTTCCCTCAGACGACCGAGCAGCAGCTATCGCCTTCGCGGCACGCTTGATGGCGGCCTGAATCCGGTAATACGTCATGCAGCGGCACAGGGTCCGATCCATCCAATCCCGGATCTCTGCATCCGTCGGATCCGGATTTCGGTCTAGCAGGACCTTGGCATGCATCATTTGCCCGTTCTGGCAGAAGCCGCACTGCGGGACCTGCTCGTCAATCCAGGCCTGCTGTACAGGGTGCAGGGTGCCGTCTTTGGCTAGTCCTTCGAGCGTGGTGATCTCGGATCCCAGCGCTGTGGAAGTCGGCGTGATGCACGACCGAACCGCCTCGCCCTTTATAATCACTGTACACGCCCCACACTGCCCCAGCCCGCATCCAAACCGTGGACCGCGTAAGCCGATATCATTACGCAGGATATAGAGCAGCGGAGTCGAAGGGTCAATATCTAAGTTGTGTGTTCTGCCGTTCACATTCAATGCAACGTTACTCATTCTCCATTCTCCTTGCTCCTTACGAATTGAGTGTCCAGGTCCAGCGACCAAGACTCGCCCAGTCGATTTTTTTTACCCGATCTTTGTGAAAGATATTACATCACAATCTGGGGTTATGGAACTGGTTTTTTGGTAGGGCCAGAGCTCTCGGCGCGGTTTTCCTTCGAGCTGCTACGTTGCCATTACAACTTCGTCAGAACTCATCCTGCACTGAAATTCGGATGTGAAGTCAGGACTCCAGCTATGCAGGCCGGGCAGACCGGGAATCGGTTGGCGTTCCGGGACATCTTCACCTTCATCCCCAATTTTTGGCGCTTGATAATGACCGTCTGTGAGTTCATATTGGAGACGAACTCGCCCGGGCGGGAAGAATCAGTAATTTTAGAGACTGCTTAACAACACTCGATTGCGGAAGCCTCTGATGCAGGATGGCTCGGACAACAGGGATTGTCTGGCGCTGTTCGAGTGTGTGTACTGCGTCCAATCATTGCTGGAAAACCACTTTTTGAAAGGAGGAGCGTGGCATATGCATCCGATCCAAATGAAAAATGAGGTCGTCACTGCTGTAGTTTATGGAGTTCTTCTATCGGCAGCTCTAATGCTGACTAGTCGGACGGGTCTCAGTGCGGGGCTTGAAGCGGACATGGTGATTCTCAACGGCAAGATTCTAACAGCGGACAGCCCCGATCCGAATGATTTCACCATTGCCCAGGCAGCTGCAATCTACGACGGGAAATTTATTGCGGTTGGAAGCAATGAGGAAGCTCTGGAATTTGCCGGACCCAGCACCCAACGAATCGACCTGGAAGGCCACACAGTAATTCCGGGGTTGGTCGAAACCCATGATCATATATACGGTTACGGGTCCCACTTCTTTCCCCCAGGACAGCCGCAGCCCGGTAAGACCGATCCTTCCATCCCCTGGACGAACAAGGCCGACGGGCTGGCTCAAATCCGGACTCTTACTCTGAATAAGCAGCCAGGAGAGTGGATTATTACCAGCCCGTCGGCCGGGCTCATGGGAGTGGTGGTCGAACTCCAGAAGGGAGAGGTAACGCGGTTTGACCTCGATTCGGTTGCTCCGAACAACCCGGTAGTCTTACATTGGTCGGTGCAGAGCGAAGCGATAGTGAACACGAAAGCCCTCGAGCCTCTGCTGGAGAGATACCCCGACATTCCGGGTGTGCGCCGCGACGACGATGGCGTTCCCACTGGGCAGTTGGCGGGGCTGGCGATCTAGACTTTGCACTACGAATTTTTCCCTCAAATCCCACCGGAGCAGTTGGGCCCCCTGTACAAGCTGGAGATGGAAGAAGTAGCTGCCCAGGGCATAACCACTCTGTCCACGCGGCTTCATCCCAACCACTTGGCTGCCTACGCTTGGCTCCATGCCCAGGGAGATATGCCCCAGCGGTTGGCTTTTTCCCTGGAAACAGCCAACCGCAACCCGAACGTGACTGCCACGATGAGCCGTCTGGTGGGTCTGCAGGGGGGTACGGGGAAAAATATGTGGGGGGTCGGCGACGACAAGCTGTGGATGATCGGAATGGGACTGTCAAATATCGACCATGTGCCCGGGATTGCTGGCTCTTGCGTGGAGAAACCCTATCCGCGCGAGGCTCCAAACTTCCCTCTGTGGCTGCATCAATTTTATGGTCCCCATGGACTGTGTACGTTGAGTGATCCGGACTACAACGACATAGACGTGTTGCGGGCGGCGGCCAAATACGACTTTCGCGTTACGGCCATGCACTCGGGAGGCGACCGGGGGATCAATTCGTTTTTGGATGCTGTGGAGGAACTGAGCAAAGAGTACCCGGACATCGCCGAGCGGCGATGGGTCATCGACCACTGCCGGTTCATTACTGACGAGCACGCCAGACGTGCCAAGCAGTTCAATATCATCTTCAGTTGCGGGCCCAAGTATGTCTATGCCGGGGAAAAGGGTGATATCGGGGCGTTCAAGGTGCTCTATGGAGACGACGTGGCTGAGGATGTGGTTGTTCCCCTCAGAAGGTTGCTCGACCACGGTTTGCGGACCACAATTCAACTGGACGAGCATGGCTTCCACGCTTTTCTTGCTTTGGAAGTGGCGGTGAACCGAAAGGATGTCAACGGAAAAGTCTGGGGCCCGCAGCAACGAGTCACCCGCCGGGAGGCGCTTTACATGTATACGCGCTGGGGCTCGGAGTATGTTCTGCGGGAAGACCTGCTGGGTAGCATAGAACCGAGAAAGTACGCTGATTTTGCCGTGCTGAGCCAGGACTATATGACAGTACCCGAGGATGAAATTGGCATGACGGATTCGCTGATGACGGTGGTGGGCGGCAAGATCATCCACACGGAGCCGGAGTTCGCCTCCCGCAAAGGCTTGCCGCAGGTGGGTTTCAGAGGGAACCCGACGTGGTGGAAGCGGGGAACACCTGAGGAGGCCCGCAGAGCCGAGGCCGATAGGTAGACTTTATTCGGATGATTCCGCACACTAAGCTTCGGAATGATGAGTTGGAATCACGAATCTCAAGAATATTCCGAGGGAGCATATTTCGGTGTTCTTGAAGAATGAGAAAGATGGGAACATGACCACTATGAGAAATTGGACATTCTCTATTATTTTTGGAGGACTCGCCTTTTTGTTGTCGGGGCTGTGGGCTTCCGCCGCCGGGCTTGAGGCGGACATGGTGATTCTCAACGGCAAGATCCTTACAGCTGACAGCCCGGACCCCACCAACTTCACGATAGCGCAGGCAGCGGCCATATATGACGGAAAATTTATTGTGGTGGGAAGTAATCAGGATGCTTTGGAGTACGCCGGACCGAATACTCGGCAAATTGATGTCGGTGGCAGAACGGTTATCCCGGGTCTGGTAGAAACCCATGACCACATTTATGGTTACGGTTCCCACTTCTTCCCCGAAGGAAAGCCGCAGATCGAGCAACAAGTACCTCCCATTGTCTGGAGCAACGAAGCGGACTTTCTTGCTCAAATCCGAACCGTCGCTTTAACGAAGAGGCCCGGAGAATGGATCGTTACCGTGCCCACCGGTGCGAGGCAAGATTTTTGGCCTGTGGAACTCACCAGGGGAGATGTGACACGGTTTGATCTGGATCAGGCCGCTCCGGACAATCCGCTCTACCTGCATTGGAAGGCTATGGAAGAAGCCCTTGTAAACACCAAAGCATTGGAAGCTCTGCTGGAGCGGTATCCAGACATTCGTGGGGTGGTTCGTGACGATCAGGGTGTACCCACAGGACGGTTGAAGGGATTGGCGAATAACACGGTCCGGTATGAGTTTTGGCCGCAGCTTCCCCCGGCGGAGATTGGGCCTTACTACAAGCTGGAGATGGAAGAGGTGGCAGCCCAAGGCGTCACCACGCTTTCTACCCGGCTTCATCCCCAGCATTTAGCTGCCTATGCCTGGCTGAATGCCCGTGGAGAACTGCCACAGCGCCTGGCCTTTTCCCTGGAAACGACGAACCGCAACCCCAACGTGCATGGCACGATGAGTCGTCTGGTGGGCCTGCAAGGAGGATCGGGCGAGAATATGTGGGGTATTGGCGGCAATATGATGTGGATTATCGGGATGGCCCTCTCCAATATTGACGGGATTCCTGGGACTGGCGCTTCCTGCATCAGTAAGACATACCCGCGTGAGTCCCCAAACTTTCCTCTGTGGCTCCATCAGTTTTATGGCCCCAACGGAATGTGTACACTGAAAGACCCGGAATTCAATGATATCGAACAGTTGCGGGCGGCGGCAAAGTATGGATTTCGCATTTCGGCGATGCACTCGGGCGGAGACCGAGGAATCGAACTATTCCTCAGCACGCTCGAAGAACTGAGCAAACAATACCCCGACCTGGTAGAGCGCCGGTGGGTCATTGACCATTGCCGGTTTATCACCGACGAGCAGGCGCAACGAGCCAAAAAGCTTGGCCTCATTTTCAGTTGCGGGCCCAAGTATGTCTATGCCGGGGAAAAGGGTGATATCGGAGTGTACAAGGTTCTCTATGGGGAGAAAATGGCCGAAGATGTGGTTGTCCCGCTGCGGAGACTGCTCGACCTAGGCTTACGGACGACGATGCAACTGGACCAGCATGGCTTCCACGCGTTCCTGGCCTTGGAAGTGGCGGTGAACCGCTTAAGGATGTCAACGGAAGGGTCTGGGGGCCGCAGCAGCGCATCAGCCGCCGGGAGGCGCTTTACATGTACACGCGCTGGGGCGCTGAGTACGTCCTGAGAGAAGATCTCTTGGGCAGCATCGAACCGGGCAAGTACGCCGATTTTGCCGTTCTGAATCAGGATTACCTGTCCGTCCCGGAGGATGAAATCGGTCAGATCGACCCGGTTCTCACGGTGGTGGGAGGAAGAATGGTCTATACGGATCAGCAATTTGCCTCCTCGCATGAACTACCGCAGGCAGGCTTCCGCGGAAATCCAACCTGGTGGCAAAGAGGTGTATCAAACAACGCTGGGGAATAGATACATCCAGGTAATGGAATCGTGATTGCTGCAAGTTCTCACCTGGAGTGATCCAGCGTTCCAGACCCATTCGCCGATCTCGCGCTTCCGCAATCTGGCCATCCAGGCGGGACTGGCAAGAAAGCAGCTCGTTTTCCGGGACGGCAGGTTGGAGAAACCATTCACCCAGTGGTCGAGCACGGTCCTGTCCATCGAACCAGCCCCAAGGTGGCCGGGACATGTTGGCCGCACCAACTAGTCCATTCAAGGCCGATCCCAGTACACCAATCCGGATGTAGTGCTCGACTACATCCTCGCCTTGGAGGAATCGGACAGTGAGGACGCCATAATCATGCTCTTCACCGAGCGTCTCGTTCTTGCCCGAACGAGCACGAGGCCAGAAGGTTTTGAGAATCGGCAACAGGTCATATCCGTTCATTCCCACCTGGAAACGGGAAGGGAAGTGGATCGGGAGCAATTATACATCCCGTGCCGATGGAAATAGTAAGAGGATAGTCAGCTCCGGCGGAGCCGATTTCCGATCGAGTTTTCTGTTATCAAAATGGGCAGATGGACAAGCTCTCCCGACAGTGGCGGGGACAAGAATATCAAGTACTCCAGACGGCGGGCGTCCGCATTTGGATGGGAGCGCATTGAAAACAGGTACACGCAGTAGGTCCGGGCGCTGCAGCATTTTCTTCCTGCTATATATGGAAATCTCCACTCCGCCGCGCAAAGTTTCCCCACGTTTCGCCTCGGCCACTGGGGCGCTTCCTATCACTCCGTAGGTGTCGCATTGATTATTCCATTGATGGAACAGCCTGTTTCATAGAGAATGGGCCTTTCGCCCACCCGATTGCGGGAAGCCTCGCCGTCGAACACTTACGTCATTCCACGGAGTAATGGACAGAAACTATGAGCTGGAAAGATCTGCACGAGCTGGCCCCGCAATTGACCGAGGCGGAAGTCCGCTATGAACGCGTCAAGCGTGTGGTTGGCCTGTTCCTGGGACCGCTTTGTTTCATCGCTTTGCTGTTATCGCCGACCTGGGATTATGTATCGCCGCTTGGCATGCGCAGCCTCGGCATCTTCTGCTGGGCCATCGTCTGGTGGGTAACCGAAGCGGTGCCGATTCCGGCCACCGCGCTGCTGATATTACCGCTGATGGTGATCACGGGAGTTTTCCCTCTGGAGAAGGCGTTCAGTTACTGGTCGCATTGGATCTGCCTGTTTATGATCGGCGCCTTCATCATCGGCCATGCCATGCAGTTGCATGGGCTGACCAGGCGATTTGCTCTCACGCTGGTCTCATCGAAGATCGTCGGCGGCAACTCATGGCGCCTGCTGGTCCTGTATCTGGTGGCCACGGCGGTGGCCAGCGGTTTCATGTCCAATGTGGTTACTAGCGTGCTGTTTCTCGGCATGGGCATCGGTTTGCTGGAAACGCTGAAGATCAAGCCCGGCAGCAACTACGGCATGGCGCTGTTTCTCGGTATCGCGTGGGTAACAAATATCGGTGGCATGCTGACGCCCGGCGGCACGCCGACCAACATGATTGCCATCGGACTGCTGGAGAAACAGGGCCACACCATTGGATATCCCCAGTGGATGCTGGCCAGCCTTCCATTCGCCATCCTGCAATTGATCGCCATGTTCTGGGTTCTCCGGTTTTTCATGAAGAAGGACGAACGCTATATTTCCATCTCCCAGGAGAGTATCCGCGAGGAACTGCACCAGCTCGGACGCCTCAGCCGCGGCGAAATACTTGCCGGCCTTGCGTTTCTTGCTGCCGTCCTGCTTTGGATGATGCCAGACCTGGTGGTGTCACCAATGTTTCTCGGACCGGCACACCCGGTGTCTCAATGGCTGCGGTCTCACATGAACTGGGGCAGCACGGCGATCCTGGTTGCGATGTCGTTATTTGTTCTTCCGGTGGACTGGAAAACCCGGAAATTCGTTATGACCTGGCCGGAAGCCGCGAAAAATGTGGAATGGGGCACGGTGGCCCTGATCGCCGGCGCGCTCGCAATCGGTGATCTGGTGGGAGACAAAGAGGTGGGACTGGGCACCTTTTTCTCCCACCACATCTCTTCGTTTGCCGGGCAGGAATCATCCAAGTTTATTTTCCTCATCGTGGCCATTGTGCTAGCCGTCATCCTAACCAACCTGGCGACCACCGTTGCGGTCATCAGTTTCATGGGACCCCTCGCCATCGCCGTGGGACCGGGTCTGGGGCTGAACCCCATCGCCCTGACCATCGTGCTCTCTTACGCGGCGACGATGGGGTATCTGTTCCCCATGGCCAATCCGCCCTGCGCCATCGTTTTTGCCTCAGGCTACATTCGCATCCTGCCCATGTTCGTTCGGGGATCCCTGCTGGCATTGATCGGGACGATCCTTCTCGGTGTAGTGGGCTACACCGCGGTGGACTGGGTCTTTCCCTGGCCCGGCATTGTGCAATGATGGAGATGCGTCCGGCGCCCGCCATCAGTTATCCCGCCGCCCAAGGCAATCGTGGGGGACCTGATATACTGAGGCCCGGAATACAGGAAACAGGATTCCATCTTGTGAGGGAGTAACAGTGCAGGGACTGCAATCACTCATTCAATGCGGGACAAAACTCTGGCTCGATTCCATCGACCCAGAACTTCTTCCGGTGAACCTCAGGCGCGGCGCCACCGGCGCCACCTCCAATCCGATCATCATTGCCGACATCCTGAAAAGCGGCCGCTATGATGAGCAGATTGCGCGTCTCCTCCACGAGGAGCTAACGGATGACCAGATTGCCTGGAACCTGACGGACATGCTCGTGCGGCAGGCGCAGGAGCTGTTCCTGCCCGTTTTCGACAGCACCGGCGGCGACGATGGATATGTCAGCTTTGAGCTGGACCCTTTGCTGGAGGACTTCGACCGGAACATCCCCCATGCCGAGCGTGTCGCGCGGTATGTCGATCTCGGGAAGCAGTGGAGCAGGCGCAATCCGAATCGGATGATCAAGGTCCCGGCCACACCGGCCGGCATCGACGCCTTGGAACCGCTTGCCAAGGCGGGAGTCTCGCTGAACGTTACGCTGATCTTTTCGCCCCGCCAGTATCGCCTTGCTCGCGAGGCGGTTTGGAGCGGTGCGCAGAGACGCGCGACACTGGACCAGTTCAAATCCGTTTACAGCGTGTTCGTCAGCCGGGTGGATGTCTGGACGTCGAAACAGGTGCCGGAACTGTCCCCTGCGGCGCAAGGGCTCGTGGGCATCCTCATCGCCCGGAGGATCTGGCGCGACAACCAGCAGTTCTGGGCGGACAAGAACCTGCCTTTGCGCCAGGAGATTATCTTTGCCAGCACCGGGACCAAGGACCCGAAGGACGATCCGGGCAAATATGTGGTGGCGCTGGCCGGCTCGGGTATTGAAACGAATACTCCGGCCACCAATGAGGCAGTCGAGCAGAGCGGCCGCGTCATTGAACGCGGGGTGGACCGGATGGCGCCGCAAGAAATCGTCGATGAGATCGACCGGCTGGTGGACATGGCGCAGCTTGAGGAAACTCTGGTGCGGGAAGGCATCATCAAGTTTGCCTCTCCTCAAAAGGAGTTACTCGCACTGATCCGTCAGAAGCGGGCCGTGCTCGTCTCCAGCACCCACAATGGATGAGCGGAATCTGCACGGCTTCCCGGCCCTCCGGTGGGCACGACATTTATCCGAATCAATCTGGTGAGAAGTGGGAGCAACCGCGTTGAATCACAATCCGCCGCGTAGTGCCCGGGTCAGTTTCTGGGGCTCGACGGCCGCTATTATAAAGAAGGATCTGCGGAGCGAGTTTCGGACCAAGGAGGTTTTCAACTCCGCCGCGGTTTTTTCCCTGCTGGTCATCGTCGTCTTCAGCATGGCGTTCGAGCCCACTTCGCAGCAGGCCCGTGCACTCTCGGGCGGCCTGCTCTGGGTCGCTTTCACCTTCTCGGGCCTGCTGGCACTCAGCCGGACATTTGCCCGGGAGGTGCCCAACGACTGTCTGCTGGGTCTGCGCCTGGCTCCCATATCGCCCGCCGCGATTTTTCTGGGCAAATTATGCGGGAATCTCATCTTTCTGGGCGTGCTGAACCTTCTGTTGCTGCCGCTGTTTGTCGTCTTCTATAACGTTCCGGTGAGCGATCGTGTGTGGCCGTTGATCGGAGTGGTTCTTCTGGGAAGCTGGGGTCTGGCGACCGTCGGGACCACCTTTGCGGCCATCGCGGCCAGCGTTCGGCTCCGCGAGTTGATGCTGCCGGTGCTGTTGTTTCCCATCGAGCTGCCCTTGATCGTTTCGCTCGTCGAAGCCACCACCGCCATTCTGCGCGGCGCGGAAACCTTCGTGGAGATTGGAACCTGGATTCAATTGTCGTTCGGCTTCGACGTGATCTTTACCGTGCTCTCCCTGTTTCTTTTCGAGCATATCCTCGACGAATAATGACGGGTAATTCCGTATTCGGCCTGGCACCTCATTGACCAGAAAATTCCCCGCGAGACCCTCCGAAAATGATAGACTGATCCTTAAAGAGGCGGACCTGAGTTGGAATGTAACGGCACCGGTCTCGATAACTGCAATGTGGAGGGATCTCTGATGCGGTCTGGACGCAGCAAGTGGCAATTTACCGCCGGCTTCGCCATCATTCTAACCACGCTGACCTGGCTGGGCTACAGTGGTGTTCAGGAGAGCAAGACCTACTACGTAACGGTATCAGAGTTGCTGGAAAGTCCGGACATGCATGAGAACCGGCTCCGGGTGGCTGGCGATGTCGTTCCCGGTTCCATTCTGCGGACCGGCGGCCGCGTGCAGTTTGATCTGGAGCAGGAGGATCATCAACTGCGAATCGTTTATGTCGGCACGGATACTCTTCCCGATACCCTTCAGGACCGGGCGCAGGCTGTCGCCGACGGTCGCTATCTCGATGACGGAACGTTCCACGCGGAGATGGTGCAGGCCAAATGCGCCTCGAAGTATGAAGCCCAGGCGCCCGGCGCCGCCGAGCTATCGACGGCCATCCCTGATTCCTACTGATATTTCACTGCCTCTCGATTGATTTCCTATGATTACTTTGGCCAGTTTCTCTCTCCAATTGGCGCTGGTTCTGGCCGTCTATTCGATTGTGGCCTCGGTGGTGGGCATTCAGCGGGACAAGGACCGCATCCAGTACAGCGCTTACCGGGCCATCTACGCGGTCGCCGCTCTGGTGACGTTAGCCTCTTCCGTCCTGTTGTATGGACTGCTCACCGATGATTTCTCCCTGAGCTACGTCGCCTCGCACAGCAACCGGACCCTCCCCTGGTATTACAAGATGACCGTCCTGTGGTCGGGCCAGGAAGGATCGCTCCTGTTCTGGAGCTGGATTCTCTCGGTTTACGCCATGATCGCCATCATGCTGAATCGTGAAAAGCACCGGCCCATGATGCCCTACGTTGCCGCAACCCTCGCCGTGGTGCAGGGCTTTTTCCTCATCCTGAACGTCTTTGTCGCGAACCCTTTCCAGTTGCTGGGGATGGAGCAGGGAGGGATCACCGTCATTCAGGGCCCGCTCGACGGCAACGGCTTGAACCCCTTGCTGCAATATCCGGCGATGGCCATTCACCCACCCATGCTCTACCTCGGCTATATCGGCTTCACGGTTCCTTTCGCCTTTGCCATGGCGACGCTTTTCACCAAGCAGGCCGGGGAGCGGTGGATTGAAACCACCCGCCGCTGGACGATGGTTACATGGCTGTTCCTCTCCATCGGCGTGATGCTCGGCGCCCGTTGGGCCTATGCCGTGCTGGGCTGGGGCGGATACTGGGGCTGGGACCCGGTGGAAAACGCCTCGTTGATGCCCTGGCTGACCGGCACCGCATTCCTGCACTCGGTGATGATGCAGGAGAAGCGCGGGATGATGAAGGTCTGGAACATGGTTCTTATTTTCTCCACATTCTATCTGTGCATCTTCGGAACGTTCCTCACGCGCAGCGGCGTTGTCTCCTCCGTGCATGCCTTTGCGCAGTCGGCGATCGGGCCGTTTTTCGTAGCCTTTCTCGGCGCTGGCATCCTGGTCTCGGGCTGGCTCCTGCTGGAGCGGCTCGATTACCTGAAGAGCTCCCAGCAACTGGATTCACTCGTATCGCGCGAGAGCAGCTTCCTGTTCAATAATCTGTTGCTGCTCGCCGCCTGCTTCTCCGTCCTGTGGGGCACGTTGTTTCCCGTCATCTCCGAGGCCGTGCAGGGCGTAAAGATCAGCGTCGGCGCCCCGTTTTTCAACAAGGTGAATATACCCATCGGCCTGCTCCTTCTGCTGCTCACCGGCGTGGGTCCGCTCTTCGCCTGGCGTAAGACGTCGCTCGGCAGCCTGAAGAAGAACTTCCAGTTACCCGGTATCATATCCCTCGCCGTGGGAGCAGTTCTGTTCGTTCTCGGTGTCCGCTCTTTTTACCCTCAGGTCTCCTTCATTCTGTGTGTGTTTGTTTCAGTAACGATCTTCATGGAGTTCTACCGCGGCTCACGCGTCATCGCGCAGAAGTCCGGCGTCTCGCAGCTCGAAGCGGCTGTCGTCCTCACCCGTCGCAACACGCGCCGCTACGGCGGCTACATCGTCCATTTCGGCATGGTCCTGATCTTCGTCGGCGTTACCGGCTCGGCCTTCGATGCCGACCGTGAGCAGGAGATGGTCGTGGGCGACCGCCTGAACCTGGGTCCCTACGCTTTTGAACTGCAGGAGATCAGCGATTCGGACAACCCAAACTACGCCTCCCAGATAGCCGTCGTCGCTTTGTACCAAGGCGACCGCATGATCGACACTCTCAACCCGGAGCGCCGTTTCTACAAGTCCAGCCGTCAGGCCACCACCGAGGCCGCCATCCGGTCCCGCTTCAACGAAGACATCTACGTCGTCTTTTCCGGCATGACTGATGACCAGCAGCGCGCCGTCATCAAAGTCCAGAGCAACCCGCTGGTCAACTGGATATGGATGGGCGGGCTGGTTCTGATCGGGGGGACATTGATCTGCCTGGCGCCCTCGGACCCCGGCTTGCGGCCCTCGCGCAGGAGTTCTTCCGCCGGCAACACCCATACGCACGAGCCGTTCACTCCCGGTGCGCAGCCCGGTATGCAAGATGAGGAAAAAGATGAAGTCCCGGTATAAGGAGATCCCGCAACGCCTGTCTGCGCCTGTGTTCAGATTGCTGCCAGCGGTGATGCCGGCGATGATGATGCTGGCGCTGCTCACCGTTCCGCCGGCTTGGTCCCAGCAGAGCCCCGCAGCCTTGGAATCGGACGCCGCCAGGACGGACTACGGCCGGATCGCTTCCCGGCTCGTATGCCAGTGCGGTACCTGCGGCTATCTTGTCGATTCCTGCAATCACCTGGACTGTTCCTCGGCCACCTACATTCGCAAGGCCATTCGCGCAGGCTTGGCCGAGGGCCAGAGCGAAGAGGTGATCGTCGCCAGCTTTGTCGAGCAATACGGCCCGAAAGTCCTCTCCGAGCCGCCCCTGGAAGGGTTCTCCTGGATGGCCTGGATCATGCCGTTTCTCGGCCTGGCGTTCGGTGGCGCCTGTGTTGGAATCGTGCTCTTTCAATGGAATGCTCGTCGCCGCAAGGACCCGGGCGGAGATGCCTCTGGCGCAAGCCCTGCCGGAGAGTCTGGTGAGGCTGCGCTCGCAGAAAAATACCGCGCCGAAATCGATCAGGAGCTGGAAGATCTCTGAGGCGGCCACAGGCCGAAAACAGCACAATTCACCGCAAACCAGCCCTGCAATGTTGAAATTTACCCGGTTCTTATAGGATAATAATTGACATGTCGACCACAGAGATGAACCCTGTCGTAAAGATGGAGCCCATGTCGGAGGGCAACCGGGCGCCGCGCAAGAAAAAGCCCATGGTTCTCGCGGTCATCAATGACTGTTGCACGGGCTGTTCCGGCTCGCCTGTCTGCGTGAGCTATTGTCCCGTCGCCGAGTGCATGTACTGGGTTCCGGACCCGGAGTATGCTCCCTTCGGCCGGATCGACGTGGACCCCGTCCTATGCATCGGCTGCAAGCTCTGCACCTCCAAGGGTCCGGACGGCGCCTTTCTGGACGGCTGTCCGTGGAATGCCATTGAGATGGTACCCACCGCGGAGGTTGAAGCAAGCCTCGGCACCGTTCTTCCGTAGCCTTTCCGTTTCCGCGCATACCTCCGACCGGCAACCGGGCACACTCCTGATACCGGCTGCCGCCTTGAGGCAGTCTTCTTCCATCGAACTTTTTTGTGGAGTTATTCTCTTTCGGGATGGCTTTGCCGTATCTGGTCGGCGGTCAGCATGGCCTGTTGTCGGACGCCCTGTGGCAGGTCGCCGTTCCGCGTTACGCGCTGGATCAACGGCAGGTCTTCAGGTTTGCCGATCAGCAACAGGGCACGCAATCCTTCCCACACATGTTGCTCGCCCGGCGCCAGCCTCGCCAGCAGCGCGTTTTCCGCGACCGTGTCGCCTTCTTGCGCCAGCAATTGCTCCAGCGTGCCCGGTATCGGCGTCTTCACGTCCACCAGGTCTTCCGGCCCGCGTTCAACCCGGCCGATCACGGTTCCGCCCTCCACCGTCTGTCCTTGCTCCACGCGGCTGCGAAACGTCCCGGCCACCGGGGCCAGCAGCGTATAGGGACGCAGCATCTGCACGATCTCCTCGTGCCCGCTGTCATCGCCAAACCGTACCAGCGACAGCGCGGCATTGCGCCGCACCAGCAACTCCGGGTCATCGAGCAATTGCAGCAGCGCCTCCCGGAAATCTTCCGACCCGTTATCGCTTCCCAGCATCCAGGCCAGGGTAATTCGCAACTCCGGCTCCGGGCTCTCCACCAGCGCCAGCACCTGGGGGTACCAGCCGGCAACCGCAGGATCCTTCCTCTCGATCCGCGTCGCAATCTGCGTCAGCGCGTGCTGGACGTGGCGCGGGTTGTCCCGGTCCGAGAGATACTCGGCCAACTCCTCGTCCTCGAGCGGCCGTCCGAACCACGTGCCTTTCCAGAACAGGAACGGGATCAGCACCATCAGTACGGCCACGACAGCCAGGATCATGTTGGAGCGTTTTTTGCGGGCCTCCTGCTTGCTGCTGGGGGGCGTTGGCACAGGCTCTGGTTCCGGGGTACTCATGAGATCATCCTGGTGGAAATTATAACCGGTAGAGCATCCAATAGACGACCACTCCGGTTATCGAGACATAGAGCCAGAGTGGAAAGGTCTTGCGGGCGATGCGTGCGTGCAGTGGGAAATCCTGTCTCCAGGCCCGCCGCAACGTAACGATCACCATCGGCAGGATCACCACTGCCAGAACGGTATGTGTGATCAGGATCGCGAAATAAGCGATGCGCACGGGGCCTTGGCCCGAGAACGCCGTGGAACCGGTCTGATAATGGTAGATGAGGTAGGAGATCAGAAATAAGATGGAGGTCCCGCAAGCGCCGAGCATGCATGTTTTGTGAGCCTGGATTCTATTGCGGCGGATCAGGATATAACCCGAGACGAGGAAGATGGCGCTCAGGCTGTTCAGGACCGCATTCAATGTGGGTTGGAAGGGAACTGGCGTCATGGCGTGCGGATCCGAGAGAGATTCGCCGGCGTCAACTCCGGTGGCCTGGCGCCGGCCTGCCGGCCCAGAGCATGGCAGCGGCCAGAACGGCGGCGCAGAATGCAAGAGATACGCCCAGCGAGACCGGCAGCGAATACACGCCCCCGGCACTCGCTCCCGGGCCTTGCAATACGCCTCGCAGAGCTTCCACTTCGTAACTCAGCGGATTGAATCGCATAATTTGCTGAATCCAGCCGGATGCGCCCGAGGCGGGGAAGACCGCGCCGGACAACAACCATAGGGGAATCAGGAACAGGTTCAGAACGGCGTGAAAACCCTGCACGGAATCCATCCGCCACGCGATCACGAACCCCAGTCCTGTGAGCGAAAAAGAGATGAGGAAGACAACCACCAGAGCCAGTAATGCCGAAACCGGATTCAGGGGAATCCCGGCCACCGGGGCCAGCAGCAGAAACAGGACTCCTGGCACCATCGCCTGCGATGTCCCACCCAGTATCTTGCCTCCCACGATGCTGATCCTCGGAATCGGAGCCGCCAGTACGGATAGCAGGTATCCGTCCCGCCGGTCTTCGATGGTGGACATGTTCGATAAAATGGAGGTAAACAGCACGACCATCACGACCGTGCCCGGAAAGAAATATGCCAGATAACCGCTGCCGGCCGGCCCACCAGCGGGTTGGAACGAGTTGCCCAGCCCGGAGCCGAGAAACAGCCAGAAAAGAAGCGGGGCAGCCACCAGCCCGGCGATGCGGCTCGGCTGGCGCAGGAACCGGACGATCTCGCGCTGCCACAGGCTGCGCATGGGAAGCCACATGCCGCTATTTTTTGCGGCCGTGGCCGGGGATTCGATATGGGGTGCGGCAGTCATGCAAGTTGTGTCCAGAATGGTTGGTCGGAATTTTCTTCGGATCACAGTCCGGCATCGAATTACGGTCCAGCCTCGGATCATGATCCGGCGGAGCAGCAGGGAACAGATTGCCGCGAGGATACCTTACTCTCGCCGGAGGCCTAGGAGTCTGTTGATTTCTTTCCCAGATTGCGCAGTGGGCCCTGCCGCGCGATCCACCATGCCATGCCGAGAAATATAGCTGCCAGAACCAGCCATGTATGGACCAGGAAGATCACCTCCACGCCCACGTCCAGCCCGCTGATCACCGCCCAGGCGGCTCCTGCCAGACAACCAACTCCTATCAATGCGCTGATGATTGCCAGTATCGTAATTTCCATTTCACTATTCAACTCCGTCATCTAGTTTATCATGTTTGTCATGTTTAACTGGGCCGGGTAACTGGCCCAGTTTTGCCACCGATGGTTTGTCCGGTCTGCCCGGTTCGCAGGTTGGTTCTGCAGGTGGGTTCGGCAGGTCGCCGGGTTCCCGAACGCTCCCACGGCCACGCTAGTGTGCCAGATTTTAGGCCATCGATTCAACCGGCTCCACCAGGCCCCGTCGAGCCCGCTGCATCCGCATCCCATAGCGAATGGCCCGTCCTGCGGATGAATACGTCCTCCAGCGTGGGTTGCGCTACCATCACCGATTGTATCTCGCCGGGGAAGGCCTCGATCAGTTGCGGGATGAACTCGTGGCCGCGTGGATGCTCGAATCGGACCTTTCCGGAAACTACCGCGGCCTCTACGGAAAACCGCTCCTGTATCCGGGGATGCAGCCCGTTCGGGTCGTGCGCATCCACCAGGATCACCTCTCCGCCAACCTCCTGTTTCAGCTTGTCCGGAGGACCCGAGGAGATGATCCGCCCTTCATCCAGGATAGCCAGCCGGTCGCACTGGTCGGCTTCCTCCAGAAAATGTGTCGTCAGCAGAATCGTTACGCCAGTGGACTGCCGCAACTGTTCCAGATAATTCCACAGTGCCCTTCGCGCGCCCGGGTCCAGTCCCGTGCTTGGCTCATCCAGCAGCAACAGTTCAGGGCTATGCAGCAATCCTTTCGTGATCTCCACACGCCGCTTCTGGCCGCCGGAAAAGATTTCCACCCGCTCATCGGCCCGATCCCGCAGTCCCACCTGTTCCAGCAGGAGATCGATCCGGGCTTCCAGCGGTTTTCCGCTCATTCCGTAGAAGTGCCCCTGGTGCCGGAGGTTTTCCCGCGCCGTGAGCTTTCGGTCCAGGTTCTGTGCCTGGAAGACGACACCGATGCGGCGGCGCACCGCGGCAGGCTGAGAGACCACGTCGTAACCGAAAATACTGACCACTCCCTCCGAGGGCCGCAGCATCGTGGAAAGGATATGAAACAGGGTGGTCTTCCCACCGCCATTCGGACCCAGCAGACCGAACAACTCTCCCTTCTCCACCGTGAACGACACGTCGGAAAGAGCTTTTCGTTTCCCGTAATAGTGGCTCAGGTGGGTCAGGTTGACCGGTCTTTCAGCATTCATGAGACCGGTCTCCGCAGCAGCAGGCGCCCGCCGCCAGGCTGGTTGCCAGGAAGATGTTGCAGGGATGATCGGAAATGACGATGTGGATTATTCAAACTATCGCAATCGTGGCCGGGTTTCATGAAACCGTCTTGTCCAGCAGCAACAGCCCGTAGACCAGGGGAAGATAGACGACGGAGGCTCGCAGCAGGTATCGTGCTTCTATCTTTGTCCGCGTCCGTGCCGCTTTTACGGCCACCACCAGAAATCCGGCTCCAAAGATCACCGCTCCGGCCAGGTAGAAGGATCCAGCCATGCCCAGCCACGTCGGGAGCAGACTGACGGGCAGCAATGCCGCGCAATAAAGTAAAATCTGACGGCTCGTGGACTCACCGTCCGGCTCGACTACCGGCAGTATCGCAATGTTCGCCCGCGCATAATCGTCCCGGTACAACCAGGCGATGGAGAGGAAATGCGGGAACTGCCACAGGAACAGGATCGCGAATAACACCCAGGCCTCAAAGTTCAGGGTGCCCCGCGCCGCGGCCCATCCGATCAGCGGCGGCACTGCTCCGGGAAATGCGCCCACCAGCGTGCAGTGCGGCGTCTTCGTCTTCAACGGCGTGTACAGGAACAGATAGCTCAACAGCGTGCCGACTGCCAGAGCAGCCGCCAGCCAGTTTACCTGCCAGGCCAGGTAAGCGGTTCCCGCCAAGGCTAGTCCAACCCCGAATGCCAGAGCCTTCCACGGCCGCATTCTTCCATCCGGCAGCGGCCGCATCCGTGTCCGGAACATTTTCGCATCGGACTTCCGCTCCCAGAACTGATTCAATGCGGCGGTGCCCCCGGAGACCATTGCCGTGCCGAGCAGCACATGGAACAACAGCAAGTAATTGAGATTCCCCTCCGACGCCAGGCAATATCCCACCAGCGTTGCAAACACGATCAACCCTGTAACGCCCGGCTTGGTCAGCTCCGCGTAGTCGGCCAGAACGGGCCGGATCATTGCCGGAGTAACGGCCGGGGTCACGGGTGGAACCAAAGGCAGGGATGTGTTCTGTGTATTCATGCCAAACTTTTCTGCGGTGTCTCCTGCATTGCCCGGACCATGCCCGGGGTTTGCGTGCGCCGGAACGACAGCAATGTCAGGACCCAGCTGCTTCCGAGCAGCAATGCTCCCACCACCACGTGCGCCGTTGTCGTCCAGATCACTGCGGGGATCGGCTGCGGGGCCTCCGCGTGCGCGAGCCGCACCAGATAAGACGCGGTCCCGAGCCCCAATTGTGCCACAAGCAGGACACCTGTTAACAGGGCAATCCGCCGCAACAACGACTGCTGCTTCATCTCCGAGGTGGCCCGCAGGACCAGCCATCCCACGACAATGGCGACTATTGCGGCCCACGCCAGGTGCGGCGCCACGGAAAAAGCCTTATGTCGCAGCGCGGCTCCCGTGGCCAGTTGCAGGAAAATAACGCCGGATGCCGCCGCGCACAGATGCCGAAACGCGGGTGACCCCTTCTCCTCCACCGCAACGGCCGGCTCCCGCCACCAGTTTCCGGTAACGAGCGCCAGCGTCAGCATGATGCAGAAGAACAACTGCGCCAGGCAGGCGTGACTCACCGATATGTGTGTGGGAAGCAGGTAAAGAACAGTAATGCCGCCGAGCAATCCCTGCGCAATCACGACCGCCAGGGCTACCCAGCCCAGCCGCCTCACCCAGTTGCGCGGCTCGCTCCGCCACAGCCAGATCGCCAGGATCGTGGTCAGTAACCCCACGAACGTCGCGATCATGCGATGTCCGTGCTCGTAAAAAATGCCACCCTCCATGGGCGGCATCCATTGCCCGTAGGAGAGAGGCCAGTCCGGCACCGCCAGGCTGGCTTCGTTGCCCACCACCAGCGCCCCTGCCGTAATCAACAACAGCGTGCAGGCCGCGCTGCCGACGGCGTAACGGTGCAGCCAGGCAGAAGAGCGACTCCGCTGCCCGGCTTCAATTGTCTGTTGCTCGACTGCCAATCAAGTTAGCTCCGCGTTAGCCTTCGCTGAATGAAAAATCAGCCGTAGCCGTTTCGCTTTCGCCCACCGTGACCTGCATCTCCTGCGCTTCATACTTCTCATGCCAGGCTTCAATCGTGTAGGTTCCTGGCGGCAGGCCTTCGATCGAAAATGTCCCATCGGCGCCCGAGGTTGCAAAGAAGGGATGCCGCTGCACGCCGATGTAGGCCTTCATCCAAGGATGCACGTTGCACTTCACGGGGATCATGATCTCCGGACGAGCAAACTGCTCTTCCAGGTCGGAGGAACCCGGCGGCTGCGACTGATTCCACTCGCGGTTCGATGTCGGCAGCGGGTGCACGTTGTGATTGGTCGGATCGGAGTTCTTCACGCGCAGCGTCTGGCCTGCCATCAGCCCGAGAACGTGCGGTGAATAGACGCAGCCGTTCTGTTCGATCTCCATTGCCTCGCTCGGGACCGGAAAGCGCCTCTCGCCCAGTCCGTCCTTCACGTAGATGAACACGTTTCGCAGTGTTCCGTTATCGTTCACGACCACTTCTTCCGAATATACCGGGTCCTTGTTGACTTCCGTACATGCCGGAACCGCGTCCATCCGAATGCGCGGCATCCGCGGCGCATCTCCGTCAAAGGAGATCGTTCCAGTGATGGCTCCCGCCGTTGCCGGATCCACCGGTTCCACATCACCGGCAGGCGCGCCGGCTTCAGGCTCTGCAGTCTCGGTGGTTGCCTGTTCACCCCCGCCGCATGCTGCCAGAACCAGTCCTAATCCCAGGGAGCTGAGCCAGAGCAGTTTCTCTCTCATCATTTCTTGAGTTCCTCTTTCTTCTTGAAGTTATGATTTCCGGCCTGCGGAGACGCAGGTTCCTTCCGAAATCATGGTGCGAAGCTTGCCACAGCGCCTTCGCACTGCAGCATACTTCTTGTACAGACCGGTCCTCCATTCTATCTTTATACCCGCATCCGATTCAACCCATCGTGCCCTGAACAGCCCCGTACCGCAAGGAGATCATCGGATGAAAATCAGTCCGCCATTGTCTCTGCATCCACCCGCTTGCCCCGTCGCGCGGCGCGGCAGAGCAGCACGCCGATCACCCCCGCCAGCAGGAACGGAACCGGCAGAAGAAACAGAACCGCCTGCTGAACTCCCTGGATCAACCCCCCGCCGCCCTCTGAATTCGCCAGACTGCTCCAGCACATGGCGCACTGCGCCGTGGCATCTGAGGACATTGCCTCTACCATTGTCGCCACCATCACCGCGATATTGGCCGCGCTGTATCGCCGTTTATACAATGATCCCGTCCTTTATCGAGACAGTATCCCCACCCGGATTCCGTCGGGTATCAAACCCAGATACAGTGACACCGAGGCGAAGAACAAACCAAAGATCACCGCCGCCACCAGCAGGAGTTTCTCATATTTCAAATGCATGTACGTCCAGCCGATCATCGCGACTTTCAGGGTCATTCGCCTGCGGCAGTCCCATTTTTCCGGCGCCGATCATGGCCAGCGTCAGCGCCAGCAGAATCACCCACGTAACCCAGTATTTCCTGTAGCTTGCCTCATGAACCATATGCTTCACCCGCTCTTTCTGCTCACACCAGATAAAAAAGTGTGAATACGAAGACCCACACCAGATCCACGAAATGCCAGTAGAGTCCCGCCAGTTCCGGGCTCTCCGGCTTGGCTTTGTCCATCGAATACCGCGCCGACATCCAGGGTCGCCACCTTCACCGGCCGGGCCAGCAGATAGCCCAGAAACGCCAGTCCCCCCACCAGATGCGCTCCGTGGACCCCGGTCAGTATGTAGAAGAACGCACCGTGGGGATTGCCGGCCAGCAGTACGCTCAGGTCCGCAACTGATGCCAGCCCATCACTTGCCCGCCCAGAAACACCGCTCCCAGCACCGTCGTGATCACGATGCCCTGTTTCGCCAGCTGCGTGTTGCCGCTACGCAG
This sequence comes from Terriglobia bacterium, assembly GCA_963662495.2. GTDB lineage: Bacteria > Acidobacteriota > Terriglobia > 2-12-FULL-54-10 > 2-12-FULL-54-10 > SHUM01. Next base: position 79,605 of record CAXVYQ010000012.1, read on the forward strand.
GTATCCGCGCGCCCGCTCCAGGACAAGACTGCTCGCCAGCAATAGCCCTGTGTTCACCCACAGAATCGGGGGCAGTGGAATCGACATCCAGTCCGGTGCCGTTCGCCGGACCAGGATCGCGCTGGTCAGTCCGGCAAACAGCATCGTTACCGTGGCCAGGAAGATCCACATCCCCAGCATCCGGTCGTCGATCGCCAGGCTCCGGTACTGTGCCGACGGCTCATTTCGTTGCGCCGTCCACTGCGTTTCCGTCAGCCCATTGTTCTCACCTCGTCTTCACGTTGTCTTCACCTCGCCTCAGGCGCCGTCTGTGGCATGAAATCGTCCGCTGCTTCCGGCACACTGTAGTCATAGGGCCAGCGATGTACTTCCGGAAGCGCCGCTCCCCAGTTACCGTGCGGCGGCGGAGAAGGCGTAGCCCACTCCAGCGTGGTCGCGTTCCAGGGATTCTCCGGAGCCTTCCGGCCCTTCCACAACGACCAGAGGACGTTGGCCAGCAGGATCAGTTGCGCCGCTCCCAGCGTGAAGGCCGCCATTGTGATGAAGATATTCCACTCACTATAGGGCTCCATATATTCGAAACGGTTGAAGGCGTAGTAGCGCCGCGGCACGCCGCCGAACCCCACGAAGTGCTGCGTCAGGAAGATGCAGTAGAAGGAGATCAGTGTCAGCCAGAAGTGGGGTTTCCCCAGCCCCTCATGCAGCATCTTTCCGAACATCTTCGGGAACCAGTAGTAGAGTCCTGCGAAGATCGCAAACAGCGTTACGCCGCCGATCATGAAGTGGAAATGCCCCACCACGAAGTAGGTGTCGTGCAGTTGAATGTCGGTGGTCGCGTTGCCCAGAAAGATGCCGCCGAACCCGCCCGTCCCGAACAGCATCGGCGTCATGAGCCGCAGGCTTCCGCCCCACAGGCTCGCGATCATGTTCATCCCGATGACGGCCGAGGGCAACGTGATGGAAAGCGTGCCGATGGCGAAGAATTCGCCAATGTAGGGACTCATCCCGCTCACGTACATGTGATGGCCCCAGACGATCATGCTCAGCACGGCGATCAACAGCAGGCAGTAGACCGTGATCCGGTAGCCGAACAGCGGCTTGCGCGTAAAGACCGGCAGGATGTCCAGGATCACGCCGAGGGCCGGCAGGAGCAGCACGTAGACCTCCGGATGACCCAGAAACCAGAACAGGTGCTGCCACAGCAGCGGCGTTCCGCCAGCGTTCGGCAGCACCGTGTTTCCAAAGAACAGTCCGGCGGGCAGGAAGAAGCTGGTGCCGAAATGCCGGTCGAACAATAACAGGATGGCCGCCGCGGTCAGCGGTGGGAAGCTCAGCAGGCCCACGATCGAGCCCACCAGCAGCGTCCAGATGGTCAAGGGAAGCCGGAACATCGATAATCCATTGGTCCGGTTGTTCAGGATCGTCACCACGTAGTTCAGTCCGCCCATCGTGAACGACACGATAAACAGCGCCATGCCCAGAATCCACAGCGTCTGCCCCCAGGCCGATCCCGGCACCGCTGTCTGTACGGCGCTCAGTGGTGGGTAGGCCGTCCAGCCGGAGGCCGCCGCCCCTCCTTCCACCAGAAACGACGCCAGCATGATCAAACACGCCGGCACGATCGTCCAGTAGGACAGCATGTTCAGAAACGGGTAGGCCATGTCGCGCGCGCCGGTCAGCAGGGGAATCAGATAGTTGCCGAACCCGCCGATCAGAACCAGTGAGATTACGAAGAAGACCATGATGGTGCCGTGCATCGTGATGAGGGAGAGATAGAACTCCGGCTTCATCACTCCGCCCGCCATGCCATCGGGGAACAGCTTCGCCAGCAGTGGGTGGCTGGCCTCGGGAAACGCCAGTTGCAGCCGGATCAGCATGGCCAACAATCCGCCGATCACCCCCATGAACATGCCCGTCAGTATGTACTGGATCCCGATGACCTTGTGGTCTGTGCTGAAGACGTAGCGTCGTATAAATCCTGTTGGTGCGTGATGTGTCTCTTGCACTGTTTCCAGGGTCGCTGCTTCCACTCTTCCTCCCTCCGTGCTCTAGTACAATTCCATCTCTTCGAGCTACGCCGCGTAGTCCTCATCGGAGAGGACAAGGAACAACCCGCGCATCTCGTAATGGCCCAGCCCGCACAACTCCGCGCAGGCCAGCTCATAAGTCCCCAGCTTGTTCGGGATAAACCAGAACTCGATCGTCATCCCCGGCACCGCATCCTGCTTCACCCGGAAATGAGGCAGGAAGAAGCTGTGCAGCACGTCCTTGCTTCGCAGACGGATCAGTACCGGCCTGTTCACCGGAACTGCGATTTCGTTCAGCAGAATCAGATCGTCCTCCGAGGCCGGATCGGAACGGTCCACTCCCCACGCGTCATTCAATGTCACCTGCATCGGATCGATCCTTCCAAACCGCCCGTCCGCCCCGGGATAGCGCACGTTCCAAGCAGACTGCTCCGCCGTCACCTCCACCGTGAGCGCCTCGAGTGGAGCTTGTTCGGCGTAGATCTTCGCCCACACCGGCAGCCCCAAAACCAGAATCCAGCCTTCGGCGATGACCGCCATCAGAACCACCGGTATTACCGACCACCGCCGTTCCGTCTTAGAACTCGCCATGCGGAAGCTCGGGCGTATCTGGTTGCCGAATCGCCAGATGAAGTAGCCGAGAGCCGCATGCCCAACGACCAACAGCGCTCCGATCGTCAGCAACAGATAGTTCATCATGAAATCGATTCCTTCGCCGTGCTCAGACGCCAGCGGTGGAAACCACTTCCGCATCCCCATCATCACGATGCCCACCGGAATCAGCCACATCGCAATCGCCAGCAACACCGCCTGCAAGGGCCGCTTTCCTTTGCCGCCATCAACCATGCACTCCCCCCGGTTTACTTCTTCGCGAAACAATCTTTCCGCCGGCCTGCCGATTTCGGGCAGAGCGTTAGGATGGAAAAAATGTCCTGATCGCTAAAATCAAATAAGTGAACGATGGGGCACACCGCATGCCAAATGGAGAAAATCTTCTAATCAGCTAGTAATAAATGACTTAGATTATCGGCTTGCACAACTGAAGGCCATAGCAGGTAAGTGAAATGCCGCACTATGGGATGGGATTTCCGGCATTGTCCACAGAATCGACATTTCCCCGGTCTCCTCGCTAGCAACGGCAGAATCCGTCCGAAGCGTTTCGAAGCATTGACGACAGGTCGCTGGTACAGGGAATGGGAAAGTTTGCATGTGCCCATACAGGCCGGTCATTCCGAAGATGATATCAGAGGGAATCCATTGAGATGCATGCGATTCGGTCGCGGACCTTTAGGGACCGGCGGACACTACTGGAGGATATTCGGAGATTGGGCGCGGGGAAGATCTAGACTTCGGCGGAACCATTGTTTTGAATATATTGCTCGACGGAGGTTTGGGCATCCGGGGAAATCCCGGAAAACTCGAGGCCCAGGAACACGTCCGGAACAACATGGGCAACCCTTACTTGAGCTGAGATCGGATCTGTTGCGCCAGGAAGAGTAAACACGATGGTCAACTGCTCGTCTTGCGGAAAGGTGGATTGCATCCGCACCAGCAACCCGGAAACACTGATGTTCTCAGCCGTCCCGGCCCGTTCCGTCGAACCGGCGCTGCACGTGATGGGCACCCCGAGCGGGACTCTCCTATGCCGCCGCTGTTCCGGTCCGGACCAGCCTCCACTCCGTTCCTCTGTCATGGCGTCGAGTATCCCTCCGTACACGGGAAACGGGCAAGTACCTTGTTGAATTCAAACGGGACTGAAAATATGTTCCGTGATGGAGCGGCCCTAGCGTTCAGTTCTTGACAAGGAGCGGTAATACTCCTCCACCAGCGACCGGAATTTTTCCGGCACGCGCTCCTGGCCGGCGATCCGCAGGGCTTCGGCATCCTCGAGTTGTAGTTCGCGGCGCAACCGCAACTCCAGTTCTTTCCAGCGCTCGGTCAGCTCCGCGCGCAGCCTCTCGAACTCCTCGGGGTCGCCGGGAAAGTTTTCCGCATCCAGGTTGCGCATGGAGCGTGCCAGATCCTGCACCATCCTGTCGAACTCCTTATTGGATGCGAGCAACTCGCGCAGTTGAGTGGCGTCCTGCTGCACCTGCTGATACCGCCGCTCGAGTTCGCGCTGCTGCTCCGGCGTCAATGGTCTGGGAGGCATGGCGGTGTAATCGCCGCGATTGTAGGCCTCGCCGCGATAACGGCCGCTGAAAGCCCCGGCGGCAAGTCCGTCGCCGCGTTCTGTACCGTGCTGGTCATCCATCTGCCGGCGGCCCATCTGACCCATGGAGCCACCGGGAGAGCCGCCCGAGCCCGGCTGGTTGCCGGATGTGGAGGAAGCCGACTGACTACTTCCGGGTTGCTGACCTTGCCCCGGTTGTTGACCGGGCTGGCCATTCTGTCCCTGGCCTTGACCCGGCTGCTGGCCGGACTCACTCTGCCCGCTGGCCTGTTGTTGTCCCTCTCCGGGCCGGGAGCCCCTCGAGCCTTCCTGTCCGGCCTCATGATTGCCCTCACCCATGCGTTCCAGGCCCTGGCGCACGCGCTCGGCCGCTTCCAGCGCCTGCAGCATCTTGTCTTCCGGCGCTTCGGCGCCAACGGCAGCGCGCGCCTGCTGCAGACGGTCGCGCAACTGCTGCATACTGGCCCCGAGATCGTCTTCGATGGGAGCGGCGGTAGGCCACATGCCGCGCTGGCTCAGCCATGCGCCCTGGCGAATCTTGTCATTGAACCGCTCTTCCTGAATCATGGCCGAGGCGCCGCGCAGGTCCTTGGCTGCTTCCCGCTGTGTACCGGCCATGCGTCCGGCGGCCTCATTGATGCTGCGTTCCATTTCCCGAATCTCGTCCAGTAGCGCCCGCTTATCGGTAAAGGTCCTGGAGAGAACCTCGCGCATCTCGCTTTCAGATATCTCCGCATTTTCGCCTCGGGCGGCCATCTGCCGTGTCTCCTCGGCGATCCGTTCCTGGCGTTCCGCCATCTGCCCGGCGCTCTGGATCATCTCCCGCAGACGCTGCTCGTCCCACTGGTTCTGCTGGCCGGACAGCATCTGGTTGGCCTCGCGCAGACGTTCGAGCGCGCGCTTGCGTTCCATTTCTCCGTTTTGTTCGCCATTTTGCCCGCTGCTGCCGGATTGCCCGGGACTGCTGCTGGAGGAACTGCTCGCCTGTTGCATGTCGCGGGCGGCTTGGGAAAGCGAGCGGCTGGCTTGGCTGAGCTGAGAGGAATTATTCTGTCGCGACAACTGCTCGAGCTTGCGCGCCAGTTCCTCGGTCTCCCGGCGCAGCATCTCCTGCTCCCAGCGGCTGGCGGCGCGCATGGAATCCTTCGGATTCTCGGGCTGCTGGCGTGCCAGCTCTTCCTGCCGCCGGGCCAGTTCCTGGAGCTTCCGCATGGCCTCATCCACTTCGGCGTTGGAGCCGGAGCCGCCGGAGAACTGGTTCAGCGTCTCATATTGATTCTTGCTGGTGTCCAGTTCCAGAGCGAACAGGTCGGCGATGTCGCGGCCGGAGTTGGCGCCTCCGTCTCCGCCACCGCCCTGGTTTCCGTAGGCAACCTGAATATCCCGGAACAACGCTTCGGCACGCATGAGATACTGCAATGCGGTCTGCTCCGGGGTGAGCGCGTCATCGAATTTCCTGTTTTCCAAATGCTCCGCGGCGGGTTCCATGGCCTCGATGGCCTTATTCATGTTCTCCGCCAGACCGGAAAATTCATCGTTCACCCCGCTCAGTTCTCTTCTGCCGATGCGAGTAACAAGCGTCCTCGCCTGATCCTGTAGCGAACGCTGGATGGTGGAGAGAACCTCGCCTGCCTCTTTCAGTTGATCCGGGCGCTGGCGTTCCTTCTGCCGGATCACGTTCCAGGTGGCCGAAATAATCTCCTTCTGCTTGCCGGAGAGGAAGGTATCCTCCTGGTCCTGACCGCCGCCGCCCCCGCCGCCACTTTGGCTCTGCATGTAGTTGCGCTCGAAGGGCCGGAGTTGCAGAAAGAACATCTCCGTGGTTACGTCGTTGCCCGCTGCGTCGCGCGCGGTTCCGTAGTAGGAGACCAGATCGCCGGGAATGAGCTGGTAGTCCTCCAGCTGAATCAGATGGCTGGCCGAGGCCTGCTGGCGCCGGCCGTTGCTGACCAGCGGCACGACATGCTTATCCGCGCCGTTCACGATGTAGTGAATATCGAGATTCGCAAGGCGGATGTCGTCCTGGCCCTCAAACGCGATGGTTACTTCCTCAATGGGCGTGGGCTGCAGGTCGCGTCCCGGCCGGGTCAGCCGCAGGCTGGGGGGCTGATCGGTAACGGCCTGCATGATGTATTCCTCGCTCGCTCGCGCCTCCTGGTTCTGTGCATCCTCCAGACGGACATGGTAGAGCGCATCATTTTCCAGGGTCCATTGGGCCTGCCAGCGGTTCTCATCCACTCTTTCCAGATCCATGGATGTGGAATCATCCAGCATCAGCCGGCCTGCCTGCGCGGGAGCGTCCGTATGCACTGTCAAGCGGATCTGGGTGCCCTTCAGCGCGATGATGTCGCCGCCGGATTCATCCACCTGATCGGGAAGGCCGCTGTAGGCGGGGTAATCGTAATGGACTTCGAGCCGCTCCACGCGGGGCACCGCGATCACGGAGATGTCGTATTCCGGGGAACGAATCCCGTCCGAGTCCACGTAATAGCTCACCGGCTTCTGCACGTTCAGCAGCAGGAAATGGAAGGAAGCGCCGGATTCAGCGGGAAGCATGGGAGCGGTTTCCCACGTCCCGTTGTTTTCATACTGGACATGGAGCCGCATGTTCTCCGGAACAAAACCTCCGGGGCTGGCGATGATCTCCTGGTCCGAATCGCGGCCGATGACAATATCCCCCGGCGTTACCTGGATGGAGTAAAGCGGATTGACCTTGGCCTGCGCCCACCCGATCCAGAGGACCTTCGTGCCGTATCGGAAGATGCCGGGACCGAACAGTCCCAGCAGGAGAATCATGGCCAGCGACCCTCCGGCCCATAGCAGAGGCCGCCAGATTTTCTTCGGATCAACCAGTCTGCTGGGCGGGGCTTCCGGCGTGCGTTCCAGCGCCTCGTGGCCGACCAGTTCCTGCAGGAACCGCTGCGAGGCGTCATCGGCTGGATGCTCGGAGAGATCGACGGCCGTTACCAGCCGGTCCTGAAACTGCGGATTGCTTTCTTCCACGAAGCGGGCCAGGCGATGATCGCTGATCCTGCGGAGCAGGGGCCGGACCAGAAACAGATAGGCTGCGATCGCCAGGGTCAGCCAGAGCACGACGCTGAAAAGACCGACGGCGGGTTCGGAGAAGTTCCAGGCATTGGCCAGAAGGACGACGATCACCGTAGAAGCAAGGGCCACGATTCCGCAGACGCCCAGCCCGTGGGCTACCTTTTGCCACTGGATGCGCCGACGGACCTGCTGGAGGTATTCCCGGACCTGCTCATGAACGGACATCCACACCCTCCCCGATCCCTTCTTGTGGGACGACCACCCGTCGTGGTCCTAAAAAGGGATTTGCCAAAAGAGATTCCGCTATGGCAATCATAACGGCAATCAGGATCAGACTCCACCAAATTGATTGCTGTTTTTCCGACCCGGGTGCAGTAACCGGCACCCCGGCTCCAGTGGCAACCGAGACTTCGGTCGCCAGCAGATCGTGGTCTTCCCGGGCCAGTTGGCGGAGATCGGATTCACCCGGATCGATATTGGAGGCGATCAGATGTTTGCCTTCGCGCTCGGTTACTTCGTAGAAGCCGGGTTGCGACAGGACCAGGTAGTCGGGCCGCTGTTCCTGTTCGAGCGCCATCTCGCGCGTGCCATCGGGCCGCGCGACGTCCCAGACGAAGTTCTCCGACGCGAGTTGCCCACGTCCCAGAAAGCTGGCCAGGGCGATGGTGCTGGGAATACGGTAGGACGATGGCGTGCTCGGGAAGTGGCCGGCGTAGCGCACCAGGTTATGAAGGAACGGAAGATAGACCGGATGAAGCGGGAAGTCGCTCCAGACATTGTCGAAAGAGGAGGCAAACAAAAGCACGCGGCCCGCGTCCCGGGCTTTTTCGGCCAGCGCCGGGTCGCCATTGGCAAAACGTAGAAGGATGTTGCTCTGCGGTTCAAGCTGGACGTACCCGTAGGCCTGCACGGCGCGCAGCGAGTCGGCGCCGCTGGATTCCAGGTCGCGGAAAACCGGGTGGTCGCGGTCGAATTCGCCCAGTTGGACGAAGCGCTCGGCATCGCGAGTGAGCAGCTTTTTATTGAGCGCGCGGGCGGGCCACAGGTCTTCGAACTGTTTTTCCAAAGGCGGAGAAGGGAAGCGGCTGCCCATGCTGACGATCAGTCCGCCACCGCGCTCGACCATCGCGCGAATCTGGCTGGCGAGAGAATCGGAGATCCTCCCGACGTTGCTGAGAAAGACGACCGCATATTGATTCAAAGGGTAGGCGGGCGTCTGGCCGGGGGAGCGCACCTCAATGAACCAGGGAGAATCCGGCTCGGCGGCCAGCGCGTTGCGGAAATAGTAGAGTTCGTTTTCCTCGCCCGGCTCGCGGAGGAAGAGCAGGCGAAGCTGGTTGCGCCTCTCCAGCGTGAAGTAAAAAACATCGTCGGCCGGCAGTCCATCGGCGGGCAGGAGACGGACCTCGCCGCGATTCACGCCTACCGGAACGTCGAACGGATCGAGCTCCACCAGGGCGACGCCGGACTCGGGTATCTGGACCCTCTTCTTCTGAATGGACCGGCCTGTGAGTGTGAGCTCGACTTCCTTGGCCTGGCTGGCGGTTGCGTGCCCGCGCAACCGGACCAGGAGCCGCTCCGGGTAACGGGACTGAAAGACCAGCGGGCGCACGCGGACGTCCTCCACCGTCCAGTTCGGCAGGTTCTGGGAACCGACATCGACGACTTCGAACTCCGAGACGACAGGGGTGGCCAGGTTGCCGATGAGATCGGCTGTGCCGGACTGCTGCATATCGGAGATGAGCGTTACGGCCAGCGGGCGCTGCGTCTCCTCCTGGACGCGCTCGATGGCCCGAAAAGCCTGTTCGAAGGAGGTGGTGGAGGAGGTGGCCTCGATGGCGTTGAGTGTGGTCTGCAAGGCGGCCCGGTCGAATGTGGGCAGGTTCTGAATCCGGAAATCGGAGGAGAAGGTGATGATTTGCGCGACTTCACCTTCTCTGAGTCCGTCGATGGCCTGCTGGGCCCCGGCGAGCGCCTGCGTCCAGCGGTCCTCGGCCTGCATGCTGAGCGAGGTGTCCAGCAGGATGACATGGTGGCGGCTGCCGGAGGAGCCGAGAATGTCGAACGTGCGGCCGGGCAGGAAGGGACGTGCGAAGGCCAGGGCGATCAAAATGATCAGCGCGCATCGCGCGGCCAGCAGCAGCAGGTGCGTGAGCCGCTTGCGGGAAGTCGATTTGATCGGAACCCTGCGCAGGAACATCAGAGAGCTGAAGGGGAGCCGCCGCGCCTGCTGGCGCCGGATCAGATGCACCCAGAGCGGCAGGGCGACGGTGAGGACGCCGAGCAGAAACAAGGGAGAGAGAAACTGCATCATGTACCTCTTGGTCTACATTCCGCGCTGCCGTGCCAGCAGATAGCTGAACAAGGCGTAGTCCAGGGGCCTGGAGGTGTCCAGGACCTGGTAATCGATCCGTGCGGAGCGGCACTCCTGGCCCAGAGTCGCAATGTGGTCCTGGAGCAGTTGCCGGTAAGCGGGACCGGCCTTCTCAGGAATGACCTCCAGCAACTCGTTGGTTTCCAGATCCTCCAGCAGCACGGGCAACTCCATATTGAACTCCAGCTCGAACGGGTCGAGCAGGTGAAAAAGGATCAGATCATTTCCGCCAAACTGCAGCGCCCGCAGCGCGCCCAGCATGCGTTCCGGCTGTTCGTAGAAATCCGAGATCAGCACCACCACGCCGCGACGCCGCAGGAAACTTCCCACCGTCTGCAGCGTACTGGCCAGATCCGTCCGCTGGCCCGGACTGGCCTTGTCCAGAATATGAAGGATACGCGAAAGCTGGCCCGTGCGCATGCGGGCCGGGAGGCTCTCGCGGATTTCTGTGTCGAACAGAAGCAGGCCCGTGGCATCGCGCTGCTGAATCGAAAAATAGCTCAGCGAGGCCGCCAGGAAGCATGCGTACTGGAACTTGGTCAGGGCTTCCGGATCGGCCTCCGGCGCCCGGTATCCCATGGAGGCGCTGGCATCCAGGATCACATGGAGCTCGGAGTTCGTCTCGCCGTGATACTGCTTCTGATAGTACCGGTCCGAGCGCGCGAAAACGTTCCAGTCGATGGAGCGCGGGTCATCCCCGGGACTGTAGGGCCGGTACTCGGCAAACTCGACGCTCACGCCCGGGAACGGGGAGCGATGCAGCCCGGTGAGAAACCCGTCCACCACCGTCCGGGCAACCAGTTGCAGGCTGGAGATGCGGGCCAGAGTCTTCGGGTCGAGGAATCTCTGACCGCCGCTGCCGGCGCGTTGCTCGCCGCCGCGGCTCTTCGAGCCGGCGAACTGCCCGGCATCTTTCAGCGACGGAAATTTATCGAGAAAGCTCATGCCAATCCTGACGAAGGCTCCGGGACGGCTGCGATCAGTTTTTCCACCAGCTCGTCCGTTGTAACGCCGTCCGACTCGGCGTGGAAGTTGGGCAGAATCCGGTGCCGCAGGATGGGGGCCGCCAATTTCTGGATATCCGCGATGGAGACATTGTGCCGGCCATCCAGCGCGGCCAGGGCCTTACCGCACAGCACCAGGTACTGGGCGGCGCGGACGCTGACGCCGTAGTTCACATATTTTTTGATGAACTCCGGCGCCGACTCATCGGTGGGCCGCGTCGCCCGGACCAGATGGACGGCGTAGCGTGTAATACTTTCCGCGATGGGGATCTTTCGGATCAGCTGCTGGAATAGCAGCACTTCCTCTGTGTTGGTAATGGGTTCTGGTGAGCTGGTTTCACCGGCGGTCGTGGCGTTCACCACCTCTATCATCTCCCGCTCGCTCATGTAGTTGATGACGATGTTGAACATGAAGCGGTCGAGCTGCGCCTCCGGCAGCCGGTAAGTCCCTTCCAGCTCGATGGGATTCTGCGTGGCCAGGACGTAAAACGGCTCTTCGAGCTGGTAGGTCCTGCCCAGGACCGTAACGCTGTGCTCCTGCATAGCCTCCAGCATCGCGGCCTGGGTCTTGGGAGGCGTCCTGTTGATTTCGTCCGCCAGAACCACCTGCGCAAAGATCGGGCCGGGAACGAATTTCCAGGTTCGGTGCCCTGTCTTGATGTCCTCTTCGATAATGTCGGTGCCGGTAATGTCGGTCGGCATCAGGTCCGGGGTGAACTGAACGCGGTGGAAGGAAAGTCCCATGGCCGCGGCCACCGACTTCACCAGCAGAGTTTTCGCCAGACCGGGCAGGCCCGTAATCAGCGTGTGGCCGCCCACCAGGAGCACGACCAGCACCTGATTGACGGCATCCTCCTGACCGATGACGGCGCGCCGGACCTGTCCGAGAATCGCGTTCCGGTACTGGTGCAGCTTCTCCAAATGCTCGCGAATGTTGCTCTCTGTAATCTCCGGTGTGGTGGAAAGGGACATTTTCACTCCGTCCTTTGCTTGGATGTAATTACTGTTCTCTCAATTGCAGCAGCAGCTTCTGCGCATCCCTGTAACCGGGAGCAATCTCCAGCGCCGTCAGCACCTGCTCGCGTGCATTGGCCCGGTCGGAAAGCTCCCAGTAAGCGGTGGCGAGCCGGTAGTGGGCCTGTGCCTTGTCGGCGGGGTCCATCTCCAACACGGCGCGAAACTCACGCACGGCCTTGTCGGAATCCTCGCTTTCCAGCAACCACCTGCCCAGGGTTTCGTGCGTTTCCACGCTGAACATGGAGACCTGCAGCGACTCCTCCAGAGTCCGGATGGCGTCCGGCTTCCTGCCGAGCTCGGCCTGCAGGTCGGCCAGCTTCCGAAACGTTTCCGGATTCCTGCCGCGCTGGTGGAACCACTCCTGCAACTGCTCCAGAGCGGCCTGCTTATTATCCTGCGCCAGATAGATATTCGCCAGCAATTCGTAAGGATTTCCAATGCCGGCATAGAGCGGGAACTGGGCCTTGGCTTCCTCGGCCAGCTCCATGGCCCGGTCGAACTCTCCCTCTTCCCGGAACTCGGCGGCCTGCCTCAGCTTGCCGAGAAAATCCTCCGGGACGGATGGCTGGTCGGATGGATCGTCCGGCAGGACGGAGATCTCCACGCCCTCCGGAGTATCCTCGCCAGACTCACCCCCCTCAGGTTCATGCATCTCTACATGCATGCCTTCATGCAGGTCTGGCTCCATGTCCAGTTCGACAGCCGCGGCAAAGCCGTAGGTCTTCTCGCGGGCGAATTCGCGAAACTGACTGTCGAAATCCTCCAGTCCTGTTCCCAGGACTTCCCGGAACACTTCCTCGTCGTTTTTCCGGTCCCTGTAGGCCTGGAGCATCTCCAGAATCTTCCCGAATCCGTGCTGCTCGATGATGAATTCGCAGATCATGCCGGACTGAAAATAGGCGAAGACCACCTGGTTCGGATACTGCGGACGGACGAAGACGCCGTTCAGCTCGCTCATGGGCACGAGTCCGTGCGTTTGCAGCGCCTGGACAAGACCCATGGTCATCGGGTCTCCCCAGCCGGGACGCGCATGGGCTTCTTCATATACGGACAGTCCCTCGGTAAACCAGCGCGGCACCCGGTTGGCCGTGATACCCAGCGTGATCACATGCGCCAGCTCGTGCCACAACGTGCTGCCCCAGTGGAACTCTCCAGTGGCTCGGGCCGCCGGCGAGTCCATCGCCACCACGGGGCCGAAGGAGGCGCCCAGCGCGCCCAGGCCCGGCAGGCCCAGCGTCCGCACGGCGAAGTCCTCGTGGTTCGGATACATCTCGAAGATGACCTTCACCGGCGGTGTGTATTTGTACCGCGTCGTCAGGCTCGTCAGGCTTTCGTCCAGAATCTCCTCCACATAGGGACGCAACAGCTTGGATTCCTTCTGGTGCAGCTTCACGCGGAAGCGGTCCGTTTCAAAGGAATCGAACTGCGAGAAGCTGTCCATCAGGCGCAGCGTATTGACCGTCCAGATGTTAAACGGGTCGCGGTCGTAAGCCGCCTCCAGCACCCGCCGCGCCTGCTCTTCCTCTCCCAGGCGAAACAGATTGATGCCCAGATGGGAGCGGGCATCCTCCAGCCGGTCGTCCAGATCCAGCGCCCGCTGATAAAAGACGCCGGCTTCTTTGTACTGGCGGCGGATGACGAGAAAATCACCGATCAGCTCGAACACTTTGCCATACCCGGGATTCACTGCGAGGACGCGCTCGATCCACTGGTTATCCGCTTCCGCGTCGTTGTCGCTCAGATACTCGAGCGCCGCGCGGTAGGACCAGGCTTCCAGCGAATTCGGATTCACGCGGTCGACAGCGTCGAGTTGCCCGGCCACCTCATTGTACTTTTCCTGTTCCAGATAGATGCCGGCGGAGAGCAGCCGGGCCTCGGTGAGCTGTGGATTCACTGCGAGGGCCTGCTCGATCAGCTCCACCGCCTTATTGTCCCAGCCGCCCGCGGCCAGCTCCGCCATGCCCATCACCGCTCCAGGATGGCGGGGATTCATCTGCAGCGCCTCGCCGAACAACGCCTCCGCATCGCCCGGATTGTGCTTCCGCGCCATGAGCCGGCCCCACCGGGCTTTGATCTCCGGGTTCGCCGGATGAAGCTCGGTCAGGGCACGGAACAGATCATTGGCTTCGCGGTACTGGCCCAGCGCGATGAGGGAATCCACCACCCCCAGCTGACCGGAAACACCGAGCGAGGCGATCTCCGAGACCCCACCTGCGGCGCGGGAATACATCTCATCCGCCACGGCCCTCTCACCCCGCCGGTCGGCCAGCGTGCCCCGGAGCCAGAGTGATTCCGGCGTGTCGATGGGACCGGCCAGAGCTTCGGCTTCCGCGTATTCACCCAGAGCGATCAGCGCCCGGGCCACCTGGATGCTGACCTCAATCCGGCCCTCCGGCGCGCTCTGGTTTTCCAGATACCGCAGGCCCCGGTCCCGCGCCGGCTCATATTCGCCCGTCTCGATGAGGATCGCGAGCAGCAGTGGCAGCGCCCCGGCGACATCCTGGCCGCGGGCCAGGGAATCCTCCAGTCGGCCGACGGCCTCCCCGTACTTGCCCTGCCGGTACAGGTTCAGTTCTTCCTCGAATGCGGCTTGTGTTGTTGCGGAGCCGAACAGGAGACATGCCAGCATCGCGCCGATGATCCTCTTGCCGGTAACCGCAGGGCGAATCCCAGGCTGTTGCGGGCCGGGTGCTATTTGTTTCAGCCTCACTGAAATCTCTCCGGAAATTTATTGGCCTTCCAGTTCGTCGAGTCTTGCCTGTATCTGCGCCAGATTGACCAGCAACTGCTCCAGCTTCTGAAAATATTCACCCGTCTCCATGGAGGCCTTGGCATACTTCAGTTGCTCGATGGCCTCTTCGGCTGTGAGCTTTCGTGCCCGCAGCCGCCGGATCTGCGGCGTGTCAGCGGACGCGCGCGCCTGGCCCAGCCGCCGCACCACGATGGCTGCGGCGAGCAATCCCTGCCCCGTCTCCGGCGTCGCTTCCCGTGCCCCGTCGCTATCTCCCAGGTCTTCGATAGTGGCATGCTCGGTGGCGAGACGCTTCATCGATTCGTAGTACCGGGCAACCTCGCGCGTGGCGTAGCGATACGCCTCCAGCGACGAGATGGCCTGGTTCTTGTCGGCATCGGAGGCATCGTCCTGCACCGCCGCCACGAAATAGCGGGCGAAGACGGAAAAATTGCGCTCCTGTCCGGCGGCCGTGGAAGTGATCAGGGCGCGTCCTTTCTTGCGCAGGGGAATGATGGCGGCGCCGCTGGCGCTGGTCATGTTGACAATGAGCTGGCGCTCGCTACTGATCCCTTGCAGCCACCCGCCCAACTCCTCGGCGCTGAAGTCCGGCCCTGGGATATTGAACCGGTATTCGTAGCCGTCGTAGCTGCCGTGCCCGATCAGATAGAGCTGGAAGATGTCTTCCGGCTTCACTTCCTGCTCCAGTTTACGCAGCAGTTGCTGGACCCGTTCCCGACTGGCCTCCGCGTAGCTGTCCGGCGTCTTTTTCTCACTCAGCCAGTAGAGCCGCTCCGGGGCCACGCCGCCGCTATTCAAAGCGGTGGAGAGGTCCTTCCCCCAGCCATCGATCATCTTTGCGTAATCCGGGTCGCCGCCGAGTCCCGAGATCACCACGGCATAGGTGTCCCCGCCGCTGGAGGCTTCTTCGCCGATCTGGCCCTCGCCAATCTCTTGTTCGATAATCTGGGCAGTCGCGCTCCAGGGGCAGGCGAGCAGCAAAGCCGCCACCCCAACCCGGACCGTGTTTGCAGTCAGGACCCCGGCCGCGCGGCCGGCCGCGGGGCCGAACGCGGGGAAGGAGAACTGATCCGATTTACTCATACGGTCTTCCATGACTTCCTCAAAGTCCATTCCGTGCCTTTCAGTCCCAGCAGCAGGAGCAGCCAGATCGGCATATCCCACAGGTCCCGGACCTCGGGGACCGATACCCCGGCCGGGGAATAGGTCAGATGTTCCGGCAGCGCGGCGGCATCTTCCAGCGGATAGTATTGCCCGCCGGTCTCCTCGGCCAGCCTCCGCAGCAGCGCCACGTTCTGCTCCGAAGAGAAGCTCTCCAGGATTCCGTCCGCGCGCTGGAAAAAGGAGGTCCCGGTGCCGATCTCTTTCTCGCCCAAGGTGGCTTTCAGGTCCACACGGTAAACGCCCGGCTCTATGGCGTCCCACTCACCCCAGAAGACGCCGTCCTCCTCCACCGCGTGCTGCAAGGTCAATTCTTCCGACCTTCCGTCCGGTGTATGGATTGTCGCCACGGCGTTGGCCCCATTCACCGGCTCGAAGTTTTCATCGTGAACCTGCGCATGGAACCGCACCCTTGTTTCATCGGCATAGAGCGGCTTTTCGGTCTCGATGCTCGTGAAGGGAGGCGTGTCTTCCACCACGGAGCTGAGCAGTTGCCGCCAGAAGAATTCATGCGAGTGGTTGGACGAGTCCAGCTCCATGCGCCAGCGCCACGAACCGTCCGTGGCGAATATCGCCGTGCGTCCCCGTCCGAACCGCTGCGCGATCAGGATCGGGAACCGCTTACCCTGCTCCGTAACCGCCTCGCCCAGCACCACCGCGCCCGGCTTCGGCTCGCCGGTCTCCTGATAGGTTCCCAGCGCGGGTAGTGCAGCCCAGTTCTCGCGGTTGAGGGTTTCGTCGTCGGAGAGCTGAATCCGTTCCGCCCCCCGCGCCGTCGGCTGGAATTGGGCCCGCGCCCGGTTCAGTTTCGTCATCCCATGCGCCGGAATCAAATCCACCGGGATCAGGTCCGCCAGATTGCTGGTCTGATAACCGCCTTCGCCCAGCGCGTAACGGCCCCCCAGAAACAGCAGCCCGCCGCCCCGTCGGCTCACGAATTCGAAAATTTCCCTCTGCTGTTGTGGCGAGAAGAAGGCCGCATTCAGGCTCCCGATAATCAACCCGTCGTATTCGAACAGCTCTTTTTGCTCGGGGAGGCCTTCGGCCAGCTCGGCCGCATTTTCAATCCCCTGCCGGTAGAATTTATTCTCCGAGGTACGCAGAATGCTGGCCACCTGCAAGCTGGAATCCAACTCCACCGCCCGCCGGATGAACTTGTATTCCCACCTCGGCTCGCCTTCGATATAAAGGATCTTCGCGGCCTGTTCGCGCACCTCCACCACCCGGGACTGAAAGTTATTCCGGGTGTTAAACTCCTCAAGGGAATCCGAATAAATTGATACGGTATACTCCCTGATTCCTATTGTTTGCGGCGTGAAGTTCAAAGTAACGGTTTCAATCGGAGCAGGCCCGAACTCGATCTCCTGACTCTTCAGAAGCCGGTTCCCCTCGCGTACCTCTAGCTTCGCCTTCCGCCCGATATAGCCCCTCTGCCGGATGGTAACGCCGCCCGAGATCATGGAGTCCGGCAGAGCGGTCCGCGGCAGGGATAGCTCATCGATCTGAATGTCCCGCGAGTTCTCGGTCTCCCCGATGCCCAGCGTATAGATGGGAATCTTCCGCGCCAGAATTTCCTGCATGTCGCCGCCAGTTGTGCTGGCAATATTCTGCGCGCCGTCGGTGACCACCACCAGTCCGGCCAGAGGCAGGTGCCGCAGTTCGGAGTAGACGCCTGCGATGGAATCCTCGAGCCGCGAGGAGGCGCCCTGAGCGGTCAGGTCCTCCATCGATTGCAGTCGCCGTGGTTGGTCGGAAAACGAGAAGGTGCGCACCTGGAAGTTCTCACCCAGTTCAGACAGCAGCGGACTGGATTCCCCCAGCGCCTCGCGCACCCGCTCGATCCGTGTCCGTTCCCCGTCCGGGAGCGCCATGCTCGCCGAGTCATCCACCAGCACCCCGATCACGTTTCTTTGCGGAACGAGGGTCGAGAGGATCAGCGCCGGCCGCCATAGCAGCACGATCAGTATCGAGATAGTCAGCGCCTGCGCCATCCAGACGAAACCCAGCGCCGCCTTCGACAACTGCGGCTTGCTCCGCCGCAGATGCCATCCAATCCCGGCGAACGCCGCCACGATCAGCAGCGCCAGCAACCAGCCCGGCCATCCCGATGCGAACGCCATTCGTCCGCGCTCGAAGGCCACCGCCGGATACTTGAACAGAAATTGAAAGAGGGTCTCACCCATTCCGGGTCCGCTCCGCGGCCTGGCCGCTAATGCGTCATCGCGTAGACGATATAGTTCACGCCTAAGCGATACGCCATGGATGTGTACTGCTCCGGATACTCCGGCAAGTCCGCCCACTCCCAGGCGTCGCCCAGGTCGACATTGAAGTTTATCATCACCATGATGCGCCCGTTATCGTCATAAATCCCGGCGTACCGGGCCTCATAGCCATCTTTTTCATATTTCCTGCCGCTGTAAAGATACTGCAAGCCGGGAACCTGAAACAGTTCATGGATATCGAAAAAGCAGTGAAACACAGGGTCCGAGGCATCCACGTCCACGATCTCGCGGTCCGGAAACACTTTCCGTATCTGTCGCTGGAAGCGATCCCATTCCTGCGTCCCGTGAAAGTCATCCACCAATAGAAACCCGCCGCGCAGAAGATACTCTCGCAGCCGCGTGGCCTCTTCGTCGGTCAGTTGCATGTAGCCGACCTCCACGGCATACAGAAACGGAAAACCATACAACTCGGAGTCCATCGGCCGCAGGACCTGTTCCTCCCGGCGCCCCTGAATGGCCGTGTAGCGCAGAAGTCCCTGCAGGAACTGACGGTCGGCTTTGGGGTAATCGGTCGCCCAGGCCTGCCCGTCTTCGCTGAGGGAAAATCCCGGCGAGTAATGGGCCAGTCGGCTGAAGACATACTCGAACTCGCTCGCAGGCGCCTCTGAACCCGCCGGCAGCGCCACCATGGAATCCAGCACCCCCGGTGGGGGAAGCCGCTGCATGGCCCATCCCGCTCCCGTCAGCAGAATCAGGAGTCCTGTCAACCTCAGCAAACTTTTTGTCTTTAACCCGCCGCGCCGGAACTTGCCGGAACATGAATTATCCGTGTCCATTTGATCTGTATTCAAATAATCTGCACTCAAACTATCACATCCATCCACTGTGGTACACAGTTCCAACCCCGTGGAGCACAGTTTACACATTATTGGATTCCGGCAGCCCCGCGGGGTTGCACCTGCCCGCGAAAAGAACCCGGTTCCATCCGCTTGCCGGATATTACCCTCCGGATATTACCTGGATATTAGCATGCCGCATTTTCCCCGCTGTCTAATCTCGCCATCTCTCACCGCCCCGGCTCGCCCCTCTGCTGTGCTCCACTGCCCAAGCCCGGCGGAGCTATGACTACCCGGCGAAGTGATGATTGCCGCCTGAGCTATGACTACCCGGCTGCGATATGATTATATAGTTAGAGGCGCGGAGATTCTTCATGACTCAACCAAGCCGGGGACGCCAGCTCCGTCTCCCGCCCATCTGCATCACCATCGCCGGCGTAAGTGCCCAGCAGATGGCTACCACAGCGCGCCATGCGCTGCGGTCCAGCCGTTTCATTGAGCTGCGTCTGGACTGGCTCACGCGGCCGGAGGATGGCATTGCCCTGATCCCGGAACTGCTCGCCCAGGGCGATGCAATCATCGTCATAGTCACCTGCCGGCGAAAGGCGAACGGCGGCAAATTTCGCGGAACCCTCGCCCGCCAGTTCCAGATATTGGAGGCCGCGTCCCGGGCGGGCGCTCATCTGATCGATCTGGAGATCGAGTCGGCCGAGCAGGCCGGGCTTCGAAAAGTCGCCCATCTCAGAGAGATCGGCCGGGTGGTCCTGTCTTTCCATGATTTCGAGCGTACACCGCCGCTCAGGAGCGTGGCACGGCGGTTGAGGAGATTCCCCGCCGACTATTACAAACTCGTCCCCACGGCCACCCGCCAGAGGGATAACTGCGCTGTGCTGGAGTTGCTCGACGCAATTCAGAAAAGCTCCGAACGGGCCGGTCAGCAAGACCCGAAGCAGGCCGGACGCTGGATCGCCTTCTGCATGGGGGAGCCGGGAGTTCCCAGCCGCATTCTCAGTCTGGCCCATGGCGGGGCATTTGTTTATGCGGCTCCTGCGGGTGTTTATGCAACTCCCGCGGGCGAGCGGGCGATACCCGCGCCCGGCCAGCTTGATTACGAATGGATGCGGAACAGATTCCGTGTCCATCGGTTAACCCAGCAGACAAAGCTCTACGGAATCCTGGGCAGCCCCGTTGCCCAGTCCATCAGCCCGGCGGTCCACAATGCGGCCTTCCGTTCTCTGAAGCTCGACGCCGTCTATCTGCCGCTGGTCGCTGAAGACCTTCGGGATTTTCCCAGTGCGACTAGTCGGTACCCACTGGCCGGTGTCAGCGTTACTGTTCCGCACAAGGTCTCGATTCTGCGCCATGTGGACCGCACGGACCGTCTGGTTCAGGCCGTCGGAGCCGCCAATACATTGCGATACCGGGCGGGCCGGTGGGAGGCGACCAACAGCGATGTTGCCGGTATCGAGATGCCGCTGCGGACCCGGTACCGTTTGTCCCCCCTGGGGAAGCTCCCTAAAACATTCCGCGCGCTCATCCTCGGCAACGGCGGCGCCGCGCGGGCGGCTTTCGTTGCGCTCGGGCGGCTGGGCTGCCGCAACGTTTCCATTGCCGGACGAAACCCGCGCAAGGTAAACCGGCTGGCGCTGGAGATGGGAGCCACGCCGCTCAAATGGTCTTCACTCGAAAGCACCGATTTCGATCTGATGATTCACGCCACCTCGGTCGGCATGTGGCCCGATGTGGAGACTTGCCTGCTGCTCCCGGAGCAGTTGCGGGCCGGGACAGTTTTCGATCTGGTCTATAATCCCGTCGAGACACGGTTGCTCCGGATGGCAACGGAGAAGGGCATCCGAACGATCACCGGGCTGGAGATGTACCTGGCCCAGGCCGCCCGGCAGATCGAATACTGGACCGGACAAAAGGCTCCGGTGGCCCGCCTGCGCCGCGCGGCCCTCAATGCACTGACCGCGAAGCGAAGTCAGTGCATTTATACTTTAATAAATACAATGGAACAATCTGATTATAAATCGTTTGTAAAGTCATCCCGGAAGGCCAAATGGGTACAGGTGTGGAGAAGCGTTCCAGCGGATTTGCTGACTCCTGTTTCCGCATACTGGAAATTGACACACTGGGCGAAGCCAAGGGCGAAACCCCAGGACCGGTATTCCTTCCTGTTTGAAAGCGTCGAAGGCGGAGAGACCATTGCACGTTACACCTTCATGGGAGCCGACCCCGTCCTGATGCTGCGATTCTGGATGGACCAGGACCAGCTTGCAAATAAGGGGCTAGGGAAAATCGAACTCAAGGTCGCTGGACAGAGAAAAGTAATCCATGGGGATTTCGACCTGCTGTCCAAGGAGATTTTTGCCGACTACCGGGTCGCGCCTTCCGATGAACTCCCGCCCTTTACCTCCGGCGCGGTCGGCTACCTCGGTTATGACATGATCGCGATGCGGGAACCGGTTCCCCTGCCGCTGCTGGAAAACTCCGGCCCGGCGCAGCCCATGCCGGATGCGGTCCTGATGTTCTACTCCAACGTCCTGGTCTTCGATCACGTCAAACATCAGATCTGGATTGTCTGCAATGTCCCGAGTCCGGAGAGCAGATCCCAGGCAGCTCTGCAGCAAGCCTACCGGTACGCGGAGCTGGAAATAGCAAAGATCGAAAAGGCTTTGCAAGGCCCGCTGTCGATTCCGAAGGCCACTGTCCGTTCAACCGGATCGAGCCGGCGCGTTCCGGCGATTCGTTCGAACATCAGCCGACAAAAGTTCCTGGACAGCGTACGGAAAGCGAAACGCCATATCCGCGCGGGGGATATCTTTCAGGTAGTCCTTTCCCAGCGCCTGGAAACCGATATTGAGGCACACCCGTTCCAAGTCTACCGGGCCTTGCGGCGGGTGAATCCGGCGCCCTATCTTTTCTACATGCAGTTGGGGGATGCCAGCGTACTGGGCTCATCGCCCGAGATGCTGGTGAAGGTCGGCGGCGATGATGTGGAGTATCGTCCCATCGCCGGAACGCGGCCGCGGGGAGCGAGCGTGGAGGAGGACAAGCGCCTGGAGCAGGAGTTGCTGGCGGATGAAAAGGAGCGGGCCGAGCACGTCATGCTGGTGGACCTGGCCCGGAATGATGTGGGCAGGGTCTCGGAATACGGCAGCGTGCGCGTTCCGGAGATGATGTTCGTCGAGCGATATTCCCATGTGATGCATCTGGTTTCCAGCGTTCGCGGCAAGCTCCGGAAAGGCCTCGACGCCTGGGACAGCTTGTGGGCCTGCTTTCCTGCCGGCACCGTCAGCGGCGCGCCGAAGGTCCGCGCGATGCAGATCATCTCGGAACTGGAACCAACCCGCCGTGGCATCTATGCGGGCACGGTTCTTTACTACGACCTGTCGGGGAACCTGAACTCCTGCATCGCGATCCGGGCCATCGTGATCCGCAAGGGAAAGGCCTATGTGCAGGTGGGCGCGGGGATTGTGGCCGACTCGGTCCCCGAGCGTGAGTATGAGGAGACGATGAACAAGGGCAAAGCCATGCTGCAGGCAATCGATATGGCTCATGGGGACCCGGGCCGGGTGAGGCCGCGATGATCTTTGTTCTCGACAACTACGACTCGTTCACCTACAACCTGGTCCAGATGCTGGGAGAGATGGGAGCGAAACTCGAAGTCGCCCGCAACGACGAAATCACGGTTCCCGAGATCGAGTCGCTGCGGCCCCGCGCGCTGGTGCTCTCGCCCGGACCGGGCCGGCCGGAGAAGGCCGGGATATTGCTGGAGACGATTCGCCACTTTGCTGGAAAGCTGCCCATGCTCGGCGTCTGCCTTGGCCATCAGGGGATCGGGCAGGTCTTCGGCGCGCGCGTCGTCCGGGCGACTGAGCTGGTTCACGGGAAAGCGACCGAGATCCTCCATGACGGGAAAACGATCTTTGAAGATTTGCCCGGAAAACTGGAGGCCGGCCGGTATCATTCCCTCGTGATCGATCCCGGATCGGTTCCCACCTCGCTGAAAGTCACGGCCCGGACCGCGGCCGGAGTCGTGATGGGTCTCCGCCACAAAAAATATCCGATGGAGGGCGTGCAGTTTCATCCCGAATCCATCCTGACCGGCACGGGCGCGCGGCTGCTCGGAAATTTCCTCCGAATGACCCGCCGGATGACTTGAATGACCCAAAAGACCTCACAAAAGCACCGTAATTGTAATTTGATAGATTCGATAGCTTGGAATCTTTTGATTATTCCGAATATTTGGATTCCGCGACGAAGATGAGACGGGACGGCATTGGCTGTTATATAATTCGACACTTCTTCGTATTTCATCTGCACTGAGAAGAGAAAAACTTTCGAGCGGAGGGCGCCATGGCGGAAAAGCAGGTGGACAAGCAATCGGACAAGAGCCGGGCAGTGGACCTGGCCATGAGCCAGATTGAAAAACAGTACGGCAAAGGCTCGATCCTGCGTCTCGGCACAAAGGAAGTTGTGCCAGTCGATGTGATCTCTACCGGGTCCATTGCCTTTGACGCCGCGCTCGGTGTGGGTGGAATGCCCCGCGGAAGAGTGGTGGAAATCTTCGGCCCGGAATCGAGCGGCAAGACGACCCTTGCCCTGCAGGTGATTGCGGAAGCGCAGCGGAAGGGAGGCATGGCCGCCTTCATTGACGCGGAGCACGCCATGGATCCGGACTATGCCCGCAAGTTGGGTGTGGACATCGAAGGCCTGCTGGTCTCCCAGCCCGACTTCGGCGAACAAGCGCTGGAGATCACGGAAATGCTGGTTCGCTCCAGCGGTCTGGATGTGGTGGTTCTGGACTCGGTGGCCGCTCTGGTGCCCAAGGCGGAACTGGACGGGGAGATGGGAGATTCCCACATGGGTCTCCATGCGCGGTTGATGTCCCAGGCCCTGCGCAAGCTGACCGGGATCGTTTTCAAATCCAATACCTGCCTGATCTTCATCAATCAGATCCGCGAAAAAATCGGTGTGATGTTTGGAAGTCCGGAGACGACGACGGGTGGCCGCGCGCTGAAGTTTTACTCCTCCGTCCGCGTGGACGTGCGAAGAATTGCGGCCATCAAGGAAGGCGACCGCGTGGTCGGAAACCGCACCCGCGCCAAGGTGGTCAAGAACAAAGTGGCGGCCCCGTTTCGCGATGCCGAGTTCGACATCCTCTATGGCGAAGGCATCTCCAAAGAAGGCGAACTGCTGGACTTGGCGGTTGTGAATAATATCGTGGACAAGAGCGGATCCTGGTACTCCTACGGCAAGGACCGCATCGGCCAGGGCAGGGAAAACTCCCGCACCTACATGCGCGAGAACCCGGACATGCGCGATGAGGTAGAAGTGAAGGTTCGCGAAGCCATGGGATTGATTAAGAAAACCAACGGCGCGCCCGCCGCTGAAAAATAGCCAGCGGAACCGCACCAGCCGTTACGACGATTTCACGGCCGAAGATCGCAACTCCGGCGCGTTACCCATTTGATACGCGCCCGGCCATTTTTCGCTCCTAACCCAATCATTTAAAATATGTTGTCTGTTCGCCGTGCTTCTGCGTCCCGGCAACTGCGCACAGAAATTAGTTTGGATATCGGGAGGGAGGCATTGAGAATAGACGGGTACTAATTGCTAAGAGGATTTGCCGGTTCCGATACCGGATCGAATTTCAACCTATGAGATTTCCAGCATGAGCTTCGCCACCATCCGGAACCATTCCCTCGCTTCGACATTCCTATTTCTCATAATTTCCCCCGCCACCTCGCTGGCGCAGAACACGGTCCCGGTCCGCGCTGTTTCCTCTGCCGGGGCGCGGATCGTTGCCAGCACGGCGGCCGAGCCATCGATTAGCTCCCGGAGGGTTACCAGCACCTCCACCGAAACGTCCGAACCGGCACAGCGGACGACCGCCAAAACCACGGACCAACTCCCCATGCCACGCCGGAGCCCTGTTCGGAGCCAGGTTCGGAGCAAAAACGGCAGGCTTCCCACCTACGGCGATCCGGCGGCAAACGATAACCCCACCCTTGATGATCCGGTCGTCCGCCGGGCGGCTACGGATGCATTGGGCAATCTGATGGGGTCGATTATCGTGGTGGACCCGGAGACCGGCCGGGTGCTGACTATTGTCAACCAGAGAACGGCGTTTGAGGATGGATACCAGCCCTGTTCGGCGTTCAAGCCGGCAGTGGCGCTGGCGGCTCTGCAATGAAGGAATTATCGCAAAGGACAAGACGAGGTTGAAGCTTGGCAAAAAGTGGTACCTGAGTTTGAATCGGGCGCTGGAAATCTCCAACAACCAATATTTCGAAGAACTCGGCCGGAAACTCGGGCTCGAAAGAATGCAAACCTATGCGCAAACTTTTGGTTTTGGCGAGAGGGCCGGGATCGGGATCGAGTTCGAACCCGCCGGCGGCTTTCCCGAGAAGGCGCCGTCTCCCCGGCAGGGCGGAGTGGGCAAGATCGCCAGTTTCGGGCAGGGAATTTCCATGACGGTATTCCAGTTGGCCGCCTTCGTCAGCGCGGTGGCCAATGGCGGAACGCTGTATTACCTGCAATACCCGGGGCAGGCCGGCCCGTTCGTGCCGCGAATCAAACGCGTACTGCCTTTTCAGGATTCCCTGGCGACGGTTCGTGAAGGGATGGAGAAAGCCGTGCTCACCGGAACTGCCCGGCGGGCCAGACAGCCCGGCATACAGATGGCCGACAAGACGGGCACCTGCTCGCAGAACCGCGACCGTCTGGGCTGGTTCGCCGGATACAGCGACCGGCCCGGCAAGCTGGCCATCGTCGTGCTGCTGAGGACCGGGGTGAAACTCGGCGGAGGGCCACGCGCCTCTGAAATTGCCGGGAAGGTTTTTCGGAAATTGAGCGACCAGGATTATTTCCGGACCCTGCAAGCTCAGCGAAAGACCGACAATGCCGGCCTTGTCGCTACCGTACAACTGGAAAAACTCCCCTAGCCAAATCTCATCCCCCATCCCCGAACGGCCGCCAATCCACGGACAGGGGGCCTGGTAGTGGGTCAGTTTGAATCGCAGGTCGAATTGTCACCTGCATGGCCGGTAAACACTTCGCCGCTACTCATGGGTAATCGGCCAACTTCCCACAAGTAGACTTGGGGACCGCTGCCAGATTCACATCTCTACGGCTAGCGCGTTTTTCGTCCAGGTAAAGTGACGGGGACTGTTTCACAAAGGGTTGTTCCCCTGTATAGGGCTGATGGTGAAGTGGTGGTGAAGGTCACGCGGCGTCTAACGAAGGTCAAGACGACTTGAGGCAAGGAGAACGTAGGGCGGTGATAAATTTGAGACATGCCGCTAAAGCCATACGACCATCAGCTGCCCGACCCGCCTCTTGATGCGGCGCTCTGGCGCTTTATGGCCATGGACAAGTTCCGCGACTTCATCGCGAACGAGGAGATCTATTTACGCCGCTGTGATTTGTTCAAGGGGACCGACCCGCAGGAGGGTTTGCCTCCCGACAATTTTGTCCGAGAGAAACTCAACCTTCGGAGGCACGACGTATGGGATGAGATAACGCTCATCGACCACCAGGGTTCTAACCGGCTCTTCACTGAGATGTTTTTCCTGAACTGCTGGAGCCTTTACAGCAAAGAGCACGAGATGCAGATGTGGCAGCAGTACGCCAAGGACGGCGTAGCCGTCCAAACGACCTTTGGTCGCCTTCAGGAAGCAGTACGCCAATTCCCAGATGAAATGCACATGGGCAAGGTGCGCTACGGCGATGCGGATATGACCCGCTACAATCTGCTCCAGTTCTTGTTCACGAAGGGAACGAAATTCACTTGGGAGAGCGAGGTTCGCATTGCCTTGTGTTCTCCTGCTCCAAAGGGCGGGCAGGCGAGGAACTACCGCGAGACGAACTTCCCTCACCGTGAGCCACAGGACGACCTCAATCCGATACACCCCTCGGTACACGAGTTTAAGCGCTGTCGTTTCGTTTTGAAAGAGCTGGTGACCGGCATCGCCATTTCACCGTGGGCGACCGAGCGTGTCATCACTGAGGTCAAGCGGGATTGGGCAAATATCGGTAAACACAATATCCCGGTGGACCCTCACGTGAACAGCCCACTGGTTCCAAGCCCTGAGGACTTCGCGAAATACGGCGTTGGCTGAATTCCTCGTACTCCCGCTGCTGTTACAGCGTGATGAGCTTGTTTTCAATCAGGTATTGCCGCAGATGCCGCAAAAAGTATCAACTAGGCGCAAGAGGAATCCCTATCGTTCTTTTTTAGAGTGTACTCACGTCCTTTAGGCCCGGCTATAGCGTTTTCGAGTGGGCGAGCAGCGGAAGACGCACAGAGGGAGCGCCTCCGTTTGCCCAACTGCCTTGCACATGGTCGTGTCGTCGGCTTCTCGTAGAAGTGGCCGCACCAAGCTCCCGAGATACGGCGTTGTGGGAAATAACTCCTGCCTTGTCGCGAAGTATTTAGAAACCCCCTGGCTCGTAATTCAAACGGACCCACGGACAGGGGGCGTTTCCGGCTTTGTGCGCCTGCACCAGACGGGTATAATGATCGATTGCCTGTATGGTGTGTGGCAACCCACTCAAAAGGAGATCAGAATGCATTGGCAGGAACTGGCGGAACGATCCTTGCAGGGCGGCCTGCTCACCCGTGAGGAGGCTCGGGAGGTCCTCACGGTTCCCGAGGAGGAGTTGCTGGATCTGATCTCGGCCTGCTACCGCATCCGGCGGCATTACCATGGCAAGCGCGTCAAGCTGAACATGCTGATCAATGCCAAGAGCGGGCTCTGCCCGGAGGATTGCGGGTATTGTTCCCAGTCCGTGCTGTCCACCTCCGGAGTGGATCGCTATGCGCTGCAATCGAAGGAGACGCTGCTGGACGGGGCGCGGCAGGCCATGGAGTCGAAAGCGCACACATACTGCATCGTGGTCAGCGGCCGGCGGCCCACGGCCAAGGAGCTGAATCATATTGCCGGGGCCGTGCGGGAGATCCGGGAGAATTATCCGCTCCGTGTCTGCTGCTGCATGGGACTGTTGAGCGAGGAAGAAGCGCAGGTGCTGAAGGATGCCGGCGCCGAGCGGATCAATCACAACCTGAACACCGCGGAGACCTATCACGACGATGTCTGCTCCACGCACACCTACAAGGACCGGGTGGACACGCTCGGAGCCGTGAAGCGGGCGGGGCTCTCGCCCTGTTCCGGCGGGATTCTGGGAATGGGCGAGTCGGACGACCAGATTGTGGATCTGGCCGTGTCGCTCCGGGAAATGGATGTGGATTCGATCCCGGTGAACTTCCTGATCCCGATCGCGGGAACAGAATTGGGCCGGCTGGATTATCTGACCCCGCAGAAATGTCTCGCCATCTTGTGTCTCTTCCGGCTGATCAATCCATCCAAGGAGATCCGGATTGCAGGAGGACGCGAGTACCATCTGAAATCGCTGCAACCGCTGGGCCTGTATGTCGCCGATTCGATTTTCATTGGAGATTACCTGACCACGCGCGGCGAGATCCCCGAGCAGGATCTGCAAATGTTGGAGGATGCGGGCTTCACGCCGTCGGTGCCACCGGCCGGCGCTCCGGATACCGAGTACGCTCCGGGAATCACCGCGCAGGCGAACAGCAAAGCCCCTGCCGTCGAGACGGCGGGCAAGGCCGGGTGATTGAAAAGAACGTCGAGACCCTCGATAAAGATCATGGATATGGCATGGCTGTCAATTGGAAGAGGATCATCGCTCGCGAATGGCTGTTTCTCGTATTAGGAGCTATTGTCGGTTTCGTTGTTGCACTGACCTTTCAACATGTGGCGTGGCTTTTCATTCCATATATTTTTTTCAATTGATCCGGTCATTAATTTGGTCGGTCAAAACCCTGCGACAATAGCGACACGGATTTAGGACACTGCCTAGCATCGGAACCCGGACTGGGGCTCAGGTTCGCAATGCAATCACCCGTTCAGGACAGCAAAAACAAGAGCAGTACATCCTTCTTGCAGGAATCGTTAGCCACCATCCGGAGTTCCGGGCTGAGTCGCGGACTGCGAAACCTGACCGGCGAGCCGGGCCCGCGCATCCGGATCAACGGACGGGAGGTGCTGCTGCTCTGCTCCAACAACTATCTGGGACTGGCGACCGACCCTCGCGTGAAGCAGGCGGCGACCCGTGCTATCGACACATACGGGTGCGGGGCCACCGGCTCCCGGCTGATCAGTGGCAATCTCGAACCCTGCGCGGAACTGGAACAGGAGCTGGCCGCGTTCAAGGGCGCAGAGGCCGCGCTGGTGTTTCCGTCCGGTTATCACGCCAATATCGGCACCATCCCGGCATTGCTCGACGCCAGCGACCTCCTGTTCAGCGACGCGTTGAACCACGCCAGCCTGATCGACGGCGCGCGGCTCTCGCGGGCCGAGACGGTCATCTACCGACACTGCAACATGGAAGACCTGGAGCGGAAGCTCCGCGCGCGGACCAATGCACGGAGGAAACTCATCCTGACCGAATCGGTCTTCTCCATGGACGGGGACCTGGCGCCGTTGAGGGAGATTAGCTTCCTGGCGAAAAAGTATGGAGCCCAGCTGATGGTGGATGAAGCGCACGGAACGGGATTGTTCGGGCCAACAGGGGCGGGACTGGTGGAGGAACTGGGTCTGACGGGAGCGGTCGATATCCAGATGGGAACTTTCAGCAAAGCACTGGGCAGCCTGGGAGGATACGTTGCCGGAAGCAGGGACCTGATCCGGTTTCTGGTGAACCGGGCCCGCAGCTTCATCTTCACCACCGGGCTGCCACCGCCGGTGCTGGCGGCCTCTCGGGAGGCTCTGCGCATTGTGCGCAGCGAGCCCGAACGCCGACAGGCGCTGTTCCGGAACGTCGGCAGGCTCCGCGGCGCGCTGGCCTCGGCGGGGTTCGAGCTGGGTCCCACGGATAGCACGGGCAGTCAGATTCTGCCGGTCGTGATCGGCGAGGACCGGCTAACCATGGCGGCCTGCCGGTACCTGCTCGGCAAGGGAGTGTTCGTTCAGGGGATTCGTCCGCCGACCGTTCCACAGGGAACCGCGCGGCTGCGGGTAACGCCGATGGCGACCCATACCGATGCGGATATCGCGGAGGCGACCGAAGCATTCGACCGCTTGTTGGCGCTGCTGCGCTCGCCGCGCCGGGCGGCACGGATGCGGAACAACAGGGAAGGGAAGGCGGGCATTCCATCAAGATGAGCAGCACGAATCGGACGGAACAACTGAAACAATGGGACCACACCTATCTGTGGCACCCCTTTACCCAGATGCGCGAGTGGCTGGCTGAGGAGCCCGTCATCATCGAACGCGGGGAGGGGAACTACCTTTTCGATACGGAGGGCAACCGCTACTTTGACGGCGTTTCCTCGCTCTGGTGCACGGTCCACGGGCACGGCCGGAAGGAGATCGTCGATGCCATCACGAACCAGGCGCAAGCGGTCGCGCACACGAGCATGCTGGGACTGGTAAACGTCCCGGCCGCGGAGTTGGGAAAGCGGCTGATCGATCTGGCCCCGGAAGGGCTGAAGAAGGTCTTCTACTCGGACTCGGGCGCCAGTGCGGTGGAAGCGGCATTGAAGATGGCGATGGGGTACTGGCAGCATCGTGGCGAGCCGGGTCGTGACCTCTATGCGAGTCTGACCGATTCCTACCACGGAGACACCGTGGGCGGAATGAGCGTGGGTTATTCGGAGTGGTTCGACCGGCCGTACCGCTCCATGCTGTTTCCCGTGCTCAAACTGAATCCGCCGCACTTTTTCCGCTATTACCGCAATGAGACGATGGAGATGGCTGTCCAGCATGCGCTGGAGGAGGCCGGGGAGACGTTGCGTAAGAACGCCCGCCGGCTGGCGGCGGTGATCGTGGAGCCGCTGATGCAGGGCGCGGCGGGCATGTGGAATCATCCGGTGGAGTATCTGCAAGGACTGCACCGATTGTGCCGTGAGCATCGGGTTCTGATGATCGCCGACGAAGTCGCCGTTGGAATCGGCAGGACCGGGCGGATGTTCGCGTGTGAACATGCCGGCATTTCGCCGGATTTGATGTGCCTCGGCAAGGGGCTCTCCGGCGGGGTGCTTCCACTGGCGGCGACGCTCACCTCGCAGGACGTGTTCGATGCCTTCCTGGGAGATTACGAGGAAGGCAAGACGTTCTTCCATGGCCACACGTACACGGGAAATCCCGTTGCGTGTGCGGCCGCCGGTGCATCGCTGGAGGTTTTTGAGAAGGACTCGGTGCTCGCTCGATTGCAGGAACGGATTCCGGAGTTCTCTCGATTCCTTCAATCGGTGCAATCGATTCCACATGTGGCCGACATCCGTCAATGTGGCTATATGGTTGGGATCGAGCTGGCGCAGGATGTGGAGAAACGCAGATCTTTCCCCATGGCCCGGCGCATGGGCGTGAAAGTGATCCTGGCGGCCAGGAAGCGCGGACTCCTCATCCGGCCGCTGGGCGATGTGATCATCCTGAACCCTCCGCTGTCCACCACGGCCGAACAACTCCAATGGATGGTGGAAACCACGGCCGAATCGATCCGCGAAGTGGTTGCGCAACCGGGTTCCTGAGTGTCGGCGATGCATCCCAGATCCTTGCTCATTACGGGAACCGATACGGGTGTGGGCAAGACGTTCGTCGCCTGTGGACTGGCTGAAGCATTGGTCCGGCGCGGATTGCGCGTCGCCCCATTCAAGCCGGCCGAGACGGGCTGCGCATTCGAAGCCGAAACGAATACGCTGATACCCGCGGATGCAGCCAGTTTGCAGGCAGCATCAAAGACCTCCGCAAGCCTGGATTTGATCTGTCCCTACCGGTACAAAAGCCCGGTTGCACCCTTGATGGCAGCGGAGCTGGAAGACCGGTCGATTGAGACTGCGGTTCTGATGAACTGCTTTGAGACGCTGTCCGGCACGCACGATGTTGTACTGGTCGAATCCGCCGGGGGAATCCTGGTTCCGCTTGCTCCGAACTTCCATTTCGGGGATCTGGCCAAAATGCTGTCCTTGCCGGTTCTGGTGGTCGCTGGATCGAAGCTGGGTGTGATCAACCACACGCTGCTGACGCTCGAGTATCTCAAGAGCGCTGGTTTGTCCGTGCTGGGTTGCGTGCTCAATCACCCTTACCGGCTGTCGGAGGAAACGGGGAATCTTATGCTGGACGGAGAAGACGAAGAGCCAGTCCTGGACCACCGGGCAGCGGTGACGTCGAATATCGCACTGTTGCGGGAGCTGATCTCCACGGATCTGTTCGTGATTTCACGGAAACAGGAAGCGCCGCCGGGAGAATTGGATTCCTTGTTCGATGAGATGGCTTCGAGACTGTTTCCGGCTTGAGAGTTGCGCAGGATCGACCGACGCATCGCGGTCGATGCGACCCGCGCCGTGGCCGATGGGATAGTGGAACCGGGATGGAATTGCCGTGCGGGGAACAACTGTTGTAGCATGGCGAAAGCAAATACGCACGGGCGGTACATTGCAGTCTATGTCGAACGAACGGATCACCCGCGAAGCGGCGCGAAAACTATACGTGGAACCACTGGCGGCGCTGTCGGAAGCGGCCACGGCCGTGCGGCTCCGGAAGCACCCTGCCCGCACGGCGAGCTACACGATCCAGCGGACGGTCAACTACACCAATGTCTGCAACGCCTACTGCTCCTTCTGCTCGTTCTACCGCGCGCCGGGCAACCCGGAAGGATATCTCCTCTCTGAATCGCAGATATTCGCGAAGATCGAAAACGCCATCTCCCTGGGAGCCGTCGGAATTCTGCTGCAGGGCGGCGACCATCCGGATCTGCAAATCGACTACTACGAGTCTCTCTTGCGGCGGGTGAAGCAGCGGTTTGGCATCTGGTTGCACAGCTTTTCGGCATCCGAGATTCACAATCTGGCGGCAGTCTCCGGGCTATCGCTCGATCAGGCGATTGGCCGTCTGCGCGACGCCGGGCTGGACTCCATCCCGGGCGCTGGGGCGGAGATCCTGGACGATGAGGTCCGGGACCGCGTCAGCCCGCTCAAGATCAATACCAGCCAGTGGCTGGACGTGCATCGCACGGCGCACCGGCTGGGCCTACGCACCACGGCCACCATGGTCTTCGGGTTCGGTGAGTCGCTGGAGCACCGCCTGAATCATCTGGACCGGCTGCGGGAATTGCAGGATGAAACCGGCGGATTCGCCGCCTTCGTGGTGTGGCCCTATCAGCCGGGCGAGAAGCCGCCTTCCATCCTGCCGCGCGTGAAACCCACGGACGAGGAGTACCTCCGCATGCAGGCTCTTGCCCGCGTGTATCTCGACAATTTCGACAACCTCCAGGCATCCTGGCTGACCATCGGTCTCACAACCGGCCGCCGGGCACTGCATTTTGGCGCCAATGATGTGGGGAGCGTCGTGCTGGAGGAAAACGTGGTGGAAGGCGCGCCGGACTCTATGGCCGCCGAGGAGGCCATGGTGCAGCGCAATATAGAGATGGAAAATTTCTCGCCCCTGTTGCGCGACTCCATCTATTCCCGATTCTGGGCGCCGCAGCCGGTGGGAGCCGAAGGCCGGCCGGCCTGATCACGGTTCCTATTCATCTTTCATTCATTGGGGTGCGCAAGTTCAGCCTATGAAAATCGTCAAGAGACAACACTCATCGATCACTGCCAGCCTGACTGTAGCGACACTGCTCTGCCTGATTCCCGGCCTGCGGGGGCAGGCGGTTCCCGATGCGGTGAACGGCGCGGTGAATGGCATTGTTACGGAACCCTCCGGAATTGGCATTGCCGGAGCGGAAGTAACCATACAGAACATGGACACGCAGAACACGGATACGCAGCAGGCGCTGACAGCGCAGACCGATCCGGACGGACATTATTCTCTTTCCCCTCTGCCTCCGGGCCGTTACCGATTGCAGATCACCCGGGCCGGTTTTACTGAGGCGGTCCAGCCGGATATTACTCTTCCGGAAGGGCGAATGCTTACGCTGGACGTGGTCCTGTCGCCATCAGATTCTCGGGTGGACTCACCTGTGGACTCCCGGGCAGAGGCAACCGGGAACCGGATCAGCGAGGACCAACTGGCCGGGTTGCCGCTCAATGGCAGAAGCTACAGCCAACTGGCGACGCTGCAGGCCGGGGTGAGCGACTCGTCGGCTTCCTCGGCCTCGCGCGGGATCGGTGGCGGAAGCCTGAGCATGGCCGGGAGCCGCCCCAACATCAACAACTACCTGCTGGATGGCACGAACCTGATGGATGCGGTCAACAGTCCTCCGAGCAGCGCGGCCGGCGTGCAACTGGGCTCGGACGCGATTCTGCAAGTCCAGGTTCTGTCGTCGAGCTATGGGGCCGAGTATGGCCGGACCAGTGGCGGCGTTCTGAACTCGATCACGCGGTCCGGAAGCAACGAGTTTCACGGAACCCTGTTCGAGTATCTGCGCAACAGCAAACTGGACGCGCGAAACTTTTTCGACCAGGGTGAGCCGCCCCCTTCAAGAGAAACCAGTTTGGATTCACGCTCACCGGACCCGTCCACCGGGACCGCACTTTTTTCATGGGCAGCTTCGAGGGGATGCGCGACCGGCTTTCGACCACCGACGTCATTTTTTTTCCCGACGCGGACGCCCGAAACGGAACCATCCGGACCACGGACGAGCAGGGAAATCCGAAGACGATCCTGGTGGACGTGCATGAGCAGGTGAGAAAGTATCTGGACCTCTATCCCCTTCCCAATGACATCCTGCTGGGCGGTGGGATCGGCCGCCATTTTGCATCGCAATTTCTGCCCAGCGACGAGAATTTTTTCGCCGTCCGCGTGGGCCATCAGGTCTCGGAACGCGACAGCCTCTTTGTCCGCTACAGCTTCGACGACGCATCGAGCCGTGGGGCGGGGGACTCCTTTCTGTTTCAGACCACCCAGGAAAGCCGCCAGCAGTATGCAACGCTGACGGGAAGTCATGTCTTCTCTCCGTCGTTTCTCACCGCTTACCGGCTCGGATACACCCGGCCCGCCAATCAGGTGGCCACCCTTTCGTTCATTGATGTTCCGGATGAGGACTTTTTCGTGCCCGGCGCGCCGCAGTTCGGGCAGATCATCATCCCCGGAGTTACGTCGTTCGGCCCCGCAGCCACCTATCCGCTCAATCACAAGATGAACACCTACCAGCTTTCCAACGACTACCTGGTCAGTAAAGGGAACCAGTCCTGGAAGATGGGGTTTGATATCAACAACCAGCGGATCGACGTATTCAGCGGCTGGTTCAAGGGTGCCGCCTGGTCATTCAACAACCTGGAGAACTTTCTGCAGGCCGGACCGCGCGGCACGAATCTGACGGTCGCGCTGCCGGGCTCGGACAACCGCCGCTCGCTGCGCCAGACGCTCTACGCGCTCTATGTGCAGAATGAATACCAGGCCAGCCCCAACCTCCAGCTTTCCCTGGGCCTGCGCTTCGAGTACGCCTCAATGATCAAGGACCGGTATGGAAAGCTTGTCTATTTGGAGGATCCTGTTACCGATCCAACCGTGCAGGTGGGTGAGTACGTCCAAGAGAATCCGTCCGGAACTTTCTCGCCGCGTTTCGGGCTGACCTGGTCCCCGCGCGATGCAGGGAGCACCGTCATCAGCACCGGGAGCGGAATCTATTACGATCAGGTGCTGGCATATATCCAGTCCCAGAGAAAAAGTTCCGCACCGTTCCACAATATCTCCATCAACCCGAACTTCGACGCCACCACAACCTTTCCTTCGGCCGTGGCGGCGGGCACTGGCGTCGCTCCGGCAGTCCAGATATTCGATTACCAGCACACCTCCACACCCACCGTCTACCGTTACCATCTCAGCCTGCAGCAGGAGTTGGGCCGGGACTGGCGAGTGCGAGCCGCCTACGTGGGAATGCGCGGCAATCACCTGTTCCGCCGGTTTGAAACCAACCAGTTCCCGAGCCCCGTGGAGTTGGCTGATGGCTCCTTGTGTTTTCCTCCCGATGCCGCGACGGTGCCCGCCGAGTTCGTCGCCCGCAACCCGGATTGCCTGCCCGCGTCTTCGGTTCGGGCCGGTCCCATCAACCCGTCGCATGCCGCCATCAGCATTATCCCGACCGATGCGCAGTCGTTCTACAACTCCCTGCAACTCTCCGGCGGCCTCACGTTCGGCAGCGGCGGGTCGCTGCAGGCCAGTTACGCCTTCAGCAAGTCGGTGGACGACAACTCGACCGGCGTAGTGGGCAACGTCGGTCAGTTCGCGCTGCGGCGCACGCTGGACCGGGGACTGTCGAACTACGATATCCGGCACCGTTTTTCCGCCAACTATTTTTACTCCCTGCCGTTCGGCGGTGGCGGACAATGGCTGAAAAGTGGCTGGATGTCAAAGGTTGTTGGCGACTGGCGGCTGGGTGGCATCGTATCCTATCGCACCGGGATTCCCTATACGGCGGGAGTGCGGATCGCTTACCCCGGATACCTGTTCACCCCGCAGCGTCCGAATCTGGTTCCCGGAGGAAGCACGAATCCCATCGGCGGCGCATCCAGCGGTTGCGGGCAAATCGAAGTAGGCCGCCAAGTGGAGACACCTTCGTTTTCTTTTGATCCGTGCATGTTTTCCGCGCCGCTTCCCGGCACGCTCGGCAACGTGGGCCGCAATACGCTCATCGCGCCATCGGTCTTCAACATGGACGTCTCCATCACACGCGATTTCCTGCTCGACAGCAAACGGCGATTGCAGTTCCGCGCCGATATCTTCAACCTTCCCAATCACCCGAACTTCAACAGCGCCAGCGGCAATTCCGCCATCGTCTTTTCCGGAGCTTCCGGAAATCGCAACAGCACGGCAGGCCGGATCACCCAGACCGCCACCACCTCGCGTCAGATACAGTTCTCCCTGCGCCTGTCGTTTTAGTTTCGCGGTTCACCAACGGGGAGGCCAATGGGGATGGCGACAAAAGGGAAAGGTTCTCCAGAATGAAGAAACTCTACCGGTCGGCTACGGACAAGAAGATCGCCGGAATTTTCGGCGGGTGGGAGAGCTATATTCCGTAGACGGGACCCTGCTGCGGCTGGCTGCCGTATTCGTTTTTGTCGCTACCGGCTTCGTCCCTCTGCTGATTACCTATCTGGCCGGCTGGATCATTATTCCCGTGGAACCACTCCCTCAAGCGCCGGATGAGAACCTGCCGGCCGATCCTACGCCGTAGTTTTCCATTTCAGCGGTTCGATTTCTCAAATGCCTCCGGCACCCGGTAGAGGTAGATAGTGTGCCGAACAGGACCCACCTGAATGACCTCCTCTTCGGCAGGCCGCCAATCCGGGATGCGGATGTCGTGAGCCACCACTCGCGTTCCCGGCTGCAGGCTCTTCTCCAGTATCGGAGACAACTGCCGGTTCGCCGCCTGGAGCAGATAGACGGTAACAACCATTGCAGTGGTTACGTCGGTTTCGAACAGATCGCCTTGAATGATCCGGGCCCTCTCCTCCAGTCCCAGTTCTTGAATCCTTTCCGCCGATTCCCGCGCAAGCTGAGGGTTCAATTCCACTCCCACGGCGCGCGCGCCAAACCGGCTGGCAGCCTCAATCACGATGCGACCGTCGCCGGAGCCGAGATCGTAGACCGTATCGCCAGCGCCGGTGCCGGCCATCTGCAGCATCCTGGAGACAACCTCCATCGGTGTCGTTACAAAAGGCGCAACCCGCCCCCGGGGTGCGGACTTCGTTGTGCCGGAATCGATTGCTCCCTCTTCCTCCGGCTGCTTCGCCTCGTTCTGCTCATTCCCCTCCGCGCCATCCCGCGCTCGCGGGGTGTTGAATGGCCAATCGTCGTTGGTATAAACATGGCTCGAATCGTCCTGGGAGCTTTCCGCCTGCTGTGCGGCGAAAAGATTCGAGTAACGATCATCGACGGACTGGGAAAGCACACTGCCTGTTACTACCAACAATCCCATCACCTGAAAGAAACGTTTCATTGCATAACTCCCTCTTCCCACAATATAAAGACCGGCCCGCTCGCCCCGCTCGCGGCACTCACGTGCGTAGCACTCCTGCGCGGCAGGCTCGGACGGTAGAAAAGTGGGCAGGGAAGCTCAATCATCCCCACCCGCGGCGACCTCCTGGTTCTTGTATTGCAGCTGATACAGCTTCCAGTAAATGCCGCGCCGCGCCAGCAACTCCTGATGCGGACCCACCTCGCGGATCCTTCCCTTGTGCATCACCACGATGCGGTCGGCACGCTGGATGGTGGAGAGCCGGTGCGCGATGATCAGCGACGTCCGGCCGCGGATCATGCGGTCCAGTGCCTGCTGCACGCGGATCTCGGTTTCGGTATCCACGCTGGAGGTCGCCTCGTCCAGTATCAGGATACGCGGATTGTGCGCCAGTGCCCTTGCAAAACTGATGAGCTGTTTCTGGCCCACCGAAAGGGAATTGCCGCGCTCCCGCACCTCCGCTTCATACCCGGCAGGCAACGATTGGATGAACTCTTCCAGGTTCACTTCCTCAATCGCGTCTTCCACATCTTCCCGCGATACGGTTTGTGTCCCCAGCCGGATATTGCTTTCAATCGTGCCGGAAAACAGGTAGGGGTCCTGCAGGACAACGCCGAACTGCCGCCGTAACGCCCGCGGGTCCCAGTCGCGGACATCCACTCCGTCCACCAGGACCTGGCCGGCCTGCGCGTCGTAGAATCTGAGCAGCAGGCTGGTCAGCGTCGTCTTCCCCGCGCCGGTATGTCCCACCACCGCCACCGTCTCGCCGGGCTTCACCTCAAGCGAGATATCCTGGAGCACCCATTCCTCATCCAGGTATGCAAACCAAGCGTCGCGAAATTCGATCCGGCCTCCATCCGGGTCTGTCTCGGCCGGAACCACTGGCTGCGCTGGTGCGACAATCGTCGCCGGCGTATCCAGCAGCCCAAAGATCCTCTCCGAGCTGGCCATGGCGCTTTGCAGGATGTTGTATTTTTCGCTCAGGTCCTGGATCGGCCGGAAGAATCTCTGCGCGTACTGGATGAACGCCGCCAGTATGCCGATCGTCAGCGAATCGCCGATGACGCGCTGCCCTCCATACCAGAGGATGGATGCGATCGCCACCGCGCTCAAGACCTCCACCGCGGGGTAAAACAGCGCGTGCGCGAACACGGAGTCCAGGAAGGCCTGCTTGTGCCTCTGGTTGATCCGGTCGAACTCGGCGAAGCTCTTGTCTTCGCGGTTGAACAGTTGCACCACGCTCATGCCGGTAACATGCTCGGCCAGATGCGCATTGATCCGCGCCAGCGCCACCCGGATGCGCCGGTAACACTCCCGCACCGTCCGCCGGAACAGCATCGTCGCCAGGACGATCAGCGGCAGCACCGCGAAGGCCACCAGCGCCAGTCCGGCATCCATCTGCAGCATCACCGCCACGATGAACAGGAGCGAGAAGAAATCCCCGAAGATCGCCACTACGCCGGAAGTGAACATTTCGTTCAGCACATCCACGTCGCTGGTAACGCGCGTCAGCAATCTCCCCACCGGG
Source organism: Terriglobia bacterium (assembly GCA_963662495.2). Lineage (GTDB taxonomy): Bacteria > Acidobacteriota > Terriglobia > 2-12-FULL-54-10 > 2-12-FULL-54-10 > SHUM01. Next base: position 118,677 of record CAXVYQ010000012.1, read on the forward strand.
TTGCGGTCGAAAAACTGTACCGGAAGCCGGTGCAGATGCCCCATCAACTGCATCCGCAGATCGTACATGGCGCGCTGCCCGACCATCTGCATGAAATAGGTCTGCGCATACTCCAGCACAAACAGGCACAGCAGCGCCACCAGATACAGTACGCTGATCTCCGCCAGTCCCCGGAAGGCATCTTCGCTGAGGTGCCCGTCCAGAAACGTGGGCTGGCGGTCTGTCGCCACCAGGTATTTGTCCACCGCCACTTTCGTCAGGAACGGGCCCACCACCTGCAGCAGGGAATGCAGGATCATCGCGCCGGAGGCCAGCAGCACCACGGGCCAGTAGGGAATCAGGTACCCGAGCAACCGGCCCATCAGCCGGCTGTCGTAAGCCTTCCCCAGCGCCTCTTCCTCATGATGACCCGGGCCGGCCTTGCCACCCTTGGCCCCGGCGAGACCCCGGCCGCCGCCACCGCCACCGCCGCGCATCTAATCCCGCTCCAATTCTTCTTCCAGCAACTGCTGCCGGTAGAGCTGGGTGTAATAGCTCCCCTTCTCCATCAATTTCTCGTGGCTTCCGCGCTCGGCAATCTTCCCGTTGACCAGCACAATGATCTGATCCGCGCCCCGCACCGTCGAAATACGGTGGGAGATCAGGATCGAGGTCCTGCCTTGCAGCACGGTCTGCATCCGGTTCAGGATCATCTCTTCCGTGTAGGTATCCACGCTGGAGAGCGCGTCGTCCAGAATCAGCAGTCGCGGGTTGCGCAGCACCGCCCGGGCAATCGCCGTCCGCTGTTTCTGCCCCCCCGACAACGTGATCCCCCGCTCCCCCACGATCGTTTTGAACCCGCGCGGAAACTCCTCCACGTCATTCAAGAGGCCCGCGATCCCAGCTGCCCGCGCGATTTCGTCATCGCTGGCCTGCTCCACGCCGAAGGCGATGTTCTCGCGCAGGGAATCACTGAACAGGAACGTCTCCTGCGGGACGAACCCGATCATCCGGCGCAGATCCTGCAACCGGAAATGGCGGACCGGGTGTCCATCGAGCCACACCATGCCCGGCGCCGCATCGAAGAGCCGTGGCAACAGGCTGGCCAGCGTCGATTTGCCGCTTCCCGTCGGTCCCACGATGGCCAGTGTGCTTCCGGCCGGGATTGTCAGGTTGATGTTGCGCAACACTTGCGTTCCGTTATAAGCGAAGGAGAGGTTCCGCAACTCCACCTTTATTCCCCCCGGCATCCCCACTGGTATCCCCCCCGCTATCTCTACTGGCGAGCTTTCTCCGCCGTTGCCTCCGGCTCCTGGAAGGGCGCCAGGCTCATTCCCGCGTACCTCGGCCAGGGCGGGCAGCGTGGGAAGCGAAGGAAGTCCTGCCGCATCGTCGATCTCCGGCCTCTCCTCCAGAATGTGGTTCAGGCGGGCCAGGGAAGCGGTGCCCCGCTGGTGCAGGTTCACCACCCAGCCCAGCGCGATCATGGGCCATGTCAGTTGGGCCATATAGACATTGAACGCCACGAAGGAGCCGATGGAGATATTCCCCTGCGCCACCTCCCGTCCTCCGGCCCAGAGAACCGTTACGGCGATCAAGCCTGTCAGGATTTCCAGCGTGGGATAGAACATCCCCCACACCCGGATCAGTCTCCGGTTTCGCTCGACGTATTCGGTGTTCAAATGGAGAAAACCCTGGAGATCGGCCTCCTCCTGCACGTAGGCCCGCAAGACGCGCATCCCGGCCAGGCTCTCCTGCACCCGCGCGCTCATGTCGGACATCATCGCCTGAATGGCCTCGAACCGGTGATGAATGCGGCCCCCGAACTCGACCACGACGAACGCCACCACCGGCACCAGGGAGAAGCAGTACAGCGTCAGCCGTGTGCTGATCTGCATCATCACCACCAGGGCCGCGATCATGATCACCGTGGTCCTAGCGGAGTACATCACCCCTGGGCCCAGCAGCATCCGGACGGCGTTCAGGTCGTTCGTCGCCCGGGACATGATGTCGCCGGTCCGTGTGCGCTGGAAATAGCCGAGCGAGAGTTTCGTCAGGTGACGATAGAGATCGTTCCGCAGGTCGCACTCGATGTTTCTGGATATGCCGATCAGAATCATCCGCGTCCAGAACAGGAAGAAGCCCTTGCACAATGCCGCACCCACCAGCAGCCCGGAATAGATGGCCAGCTTCTCCGCGCTCGTCTCCCGCCGCAGGTCGTCGATAGCGAAACGGATGATCTGCGGCACCGCCACCCAGAAACAGACCTCGGCCAGCAGGGTCAGAAATCCCAGCGCGTACTGCTTCCGGTGCGACCGCAGGTAAGGGAATAACGGTTGGAGGCTCGTCAGTATTTTCATTGCCTTGAATGGAACCTTTCCCGCGCCCGCGGCTTCCACTTCACACCTCCGCATTGATTATAGGGGATCAAATTCACCGCTCGCCATGGGAATCAGCCGGAGAGTGCCTGCCAGCTCTGCTTTTGTTCGAACCACGATTGGATTCACCTCGGATATAATCGATAACTTGCATGGATCATCTTCGCGAACAAGCCGGCGAGTTGCTCACCATCGGGTTCGATGGCCAGGAGACGGACAGGGATCTCGAAGACCTGCTGCGCCGCGTGCGTCCGGGTGGCATCATCTTTTTCCAGCGGAATATCTCATCGGCCGGGCAGTTCCACGCTCTGGTCTCCGCAGTCCGGGAGATTTCATCCTCCGGACCGTTGTTTCTCGCCATAGACCTCGAAGGCGGTGCGGTCGATCGTTTCCGGGAACTGACCGGCCCGCTTCCCGCTGCATCCCATGCGGCCCGGACCGGGTCGGGCAGGGAACTCGGACAGCTCGCGGGCCGCGCTCTGGCGACGTTTTCTCTCAACGTCGATTTCGCTCCCGTGCTCGATCTCGGCGCCGATATCTCCGATCCCGTCATGGGCGACCGCTGCCCGGGCCGAACACCTGCCGAGGTCATTCAGTTTGCGCGGGATTTTCTCTCCGGACTGGAGGAGTCATCGGTCCTGGGGTGTGGGAAACATTTTCCCGGCCTCGGCTCCGGCATCGTGGACTCGCATCTCACCACGCCCGTGATCGGGAAGCAGGCCGATGCTCTCCTCACTGAAGATGTGGAACCGTACCGGGTTCTGGCCGCCCGCCTGCCCATGGTCATGGTCGCACATGCCGTTTACCCGAAGCTGGAAAGCGCACTGGCCGGAAGAGAGAGCGTCTCCGATGAGCCGCCCCCAGCCAGCCTCTCGCCCCGGATCGTGCGCGGTCTGCTGCGGCAGGAGATCGGGTTTGGGGGCCTGATCGTCTGCGACGATCTGGAGATGGGAGGCGCGCTGGAAGGCAGAAGTATCGCGGACGCCGCCGTCGGGGCCCTCGAAGCAGGCTGCGATATGCTGCTGGTTTGCCGGCACCGTGAACACGTGGAATCCGTCTTCGATGCGATCTGCCGACGCGCCGACTCCAACCCGGACTTCCGGGCGCTGGTTGCCTCCGCCGCGGAGCGGATTCGCGCCGTGAAGCAGCGCCTCGGGTGGGAGCGGGTTCTTTCGCCCTTCGACGCAGGGAAATTTCAGGCTCTGCGGGAGCAGATCGACGAATTTGGTGAAAAGGTACAGCGGGATATCGCGCGACTGCGAACCGCGAACATGGGATGAATGGGTCGTCTACATGCTGGTGGCCGGGATCATGAGCGGAACGTCGGCCGATGGCATCGACGTCGCATTGGTTGAGATCAATGGACGCGGATGGAATACCAGATTCCATCTGCGCGCCCATCACAGCTTTCCCTATCCGGTTGCCGTCCGCCGCCGCATCCTGTCGCTCGCCGGGGGAGTGCGGGCCGGGGGATCAATGACCGGCTCCGAAGAGATCGCACAACTGAACTTCCTGCTCGGCGAGCTGTTCGCCAAGGCTTGCATCGGCGCCTGCCGCCGGTCCAATATCTCCACCGCTCAACTGCAACTGATCGGCTCGCACGGCCAGACGATCTTTCACCAAGGCGAAACGAAGCCGTTCCTGGGCGCCTCGGTCGCTTCCACCCTCCAGATTGGCGAGTCTGCCGTCATCGCCGAACGCACCGGAGTTACCACCGTCGCCGATTTCCGCCCCGCCGACATGGCCGCTGGCGGCGCCGGAGCACCATTGATTCCTTTTTTCGACTTCCTGCTCTTCCGAAGCAAACGCAATGGCCGTGTGGCGCTCAACATCGGAGGGATCGCCAACCTCACCGCGCTTCCAGCCGGAGCCTCGGACCCCGCGCAGCTCATCGCCTTCGATACCGGCCCCGGAAACATGCTCCTGGACTCGCTGGCCTCGATCCTGACGAGGGGAAAACAAACCTTTGACCGGGGCGGACGGCTCGCCACTCAGGGCCGCATCGATGAAACCCTGGTAAAGCGCTTACTACGGCAACGCTACTTTCACCAGCCTCCTCCCCGGACCGCTGGGCGCGAACAGTTCGGCTCCCGTTATCTCGAACGTTTTTTCCTCTCTCACTTTGGTCGCGGCCGGCAGCGCCTGCTGGACTCGCTCGCCACCGCCACCGCCTTTACCGCCGAAACCATCGCAGACGCCATCGCCACTCACGTTGTTCCCCGGTTTCCCGTAACCGAGTGTTTCATCTCGGGCGGGGGAGTCCGCAACCGGTTCCTCATGGAGCAATTGCAGCTTCGCCTCGACCTCCGCATCGACCGCTGCATCCGGGCTGGGACTGCCGCGTCAGGGCAGTCCCGGCCCGTCCGGATTCTCTCGTCCGATGCCGCGGGCATCCCACCGCAGGCGAAAGAAGCCGTCGCCTTCGCCCTTCTCGCTTACCAGACCATCCACCACCGCCCATCGAACCTCCCGGCCGCCACCGGAGCCGAGCACGCAGCCGTGCTGGGAAAGGTCTGCTATGCCGATCGCTAACCCGCTCCCGCGCTGGTCTTTCCTCTTGCTCATCTGTCTCCTGCTGTCGGGTTGCCGGACGCCGCGCGACCCCGGAACGGTGGTCATGCTGATCGAGTCCAGCCCCATCAGCCTCGACCCCCGTATCGGCACCGACTCGCAATCGGAGCGCATCGGGGAGCTGATCTTCGACTCGCTGCTGCGCCGCGACCGCAACTCCAACCTGCAACCCGCCCTCGCCGAGCAGTGGGAGATCCTCGATCCGCTCACCTACCAGTTCCGGATTCGCTCCGGCGTCCGCTTTCACGACGGCAAACCACTCACGGCCCGCGATGTCCGCTACACCTTTGAGTCCCTGCTGTCGGGTGAGATCAAGAGCCTGAAGACTTCCGCCTTCAGCCGGATCGCCTCTGTCGAAGCCCCGGACGATGCCACCCTCCTGATCCGTCTCACCGAGCCCTACGCATCCTTTCCCTGGAACCTGACCCAGGGCGCGATGGGCATTGTCCCGGAAGGCGCCTCACCGGACCTCGGCTCCAATCCCATCGGTTCCGGGCCATTCCGGTTTGTCCGCGCCGTCCAGGATGAAGAGGTCGTGCTGGAGCGGAACTCCGAGTACTGGGGCAGGGCTCCGCAGATCGAGAGGGTCCGGTTCCGGGTCGTCCCGGACGCCACCACCCGTGCCCTGGAGCTGCGCAACGGAAGCGCCGACATCGTCCTGAACGCGCTGACGGCCGACACGGTGGAGTCGCTCCGTGGCGAGCCCAGCCTTCAAGTAACACAAGAGGTAGGGAACACTTACCAATACCTGGCATTGAACTTAGCCAACCCGGAGTTAACAAACCCAGTCCGGCGGGCCATTGCCCATGCCATCGACCGCGACGAACTCATCCATTATCTTTGGCGCGATCTGGTCAGGCCGGCCGACAGTATTCTGCCCTCCAACCACTGGGCCCACGCCCCGGATTTACCCGATTTCCCTTATGACCCTGAGAAAGCAAGAGAGTTACTGGATCAAGCCGGACTGCCGCCAGGTCCCGACGGCACCCGCCTTCATCTGGTGATGAAGACCTCCACGGACCAAACCGGCCGCGAACTGGCCTCCGTGCTCCAGAATCAGCTCAGCCGCATCGGCATCGCTCTGGAAATTCGGTCGTATGAATTTGCAACGTTTTACGGGGATATCGTCCGCGGGGACTTCGACATCTATTCCTTACGCTGGATCGGTGGAAACGATGACCCTGACATATATGAATACGTCTTCCACTCCGACAATACGCCGCCATCGGGCGCGAACCGGGGCCACTACGCGAATCCGCTGGCGGATGAACTCATCGGACAGGGGCGCAACGGGGTCGATCAGCCGTCACGAATCGCCGCGTACCGCCAGCTGCAGCATCTGCTGAATGCCGACCTGCCTTATATTCACCTCTGGTACTCCGACAATGTCGTGGTTCATCATCGCCGGATCGGAAACATACATATTTTTCCTAGCGGGAACTACGACTTCCTGACCGAAGTCCAGATGCAATAGCCGAACAGGGAATCGCGAGGTTACAGCGGGCTGCGAGCCGCATATTCGCCATCCCTTTGCTAAATCAGTGAATTCTATCCGCCTTCGAGTGTCATAGCGACGCAAGGGAACCGGGTTCCCCCCGGAACAATACCGGCTCCCTAACGTCGTTTACTACACTTCTAGTGTCTCCTCAGGGTCCAGATTATGGCAATGGTACTTGAGTCCTGGGCCATGTGCTAGTGTGAAACAGGAACCGAAAAGACCCTTGACAAAGCCAGGATTGTATTTAATATAGAGATATGCAACGTCCGATAATGTATATTATGTAAAGTACGGTGGGTGGAAATCACTCGATTCCATTATGGCTGCCCGCCAGGTCCGTCTGGAGATTGTTCTGCCATCTCGACAGCTCCACAGTTAGCCAGTTCCCCCATCTGTTTGCCAGAAATCGCCAACAATTTCGACAGCACCTCTTCCGTATGCTGTGCCAATAACGGATCAGCGCCGTGCACGCTTGCAGGTGTTTCCGAGAGTGAAAAAGCGGGCATCATCACCTGATGCTCCCCAATCTCCTGCTGAGTAACTGATTGCCAGTAGTTTCGAAACTGCAACTGGTCATCGGCTAACAGATCCTCCATATTCGCCACCTTGGCCGCATGCACGCCATGGCGTTGCAGCAGCTTCATCAGATCCTCGGCCTGCTTTCCTCGTGTCCACTCGGCTAGTTTATTCTCCAGTGCAGACTCATTCTCTTTCCGCCCCAGTTTCGTCTCATAGAGTCTGCTGTCCGCCCATCCGGGACTCCCCATCGCCGACTTCAACCGCGCCCACTCGGCATCATCATGAACGCTGATGGCGCACCAGCGATCCTCGCCCGCGCATGGATACACTCCGTGCGGCGCCGCCGTCGGATGCCGGTTCCCCTTGCGGGCCGGGATCGTTCCCTGCAGCTCGGTCTCCAGAATACCGGGGGCCAGGAACTGCACTCCGGCTTCCAGTTGCGAGAGGTCGATGTATTGCCCCGCGCCGGTGCGCCGCCGGTCCTCCAGCGCCGCCAGCACGGCGATGTACCCGTAACCAACTGCAATATAATCGATATAGGGGCCATAGACGATCACTGGCGGACGGTCCGGCTCGCCGGCCAGATAGGTAAACCCGCTCAGAGATGTTAATTGGGAGCCGAATCCCGGGTGCCGGGCGCGGGGTCCGGTCTGGCCCATGTTGCAGCTGCTCAGCATGACCAGTCCGGGATTCTCCGCCCGCAGATCCTCGTATCCCAAGCCCAGCCGCTCGATCGCGCCAGGCGTAAAGTTCTCGATCACCATGTCGGCCTTCGCCGCCAGCCGCCGGGCGATCTCCAAACCTTCCAGATGTTTCAGGTTGATTCCGGCGCTGCGGACGCCGTCGTTGTTCAAGGCGAAGACGCCGGAACGGTTCAGCCCCGGGACATTGTCCTTGAACGGCGGATAGTGCGCCCGAAACCCGTCCGGTCTCGCGCTGGACTCCACCTTCACGACGTAAGCCCCGTGGTTGGCGAGGTACTTGCCGATGCAGGGTCCGGCAGCGAAGGCGGCAAACTCGACCACCACCAGACCCGCCAACGCTTCCGGGCTATCCATATCGCTCATCGGCCAGACACTCATCAGCTAGGTTCGGGCCCGAACCTGACCCGGACCTGACCCGAACCAAGCCAGGACGCACGGCTGAATCCTACTGCCTCTCCGGATAGGAATATTTCGGGTTTGCTTCCATGGTGGACATATCCGGATAGAGCACGCCCACGGCGGCTGTAGAGGCCGACCGCGGAGAATACCAGATCCCGCCGTCATGGCTGTGGGCCACCTTCGGCATATCCCCCTGCTGCGGAGAGGGATAATAGGTGAACTTTTTCGTGTCCGGCTCGTATTTCACCATCGTCGCCTTGGTACCGTCATCGGTAATCCAGATATTCCCCTCGGCGTCGGGCCATACGTCGTAGGGCCGGGCCGGCTGCACCGGCATCGCTATCTCGGTAACCTCTCCCGACTCGGGGTCCACGCGGGTCAGTTTCCCGCCGCTATACTGGCCGAACCATACGATCCCGTCCGGGTCCATGCCCAGCCGCCGCACCAGGCAGGGCGCGCTCGGCGCTTTGTATTCCGTCCATTTATCCGTGCCGGGTTCGAACATCCCGATCGAGCACTTGTGGAAGTTCGCAAACCAGACACGATCCTTCGGGTCCACGAATATTCCGTAGGGCCTGCCGCCCTGCGTGGGATTATCCCAAAGGGTGATTTCGTCCGTGTTCCGGTCCCACTTCCCGATCTTGTTGCCCGGCAGCATGGAAAACCAGATATTCCCCTTGGAATCCAGCACCGGCGTGTGGCCATGCCAGCCTTTTTTAGCTACCGGATATTGGCGAATCTCTCCGGTTCCCGGATGAATCCGTCCCAGGTGCACATCTCTGCCAGCCCACCAGATGTATCCGTCCAGATCGGCCACCAGTCCGTGCGGCGATCCTTCCGGAACCGGATTCATGAAGTCTTTCAGCTCGCCCGTGGCGGGATTGATGCGCCCTATCGAACTCGGAGTTCCGCGCTCGGTAAACCAGACATTTCCCTGATTATCCAGATTCGGCTCCTGCGCCCGCCGCTGTTTGAACGGTGGCACGTTGGCCAGCCGGTACTCGACGTACATGGCCTTGGACAGGGCCTGCTCATCCAGTGGAAGCTGCACATCCCCGGAGGGCTTCACGCCCCGGCGCGCGGCTTTCAGGTCCAAAATTTTCCGTCAGATATTCCAGCAGCGACTCCCACTGTGGCTCGCTGTAGGTGCTCCGGGGAACCATGGCGCCTTCGTACCCGGTTTCCGCCTGGTCCTCGGAGGTCATGCGGGCCAGGGCCCGGTTCCATTGATCCCGACTCTTGGGAGCATTGGAGATGAAATTGGCGCCATGGCAATAGATACAGGTCTCCTCCAGCATCTCCCGTGCCGGGTGCTCCGGGAACAACTCATCGTAATCGACCTGCTCCACAGGCTGCCTGCTTCCCTGCTGCGCTCCCATTCCCATGCCGCCCGTCTGCGGCGCGGCGGCCTCGCCCACGGTCATGGAAAGATCCACCGCGGTGTTCTCTCCCGGCTGAATCTCCACCGTTTTCGTTGCGCACTGAAATCCGCTCTTCTCCGCCCAGACCTCATAGGTTCCGGGAAAAAGGTTCACCGCCCGGAACTTTCCGCCGGCCGTGTACACCAGGAACACGATATTCATCTCCGCATTGCTGGCAAAGACCTCCGCCGCCTGGAACGGCTCCGGCGCCGTTACAGTTCCCGACAACGTTCCCCGTCCGGGGATGGCCGCTGCCGGCGCGGGAATCGTAACGGAAAACAGAATTGCATACAGCAGACCGATTACCTGCCATTGAACCTTTTTCATCTTCTCTCCTCCAGAAATCAGCAAATCCGTGGTGCCTGCCAGACTACGCCGAGACCGCCGCGCAGTCAATGATAACGTCGGCAATGCCAATGCCGGGCTGACGTTCGGCGGCCCTCGGAAATTTGCCTCCCGCTTTGCTTTGTCAGATGACGCCTTCCGACCGCAGCCGCAGGATCTCGCCCGCGCTCAGTCCCAGATCCTCCCGCAGAATCTCGTCGGTATGCTGGCCCAGTCCGGGTGCGGGCCGCCGCACGGCGCAACTGGAGCTTGAAAACCTGGCAAACGGACCCGGAAATCTGATAGCTTCGTCGCGCCCCGGAACCGGCAACGGGGTCCAGAATTGCCGGGTCATCAACTGTTCATCCTGGAGTATGTCGGCCGTCGATGCCACCGGATATCCGAGCATCCCTCGTTCAACCGCCTCTTTCATAAACTCAGCTTTCGTTATCATCTGGAAGAACTTGCAGATGATATCTTCGATATCATCGATCTGCTTCTGCGTCATCGCCGAGATATCGAACCGCTCCCAGTCCATGTTTTTCATGAACTCCGGCGCCATCGCTTCCCGGTCCATCCAGGCGGTGAGTTCCCGGTTGGTTTTCCTGCCCGCCGGGCCACCATATAGGATGAAGGTCAGGAACCCGTCCTTGCAGGGCCACACCGAGCGGAACCTGGCTCCGGTGATCGTCCTGCCGGTCAGGTACTCCCCTTGCCTGGTCGCCATCTCCCGGTTGTAGTCCCAGAACAGGGGCGCATGCACGCACTGGATCACGCAGGCCGCCTGCGCCGATACGTCCACGAACTGTCCCTTTCCGCCGCGTTGCCGCCAATGGTGCGCCGTCATGGTGCCCATCGCTCCATAGAGCGACGCCCAGGCTTCCGACTGCGACAGGGATATCCGCACCGGCGGCCCGTCGGGACGCCCGGTCAGCGACAGTATGCCCGCCGAAGCCTGAATCTCCAGATCACTGGCCTGAAAATCCCTGTAGGGTCCCGCCTGCCCGAACGGCGTAATCGCCGTATGGATCAATCCGGGATTGCGCTTCGAGAGGCTTTCATAGCCGACTCCGATGGAATCCAGGTAGCCGGGCGGATAGGACTCGATCAGAACGTCGGCCTGCGCGGCGAGCCGGGCCAGCAGTTCCCTGCCCTCGTCTTGTTCGAGATCGAGCGTCAGGCCGCGCTTGTTGTTATTGTAAGTGAGCCAGAACAGGCTGTGCTCGTTGCCGTCCGGATCCATGTAGAATGGCGTCCGCCTTCGCCCTGCATCCCCGGCAGGCGGCTCCACCTTGATGACGTCGGCGCCCAGATCGCCCAGAATCTTTCCGCACAGATGGCCCAGCGGCGTCGTCAGGTCCATCACCCGCAGCCGGTCGAGCGGAAACAGATTCTCTCTGGTGTCGCCTGTCGTCATCGGGAAGAGGAAGCGGACTTCTGGGAGATCGCCTCGTAAGGAGTTCCACAAGATAGGGAAACAGCCAGCTACGCAATTGCCCTGCACGGTCTGGCTGCCGTGGATTCAGCTTGCTACGCCGTCAAAACCCCGTTCGCGACATGTATTTGGCGTAGTCGGTCATCGTCTGCTGGAGCGTTTCGATCTGCGATTTGCTGAACCACTTTGCCGGATCGACCTCCGATACCGGATAGGGCGGCCGCTCGAAGGCGTCTTTATACGCAAAGGGGATCGTCGCGTCGTAGGCGATCCCGCCGCCGAACCGGATATTGGTCCGCGTCCAGTCCTGGTTGCCCGCCGAGCTCCGGTCTGCCGGCTGGAAGGCCTGTCCGGCGCCGCCGCGCGCGACGATCTGTATGCCGTTCGTGGGATCGATACGAGTCGAGAAGGCCCAGAAGAGGTCGTCCATATTGTACATGTCCACGTCATCGTCTACGGCCAGCGCCATGCGCATGCCGAGCGAGCAGGAGAGCGCCGCCGAGAGGATATTCTTCTGATAGCCCTCGTCCCGCGCACGGCGTTTCTTCACCTGAAAGACCACGCCGCCCCAATCGGTCGCCGCCATCGGGATATGCGTGTCCACCACCAGTCCGGGACAGATGCGTTCGGCCAGCTCAAAGAACATCGCCTCCCGCATCAGCGTGTCGATGTAATGGTCGTCATAGGAGTGCACGATCGAGGGGTAATAGATCGGTTTCTGCTTGCGGTGCGTGATCGCCGTCACCTGAAACTTGTATGTCCGGTAGGCCTTGCCCATGTATCCGGCCCACTCGGGATGGAACGGATGCACGCCCTGCCGCCCGTCGGCCTCGGCCAGCGGGCTCTCCCACACCTTCTGCGTAGTATCCAGATACCCCTCGATCACGTACTCGGCCTCGGCGATCGACAGCGCATCAACGGTTTTCGCTTTCACTAGTTCCACGGGTTTACCCTGCATGGCCCCGGCCACGCCCAGCTCGCTGCACCCTTTTGGCAGGACCATGTAGACGAACCCGGCCCCGGCCATCAACGTGCAAGCGGGCGGCACGCCCATATTGATGGTCATCGGGATCGGCTCCTTGCGGTACCACTCGGTGGCCACCATATCGGAGTGTGAGCCCGGCGAGATCTGGAAGCTGGAATAGTCCGGCCCGCGAAAGTTCATGCGGTTATAGCTGATGTGGTCTCCGCCCCAGAAGTACTTGCCCGAGATCAGGGTATTTCCCCCGCCCAGGGTTCTGCCGGGGTCCTTGGCCGTGTGGGAGATCATCGGGATCACGTCCCACACGTTGATCTCCTCGGTGATGACCACTTCCTGGCACGGGGCTTGCTTTACAACGACCGGGAGAACGGGATGCCGGATCGCCTCCAGCGCCTTGAACTTGAACTTCCTCGCGTCAGCGATGCCGAACAGATTTGCCACCCGCTGCTCGCTGGCGAAGACGTTCGTGCACAGACGGCTGTCGGGATACCCTTTCACCTTCTCGAACAGCATCGTGGCGCCGCCGTCGAAGTGCTTGGCCAGCCCGGCCACCTCCAGATGCGGGTCCACCTCGGCCTCTGCCGCCATCAACTCGCCGGATTGCTTCAATGAATCGAGGGTGCTCCGCAGGCTGGTGATGTCGATATCAGTACCCGCCCGAACCGCCGTTTTGGCCATGCCACTCCTCCTCACGCATCCCTCAGGGGGAGACGATCTCAATCTATCCTGGCCCTCCGGCGGACAGCAACCATAACGGGCCGCCTTTCAGCCTGGACTGTCGGTGGGGTTGGCCGATCGCGGCGACGGGCCGGGGATGCTAATCTTCTTCCTGCACGTCCGCGCGAGTAAAGGAAATCTCGTTATGCCGGATGATGGTGCCTTCCACCATATAGACGACATGCTCGCCGATGTTTGTCGCGTGATCCGCGATCCGCTCCAGGTGCCGCGACACGGAGAACAACCGCATCGCCGGCGAAATTGTCTGCGGAGATTCCTGCATCATTGTCTTCACATGTTTGATCACTTCGCCGTTGAGATCATCCACGACATCGTCTTCTTCGCAGACCTTCCGCGCCAGCGCCGTATCCCGCTTCACGAATGCATCCAGACTTTCAAACACCATCTTCATTGCCGCCGCCGACATCTCCCCCAGTTGCTCGGGCATCTTCACCGGATCAGCCTTCGTCAGCGCAACCGCATGCTCGGCGATATTCACGGCCTCGTCGCCCATCCGTTCCAGGTCCGTATTGGTCTTCAGCACCGCCGCGATAAACCGCAGGTCCTCGGCCACCGGCTGGTAGAGCGCCAGCAGTTTCAGGCATTCTTCTTCGATCTCCACCTCCCGCCGGTTGATCCTCACATCCCCGTTGATCACCTGCTCCGCCAGAGGCTTATCCCGGTCCAGCAAGGCTTTCACGGACTTCTGCAAGGCCTCGGCGACGCCTGAGCTCACCCGGAGCAGCCGTTGGTTCAGAAGATCCATATCGATTTGAAAGTGTCTGGTCACTCGTCCGCCTAACCGAATTTCCCGGTGATGTAGTCTTCCGTCTCTCGTTTCTTTGGCCGCGTAAACAAGTCTTTTGTCGGTCCGAACTCCACCAGTTCACCCGCCGAGAGGAAGGCCGTCTGGTCCGAGACGCGGGCAGCCTGCTGCATGTTGTGGGTAACGATGGCGATGGTGTAGCGCTGTTTGAGCTCGAACAGCAGGTCTTCCACCCGCGAGGTCGAGACCGGATCCAGCGCCGAGCACGGTTCATCCATCAGGATGACATCCGGCTCCAGGGCAATGGCCCGCGCGATGCAGAGCCGCTGCTGCTGGCCTCCGGAGAGCGCCAGTCCGCTCTGGTCCAGCTTGTCCTTCACCTCATCCCACAGCGCGGCTTTCCGCAGGCTTCGCTCCACCAGTTCGGACAGGTCCGCCTTGTAACCGTTGATAGCCGGACCCCACGCGATATTCTTGAAGATCGAGCGTGGAAACGGGTTGGGCTTCTGGAAGACCATGCCGATCTGCCGCCGGACTTCGACCGGGTCGATATCCGGGGCATAGAGGTCCTGGCCGCGGAAGAGCACGCGACCATCGTAGTTCATGCTGGGAATGAAATCGTTCATCCGGTTGAAGGATCGCAGCAAGGTGCTTTTGCCGCAGCCTGAGGGGCCGATCAGGGCGGTAATCTGCTTTTCCGGGATGGCGAGCGAAATGCTCTTCACAGCCGGGTTGGTTCCGTAACGAATCGTCAGCGATTCGGTTTCCAGAATGGAAGCTGTGATCTGCTCATCCATTTGCACAGGCTCGATGGGACTGCGTGCTTCTACCATCTGGCATTCCTCTGCGCACGATTTCGGATCCAGACGGCGGCGGCGTTCATGCTCAGCAGCACCACCAGCAGCACCAGAATCCCCGCCCCCGCCAAGCCGTAGAACTCGCTCTGCGGCCGGGAGACCCAGTTGAATATCTGGATCGGCAGGGCGGTAAAGGAGTCCATCGGCCCCTCCGGCGTAAAGGCCACGAAAGTCAGCGCCCCGATCATCACCAGCGGGGCCGTCTCTCCAATGGCGCGGGAGAGGGCCAGGATCACCCCGGTCGATATGCCCGGCAGCGCCGCCGGCAGCACATGGTCCCGGATCGTCTGCCAGCGCGTGGCGCCCAGCGCGAACGATGCCTGGCGGAGCGAGCCCGGCACGGCCCGGAAGGCCTCGCGCGAGGCGATGATCGTAACCGGCAGGATCAAGAGGCTCATGGTCAGCGCTCCGGCCAGCACGCTCCGGCCCAGCGCCATCCAGCGCACGAAAAACGCCAGCCCCAGAATTCCATAGACGATCGAGGGGGTTCCGGCCAGGTTCGCAATGTTAATCTCAATCAGCGTGTTCAGCCAGCTTTTTTTGGCGTACTCCTCCAGATAGATCGCCGCTCCCAGACCCACCGGTATCGAGATCAGGGCCGTCAGCGAGATCAGCCAGATCGTTCCCCAGAGCGCGGCCTTGATGCCGGCCCGCTCGGGAAACCGCGACGGGAAACTCGTCAGGAACTGGTAATCCAGCCACTGCCATCCGTTCCGCAAAACGTCGAACAGCAGCACCGCCAGCAGGACGATCCCCACCCAGGTCGCCGCCCGGAACAGGAGACGGAATGCGGCGCCGGTCCGCCGTCTGCGCACAATGTTCGATTGTGCCGCCGCGCCCTGGAGTTTCATTCGTAGACCTCGCGGAAATGGTGCAGGACCCGGTTAGCCAGGATGTTCATCCCGAGCGTGATCACGAAGAGCAGCGCGCTCACGGCAAAGATGGTCTGATACTCGATGGTGCCGGCCGGCGTGTCTCCCAGGCTGACCTGAACGATATAGGCCGTCATGGTCTGAATGCTCTCCAGAGGATTCGCCGTCAGCTTCGGTGTCGCTCCGGCCGCCAGCGTTACCGCCATGGTCTCTCCGATGGCGCGTGACAGCGCCAGAACAAAGGAGGCCAGCACTCCGGAAAGCGCGCCGGGAAAGACCACCTGCGTGGTCACCTCCAGGTCCGTAGCTCCCAGCGCGTATCCCGCGTCGCGCAACGACTGCGGCACGGCGCGGAAGGCGTCGTCGCACAAGGACGCAACCGTTGGCAGGATCATGATGCCCACCACGATTGAGGCACTGGCTGCGTTAAAGACCTGAATATCTGGAAAGATGCGGGCCAGCAACGGCGTGATAAAGGTGAGCGCGAAATATCCGTAGACCACCGTAGGCACGCCGGCCAGGATCTCCAGGACCGGTTTCAGTGTGCCTCGTATGCGGTCGGAGGCGTGCTCGCTCAAATACATTGCGCTGGCCAGTCCCAGCGGCAGGCTGACCAGTGCGGCGCCGGCCACCACCAGCAATGTCCCGCCGAGCAGCGGCAGCACGCCGAACGAGCGGGGCTCCAGCAGCGGGGTCCACCGCGTCCCGGTCAGGAAGCTCAGCACATTCACCTCTTGAAAAAAGGCCCAGGATTCCCGTGCCAGAATCCAGATGATCGCCACCGTCGTCAGAATGGAGACGAAGGCGCAGAGGAACAGGACGGAGCGGATGGCTTCCTCGGTCCACTTCCTGCGGTGTCTTTTTTTCAAACTAACCATAATTCGGCACGGCTCCCAGAAGGGGTTTACTATTCCGCCGACTCGAGCAGTGCGGCCAGGTCCCGCGTTTCCTCATGCGTCTTGCCCTCGTAGAGGCTTCCCGGTACTTTCCGATCATAACGCTGCCGGATCAATTCGTACAGGGTCTCCGGCAGTCCCACGTACCCGACTTCCTCGGCCAGCGTCTTCACATTTTCGAAGAGAAATTTCACATATGCCGCGACCTCGGGCCGCTCCCCCGAGGCGATGTTGACGTAAACAAAGATGGGCCGGGAGAGCGGGCTGTAGCTGCCGTCGCCGATAGATTCCACCGACGGGGTGATGGGGCCATCGCCGCCGTCCACTCCCACCACCTTCAGCTTGTCCATGTTTTCCGCGTAGTAGGCGAACCCGAAAAAGCCGATCCCGTCCCGGTCGCCGCTGATTCCCTGCACCAGCACGTTGTCATTCTCGCTGGCGCTGTAGTCGGTCCGGATCGCGCCGGTGGAGCCCATGATCGCCTCGGTGAAGTAATCGAAGGTGCCGCTGTCGGGTCCCGGACCGTAGAAATGGATCTCCCGCTCCGGCCAGCCGGCCCGCAGGTCGCTCCACCGTGTGATGCCGCTGTCGGGCTCCCACAACTGCTTCAGCTCCGCCACCGTCAGCGTATTCACGAAATCATTTTGCGGGTTCACCAGGACCGAAAGTCCGTCATAGGCTATCGGCAACTCGACATACTCCACGCCGTTCGCTGCCGCCGCTTCGATCTCTGATGCCGCGATGGGACGCGAAGCGTTGGAGAAATCCGTCTCCCCGATGGTGAACTTCTTGAAACCGCCGCCGGTGCCCGAGACGCCGACCGTTACCCGGACCCGGGGCTGGACCGCTAGGAACTCCTCGGCAATGGCCTCGGAGATGGGATAGACCGTGCTGGAGCCGTCGCCTTCCACAACTCCCTGCAGACCGCTACCGCTCTCGCCGGTGCCCGCCGGGCCACTGCAACCCACTGCGACTGCCAGCAACGCGGCCATGAACCAGAGATGGACATTTTTCCTCATGTTTGATTCTCCTGTTGGGGTATTTCGGAATAGGACTTTGCTGAAATCAAGCGAACAAAAACGATAATGAATTCCGGAGTCATTATAGAAATGGATTCCTGTTCTCAATCATTAATTACTACAGATCGATGACCGGCAACAGGGGCAATAAACGGACCGTCATTATTCTAAATAAATGAATATTCACAATCGTTTGCAAAACCCGGTCAAGCAGAGTCCAGGGGGATACCCATCCGGATGCAGGTTCCGCCCTCCGGGGGGCATTCGATTCGCAGAAAGTACTCCGACCCGTAAAGGACCCGGAGCCGTTCCTGCACGTTGCTGATGCCGATCCCCTCCTGATCGATACGGGCGATCTTGTCGGGAGGGATTCCGACGCCGTTGTCGGCGACCTCCAGGACGAGATACTGTTTTTCGCGCCGGCTGCTGATGCGGATCTGCCCGCCTTCCAGGCGCGGCGCCAGCCCATGCCGGATGGCGTTTTCGATGATCGGCTGCAACAGCATGCTGGGGACGGGAAGCGGCAGTGTCCCCGCATCGATCTGTTTGACGATCTCGAGTTTATCCGCACCAAACCGGATCACCTCGATAGAGAGATAATCATCGATAAAGCCCATCTCCTCCCTCAGGCTGGTGAAGTTCTCGTGCTTGTTGAGCAGGCGGCGCAGGATGTTCGATAGTTGGAAGATCATCTGCCGCGCCGTCTCCGTATCCGTCCTCACCAGCGAGGCGATGGAGTTCAGCGTGTTGAACAGGAAGTGGGGATTGATCTGTGCCGTCAGCGCGTCCAGCCGCGCCTCGACCAGGGACCGGCGTTGCTCTTCGAGCAGCAGTTCGTTCCGCACGTTCTTCCAGATGGTGATGGGAATCGCCACGCAGGCGATGGTCGTCAGGCAGATGGCGATCACGATGGGCGGCCAGCCGTCCAGCAGATGAAACAACTGGTTCGGATAAAACCGGCCGAGCACCATCCGCAGGGCCTCCAGCACGATGATCATTACGAAGAAGAACATCTGCCACTCAGCCCGAGGATAGCCGAACTGTTGGCGGAACCAGCGGTAGAGATTCAGGTCGAAAAATGGCGAAAAGGTCCACACGTCATCCTTGCCCGGCGCTACCCGGCGCGCGAAGCCGCCCAGTGCCCCGGCTGCCAGCAGAAGCGGGGCGGCCAGCAACTCGCTGTTCAGCACGGGCGGCAGGGCGGCCAGTCCTCCCGCCACCATACCGGCCAGCGGCCCGGCCAGCACGCCGGCCAGCACCGCCCCCTCCAGCCCCAGGTCGGGCGGCTCATACCCCAGAATCACGCGAAGCGTAACGCCGAACAGAAGCGGCACGCCCAGCAATAGACCGAAGAGAAATTGATCCTGTCTCGTTTTATCCGGCTGGAACAAAATCTTCCGGAAAAATCCGGACCGGGCCAGGATGCTGGCGATGGAAGCCGCGGCCAGAATTTTCACCAGCAGGATGAGCAGGATAATCTGTTGGGGATTGGTTGTCTCCACTCTTGAGTTCACGCTCCCCGAGGGTTCTCAGGCCACCCGGGCCGGAAACGGGTTGAAATATCGCTGAGGCTCTGCTTTGCGGCCCTGATCTGTGTCATGTCCCTGTGTCACGAAAGAATGGCAAGGTTGGCAACTGCCGAGGATTCCGATCCTGCCTTTCCCCGGTGGCGTCACGGGCGCGAATCTTGTGCGCCTTGCCCATCCCCATTATAATGAACCGGCAGGGGAAATTCCCGAATCTATGGCTGATAAGAATCCCATCGCGGACCATGTGGCCCGGAAACTGGTCTTCACGAAGGTCGCCGAAGCCGATTTCCCAACGGTTTCCGGCGATTTCCGTATTCTGGGCTTTCGTCTGATCTCCGGTGAAACCGAGGAAAATGCGGTGGTTCTTATGAAGGGCACGCCGGAGGAGGGCGCCGTTCCGTTGGTCCGCATTCATTCTCAATGTCTGACGGGCGACGTATTCGGCTCGCTTCGCTGCGATTGCCGGGATCAGCTCAACATTGCGCTTGCGCGCATTGGTTCCAGCCCCTATGGCTTCATTATTTATGAGGAAAAAGAAGGCCGTGGCATCGGGCTGATGAATAAGCTGCAAGCCTATGAGTTGCAGGATCAGGGCGTCGATACGATTGAAGCAAACGAGCAGCTCGGCTTCGAGGCTGATCTGCGCGACTACAAACTTCCCGCCGCGATTCTGCAATACTTCGGAGTTGCGGCCGTTCGCCTCTTGTCCAACAACCCGGACAAACTACGGGCCCTGGAAGAAGCCGGCATCAGCATTGCGGAGCGAATTTCCATTGAAGCCATGCCGCACCAGGCACGGGAGCGCTACCTGCAAACGAAGCGCGAAAGGATGGGGCACCTGATCGAGGAAACGACCGATGAAATGCCACCAAGCGGTCCCGGTCCGAAGCATCCACCCCGGTATTGAGTACCGGCCCTATCCGCCACCCACGAACTGAACGATCTCCAGCCGGTCCCGGTCCTGAATTTTTATCCCGGCCCACCGCGGACGGCGGATGATCTGCTTGTTCAACTCCACCGCGATCCGGTCGTCCTGTAGTTCCAGGGTCCGGATCAGCTCCTCCAGCGATTGCGTCTTCTCCAGATGCAGGGATTCGCCGTTGACTGTTATTTCCATTGTGGATTCACTTCCGGTAATCTGCAGGGATCAGGTCGCCGGATCATCGGCCACACGCACCTGAAACTTGGCCAGTTCTTTTCCCTGGGGCCCTTGCGCACGAACCAGCAGCGTCGCATCGTTCTGCTCGGCCGGCGCGGGAATCATTATTTCCGCCGTTCCGTCCGACCCGGTCTTTACGGTCTGTTTTTCGGCAACCGCTCCGGAAACCAGCCATTGCACCTGCAAGGCCACTTCGCCGGCCGGTTGCAATTGGCTGCCAGCCCGGACCAGCAGATGAAACCGGAGCTGTTCGCCATTGCGAAGCTCCCATGGGTTCAACAGGCTGATCCGGTATCCGGCCGGCGGAGAGGGTGGCTCGGCTTGCTTGTGGGATTCCGGTGTCCAGGTGCCGGCTCGTATAGCTTCCACCAAGCCGCGGTGCTGTTCGCGGACAAGTTCTTCGATCTCCTCCCGGGGTGATTCTTCCACGACGTAGGGGGTCTTGCACTTGCCCTGAATCACACCGCCGAGGTAGACGATGGACTCGATGACCGGATTTTTCGGTCCCCGGTCCTCCGTCTGGACGTGATAAATGGCATCGGCGCCCTGAACATCCGTATTAAACCCAAAAATCATAGAGCGGCTGAAAGAATCGTCCTCGTGTTTCCTGCGCCATTTTCCTGAGGGGGGATACCGCTCTTGACACGGAAAGAGTGCGGTCCTATATTCATTATTCCTATCGATTCCGGATCATTATAGCATCGGATTCCATGTCCTACGGGTACTTTCAAAGTTACCTTCCTGTCCTGATTCTGCTCGTGGTGGTAACGCTGCTTGCGGGCGGGATGTTGCTGCTTTCCTATGTATTTGGGACACGGCCATCCGAAGCGGGCGAACCGGCCCCTGATGAAAGAGACGCTGAAGGCGGCGCTGAATACACTATATTGCCGGCGGGCGAAGCCCGACAGCGCATCAGCGTGAAGTTTTACCTTTGCGCCATGATCTTCGTCCTATTCGTTGCAGGGATCATGTTCCTTTTTCCCTGGGCGGTCATTTTCCACGAACTGCGCATGTTCGGCTTCCTGGAGATGCTCCTGTTCATCCTGCTGGTGCTTCCGGGATTCGTCTACCTCTGGAGAAAGGGCGTTCTGGATTGGTCCGAATCGGATTCGGAAGATTGAAATTGGAGGATGGTACAGACCGAACGGGCAGCGATGCCCGTTCGGATTCTGCAGGACGGCGACACGCTATTTACCTCCAGAAGAATGGGATTTCAAGGATGGGACGTTGCAGTTCCATCCGGAACCGGATGCCGGAGCCCGACAGATAACCGAACAGATGAGATGAAGCAGCGGCTCCGGCTGGCCACTGATCGACGAAAGGTTGAATATCCGAGACGCGATGGACATTCCATTCCTCATTTTCACTCTGCTCCAGATCCTGGTCATCCTGTCCGTGATGATTGCGGCGGTAACCTGCACGGTCTGCTTCGCGCGCCGGGTGAGGGCTCGCATGGAATCGCATGGGGGTCCGCAAGCGGCACCGCAACCGCTGGCCGATGTGATCCAGCAGTTGAGGAAGGAAGAGTTCCGGCCGGGAGGCGGCCTCCCGCTGATCTATCTGGCCGCTCCCTGCCTTGCGGTGATCCCGGTCTTTATGACCTTTGCCGTAATCCCGTTCGGGCCGGAGTACGAAGCCGGCGGGATCAACCTGTTCCAGATTGCAGACCTCGATATCGGCGTGTTGTTCCTTCTGGCCCTCTCATCCATGGGAGTTTATGGAATCGCTCTTGCCGGCTGGGACTCACACGGCAACGATTTCCTGCCGGGCGGCCTGCGCGGCTCCGCGCACTTGCGGAACTCCGCGCAGATGCTCAGCTACGGACTGGCCATGGCGCTTTCCATCGTCGGCGTGGTCCTGCTCACCGGCAGCCTCAGCTTGCGAATCATCGTGGAAAGCCAGGCCGGGACCTTCTGGCGCGTTGTGCCGGACTGGAATATCATTCCCCAACTGATCGGCTTCTTCTGCTTTTTCGCGGGCGCCATCGCCGTGTCGGGCAGGCTTCGGTTCGAAAGGCCGGAGAACGGAGCCGAGATGATCGTCGGATATCACACGGACTACCGTGGGAAACGCTTTGCCATCTATTTTCTGGCCGAATACGCCACCATGATGGCGGTAGCCTGCATCGGGACTGTTTTGTATTTCGGCGGCTGGTACGGACCCGCATTCGGGCCGGAGTTCCTGCGGACCATACTCCCGCTTTTCTGGTTCGCCTCGAAAGTGGCCTCATTCCTGTTTGTTTATATCTGGATTCGGGAGACGCTACCGCGATTTCGTTTCGATCAGTGGATGGGCTTCAGCTCGAAGTTCCTCGTTCCGCTGGCAGCGGCCAATCTGGTACTGACCGGCTTCGTTCTGGCGCTTCGCTATGGGTAGTCGCGGGATGCGTGCGGAACGGGCCGGCTGATTGGGAGCTTTGGGGTTATGTATCCGGTTTTATTTTATCTGTTTGCCGCGGCGGCGACCGGGTTCGGACTGAACCTGGTGCTGCAGCGCCATCCGCTCTACAGCGCGCTGTCGCTGATCGGCGTGATGGCTTCCCTGGCCTCTCTGTACCTGCTGCTGGGCGCCGAATTCATCGCGGCGGTTCAGATGATCTTATTTGCCGGGGCCATCATGACCCTGTTCCTGTTTGTCATCCTGCCGCTCCCCCTGCTCCACGGGGGAGAGGAAGCCGGATGGCGCCGGAGCCGGATGGTAAAGCATCTCGGAGCGCCCCTGCTCATCGTGTTGCTGTCCCTGCTTGCGACCGTCATCGACCGGCAGTTTCCCCCGGACTCCATGGTGCGCTTCGGCACCTTTCCAGGCAGGACGGCCGATATCGGCAGGCAGATTTTTCTCTATTACATCCTGCCGTTCGAGGCCGTATCGATTCTGATTCTGGTGGCAGCACTCGGAGCCGTGGTCCTGGCCGGTAAGAGCGCCAGTAAGAGCGATTGAGGAAAGGATTCCGGACAGGTGATTCCCATCTCCCACTACATGATCCTCTCGGCGATCCTGTTCGTCCTGGGAGTGGCCGGATTTCTCTTCCGCAGGAATCTGATTACGATGTTTCTGTCGGTGGAGCTCATGTTGAACAGCGTCAACCTGAGCTTTGTTGCGTTGTCCTACTATTACCGGGAACTCGATGCGCAGGTATTCGTCTTCTTCGTGATGGTGGTGGCGGCGGCGCAGGCCGTGGTGGGACTGGCGATTGTGATTGCCCTCCGCCGCAACCGGGGTTCGCTCCATGTGGATGAAATGGATCGGCTGAAACGATAGCCCGGGCATCGGGACGGGCGGCTCCTGAGCCAGGACCGGGGCCGGCAACCGATCGATGAGTGAAAGGGAACTTCCTGTCTATGGAATCGGGTCCGCATCTCTGGCTGATACCGCTGCTGCCGCTGGCCGGTGCGCTCTGGAACATCCTGGGCGGGAAGCACCGCTCCGAGCGGGCGGTCTCGCTCGTCGCGACCGGCAGTGTCGCTCTTTCCTTCCTGCTTTCCGTCTATGCCTTTTTGCATCTGGGTTCCACGGCTCACGTCGAAACTTATTTTCCGTGGATCGGGGCGGGCGATTTCCAGGTGGATTTCAACCTGTACCTGGACCCGCTCTCCTCGGTGATGACGCTGATGGTAACCGGCGTTGGCCTGCTCATCCACATCTACGCTAGCGGCTTCCTGTCGGGCGATGGCGGATTCTACCGCTTCTTCTCCTGCCTGAATCTCTTGCTGTTTTTCATGTTGCTGCTGGTGCTGGCGGGCAATTACCTGCTGGTGCTGGTGGCGTGGGAGGGGGTGGGCTTGTGCTCCTGCTTGCTGATCGGCTTTCACTTCCGCAGGCCGGAGGCGGCCGGGGCCGGAAAGAAAGCGTTTCTGGTAACCCGGCTGGGCGATCTGGGCTTTCTCCTGACCCTGTTTCTGCTCTACCGCAGCTTCCATTCGCTGAACTTCTCGGAGGTATTTTCCGCAGTGGCATCGCGGGAGGTGGAAACAGGGAGCTTCGGATCCCTCACGATCATCTGCGTGCTGCTGATGGCCGCCGCGATGGGTAAGTCGGCGCTGATCCCGCTCCACGTCTGGCTGCCGGACGCCACGGCCGGACCCGCGCCAGCGAGTGCGCTGATCCATTCCGCAACGATGGTCGCCGCCGGCGTGTACCTCCTCATCCGCTCCGCGCCCCTGTTTCTGCACGTACCCGAGGTCATGAGCGTCCTGGCCATCATCGGCGGCCTGTCGGCGCTTCTGGCCGGCGCCATCGCCATCGGCCAGCGGGATATCCAGCGCGTCCTCGCCTATTCCACCATCAGTCAGGCCGGCATCATGGTCCTGGCGGCAGGCGTTGCTGCGTTCAGCGCGGCGATCTTCCACCTTCTGACACACGCCTTTTTCCAGGCGCTGTTGTTCCTGGCGGCCGGCAGCGTCATCCGCTCGCTCGGCGGCGAGCGGGATATCGGCAAAATGGGCGGCCTGCGACACTACCTGCCGAAAACCTACTGGACATTCCTCATTGCCAGCCTCGCTCTGGCGGGCATCTTCCCTCTCTCGGGATTTTTCAGCGGGAACCAGATCCTTTGGCAAGCCTACGGGAATCCGCAAGGAGGAATCGTGTTCTGGCTGATCGGCGTCGTAACGGCGGGCCTGACGTCATTCTATATATTCCGGCTATTCTTCCTGATCTTTCACAATGAGCCGCGCAGTCTCGCGCCGACACCAGCGCTGATCCCTTCCGCAACGATGCCCGCTGCCAGCGGCTCTTCGGCGCACGCTCCCATGGCACCGCGGGAATCACCATCCATCATGACCGTGCCGCTGATCCTGCTGGCGGTGCTGGCCGCGGTGGGAGGCTGGATCGGCATTCCGGCGCTGCTCGGAGGTGGCGACCATTGGAATCACTTCTTCGCGCCGGTTTTTCCGGTGGGGAGCACGGTTCCGCAGGCCGCCTTCACGAAGATTTTGCTCACTTCCATCTCACTACTGGTTTCGCTGTGCGGACTCGGGCTGGCCGGCTGGATCTATCTGGCGCGGAGATCGTCGGCCAAACGGGCGGCCGAACGGGCGGTCCGGCGGATGGGATGGTTTGCCCGCGCGGTGGCCCATCAATTCTACGTGGATGAACTCTATCAAT
Source organism: Terriglobia bacterium (assembly GCA_963662495.2). Classification (GTDB taxonomy): domain Bacteria; phylum Acidobacteriota; class Terriglobia; order 2-12-FULL-54-10; family 2-12-FULL-54-10; genus SHUM01. The sequence goes on from CAXVYQ010000012.1 coordinate 143,808, forward strand.
TCCTGTTCGTGCGGCCGCTGCTGGCCGCCTCCCGCGACCTGCTGTGGAAGGCAGTCGATCAGTGGGCCATCGACGGGGTTGTGCGGCTGGCGGCGCGGACGACACTAAGTCTGGGCAACGCCATGCGTTCCATGCAGTCGGGTAACATCGCCTCCTACGCCGTCTGGATGCTGGCCGGGGCCATCCTGGTGATCGGATTTCTGGTGAGCTTCTGACGATGAACCATCTGCTCAATCTGACTCTCTTTCTGCCCGCTGCCGGCGCCGTGGGGTTGCTGTTTGTCCCACGTCGCAACGGAAGCGCCATTCGCGCTATCGCTCTGGCGACCGCCCTGGCCAGCCTGCTGGCTTCCATCCCGCTGGTGATCTGGTTTTCCTCTGAATCTGCCGGGATGCAGTTTGTTACCGATGCCAGGTGGATCGACGCGCCTCCCATCCGCTACCATGTGGGCCTGGACGGCATCAGCCTGTTTCTGGTTCTGCTCACCACGTTTCTCAGCGTGCTCTGTGTGCTGATCTCCTGGCGGTCCATCGAAGAACATAGAAAGGAGTTCTTCTTTTTCCTGCTGCTGCTCGAGACGGGAACCATCGGCGTCTTTGCCTCGCTCGACTTGTTCCTCTTTTACGTCTTCTGGGAGGCAGCGCTGGTCCCCATGTATTTCCTGATCGGCATCTGGGGAGGCCGGCAGCGCATCGATGCCGCGCTGAAATATTTCCTCTATACCGTCGCCGGCTCGCTGCTGATGCTGGCGGGCATCATCTGGCTCTACCTCCACACGGGCACGTTCGACTACCCGGCGATCCTGGAGGCCATCGGCACCGGCGCCATCCGCTTTTCGCCGAACGAGCAACTATGGTTATTCCTGGCCTTCTTCGCAGCCTTCGCCATCAAGGTTCCTCTGTTCCCCTTCCACACCTGGCTGCCCGAGGCGCAGGCGGAAGCGCCCACGGCCGGATCGGTCCTGCTGGCCGGAGTCCTGCTGCAGACGGGCGCCTACGGCCTCATGCGCTTCTGTCTGCCTCTGTTCCCGGATGCCGCCCACGCCCTGGCGCCGGCCATCTCGGCGCTGGCCATCATCGGCATCATCTACGGGTGGCTGGTCGCCATGGTGCAGCCGGAACTGAAAAAGCTGCTCGCCTACTGCTCAGTGGCGCAGATGAGCTTCATCGTTCTCGGCATCTTCTCGTTCAACCAGATTGCCCTGGAGGGCGCAGCCTATCAGATGGTCAGCCAGGGCCTCACCACCGGCGCGTTGTTTCTGCTTGCGGGGATGTTGAACGACCGGCTCCACACGCGGGAGATCCGGAACATGGGAGGGCTGGCCACGCCCATTCCCCTGCTCGCCACGGTCTTCCTTATCACGACGCTGTCCAGCATCGGCCTGCCATTACTGAACAATTTTGTTGGTCAATTCCTCATCCTGCTCGGCCTGTTCCAATACCGCGCGCTGCCTGCCGTGCTGGGGGCCACGGGCATCCTGCTTTCCACGGCCTGCATGCTCTGGATGTATCAACGCGTCTTCCTGGGTGTGTTCCCCAGAGGTCCGGGCGGGCTTCCTGAGGACCGGCAGCCGCTGCCGGACCTGACCCGCCGGGAAAAATTGATTCTGGTCCCCACCGTGATCGTGATGTTGTGGATGGGTACCGGGTCCCCGTTTTTTCTCCGCCGGATGGATCTGTCCACCGAGGCCCTTTTGCGCCATGCCGGAGGGAACGAGCTGCGCGTGGACCGCGCGGACGATCCGGCTCCCCTGTTAGAACATCCCTCTCCGGAAGCCATCCGGTTTGAGCACCCCGCTCCGGCGCGGCCGACAAGCCAGCCGGTGCGACTCCCCGTTTGCGACACAGCGCAGCGGGCGATAGTCGGGGCCGAGTCCGGTCCGCCGCCTGATATCAAGATCACAGAGAAGGGGCGCGAATGCCTTTCAGCGATCTGATAGCGATTCTCCCCGAGGCGATCCTCGTCTTGACCGGGATCGTCGTGATGCTGGCGGGAACGGTGCCCCGCCCGGCGGCCACACGCTGGTGCAGCACGCTGTCTCTGGCCGGCCTCGCCGGGGCATCGGCCGCCACGCTCTATCAGCGGCCCTTCTACGGGCTTGCTTTCAGCGGGATGTTTTCGCTCGACAGGTTCGGCGTCTTTTTCCATCTGCTGTTTTTCATCATCACCGCGCTGGTGGTGCTGGCATCCCGGGACTATCTGCGCCAGCAACGCCTTCCGGCCGGAGAGTTCCACGCCCTGCTGCTGTTTGCGACCGCCGGCATGGGGCTGATGGTTTCGGCCAACGAGTTGGTTTTACTGTTGATCGGTCTTGAAATATCTTCTCTTTCGAGCTGCATCCTGGCCGGGTACCGCCCCGCCGTGGGCGCCGGCAGCGAATCCGCGCTGAAGTATTTTCTGCTGGGGTCTTTTGCCACGGCATTTTTTCTCTACGGCATCGCCCTGCTCTACGGCGTAACGGCTACGACAAAACTGACCGAGATTCGCGCGATCCTTTCCGGCGGCCGGAACGCGGTTTCCGCCAGCTATCCGATGGACTCTCCCCTGCCCGGCGGGTCCATCACCCCCATCCAGATGAGCTCTCCGTTCGAACAGTTTCCGGACCTCCTGCTGGCGTTGGCCATGGGGCTCATTTTCGTCGGCTTCGCGTTCCGGATCTCCGCCGTGCCGTTTCAGGCCTGGACGCCGGACGTCTATCAGGGCGCCCCGGCGCCGGTCGCGGCGTTTCTTTCCACCGGGCCGAAAGCCGCCGCCTTCGCCGCCTTCCTCCGTGTCTTCGAGATGAGCCTTGCAGCCTCGGCCGGGCAATGGATGCCGGTTCTGTGGGCATCGGCCGCGCTCACCATGATTTTCGGCAATCTCGCCGCCCTGTGGCAGAAAGATATGAAGCGCCTGCTGGCCTATTCCTCCATCGCCCATGCCGGCTACATTCTGATCGCCTTCACCGCCCATGCGCCGGACGGAGTTGCCGCGATCCTGTTCTATCTGGTCGCGTTCGCGTTCATGAACATCGGCGCTTTCGTCGTCGTCAGCAACATCGCCGGCCGGGACGAGCGGTACGTGCGGCTGAGCGATTATTCCGGCCTCGGTTTCCGGTCGCCCCTGCTGGCCGCCTCGCTCACGATCTTTTTGCTGGCACTGGCCGGCATTCCCCTGACCGGCGGCTTCCTCGGCAAGTTCTACGTTTTCCGCGCCGCACTGCGGGCCGATCTGATCTGGCTGACCGTCGTGGGTGTTCTGAGCAGCGCCATCGCCGCTTATTATTACTTGCGCGTTCTGGCAGTCATGTACATGGAAAAGCCCAACAACGCCACCCCCCTGCAGCCGGTTGGAATGGCCACACGGTGCGTTCTGGTTCTTTGCGTCTGTGCCACCTTTGCCCTGGGCCTGTTTCCCCGCGTGGCGCTGGCCATGGCGGTGCGCGCCGCGCAGTCGCTCCCGGGACTGTAGGCTCCCGGGCGCCGGAGGCAATTTAGATTATTGCAAGGAGTTTGAGTGAATCCAGCTACAAGCAGAAGCCATATCCTCTATTTCAACCGCGATCTGGAAACGATGCCCCGGGACCGTCTCCGCCGTCATCAGGCGAGGCGCTTGCGAAAGCTGCTGACCACCGTCCTGGAGAGCAATCCGTTTTACCGCGCGAAGCTCCGCAAGGCGGGCATCAGAAAGCCTGTCCCGCTCAGCCATATCACCGACCTTCCGTTCACAACCAAGGCGGAACTCGCCGCCGACTCCCTGGCGCATCCCCCGTTTGGCAGCAATCTCTCCTTTCCCCTCGCCCATTACACGCGGCTCCATCAGACCTCCGGGACCACCGGCGCGCCCTTACGCTGGCTCGACACCCGGCAGGGCTGGGATGAGTTTGTCAACCAGTGGTGCTTTGTCTACCGCGGCGCCTCGGTCCGGGCCGGTCAGCGCGTCTTCGTCGCGTTCTCCTTCGGCCCGTTCAGCGGGTTCTGGAGCGGCTTCGAGGCTGCCAGCCGGGTGGGATGCCTGGCGATTACCGGCGGCGGGCAGACCAGCGAACAGCGCGTGGCGACGATCCAGGCTACTCGTCCCACTGTGCTCGTCTCGACGCCCACCTACGCGCTTCGCCTCGCCGAAGTCGCGCAGTCGCTCGGCATCGACCCATCGACGCTCGGCATCCGGGTCAGCATTCATGCCGGAGAGCCGGGCGCCGGTATCCCGTCCACCCGGCAGCGGATTCAGGACCTCTGGGGCTGCCGGACCTACGATCATTGCGGTCTGACCGAGGTCGGCGCGGTGGGATATGAATGCCACCGCCAGCTCGGACCGCACATCAATGAAGCGAATTTCCTGCTGGAGATCGTCGATCCGGAATCGTTGCAGCCCGTCGCTGCCGGGCAGCGCGGCGAAATCGTCCTCACCAGCCTGAACCGGCCCGGCTCCCCGCTGATTCGCTACCGCACCGGAGACCTCGCGCGGATTCACCCCAAACCCTGCTCCTGCCGGAGAACGTTCGCGTTGCTGCGCGGCGGGATCCTGGGCCGTTCCGACGACATGCTGACCATTCGCGGCATCAATGTTTTTCCTTCGGCGATTGAAAACATCCTGCGGAAATTTCCCGAGATCGTCGAATTTCAGGGCCTGGTCTCGACCCTCCGGGGCATGCCGGAACTGACCCTGCAACTGGAATGTCCTGCGGTGAAAACCACAGGCCGCGACCATCTGGCCGGCAGGATCATCGCCGCGATTCATGTGGGCCTCAATCTGCGCCCCCTCATCGAGTTTGTCGCCGACGGCACATTGCCGCGCGCCGAGATGAAGTCCCGCCGCTTCCATGTGAGTTCGTCCGTTCAATGATTCTTTCTATGCCTGAGCTACCAGCAGTCGAGACCATCTGCCGAAGACTCCGGTTGCGTCTGCGCGGACGAGCCGGGTTATTCTGTTCCTGGAGCCAGAGCTTACGCGAGCGGTGCCAGCACCTCAGCGGCCAGAGTCAGAGCTTGCACTCCCAAGGATTGACCGGCCGGAAGCGCACTCCGCCAAACCCACTGCGGCTGGAATCATGACCCGCTACAGCTTCCTGGAAAAACTCTCCCAAAGACCGTTGCTCTGCGACGGCGCGATCGGATCGCTGCTGCTTTCTCACGGCCTGGCAGCCGACCTCTGCCTCGAGGAGCTGAACCTCTCGCAACCCGGCCGGATACTCCGGATTCACGAATCCTATCGCGACGCGGGCACCGATATCCTCCAGACCAATACGTTCGGCGCCAACTCACACCGGCTCTCCGAACATGGCCTTGCCTCCCAGTGCCGCGAGATCAACCACGCCGGTGTGCAGCTCGCTCGCCAGGCCGCGGGCAACCGTTGCCTGGTGGCCGGCTCGGTGGGTCCGCTGGGCATCTCCCCGGAACGCTTCGCGCGGCTTTTAGATGTTCTGGCCGATGACCCGGTCGATGACCCGGCCGATGTTCCGGCCGATGACCCAGCTGATGACCCGGCCGATGTTCCGGCAAAGGGTCCGGCACGCGCCATCTTTACGGAACAGATCGCCGCACTGCTCGAAACCGGCCCGGACCTGCTGATACTGGAAACCTTCCAGAACCTGGATGAAATCCTCACAGCCGTGAAGGCGGCGCGCGCGCTCACCGACGCGCCGCTGATTGCCTCGATGAGCCCGACTCCCCGCGTGGTCACCGGCGATCCAGTGGATATGAAATCCTGGGGACCGGCACTGGAACAGGCCGGAGCGGACGTGATTGCGGTAAACTGTTTCGTGGCGCCGACATCAGAGGCCAGTTGGGTCAGGCAGTGGACCGCTTCCACCCGGCTGCCGGTCGCGGTCCAGCCCAGTGCAGGCCTTCCGGCCATTCGCTCCGGCCGTGCGACATATCCCGTCGAGCCGGAAGCGTTTGCCGAAAGTGCATTCCAGTTGCTGGCCGAGGGCGTCAAAATGATCGGCGGCTGTTGCGGCACCACACCGGAGCATATTGCCGCGGCGAGAGAGAGATGTGCGGACTTCTTCTAGCCCACAACCCCCGTTCGGCCACACGCCGATGGACCGCGCCACGCTCAAGGATATTCGATCCACCAGGAAGGGACCATGACCGAAGCCGACACCACCGAACACAGTTTTGAAGCCGGCCTGGAACGGCTGGAAAAGATCGTTCAGGATATGGAGGAAGGCGACCTCCCTCTGGAACAGGCTCTGAAGCTGTTTGAAGAGGGCATGCAGCTCTCCGCTAACTGCCGCAAGAAGCTCGAGGCGGCGGAGAATCGCATCGAGATCCTGCTGAAGAAAGGGGAGGGAAAAATTGTCGCAGAACCGTTCCGTACCGATACCGACGCCCCCTCTTCCTGACCACCGGGATTCGCTGCTGGCCTTCATGGAGGAGCAGCGCCGCCGGGTCGAAGCCTGCCTCGACCAGTTGGTGCCCGCGGTGGATGCCGCGCCCCCCGTGATTCACCGTGCCATGCGATACAGTTTGTTCGCCGGGGGCAAGCGCCTGCGTCCCATCCTTTGCCTCGCCACCGCCCGGATGATCGCCGACGAACCTGTCGCCGATGGCGAGGCCATCAGCTCCACTCTGGAGATGATCCACACCTACTCGCTCATTCACGACGATCTTCCGGCCCTCGATAACGACGATCTCCGCCGCGGCAAGCCCACCTGCCACGTCCAGTTCGGCGAGGCCACCGCCATCCTGGCCGGAGATGGCCTGCTCACCCTGGCCTTCCACGTGCTGGCCACTCTGCCTCGTACTCCGCCGCAGACGCGCGCCCATCTCATCGCGGAGCTCTCTCAGGCCGCCGGCACCGTCGATGGAATGATCGGAGGCCAGGTCGCCGATCTCGAGGCCACGGACAACTCCGTATCGCCCGCCCTTTCACCCGCAACCCTCGAATACATCCACCGTTCCAAGACGGCGGCCCTGTTCCGCGCCTCCATTTTGATGGGCGCCATCGCGGCCGATGCCTCCGAGGGCCAGCTCCGGGATCTCTCGGATTTTGGCGCCAAGGCCGGTTTCGCCTTTCAGATCGTGGATGACATCCTGGATGTCGAAAGCTCCCCGGAGCAGCTTGGGAAATCGGTTGGCAAGGACGCGGCACAGAAAAAGGTCACCTACCCGGCTCTATATGGCGTCGCCCGATCCCGCCAGATGGCTCATGAACTGCTCACCGACGCCAAGGGTTCGCTGGACGGCTTCGGCCCCGGCTCGGAGCGGCTGAAGGCTCTCGCGGATCTGCTGGTCTTTCGCAACGCCTGACTGCTTTCACTCAGCATTTCGCACAACATGCTGCCCAACCGGTCGCACAACAGGGCACTCGACTTGGCAGTCGACATGCCACCCAATATGCCTTTTCCTTCTATGGCTTCTGCTTCTATGTCTTCTCCGGCCGCACGCATCCGCCTCGACCGCCTGCTCACCGAGCATGGCTACACACCGACGCGCCAGAAGGCGCAGGCGTTGATCCTCGCCGGCCGCGTTCTGGTCAACCGGCGGAAGATCGACAAAGCCGGCACTGCCGTTCCCACGGATGCGTCGATTGAAATTCTCGGGGCACAGACGGGCTTCGTCGGCCGCGGGGGGCTCAAGCTGGAAGGAGCGTTGGAGCGGCTTGGATGGGACGTCGCCTGCCCGGTGGCGATGGACATCGGCTCTTCCATGGGCGGCTTCGTCGATTGCCTGCTCCAGCGCGGCGCGGCGCGCATCATTGCTGTCGATGCCGGAACGAATCAGTTAGACTGGAAGCTGCGAAACGACCCGCGCGTCAGGGTTCTGGAGAGGACCAATGCCCGGCATCTGAAATGGGAGCAGATCGGAGAGACGGCGGACCTGATCACCATGGACGTCTCTTTCATCTCCGCCACGCTGATCCTTCCGGCCCTTGTCCAGTTCGCCCGGCCCGGCGCCCGGCTGCTGGTTCTGGTCAAGCCGCAATTCGAGGCAGGCCGAAAGCAGGTGGGCAAGGGAGGCATCGTCCGCGACCCGGCGCTCCACGAGCAGGCCGTTCGCCGCGTCCGCGATTGCGTAAGCGGCCTCGGGTTTGTCGTTCTCGATTCATTTCCCGCCGCCGTCCGGGGCGCGGAGGGCAATCAGGAGTTCTTTCTCGCGGCCGAGCGGCCGATGGATGGCACGGAGACGGCCGGTGGCCCGGACGGTTTTCCGCCGCCTACCGGCCCGGGCACGGGGAGTCGCTCATGAAACTGCAATCCATCGGCATCATCTCCAAACCCAGCAAGCCCGAACTCCAGAAGATTGTTCCCCGTCTGGTGACCTGGCTCCGCGAGCGCTCCATCGACACTTTTCTCGACCGCGAGACGGCTACCGGCATCGACTCCGCCCTGCGCGAGAAGATGAACGCACCGGTGCTGGCCCGCCGCGACCTCGGTGAAAAGTGCGACCTCATCGTGGTACTGGGTGGCGACGGTACTTTGCTGGCCGCGGCCCGCCACACGCGCCAGAACCACGTCCCCCTGCTGGCCGTCAACCTCGGCGGACTGGGTTTTCTCACCGCCGTAACGGTCGAGGAGATCTACGACAGCTTCGATCTGATTCTTAAACAACAGCATCAGATGGATCGCCGGAACATGCTGCGAATAGAAGTGTTGCGGGATGATGAGACCCTCTCCACCTACCACGGCCTCAACGACGTGGTTCTCAACAAAGGGGCCCTCTCCCGCATCCTCGACTTTGAGACCTATATCGATGGGCGGTTTCTCAACCTTTTCAAGGCGGACGGTTTGATCGTCTCCACCCCGACCGGCTCCACCGCCTACAGCCTGGCGGCGGGAGGCCCGATCGTCCACCCCTCCGTCGAGGCTTTCGTCATCACTCCGATCTGCTCGCATACGCTGACCAACCGGCCACTGGTCGTATCGAATCATTCTCAGATCGTAGTGGTTCTGAAGACCGAGGCGGAGTCCGTCTTTTTAACCGTGGACGGACAGGTCGGTATGGCCCTGCACAGCGGAGACCGGATCCGGTGCACGCTTTCAGAAAGCCACATCGAACTGGTCCGTCCGCCGCACAAGGATTTCTACGAAGTGTTGCGCAACAAGCTGAAGTGGGGAGAGCGGTAGGGTCTGGATCAGGCCTGTTGCAGGTCCGGCTTCTATCCGGCTGAGGATCGCGGCACGGTCGCGGCATGTCTCCTCAGGCCGCTTTCAGGCCGGCTTAATAAAATTAATTTTTCCTGAAACCAATTTTGCGTCCGCCGCGTTTAACGTACATCCCCGTTACGTGGCGGGCGCTCACCCCAGCCCACTGTTCAACCGAGCGCCCGCCGTTTCATCTCCATCCCGGATTTCGAATTTGCGATCAAGCGATTCCCGGCGGCTTTCGTCGCCCAGACTCTTCAAGCCGTCCGTTGGTTTCCTGCCTGTAATGGCTTTGCGATCCCCAGCACGAAGCGTTCGAAGATCAACCCTTCATCCACGGGGCTCGACCGCAGGGCCATATCCGTTCGCTGCGCCATTTTCAGGCACCGGAGCAGGTGGTTGGTGGAGAAACGTTTCGCCTGACGAAGCAGTTCCGGCACCAGGTTCGGAGGCGCCGGCAGCCGCGCCCCCCACAGAATTCCAGAGGCCTGCCGGCTGTCTCGTGGCCGCCCGTCCCGCAACAATATCAACTGCCTCAGGTAACGCGCGACCTCACCGACCAGCAGCGGGAGGTAGTCATACTGCTGCTTCGTCTCCGCCACCGCCTCCAGCAGCTTCAGCGTATCTCCAGTGCCGATCGCCTCGGTAATGGAGACCGCCGCCGTCCCGCCCTCACCGCCCACCATGAGGGCGACATCCTGCCCTGTGATGGTCTCCTGCCCCTGTTTATAGAGGGCCAGTTTTTCCACCTCGTTCACCAGGCGCGCCAGATCGCGATCCATCGCCAGCACCAGCCGCCCGGCCGCGTCCGGCTCCATCCGCAGGTTTCGCATCTCCGCTTCCTTCTGCACCAGCTCCACTGCTTCCCCCATGCCGGGCGAGTTCAGCAGAACGACTGTGCACACATCCTCCCAGGCCTCCACGCGTCCTTTGGCCTTTTCCCGCTCGCGCCAGTCCTCGCTCTCCGGGTCCGTGTCCATCATCTCGAAGACCAGGATGGAGGACGGATTAGGCGACTGAAAGTATTGCTTCAGCGCCTCGCGGTTTTTCGGCCCGGAGAGCAGATGCGCGTTGGGAACCAGAATCAGCCGCTGGGAGGACCAGAGGCTCTGCTCCATGGCCGCTCCCAGCACCTGATCGACCGAGCAGTGCTTCAGGTCCATCTCCAGAAGGGATTCCGTGGATTTCTCCAGCCCGGTGGCCTTTCTCAGCCCGGCCCAGATCCGGTCCCGCCAGTAGAGCTGGGAGCCCATCAGCAGATATCCGTTGGCGAGTTTCCCCTTGCCGATATTGGCCAGCGCACGGCTGGCTGGAATGCTCATTCCACTCCTTCCATCAGAGAGGCGATCAGCCGGGCGGCCACCCGACGGCTTAGCCGGTCCAGCGCGGGAAGGTTCTCGCCAATATAGGTCTCCGTGTCCTGGCCCACTTCATAGGACTCGCGGTAGACCAGGTTGCCTGCCTCGAACAGGACCTGCCCGTCGCTCGTGTCCGTCATCCGCACGCTGAGGCCGACGGTAATCAACACCTCCGTCGTCCGGCCATTCGCCGGATCAAAAGCCACCGGGCTGGTGTAGAATCCCGTTACCGCGCCGTGCAGCACGGCATCGCTACCCGCCGTTACCGACTGAACTTTGTAGGGCGTCCGCAACAGAAATGCCTGGTGGACTGCCTGGGTCAGCTTCTGCTCGATCTTGAACCCGAGCGTCTCATTTTGAAAAACGGGGACGGCGATGATCCGCACCGCCGGCGGCAGGACGCGGCTGGCGCCGACGGAAACACGGTATCCGCAACCTGCTGCCATCAGGACGGTGGAAAGCCCCAGGAGCGCAACCGCCCATCCCGGCGTTTCCAGCAACCGCAATCGATCACGGGAAAGACCCCTGACTTCGAGCACTTCCTTGATCTCCCTGCCGAGCAGGGTGGAGGAGTCGACCAGCGCGACCGTGCCCTTGTTTTCTATAGTGGATTGCATGTTAGCGGTCATTACTTCATCACTTCATCGCCGCGCTTCATGGCTTCATTGCCGCTTCAGGCATTTCTCTCCTGCGGCAGCGGCTCCGGGTCGTGCCGCCCGCGGTGCAACACCTGCTTCAGCTTGACGATGATTCCCGACATCAGATACGAAGTCGCGATCACCAGCAGGACGACCTCCGAGTACATCCAGATCAACCCGAACAATCCGCCAACGACAATCACCACGGGAAACTTTCGCTGCCGCCGCAAGTCCAGATCCTTGAAGGAATGATACCGCCACGTGCTGACCATGAGTACTGACGTTCCCAGCAACAGCACCAGCCAAACCGGCACCCACAGCCATTCCTCGATGAGGGCCCCATTGCCGAAATGAACGATTGCCGCCACCAGCCCGGCTGCCGCGGGCGTGGGCAATCCGACAAACTGTTTGTGCTCGGGCCGGTCGGCCCCGCCCGTACTCTGCACGTTGAACCGCGCCAGTCGCGCCGCGCTGCAGATGATGAACAGGAAGCTCACCACCCACCCGGCCGAAACCAGGTGGGTTTGCAACATGCCATCCGGCGCCGGCAGGACCGCGCGCACTCCCCACGTCATCGCCAGAAAGGCCGGCGCAATGCCGAAGGTAATCGTATCGGCGAGGGAATCCAGCTCCGTGCCAAAGGGGCTGGTCGTCCCCATCAGCCGCGCGATACGCCCGTCGAGTCCGTCGAACAGCACGGCGAAGCCGATCGCCATGGCGGCCATGTCGAAATGTCTCGCCACCATTGCCGCATCTACGCCCAGCAGCGCGCCGGCCTTGAATGACTCGGTGAGCGCTAAATAGCCGCAGAAGGCGTTCGCCATCGTGAACAGGCTCGGTAGCAGATAGGCTCCGCGTCGCGGCTGCCCGCGCCGGTTCTTTGACAACCGTCTCATCGTGCCGGCCCCGGAGTTGCTCGCATCTCCGCCTCCCGTTCTCCTCAGTGTCTGCCGGACCTCAACTACGGACCGCGGCGTTCGCCATCATCTCCGGCATTTCGTCTGTACCTGTGGCCGGCTCCGCCATGGCGGTTTCGCCGGCACGCACGCGGTCTTTCACCCGCACCAGCGGCCGGTACGTACCGGGCAGAAACAGGTCGACGCGCGACCCGAACTTGATAAGCCCGATGCGCTCGCCGCGCTCCACCGCCACCCCCACGTCCTTGTAGAAGACGATCCGCCGCGCCACCAGCCCGGCAATTTGCTTCATTGCCACCATGCCGCCGGCACTCTCGATCCACACCGTATGCTGCTCGTTCTGCACGGAGGCCTCCGGGCGGCTCGCCACGAGAAACCTGCCCTTCTGGTAAGCCCTTTTCCGGATGACGCCCGCCACCGGCGAGCGGTTCACATGCACGTCGAGAATCGACAGGAAGATGCTGAGCTTCCAGGCCGGCTGTCCTTCCCACTCCACCCGGCTCACGTCCACCACGCGACCGTCCGCCGGCGCGATCACCGCCAGTCCCGGCGGCGCGGTCCGGTCCGGATCGCGGAAAAAGTACATTACAAACAATGCCAGCACCACCTCCGGCAATGCCCAGGCGGGGCCTCCAAGAAACGCTGCAAACACCGCCAGTCCTGTCAATGCCAGCACATACGGAATGCAGTCTCGAACCATTTTTTCCTCTTCCGGACCCGGCCCAAACCTGCTGCTTCCCGGCCACGGCCGCCGGCACGCGGAGTTGCGCCCGCGCAACTCATTCAGGGTATCATGCAGGGTATCATTTTCGCGCCTGCGCCTTTGTGCCTGCTTCGGCAGCGGAGCCCCAAACAAATCACCCCCGGTCCGGGGGGGGGCTCCGGAGCGGGGGTGATTTGGGTGGATATCGAAAAAAATACAGTCAGCGAACGGAGCTTTCGCTGGCCACATACATCTGGATTTTTCGCTCCATCTGGTCTTTCAGGGATAGTTTTCGTTTTTTCAGATTGACTTCTTCGAGTTGCTCGTCCTCGCTCAGATGCGGGTTTTGTGAAAGGTCATTCAGCTTCTGTTCGTAATGGGTGTGTTCATTGGCCATGCGGGAAAATTCTTCATCTGTCTCCATCAAGTGATGTTTCACTTCCTGAGAGTTTGTCTCCATCGATCGTGACACCTCCTTGTGGCTGAAGTCCAAGTTTAAATTAGCACCGAATTATTCCAATATCAAGAATCAATCCATTCAAATTTTCGTACCATTGTTTTTCCATCCATTCATCCTGAAGAAAGCCGCCGTTCACAACATGTATCGCATCTGCAGGGCATCTCCGGCCGGGGACTGGTAGTAGTTTTTTCGCCGTCCCACGATCTGAAACCCTGTTGCCAGGTAGAGCCGCCGTACGGGCTCATTGTCCTCCTGAACCTCCAGAAACAGCTCTTTCGCACCCTCCCCGCGCACCTGTTCGATCAACCCCGCGAGCAGCCGCCGCGCCACTGACTTGCGGCGCTGTTGCCCGTCTACCGCCACGTTCAGGATCTCCGCCTCCTCTCCCATCAACCGGCAGCAGAGAAAACCCGCCACGGCGCCATCCATCTCCGCCACCAGACCGCGGCCCGTCCCGGCGCCGGCCAGCAGCGTCCGGTAATCCTCCGCCGTCCAGCGGGCCGCGCCCGGCGAGGCCTCACTGATCGACGCCATCACCTCCGCATCCGCGATACCAGCCCGGCGCATCTTCAGGATTGCTTCCAAAACAGCTCCGCATCCGAGGGCCGGACGTAGTTCGCATCGACCTCGGCCGCATCGATTCCGGCTCCCTGTTCCAGCTTCTGCAACCCGAGTTCCAGCAATGCGGTTGCCAGCGCCGCGGGCGTCTCCACCATCTGTGCTCCGCTCCATCCACCCGTTTCAATCTGCCCGGCGAATCGCCCGATCTCCGGCCCGCAAAATACCGCCGCCCCCCCTTGATCCGCCGCTCCGCCACTCCGCATCCTCTGGAGCAAGTCGCCCAATGATCCCACCGTTTCCTCCGCCTCCTTCTCCCTCACCGCGCCTGCTACGCGATATGCCCCTCCAAAGACCTGCCCCCGTCTCGCATCGAGTACTGGCATCACCTGCCCCTCGAACCCTTCCGGCAGCATCCGGACCGCCGCTCCGGCCACGACTTCCAAAGTCGACAGGGCGGCCACGCGCCGCCCTCTGGCCTCGGCCAGCCCTTTCACCGTGGTCAGTCCGATCCGCACGCCGGTAAAGGCCCCCGGACCCCTCGCGACGGCATAACCTTCGACTTCTGGGACCGTCAGGCCGTTGCGTGTGAGCAGTTCCGCAATCCGGCCGTGCAGCGAGGCGGACTTCCACTCCGGCCCCAGATCCACCGTGTCCACCCCGTCGTCCGCGCGCGAAAGGGCCAGACTGCCCTGCCCCATACTCGTCTCTATTGCCAGCACGATCATCGCAAAGCCATCCCATATACCCGGCCCGGGGCCTTTGTGCTAACATTCCAAGGTGGTGGGGCACTTCGCGGGGCATTTCCCCGGACATCGCTTCGCATCTTGCAATATTGCCCTATTCGGACGGTGAGCACTTGAATTTTTCCATTATCGATATCGCCTTCAGCATCATCGTTTTTCTGTTCGCCATCAGCGTTCATGAGTCGGCCCACGCCTGGTCGGCCTACCATTTCGGGGATGACACGGCCAGCCTGCTCGGCCGGATCTCTCTGAACCCGGTGCGCCACATCGACCCGGTCGGCACCATCCTGATGCCCGCCATCGCGGCCCTCTCCCATGTCCCGCTGCTCGGATGGGCCAAGCCCACCCCGGTCAACACCTTGCGGCTCCGAAACCCGGTCCGCGATCATGTTCTCATCGCCGCGGCCGGGCCTATCAGCAATTTCCTCATCGCCATTGTAGCAGTCATCTTACTGATTATATTGCAAAAACTCTATCCAGGCGTCGGTTTTGCGCTTGAGCGCGGCATTCCAGCGGGCACCGGTCTCGGCGCATCCATCGCTCCGCCGCTGTTTCTGCTGTTCTATCTTTCCATGCAGATCAACGTCGTGCTTGCGGTATTCAACCTGTTTCCCATCCCACCTCTCGATGGCGGCCATATTCTCGAAGGCCTGCTGCCCGAGCGCATGCGGGCGCCCTTTGCCTCCGTCAGCCAGTACGGTATCTTCATCCTTTTCGCCCTGCTCTGGATGGGCAACCTGACCAGCCGAATTTTTTCGCCTTTTCTGAACTTCTTTCATTCTCTGGCATTCGCCTGATGGGGTCCACGGAATCCAACATGACCGCTACCAAACCCGGCCGCGTCCTCAGCGGACTCCGGCCCACCGGGCGAATTCACCTCGGCCATCTCGTCGGAGCCCTGAACAACTGGATTGAGCTGCAACACAAGTACGAATGCTATTTTTTCGTCGCCGACTGGCACGCCCTCACCACGCACTACGCCGATACCAGCCAGTTGCAGCAGTTCATTCAGGATTCGGTTGCCGATTATCTCGCCGTCGGTCTGGACCCCTCGAAGGCCGTGCTCTTTCAGCAGTCCCATGTCCCTCAGCACGCCGAGCTGCACCTGCTGCTCTCCTTCATCACGCCGCTCGGGTGGCTCGAACGCGTGCCCACCTACAAGGAGTTGCGCGCCAACATTCAGGATAAGGACCTCGGCACCTACGGCTTCCTCGGTTATCCGGTCCTGCAGTCGTCCGATATCCTTATCTATCAGGCCAATCACGTTCCGGTCGGCGAGGACCAGGTCTCCCATATCGAACTGACGCGCGAGATCTGCCGCCGCTTTCAGCATATCTACGGCGAAGTCTTTCCCGAGCCGCAGCCGCTGCTCACCCGCACTCCGCGTCTGCCCGGCACCGACGGCCGCAAGATGAGCAAGAGTTATGGCAACTCCATCTACCTGAGCGACCCGGAGCCGGTTGTCCGCGAGAAGGTCTCCGGCATGCTCACCGATCCGGCCCGCAAGCGGCGCTCGGACCCCGGCAACCCGGATGTCTGCCCCGTCTATGCTTATCACAAGCTCTGCTCGCCGCCCGAGACCGTCGAGATGGTCAACGTCGAATGCCGCCGCGCCGGCATCGGCTGCGTGGACGACAAGAAGCTCATGGCCGACAATCTCGTGAAGTTCATCGAACCGTTTCGCGAGACCCGCGCTGAAATCGAAAGCAAACCGGATCAGATTTGGGATATTCTGGACGCAGGTTCGAGGCGCGCGCGGGAGACCGCCGAGAGCACCATGCAGGATGTCCGGAAAGTCATGGGACTTGCCCGCGCCGATGGCGGAAAGCATACAGTTTAAATTCCCACGGCGGATGGATGATGGAAGCACCCTACGAAATTCAGATTGAACCCTACCAGGGACCGCTCGACCTGCTGCTGGACCTGATCCGGAAGCAGGAGATCGATCTCTACGATATCCCCGTCGCGCAGATTACGGGCCAGTATCTGGATTATCTGAACCGCAATCTGGACCGGCTCGACACGGAAGTAGCCGGTGAGTTTCTCTTAATGGCCTCCACGCTGATCCACATCAAATCCAGGATGCTGCTGCCGGCCGATCCCACCGAGGAAGAGGGCGAGGAAGACCCCCGAGCGGATCTGGTCCATCAGCTACTGGAGCACGAAAAATTCCGCCAGGCCGCGCAGATGCTCCAGCAAAAACAGATGCTCCAGTCCGCCGCGTGGTCCGCGCCCGGCATCGGCGAGTTTCTCGACCCGGAGGCCGAGCCGGATCTTGCCGTCAGTCTGATCGATCTTGTCCAGGCGTTTCAGAAGGTGCTCGACCGGGCGAAGGAACGTCCGTTGCTGGATATTGCGGAGGAGACAGTCAGCGTCGGTGAGATGATGCGGCAACTCTGCGACCTGCTCGCCTCCCGGGAAAACCCCTGTCTGCTGGGTGAGGTTCTTGAAAGTCTGCGTTCTCGCGACGCCGTTGTGGCCGCGTTTCTGGCCCTGCTGGAGCTGATCCGGTTGCAGGCCGTCGCGGTGCGGCAGAATGCCCTGTTCAGCGATATCGAGCTGCGCAAGTACAGCTCGTTCGCCACGGCCTATGAAGATATCCATCATCATGCCGGGAAGGATTATCATTAGCCACCAATGACCACGGAAGAACAATCTTTTTTTGAAGAATCCGCTTTTGAACGATCTGATTTTGAGCACTCCGAAACCCCGCCGCTCTCTGGCGTACCGTCGGCGCTCAAGGCTCTCATCGAGGCGATCATCTATGTTGCCGAGGATCCGGTAACGGTGGATCAGATGGCCGCGGTCATCGAGGATTTCGACCGGGCGGAGATTCAAAAGGCGCTCGCCGAGCTGCTGGCCGATACCCAGGCCGGCGCCCGCGGCATCGAGATTCGCGAGATCGCCGGCGGCTACAAGATGTTCACCAAGCCCGAGCATCATGAACTGGTCCGCCGTTTCGTCAAGAGCCTCACCCCGCCGCTGCGGCTCTCGATGGCGGCTCTGGAAACCCTGGCGACCATCGCCTACCGCCAGCCAGTAACGCTGCCCGAGATTCAGGCGATCCGCGGCGTGCAGGGCGCCGGAGTCGTCAAGACGCTGCTGGACCGCAAGCTCATCAACACGGCCGGACGCAAGGATGTCATCGGGCGACCCATTCTCTACCGCACGACGCGGGAATTTCTGGTCCAGTTCGGCCTGGGATCACTCCAGGACCTGCCCAGCATGGAGGAGTTCGAGGAGCTGTTGAAATCCTCCTTCGGGGAGGGCAAGACGACCTTGCCTGCGGCCACATCCGCGCCAGTTGATGGCTCGGCAAGCCCGGAGAATTCCGAGTCTTTCGATCAATCCGAAACAGAAACACCCTCCCAACCCGATGGCGCTTGAACGACTCCAGAAAATCATCGCCCGCGCCGGATTGACTTCGCGCCGCGAGGCCGAGCAATGGATCACCGAAGGCCGGGTGTCGGTAGACGGTGAAATCATCCGGGAACTGGGCACAAAGGCCGACCCGGTCCATTCCCGGATCAAGGTCAACGGAAAGCCTATCCGGGAGGGAACAGACCACCTCGTTTATCTGCTGCTTCATAAGCCCAAGGAATGCGTGACGACGCTTTCCGATCCCCAGGGTCGCAGCACGGTGAAGGACTTCCTCGGCAAAATAAAGGAACGAGTGTACCCGGTCGGCCGGCTGGACTACCACAGCGAAGGGATGTTACTGCTCACCAATGACGGCGAGTTTGCAAACTACATCATCTCTCCGGATTCAGGGATCGAAAAAACCTACTGGATCAAGGTCAGCGGAAAACCGGAGGAAACCGCGCTGGAGAAGCTTCGCGTCGGAATCGTTCTGGAGGGACGGCGAACCAAGCCAGCAAAGATTCGCCGGCTTCCAACGCCTTCGAAAAAACAGTCGGAAAACCCATGGGTGGAAGTCGTGCTGAAAGAGGGCCGGCAGAATCAGATCCGGAACATGTTCACGCGCATCGGACACCCCGTCCGCAAGCTGCGGCGGGTCCGGATCGGCCCGGTGAAACTGGGGAACCTGCAGCCCGGCAGCATCCGTGCACTGCGGGACAGTGAAGTGAAGCGACTCTTGGGAAAGGGTTCTTTATCTCGTGCCGGAAAATCTGGATAGTCCGCCGGAAGAAAGGTTCCGGATACTGGAACAGGCCCGGACGATCACCGTCGTGGGCCTCTCGCCCAACGAGCTGCACGCGAGTCACGCGGTCGCCAGCGAGATGCAGCAGCTTGGCTACCGGATCATTCCCGTCAACCCGAACATCACAGGAGTGCTGCTCGGCGAAAAGGCCTACTCGCGGCTGGAAGACGTGCCCGTCCCGGTGGATATCGTGGACATTTTCCGGCCGAGCGCCACGGTGCCGCCAGTGGTCGAATCGGCCATCCGCATTGGAGCAAAAGCCATCTGGATGCAGCAGGGCGTGGAGCATCCCAAGGCGGCGCGCCGCGCGCACAAAGCCGGCCTGGTAGTGGCGATGAACCGCTGCACCTCCGAGGACCACTATCGCTGGCGGGTGGGAAAACGATCCGGGAAAAGAAAATCCGGCTAGCGCTGCGGACTCACTACGACCCCGCTCCATTTGAATCCTGAAACTCTTCCACGGGGATAACTTCCAGATTCCCTCTCTCTCCCTCCCGCATCCGGCCCGCGGCCATTTACGGGTCGTGCCCGAAGATACAGGTCCAATTCTCCTGAACCGCGCGGGGCAGGATGCGTCGCTTGGTCGCCAGGCTCTCGGCCGGGTACAGGTCGAACGCGGCGATCCACGCATACGGGACGTGGTGCACGGTGGGAATCAGATCTCCGAGAAAAGCGATCTTCATTTCCCGCCATGGATCAGCACGCCCTGGGTATCGAGCGAATGACCCGGCAGCATCAGCATCTCGACGCCGGGAATCACATTCCTCTCCCCCTCGATCAGCTCCCATCGGGGCTGCTCCAGCGGGAGGAAATCCTCCTCCAGGAAGCTCCCCCGGTCCCGCTCGCCCTTGTAATGATGTGCCCGCTCCCACTCGCGGCGCTGCGACCAGTAACGGGCGTTGGGAAAGGTCGGAACGATCCGGTCCTTTTCGCGGATGGTGTTCCATCCAGCATGATCGAAATGCAGATGGCAGTTGATCACGTCGGTAACATCCTCCGGCCCGACACCCTCCGCCCGAAGATTGTCGATCAATGTCCGGGGCTGCTCCACGGCGAACCGTGCGCGGAATTTCTCCGATTGCTTGTTGCCCTGTCCGCTGTCGATCAGAATCGTTCGCCGGTCGCCCCGCAGCAGCAGACAACGCACCGCCAGACGGGTCCGGTGCAGTTCATCCACCGCGATCTTCTTCTCCCAAACCACCCTCGGAACGACTCCGAAGATCGACCCGGCGTCGAGGCGGAAGTAGCCGTCCAGAATAGGCGTGATCTCAAAATCGCCAACCTGCATGAAATATCTTCCCCTTTCCCGCTCCATCAAGAAGAACAGGGTTTATTCGGATCTCTTCATGGAATCATACGCAACGCGAAAATCACCCAGTTGCAGGGTCGGAATCACCCCCACCCGCTCCATGATCTCCAGATCATTCGCGGTCAAGTCGATCCACTCGGACGCCAGCTCCGCATCCCGCAAGCGGACCCGCCAGCGCCCCTTCAAGCGGGACGGGCGGATCTCCACTTCTAGATGTGCACTGTTCAGCGAATTGCGCACGGCCCCGGTAAGAGGTCCCTCGGAAGCTCCCGTTCTGTCATGAATCACCACCATGAACGATCTCTCCTGACCGCCCTCGATGCTCTCATCGGTCTACTTTCCCGGTGCCTGAACTGCCTTGAGCGTGGCCTCCAGTGCACCCGGCGCCCTGGTCTCGAGCCACTCGGCTTGCTTCTCCGCCATTAGTTCTAGGTTCCGCACATAGAGCGGGTTCTTCCGTATCTCACGAAACCCCTGCACCACTGCCTTCACTCGTTGCCAGACCAGCATGGCTTCCAGCGTGGTCTCAAAAAACAGGTCCTCATCGAGCATCCCACGGTTCACAATCGCCGCGACCATGTCCCAATAGGTGATCGTCTGACGATAATAGGCGTTTTCATCGCTTCCAATGGGACACGCCTGCTTGAACTGATCCATATTCTCGGCCCGGAAACTGCCGAGCAACCAGGCGCGGGCGCGGCGTAGTTTCTCCTCTCGCCGCAGATCGTAAATCTTCAACAATAGGTCCGCATGATGCGGTTCCAGCTTGACCATGGAAAACCTTCTTTCCGTTTAATTAAAATATTTGTTTTTTGACATTGAATACATTCTATGCATATTTGAAAGTGTTACTTTAAGTTACTGGGCCCGGTAATCCGTTCGACTCCGTTCAAGTAGGGCCGCAGAACCTCCGGAATCAGGACGCTCCCATCCTCCTGCTGGTAGTTTTCCATCACGGCGATCCAGGTGCGCCCGGTCGCCAGCCCGCTGCCGTTCAGTGTGTGGACCAGCTCGGATTTACCCTTTCCTCCCATGCGGAAGCGAATCCCGGCGCGCCGCGCCTGAAAACTTTCGAAGTTCGTGCACGAAGAGATTTCCCTGTACTGGTTCTGCCCCGGCAGCCATACCTCGATGTCGTATGTCTTCGCGCTGCTGAAACCCATGTCTCCCGTGCACAGGACCACCACGCGATAGGGCAGCCCGAGCTTCTGAAGAACCGCCTCCGCATGGCCGGTCAGGTTTTCATGCTCCTCAGAGGATTTCGATGGGTGGGTGAACTGGACCAGCTCAACTTTCTGGAACTGATGGTTACGAAAAACCCCTTTAGTATCTTTGCCATAGGAGCCGGCTTCGCTCCGGAAGCAGGGTGTGCCGGAGACCAGGCGAATGGGCAGCCGCTCGCCATCGAGTGTCTCGTCCCGAAAGAGATTCGTAACCGGGACCTCCGCGGTCGGTGAGAGCCAGTAATCGGTATCCTGCAGACGGAACAGGTCACCGGCGAATTTGGGGAGCTGGCCGGTGCCGTAAAGACTCGCTGAGTTCACGATGACCGGAGGCAGGACCTCGCGGTACCCGTGTTCCCGAGTGTGCAGGTCGAGGAAGAAATTGGCCAGGGCCCGTTCGAGCTTCGCTCCCATATCCCAGTAAACGCCGAACCGCGCGCCGGCCAGCTTTGCGCCGCGCTCCATGTCCAGGATGCCCAGCTTTTCGCCCAGATCCCAGTGGGCTTTCGGCTGAAATGAAAAGCTTCGCAGCTCTCCCCAGCGGCGGACCTCCTGATTGTCGTCAGCAGAAGAGCCAACCGGAACGCTTTCATGCGGGACATTCGGCAGGTTGATGAGCAGATTGCGCAACTCATCGTCCAGTTGCTTGGCCTCCTCGTCCAAACCCTTGATGACGCTGGAGACTTCCGCCATCTCCTGTATGATCCCGGAGGCATCTTTCCCCTCCTTTTTCAGGCGTCCGATTTCATCTCCCGCCTTGTTGCGGCGATTCTTGAGGGTTTCGACTTCCGTCAGTACACGGCGGCGCTGCTGATCGAGCTCTTGAAACCGGCCGAGACTGTACGGACCACCTCTCTGGCGAAGCTTTTCCTCGACAAGTTCCAGGTGATCCCGGACAAAAGCCAGGTCCAGCATGCGCGAAATTCCCCTTTCTACGTCTTTTTTTCTAACGATCTTCCCATTTTGGGCATCTTATTCAATAGGGGCAAACCAATACTTTACACCATCGGGATGGGAGATGCCCTGAAACGCATTTAACTATATGATATTAAAGGATTATTTACATTTAAAAGCATAAATGCTAGGATGGATGTGGCTCCTTCACGGATCAATATATTTCTAAATGCAGGAAATGTCATCGATTGGGCGGGTTAGATGGATCGTCCGCCGAGAGCGGCTCGTAACGTGGAGGTGTCCAGGAAAGGGTTCCGAAATGGCGATTGTGATTCGCGGCAGGAAGAAAGAAGCGCCCAAACCGCCCAGAGCCCGCAAGAGTAAGGTTCCCAGCAGTTCCCTGCACAGCCAGGGTGTGGCGGTCTCGGTGGATGAGAGAATCGAAGTGCTGGTGCGCCGGTACCCGGCGCTGCGGTCCTCGCTTGGCACGCTGCTGTTTGATGGCAAGAAGAAGATTCGGGATATTCCTCCGTCCGATCAGGCCAGAGTGCTCCGAATGGTACTGGCACTGAAAAAGTCTCAGCGCGCATAGCGCGAAAAAATTGTTTTTCAACTTAAAATTGAAGTAAGATGGTCAGTCGCCCCAGGAACTGCATTACATACTACGCTGGCCGGGCTGAGTCCCGGGAAAAGTGAAGGGAGACTATGGCATACATTATTGCAGAACCGTGTATCGGGACAAAAGACACTGCTTGTGTGGACGCCTGCCCGGTGGACTGCATCCATCCCAGAAAGGATGAAGAGGGATACGAGGAAGCCAAGCAGCTCTATATCGAACCGGATGAGTGCATCGACTGTGGAGCCTGTGTTCCGGTCTGTCCGGTAACAGCGATCTTCGCCCTCGATGAGTTGCCGGAGAAATGGGCCGAGTATACGGAAAAGAACTCCGCCTATTTCCAGAAATAAATCTCAAAAAAATCGGTTGCCCGATTTTCGGCGGGCCGGGTACGGCGCATTGTCCTGTTTGCATCCTATCCCGAGTTGCTGTAGCCGCCCACATCCCTTCCAGCAACACTCCCTGCCCCGGCTCCGGGTTCCCGCAAGTCCCGCTTGCCGGGAATCAGGCGCTGCCTGATTGGCGCATGCAAGCTTGTTGGCAATCTCAGGCAGTCTCTTCGGAATGGTCCCACTTGCCAGCGGCGCCCTCTGTTTTCATCTCCGGTCGCCCCTATCGTTGACGCAATGGCTGGATGGCACAGCCCCCGTCATTTACTTTTCCGGCACTTTTACTTTTCCGGCACTTCTCAGACACGCCACGTTCATGCAGGCCGTGAGATTTTGACCCCTTTTTCCTTCCCTGGAATCTATAATGAGTAGGTGAA
Source organism: Terriglobia bacterium (assembly GCA_963662495.2). Classification (GTDB taxonomy): domain Bacteria; phylum Acidobacteriota; class Terriglobia; order 2-12-FULL-54-10; family 2-12-FULL-54-10; genus SHUM01. The sequence continues at coordinate 167,225 of CAXVYQ010000012.1, forward strand.
TCTTTCCCCCCTCGCTGGCCGAACCCGGCTCCCGAGAGGATTAAAGAGGATTACGAATGGGAAGTGTTTCGTTTGTGGCGGCGTTTACGGCAGGATTGGTGTCTTTTCTTTCTCCGTGCGTTCTACCGCTGGTGCCGGGCTATATCTCCATGCTCTCCGGCACCTCGCTCGATGAACTGAAGGAAGGCGATAACTCTGCTGTGCTGCGGAAGGTTCTGCTCCACTCGGTCTTCTTTATTATTGGGTTCACGATAGTGTTTGTGAGCCTGGGGGCGTCGGCCTCCTGGCTGGGACAGATGCTGCTGTCTCGCATGTCGCTGCTCTATAAGATTGCCGGCGCGATCATAATCGTCTTCGGCCTGCATATGACGGGACTGCTGAAGATCGGTCTGCTCTATCGCGACAAACGTTTTCATAACGCCGGGACCGGGACGACTCCCGTCGGCGCACTGTTGATGGGGCTCGCGTTTGCCTTCGGCTGGACACCCTGCATCGGCCCGATCCTGGCGGCGATCCTGACGGTCGCGGCCAGCCAGAACACGATCTGGTCCGGTGTCGCCTTGCTGGCTGTCTACTCGATGGGGCTCGCCGTTCCCTTCCTGCTGACCAGCCTGGGGGTCAATCGATTCCTGCGATTCTATCAACGGTTCCGGACGCACCTGCGGAAGGTGGAGATTTTTGCCGGATCAGTTATGATTATTCTGGGATTGATGATTATGACCAACCAGTTCACGCGCCTGGCGGGTTATCTCTCTTTTCTGAACGGATTTGCGTTATAAGAACGCTTCAGAGACTCCCGCATCCCCGAGGGAATTCCAATGGAAGAAACTCCACAGGGCAAGAAAGATAATCTGAGCCGCAATCTGTTACTGGCAGGGCTGCTGGTGATTGTGGGAGCATTGCTTCTTCACAAACTATCTCCGCAGCCGGGAACAGATTCGCAATCTCCCCTCTCCGGAAGCGCACTGGAAATACCGCCACCGGCCATCCGCGGAACCCCGGCGCCCGCCGTCGAATTGAGCGACATGGAGGGCAACCCGGTCCCGCTCAGCTCGTACTCCGGCAAAGTCCTGCTGGTGAATTTCTGGGCGACCTGGTGCAGCCCCTGTCTGACGGAGATGCCCTGGTTCATCGAGTTTCAGGAGACATACGGGCCTGATGGCTTCCAGGTGGTTGCCATCTCCCTCGATCAGGAAGGACCGGAGATCGTGATTCCTTATATGGAAAAGTACAACATGGCGTCTCTCGACGTTTTGATGGGGAGCGATTCCACTCCGGATGAATTCGGTGGTCTGCTGGGTTTACCGACCACCTTCATGGTGGACCGGCAGGGAAATTTTTATTCGAAGCATCAGGGGCTGGTCAGCAAGGAAGATGTCGAAGACGAAATTCAGTTTCTATTAAACTCAGAGCCCTCCGAGCAAGCGGCGGCCCTGTAGCCGGCACCGCCGGCAGGGGCGGGGCTGTTCCCGCAGAAAAAATTCTCCAACAAAAGATGTTCTGCAAATCCCGGCCGGGTGGCCGCTTGCGAATCAACCCACCAGCCGGAGGGCATCCCGCAATCGGACACGGCACAGGTCTTTGCCGAGTATCTCCATGGAATCAAACAGCGGTGTTGATTTCGAACTGCCGGCGACCGCCACGTAGAACGGACGCAGATAATCGCGCAGTTTGATCTCTGAAGCCTCCGCAGACTTCTTGAACATCTCAGCGATGGCATCCTTGTTCCAGTCCCCCAGCGTCTCCAGTTCTTCCAGCACCCGCTTGAAACTCTTGCGGATCACCTCAATGGGAACCTTCCGGTCCTGAAAGTCCTCGGCGGTGAGATTCAAATCCCCGGAGACAAAGAAGGAGGCCAGCGTGCCCAGCTCGCTCAACACCGAGACCCGCTCCTTGACCAGCGGAACGATCTTCATCAGATAATCTCGGTTCAGCGCCCAACTTTCCACCCGGCCGGCGAACTGCTCGTCCGTCAGTGCCTCGCGTATCCAGCGCCCGTTCAGCCACGTGAGCTTCTTTGTGTCAAAGACAGGGCCACCCAGCGAGATCCTCGTCAGATCGAACTGATCCACCATTGCGTCGAGCGGAAATTTCTCTTCTCCGTCCGGCATCGACCATGCCATCAAACCCAGGTAGTTGAGCAGCGTTTCGGGAAGAAACCCCATCCGTTGGTAGTAGAGAATGCTGGTTGGATTGCGACGCTTGCTCAGCTTGCTCTTGTCCGGGTTCCGCAACAGCGGCATGTGGCAGAAGGACGGCGGGGTCCAGCCGAAGTAGTTGTACAGCAGAATGTGCTTGGGCGCCGAGCTGATCCATTCCTCCCCCCGGATCACGTGTGAGATCCGCATCAGATGATCGTCCACCACATTCGCCAGATGATAGGTGGGCATGGAATCCTGTTTCACCAGAATCTGCATGTCGACCGATCTCCAATCGATCTCGATCCCCCCGCGCAATAGATCCTCCACCCGGCAGATTCCTTCATCCGGAACGCGCAGGCGGATGACGAAAGCAGTGCCAGCGGACTCGAGTTCCGCGCGCTCGGCGGGTGAGAGATTCAGGCAGTGTCCGTCATACCCGGTCCGCACGCTGGCCTTCTGCTGGCTCCGCAGATCCGCCAGCCGCTCCGGCGTGCAGTAGCAACGAAAGGCGTGGCCCTGCTCCAGAAGCTGGTCCGCATGCTGGCGATATATATCGGTCCGCAGGCTCTGCTGGTAGGGCCCGTAATCTCCGCCGACATCGGGACCCTCATCCCATTCCAATCCCAGCCAGTGCAGGGAGTCGAGAATCGCCTGCATGGAACGCGGGTTCGACCGCGCCTGGTCGGTATCCTCAATGCGCAACAGAAACTGGCCACCGGATTTCCGGGCAAAACAATAATTGAAAAGGGCCGTGTAGGCGGTGCCTACATGAGGGTCGCCGGTGGGCGAGGGTGCAACGCGCGTCCGTACGGTCAACGAACTTCTCCTTTGAGCCGGTTTGCCTTCAGCGAGGCTTCCAGCTTCTGCAAACTGTCGATTATAACCTAATGGGCGGGATTGCCTCGCAGGGCGGAATTTACAGGGGACTCAGCACAAGATCAGCTTCCGGGCTGCTCCCGGAAGAAGGTAATCAGATCCGTGTTGATGGGTTGTGCCCCCAACTGTCGCAGCAGCGTGATCACCTGGCCGCGGTGATAGGTGGAATGGTGGACCACATGCGCCATCTGCTCCCAGAGCGGGTGCGCGAAAGGCCTGCCGTCCAGAGTCGTGTAGGGAAGACCGCCCAGATCCGCTCGTTCGTGAGACCGGCCAGGAATTCGGACTGTTCCTCAATCAAGGCATCCCAGCCGGCGCGTATGGAATCAACGGTCGGGAAATGGCTGGCCTCCAGCATATGGTGGGACGAATCGCCCTTCCAGCGGCTCAGCCAGACGCGCTCGGCCGACAGGATGTGAACGCAGGTGTCCCGCACGGATGAAAAACTGCTTCCAAGATCTTTGGTGAATTGTTCCCCGGAGACATTGACCCGCCAGAGATTTTGTACCAACTGATGTGAGAGAGTTTACACCACAATCTGAGGCCGAGAAACCGGTTTCCCGACAGGGCTATAGGCCCCCGGCGCCGGGGGCCTATAGCCGAGCGCCGAGTGGGGTCTTCTGGTGTTGTACTGCTGCCGCCACTGTTCGACCACCACCTGGGCCTCCTTCAATGAGTAGAAGATCTCTCCATTCAGGCATTCATCTCTTAGCTTCCCATTAAAACTTTCGCAGTACCCGTTCTCCCACGGGCTGCCAGGCTCGATATACAAGGGCCCTGTCCCCAAGCTGGTCAGCCAGGTGCGCAATTGCTGCGCCACAAACTCCGGACCGTTATCCGAACGAATGTGCTCCGGGATGCCCCGCCACAGCATGACATCGGACAGAGTCTCGATCAGATTCTGATGATTCAGCCTCCGCTCCACTCGCAGGGCCAGACACTCGCGCGTGTACTCGTCAATCAGCGTCAGGATCTTCAGCAGCCGGCCATCATGCGTTCGCGCACTGACGAAGTCGTAGCTCCAGACTTGATTCGCCCGCTCGGGCCGCAGCCGGATACAACTCCCATCGTTCAGCCACAGCCGCCTCCGGGGATGCTGTTTCTGCGGCACTTTCAATCCCTCTCGCCGCCAGATCTGCTCCACCCGGTCGCGCCCCACCGGCCATCCCGCGTTCTGCAGCAGAGCAGTTATCCTGCGGTAGCCATAACGTCCATACTGCTCGGCTAGCAAAATGACCGCCCGCGTCAGTTCATCCTCATCGGCTCGTGGCGTCGATTGGTATCGTTGCGTTCCTCGCCATTGCCCCAGCAGCCGGCAAGCGTGCCTCTGGCTGATTCCGTACTGACTTTCAGCCCGCTCTACCGCACAACTCCGCCGCTCAGGGCTTAGAAGTTTCCCTCTGCCACGTCCTTTAAGATTTGCTTCTCCAGACTCAACTCCGCCACCAGCCGCTTCAGCCGCGTATTCTCCTTCTCCATCGCCTTCAGCCGCTTGGCTTGCTCCACCTTCAGTCCGCCATATTCTTTCCGCCAACGATAGTACGTTTGCACGGTGATCCCGGCTTCCTTGCACGCTTGCGGTGTCGTCTTCCCGCTTGCCACCGCCACTTCAACCTGTCTTAACACCGTTACGATCTGTTCCGGTTTGTACCTCTGCATCGGCATGTTCAATACCCTCCTCCATGAGATTCTCTCTCACTTCAGCTGGTACTAAAATCCCCGGTCAGGTCAACACCACCTTCGGTTTCTCCCTGCTTCCTTCTTATTATTCGGCTGAAAATCCGATTTGATTAGCTACTGTCTCCCGAATCGGGTCCCTGCATTGCAACCGGGAGGATCGCGGAACACCCATGCCATTGTATATTGGTTTCAGGCGGGAGAAGAAATGGAAAGGTCTGAATCGACCGATTGTTTCCCGTGAACGACACGATATTCCGTAGCAGGGTTAAAAGGACGATGCGAATGGCCCTTCGGTTGCCCACATTGGAGCATGTACACAATCCGGATGCATGTACACAATTCTGCATACCGGATGAATTGCCTTTGCCCAGCAAGAGTTCCTATCTTTCGCCAGTTCCCCGGATTGCACATGAGGTCCCCATCATGGAATTTTCCTCTGCCGTGGTTGAGAACCAGCGGGAGCTATCATAGAATCAAGGGGAATCGGGGTTTCCCTTCTCATCGCAACGATAAGGACGCAAGTTGTCGCAAACCATTCCCTCCACACACCGGCTTCCACGCAACGCGTGTGCGACTCCCGCGAGACTGATTCTTTTTTCCGCCTTCTGGATCTTTCCCGCGCTCTCTCATCTTTCGACGCCGGGTTGGACGGAAGAACCGCAACGGACTGCTGCCGAGCGGAACGTTCCGGACGGAGCTGACAAGGCGCTTCCCGCCGCTGTCGCAACTGCCCGGAACCAGCAGGAGCAGGGAGATGCTTCTCAACAATCTCCCGCGCAACAGCCACAGCCACCCGCGCCACAACCACCCGAGGAAGATCCGCCCGATACGGCATCAGACAACACGTCCACCCCGGCCAGCACCGCCAGCCGCATTGACGTCAGCCAGCTCGTAGGCCTGCCGCTCAATGGCCGCAGCTACAGTCAGCTGGCCACTCTTCAGGCCGGCGTCAGCGATCCTTCTGCCGCCTCCGGCTCCCGGGGTGTAAGCGGAGGCGGACTGACCGTTGCCGGTAGCCGCTCCACCTCCAACGTGTTTCTACTGGACGGAACCAACATCATGGACATCACCAACACCGTTCCACGCAGCGCGGCCGGAGTGCAGCTTGGCTCGGATTCAGTACTCGAGGTGCAGGTCTTCAGCACAACGTTCCAGGCCGAGTATGGTCTTGGCAGCGGCGGCGTCCTGAATTCCATCACCCAGTCGGGAACACCGGAATTCCACGGAACGTTTTTCGAGTTCTTGCGGAACAGCAAACTGGACGCGAAGAATTTTATCGATCCCCACGGAGAACCCATTCCCCCCTTCAAAAGGAATCAGTTCGGCTTCACCATCACCGGCCCCATCCTCAAAGACCGAAGTTATTTCATGACCAGTTTCGAAGGGCTGCGCGACAGACTGACGGAGACGAATATTGATTTCTTTCCCGACCGCCTGTCCCGCCAAGGGATCATCACCAATGCGGAGGGCGAAACCATCCGGACCGTGGCCGTAGCGGAAAATATCCGGCCGTATCTCGATCTGTATCCGCTGCCCAACCTCGGACTAGAGGGTGATGGAATCGGGCGGAACGCGGCGTCCCAGTTTCTGCCCTCGAATGAAGTTTTCGCAACGGTCCGTATCGATCATCAGATATCGGAGCGGGACAGCCTGTTTGCCCGATACAGCTTTGACGACGCCACCAGCGAGAACTCCCAGCAGACCTTCCTGTTCAACATGCTGTCCAACAGCCGCCAGCAGTACCTGACGCTGGTAGGCACGCATATTTTCAGTCCCGCGCTGCTGACCTCCTACCGTTTTGGCTATACGCGGCCCGTCACTGACCGCGCATCTATCGCCTCCATTGACATTCCGAAGAACCTGTTTTTCGTTCCCACGGCCCCGCAGTTCGGCGTCATGAACATTCCCGGCATCAGCGGCTTCGGGCCGAACCGCGCCACGCCGGACGCCGACATCACAAACACCTTCCAATACGGAGCGGATGTGATCCTGCAGAGAGGCCAGCACACGCTCAAGGCGGGCCTGGACCTGCAACGCTTCCGGTGGGACACCTTCTCCAGCTCCCGTCTCGGAGGGTTGTGGTCCTTCAACAGTCTGGAGGATTTTCTGCAGGGCGGCAAGGAAGGAACCAATCTTGAGGTGACGCTTCCCGGCTCCAGCAACCTCAAGGCTTTCCGGCAGACCATGACCAGTCTGTATTTTCAGGATTCCTATGACGTTCGAGCGGGACTGCAGTGGAACTTCGGCGTTCGTTATGAGTACTCGACCCTGATCGCGGACCGCGACGGCAGGACCGCCTTCCTCCCCGATATCGTGAACGACACCAGCCTCCAGACCGGACCTCTGCTGGAATCAAACCCCTCGGCCGGAAGCATCGCCCCCCGCGTCGGTTTCAGCTGGGCGCCCCGCCCAAGTGGCAACACGGTTCTAAGGGGCGGGTTCGGACTCTTTTACGACCATCTGCGTGAATACATGGTGGATCAACTGAAAAACGGCGCTCCATTTTTCAACATCGCCGTTGCGAAGAATTTTGACGCCTCCGGCACCTTTCCCGATGCCGTGGCCGCCGCTACTTCGGAAGGGGAGATTCCGCTCCAGGCTCAGGTTCTGGACTACCGGAAGGCGACGAACCCGGTCGTGATGCGATACGACTTTTCGATCCATCACCAGTTTCCCTCTGGATGGGATGGTGGGGCGGCCTATGTCGGCGCGCGCGGAAATCATCTATTCCGCAGTTATGAGGCGAATCTCTTCCCCGCCCCGGTGGTGCGCGCGGATGGTTCTCTCTTCTTCCCCGACGACTGCAATGCTCCGGGAAACACCACGCCATCGGCGCTGTGCGTTCCGAACGCGGGTCCCATCAACCCGGCTTTCCCCGGCGGGATCAACCTTCTGGCCTCCGACGCACAATCGTTTTACAACGCCGTGATCTTCTCCGCGAGCAAGAGCATCAGCCGTGGATTCTCCCTCCGCGGCTCCTATACTTTCAGCAAATCGGTCGATGACGCCTCCGCGCACTCCGGCTCGCAGGCCTCTCCCGTGCAGTTCGGCGCATTGCGAACCCTGGAACGGGGCCTGTCCAACTTCGACGTCCGGCACCGGTTGTCGCTCAACTACTTCTATGCCATCCCCATGGGGACTAGTCAGAACAGGCTTCTGGCGCGCTTTTTCAGCGGATGGCGGCTCGGTGGCATCCTCCGCATGAGAAGCGGCACGCCTTACAGTCCCCGTGTCAATGTGCGGACGCCTGGATACGAGTTTTCGGCGGTCCGGCCGAACCTGTTGCCTGGGTTTCAGTCGAGTCTGACGAAAGGGGAGACAGCCGGGTGTTCGAATCCCGATACCGGCCAGGTGGAAGTGATCGCCGGCCAGAAGCTGGGCAGCCCGGACCTGGCGTTCGATCCATGCGCCTTCGCCGCTCCCCCACCCGGCACGCTGGGCAATGCCGGCAAGAATATCCTGATCTCCGCTCCCGTTTTCAATACCGATATTTCACTGCAGCGGGATTTCGTGCTGGATGGAAGATTGCGTCTTCAGTTCCGGATCGATGTTTTCAATATTTTGAACCATCCCAATTTCAATAAGCCACAGCCCCGGTCGGCCATCGTTTTTTCCGGCTCATCGGCCCGCCGCAACTCGACTGCCGGTACCGTGGAATCGACGGTAACAACGGCGCGACAGATTCAATTTGCTCTCCGGCTTTCCTTTTGACGGCTCGGCCTCTTTACTGCCATGCAGCGAAAAAAAACCGGCTGCATTGAATGCAGCCGGGGTGAGTATATCCAAAATGAATATTATCTGATTCTTCTACAGTTTAATACGGTCAACCTTTCAAGTTTTGGTTAAAGAAAGAAAGGGTCCGCTGCCAAGCCAGTTTTGCCGCTGCTTCGTCATAACGCGGGGTCGTGTCGTTATGGAAGCCATGATTGGCTCCATCGTACATGTGCATGGCATGGCTGATATTGTTGGCCTTCAATGCGGTCTCATAAGCAGGCCACCCAGCATTGATCCGCTGATCCAGCCCCCCATATTGAATCAGAAGCGGAGCTTTGATCTTCGCTGTATCCTCCGCCGAGGGTTGTGAGCCGTAGAACGGGACCGCTGCACTCAGGTCGGCGCCCAATCGAACCGCCATCGTGTTTGAGATTCCACCACCGAAGCAGAATCCAACAACCCCGATTTTTCCTGTACAGTCGCTGCGGGCTTTCAGCCAGCGGGCGGAGGCTTCAAAATCGTTGACCATTTTCGGCCGGTCCACTTTTGTAAAAAGCTCCCTGGATTCATCCTCATCGCCCGTATAGCCGCCTACCGAACTCAGACCGTCCGGAGCAAAGGCGATATAGCCTTCCGTTCCGAGCCGTCTGGCCACGTCTTCGATGTAGGGGTTCAGGCCCCGGTTTTCATGCACCACCATCACGCCCGGCAGCTTCCCGCTGGCGTTCGCCGGCCGCACCAGGTACCCATTGATGCTTCCGTTTCCTTGAGGAGATTGCACCGTGGCGCGCTCCGCCGTAATGCGGGAATCGCCTGCCGGAACCTGCTGGGCCCAGGCAAAATTAGGACGCAAACTCTCAAACAACGCGGCGGCCGTCACGCCACCGATGGCGAATTTTTTTGCGCCGTCCAAAAACTGGCGGCGGTTGATGTCTCCGTGAACGTACTTGTCAAACATGTTGAGCAACTCTTGCGGATAGTCGGTCGATTTCTTTCGCTCCATTGAGATGACTCCTTTAGTTTTATGGTCCGAAGCTGTGGTCCCTCATTTTACCCCGGCAGCAGCCGGGAGTCAGGTTGATTCGTATGACGGGGAACGCCGGCGTTTGCGTTTCACGATTCTGCAACGATTCCTCTACTCCATCCCCGCGGCGGCCTTTGCGGAACCGGTCAGCTCCATGATATGCATCCCCGTGCCGGCGCGATCCACGGCGTAGATGTACCCGCGCTCGTCCACCTCGACATTGTTGGTTTGGATGAAGGTTTTGCAATTTTGCCGTCCATTCTCTTCGTGGCAGATGGGCTTGGTCCGCTCCGATGTGGCGGGAATATAGTAACCGGACTCGACCGGATGAAACGGGTCCCGGACATCCACCGCGCGCAGACCGCCGTTGAAGTAGGATACCAGCAGCATTTTCTTATGGTAGATGGGAGCGAAGGATTCCTGCACCGCGTGCGGACCGAACCGCCCGCCGCGCTGGCAGAAACCGCCGGTCTCCTCCGGCACCAGAAAGTTCGAGATCGGGAAAGGCCGTTCCGGCTCCGTGATGTCGAACAGGAAAAGCGGGTGGCGCGGCCCGTCGCATTCATCTCTCACCGCCTCCGATACCACGACGAGAATATCCTTCACGCTCCCGACCGAATCCTTTTCAAACTCCTTGATGGGCACTCCTAGCATCGGGTAGGCCGTGTGGCCTCCCCAGTATCGGGGCATGTCGATCCGGCCGATCTGCGGCGCCAGCAGATTCCCTGGCGTGGGCGCCGGGTCACCGTGGATGAGCTTCTCGCGGTCCACGATCTGGATGATCCCTGTGTTCGAACTGCCATAGGCAAAATAGACACGCCCCCGGTAGGAGATGGAACCATGAATGAACGGCGGAACCGGCTCGGCCGTCGATCCAGGCTCTTGCCCCACCAGGCCAAAATCCCGGATAAACCGTGGCATTTCCGGATTGCTCAGATCATAGATTTTCGTCACCCGATTTCGCCATCTCGTATCGACCGAAGGCAGGTACGCCACGCCCGTGTCGCACTCCCACCAGTTCTTGTGCGTGCCTCGCAGGCCATCCACCACAACGGAGACGAATTGCGGATTCTCCGGGTCCCCGACCTCCCACAGCTCATGCCGGGTCCGGTTCGCCGCGTCGCGCAATAGATAGGTGCCGCCGGCGATGTCGCAGACCCTTACCATCTGCGCTTCCGCGTCGGCGCCTGGATTCAGATGATCGCCGGGAATGTGCGTGATCGTGCGAGGCTGCCGCGGATCGGTAACGTCCACCACCAGCGTCCCGTTGCCCTCCACCTGACCGGTCAGCGGATTCATTTCGCTTCCGACATGCATGCCAATATAGGCAATCCAGCGGTCACCGTGGCGGTGTATGACAGGCTGATAGGCCGGACGGCCTTGCAGATCGCTGACGCCGATCAACGCTATGTTCCTGCTTTCTGATCCATGACCGCTTGCTCCCTGGGCTCTCACACTCTGAGCGGTGAGCAACAGAAGTGTCAGGAATATCCAACCTTTATGCATATTCACATCTCCCAAATTGGCAATAGCCGCAGTGTATAGCATCCTACTCGATATGGAATCCGCATGGGAGAAAAATCTATGCAGATAGTGAAATTGAGGTGTAAACTCGCTCGGGTATTCTACAATTGGCCCTGAATCGGCAGGAGGAAAATGCGATGACAGCTCGTAAGTACTTAGTTTTTGGAGTGTTACTGGTCCTGGGTGTGGTCCTGTTCCTGTGGAATCCGTTTTCGGCAAACAACGGTCTGGTATATGGGCAGGTGCCGCCCACTTCCGAGTATTTCCAAGTGGACCCGTACTGGCCGAAGGCCCTTCCAAATGATTGGGTTACGGGAAACGTGGGAGGCGCTTGCGTGGACGCCAACGACCATGTGTTCATCGTCAGCCGGACGGCCGATGAGGGGAACCTTTCTGCAAAAGAAATGGCAGTCGGCAGAGCCGCTCCGCCGGTGATCGAGTTCGACGAGGAAGGCGATGTGGTCAACTCCTGGGGGGACGTAAATATCGTTCCTTTCGGAATTCACGACTGCTACATAGACTACGAAGGAAACATCTGGATGGGCGGAAATCAGGACTCCATCGCGCTGAAATATTCGCCGCAGGGAGAGCTACTGCTCCAGATCGGCGAAAAAGGCGTATTCGACACCGACGATGGCACGGTGAGCGGAGCGGCGAATAACTCCAGCGAGACGCACCTGCACCGGCCTTCGAGCTTCGCCGTCGATCCCGCGAACGGCGATGTCTACATCACGGACGGTTATGGAAACCGGCGGGTGGTCGTATTTGACAGCGACGGGAATTTCATCCGGCAGTTCGGCCGCCAGGCAACCGAGGAGGAGACGGCTAATCAGACGGGTGGAGTATTTACCGAGGTGGTGCATCACGTGAGCTTGAGTAACGACGGGTTGCTCTACGTCTGCGACCGCGAGGGACGCCGCATTCAGGTCTTCGACAAGATGGGCAACTTCCAGAAGAACATGACGGTTCCCCGGCGCCGGCCCGATCTTCCAGGAAATGCTGAGCCCTATTGGACGGTGCTCTCTAGGGACCCGAAGCAGAAGTACCTGTACGTGGCGGCAGGAGAGGATGAGGCCATCTGGATCATGGAGCGCGAGACGGGCAAGGTAATCGAAGGTTTCGGCAACATGGGACACCGGGCCGGCGAGTTTACGTTTCTCCACAGCCTAGCAATCAACTCGAAGGGCGAGCTGATCGTGGGAGAAACCATCGGCGGACGCCGCGTGCAGAAGTTCAATCTCACACAACCGCTTCCCTAGCTGAAGCGCGGCTTGCCTAACTGAGGCGGTTGGCGGATACGGTCAGTGGATACACGGCAAGTGCTGTCGGAACGACCGTAGCGCTCAGTAGCGGGCGCCAGCCACCTTCAGCCGTATGCGATAGAGGCCGGTGCGGGCGGTGACGTAGAGCGTCCTGCCGTCCGCGCCGCCGAAGGTCATATTGGAGGCCCTCTCCGGAAAGACAATCTTGCCGAGGTGCCTGCCCTCCGGAGAGATGACCCAGATGCCGCCCGCGCCGGCGCAATAGAGATTCCCCACCTCATCCACCTTCATTCCGTCGGGATTCCCGATGGCCGGGTCCCCGGTCATGTCCACGAACACCGTTCCATTGGCGATGGTTCCATCCGGCTGAACCTCGAACCGCGTAACCTTGCGGGTTACGGTATCGCCGACGAAAAAGTATTTCTCATCATTCGAAAAAGTAAGCCCGTTGGGATGCAATATCTCCTTCGTCAGCAGATGGAGCTTACCGTCCCGGAGCATAAAAACGCCGTTATAGTCGAGTTCCTTCTTGGGGTCCTCATTGCCGCCGCGCAGCGCTGAGGGCGGATCGGTGAAGTAGAGTGCACCGTCGGAGCGATAGACCAGGTCGTTGGTGCTGTTCAGCCGCTTGCCCTCGAAATGACTGGCGAGAATGGTCCGGGTGCCGCCCGGCTCCAGGCGCACCACCTGGCGGTCGCCCATGGCGTTGAAGACGAGCCGGCCGTCGGGGTCCAGAGTGATTCCGTTGGAGCCGAGGTTGTAGAACGTCTCTCCTCCCTCGTTGACTTCCCTGCCCACCCCCGTGGCGTCCCTGCCGGTGAATCCGCTCTGTTCGACCACGACGGTTACACGGTCGTCCTCCGGGTTCCATTTATAGATCTTGTTGCCGGGGATATCGCTGAAGACCATATAGCCGCCGTCTGGCACCCACACAGGGCCTTCCAGAAAGCGGTATCCTTCGACCACCTTCTCGATCGGCGCGTCCGCATCGACGATGGCATCGAGCGCCGGGTCCAGCCGATCGACGTGACCGGCTTCCTGTGCAGTTGTCGGCAGAGCTGCGAGAAAAAAAAGAATCAGCAGTCGATGGAGTTTCATGCCATGCATGGAGGACATCCTTTCCTATTGCCTTTCCTACCGGATCGCAACGGGGGCGACGGCCGAGCCCGTCGCGCCTTTCAACTTCAGCGGCTGAACCACCAGCGCGAACTCGCCCGCACCGGAGGCGGCCAAAGCGTCGAGTTGGAGATTTTCGAGCAGAAGGATTCCGTGCTGGATGAGCAGCAGAGAATGAACCGGAAGACTCATACCCGCCTCAGATGGTCGAACTTCCACGCAGCAGCTATCGGAGGCCACGAGCATGGGGTCCTGGCGGACAAGCCATTCACCGGCGGCGATGCCGACGCCGGGAGAGTGGGCACCGTAGCGGCCATTGTTCTTGCCGCGCATCGAACCCCATCCCGTGTAGATCAGGATGGCATCGCCCGGCGTGAGGGCGAGTTGTTGGCGGGCCAGAGCCTGTTGCAAGTCGTCTGACGTGACCACATAGCTGTCGGGAAGCTGCGAGACCCCTTTCAGAGCCGCCACATCGATCAGGACGCCGCGCGTCATGAGCGTTCCGAGATGCTCCACGCCGAGCTTCACAAATCCGGTGCGGGTCATGATATCAGCGAACTGAAAGCAGTTGTAGAAACTGGTCCCGTGCATCTGGTGGGCGAAGCCGTCGAGCTGCGTTCCAATCTGCCCTAACTCCGTAATGACCAGTTCCTCGTTGCTGGTGCGGGCGTCCGGCACCGGGACCGTGGACTTGGTATACAGATTGAATACGCGGCCGGTATTCAGATAGGCCTCCTCCGGATCACCGGAAAGAATGTCTCCAAGTTCAAAGACCTCCCCGGTCCGGATCATCCGGGTGGCGCGGAGAATCGTCTCCGGCTTCACCCAGTTGGCCGAACCGCGCTGGTCATCGGCGCCCCAGCGGGAAGGGCAGCGCTCCGCATCGGGAGGCATTTGCCAGGACTGCGCCCGCAGGTGAGTGCAGCAGAGGGTCAGGGCAAACAGCGCCAGCGTTGCGCGGAGTTTAGCAAGCGGCATGATGGCTCCTCGGTAATGAGTGGATCAATCTCTTCCTCTTCCTTGCCAGCCGAGTGCTATCTTAAACCAATCCGTCGATCAAACAACAGCAGCTTGTTCCAGCCGATCCGTCTGAAATTCAGGTATATACTGAAGCTTCGACTCAATGACTCTGGCACTCGATGACTCTGGCTGGAGACACAATCTTTCAGGAGATGACTCATGGGAATTTTACACCTGAAGTTACAATCGAGTCCGCTGCGGGCAGCAGCTTTGCTTGTCCTGATGGTTTCATCCGGCCTGTCCAGCATCCGGGCACAGGAGCTTCCCGCGGAGATACTATCCTACCCAGAGACGGTGCTGTTCAACGGGAAGATTCTGACCGTGGATGATGCGTTTACCGTCGCGCCGGCTCTGGCCATCCGGGACGGGAGGATTCTGGCCGTGGGTGAGGATTCCCGAATTCTGGCGATGGTCGGGCCCTCCACGGAACGGGTGGACCTGGAGGGAAAGACGGTGGTTCCCGGCCTGATCGACACGCACTACCACCTGGGAGGCTACGCCGTTGCGCACCGGCTGCTGAAGGACAAGGAGATCGAGTGGGAAGGAAAGATCCAGTGGCTGGGAGTTTACTGGGATGAGGCGGAGATGGCGCTGCGGGACGTGAAGCGGGCCGTGGCCGCGTATCAACCCGGAGAGCTGGTCCGCATCCCGGCGTTTCTGCGGGACAGGATTCTATCACAGCTGACGATGGAGCAACTGGACGCAGTGTCTCCGGACAACCCGGTGGTCTTTATCAACATGACCAGCAGCGCCCCCACAGCCGCCAACACGGCGGCGCTGCGGATGGCGGCTATTTCCGCCGGCACTGCCGGGCTGCCCGCAAACCGTGGCGTGATCCCGCAAGGTGAGGCCGGTCAATTGCTATCGGATTACCTGCTGTGGAATCTGCCACCCGAACAGGTGATTCCCTGGCACCGCGAGGGCATGCGGATGGTGAACGAATGGGGGCTGACCACGATCGTTACCCGCGTTACACCGGGCGAGTTCAATGCGATTCGCGAGATCTGGCTGGCAGGGGATCTGACGCTGCGGTGGCGGGTCGGGTTTCCCGGTCCGCTCGACATTCCGCACACGGGCAACCTGAGCGACATCGGGGATGACTGGCTGCGGATCTCCGGCGCGGGAGGCGGCACTTCCCTGCCCGGCCGCGCGGACGCCTTCGGGCACTGGTCCCAATACATCGAGGACCGTCTCACCGGTACCCCGGCGGATGCTACGGAGATGGCGGCCATCCTGACCCGCTGGAACCGCCAGCGCGACCGGCTGCTCGAGACGTTCCGCTATGGCTGGAGCGCGCCGAACAGCCACGTGCTGGGCGATATCGCCGTGCGCAACATCCTGGACCTGATCGAGCAGGCACAGCTAACCGCCGTGGCGCGCAGCAGTAATCAGCGGCTTACGCTGGACCATATGGTGGAGCTGGCTCCGAGCGATATTCCGCGCATGGCGCGGCTGGGAGTGATGCCGAGCAGCATTATGAAAGACGTGTTCGGCGATCATGTGATCGGGTCAGCCGCGCACGAAGAAGTTTTCGGGGTGGAGAAGATGAACCGGATGCTTCCGCTCCAGTCATACCTGGATGCGGGAATCTTCCCCACGCTGGAAGCCGACTCGGGAGACGATGTCGAAGGCAGGCCATTCTGGACCATCGAGAAAGCCGTGTGCCGCTGCGTGGACGGGTCGCGGCGGGTATGGGGCACGGATCAGAAGGTCTCGCGCGAAGACGCCCTTCGGATGAAGACCATATGGGCCGCCGCCTACGTCGGTGAGCAGGACCGTCTGGGAAGCCTGGAAGCCGGGAAACTGGCCGATCTGCTGATACTGGAGAGTGATTACCTGACGGTGCCGGAGGATGAGATCTCCGAGATCCGGATCCATCGCACATTCGCCGGCGGCAAAAGTGTATTCCCTTAGAAAAAGTCCACAAGAGGAGTCATCTCCCAATGGGCGGCTCCTCCCACTCTGTCTGGAATTATCTCAAAAAACAGTCCGTGCGCAATCGATCAGACGGCAATTCGATTAGAAGGAGAAGCGCAGGGCGAACTGGATCTGGCGGGAGTTGGTAGCCGTGGCGTTCAACTGGCCGCCACCGGAGTTGTAGTTGCCCTGGGAGTCGGCAAAGATGGTGGCGCTGTCGTTGTCCGGTTCGGAGAAGTTGGTGTGGTTCAGCAAGTTGAAGAACTCTACGCGCAACTGAACGCTGCGCTCCGAATCAATCGCGAACTCCTTTTGCAGAGAGAGATCCAAGGTGGCCACCCTCGGACCCACAATGATGTTGCGTCCCGCATTGCCGATGGTGCCCGGGTCGGGCGGGACAAAGGAACAGGGGTCAAAGAAGCGATCGCGCGTGCCGAGTTGCTGGCCAGCCGGCTGGTCGCCGATCTGGCAAGCCGTTACTCCCGAAGTCGGATTGTTGTCCACACCTGTCCGCAAATCCGGACGGGAAGAAACAAACCGGAAGCCCGGCTCGGCGATGCTGTAAAACGGATCGACGGCAAGGCCGGTGCGGAGATTGAAGATGCTGCCGATCCGCCAGTCGCCGAAGATGCGGGAGGCCCAGCCGGAGCTGCCCCAGCGATGCCCAGAGCCGAACGGCACAGTGAAAAAAAAGTTCGCCACGATGCGGTGGCGGACATTGAAGTAGGTGAGAGAGCGGTCCAGCTTGCGATTGAGCCCGTAATGGCGGGTCAAGTTGCCGGCCGAGGAACCCTCGTCGATGGACTTGGCGAAGGTGTAGCTGACATCGGCGTTGAGGCCCTTCCAGGGAGAGCGGCTGATGGAGAGCAGCAGGGAGTTGTAGAAGGATTGAGTGTCCGTGCCGCTGCGGTCGATGCTGCTGAAGTTGGGATTCAACGGGCCCTGATTGGGAGGCAGGAAAAGCCGGCCGTCCGCGCGTGTCTCAGGCACGGGGAACAGGTTCGACTCATACCGGCGCACGAGATGGTTCCCACGAGCGCCGACGTAGGAAGCGCGCGCCGTGAGGCCATCCCGGAGTTCGCGTTGAATCGTGAGGTGGTAGCGGTAGACAGTGGGCGTCTTCGGATTCTCGTACTCGAAGATGCGGACCTGGCGGGAGGCCTCCGCGCCCGTGCCCGTGCCGGCCAGAACGGCGTTCGGAAACGTGTCGATGGGGTTGAAATTCGTGCGGGCCACCAGAGTAACAAAGGGCGGCGTGTTGCGCTTCCCGTCCACCATGTACGCGGTGATCTGGTCGAAGTACATGCCGGCCCCGGCGCTCACGAGCGTGCGGGCGTCGTTGTCCGGAGACCAGCTCAGGCCGATGCGGGGAGCAAAGTTGCGCAGCGAGGGGTTCTTGCTCATCAAGGGACCTACGGTGGGCTCGACGTCGCGGAATTCGTCTTCGAGGAACACGGTTCTTCCACGCGTGTCGTGGATGATGGATGTGAATTCGTAACGCAGACCCAGGTTCATCGTGAAATTGGGCAGGACGCGGAATGAGTCCTGCACGTAGAGGCCGACGAGGCTCTGGCGGAAGGCGCGGTCGGCGCTGAAGCCCGGCAAGGCGACACGCAGGTCCGTGGTGCCGGCGGACTTGCCCTCCTCCAGTGTGAGAAATTCCTCCATCCCGCTGAAGGTCCACTGGCCGCTGGCCGAGGCGTTGTCGGAGACGTTCCACTGGAAGCGCTCGAACTGCAACCCCATGCGGAAGGTGTGACTGCCACGATTCCACAGCAGGTCCTCAGCCACCTGGAAGGTGTTCATCACCTTGGTGGAGGGTAGGTTGGGATCGGGCCCGAACGGAGTCATGCCCGGAATGGAGATCCGTCCGAACTGCGGCGCGCCGGGAACGAAGAACAGGGATTCAGCCACAGAGGTGATCGGGTCGGTCTCCGATCGAACGACCGGACGCGTGTATCCGAGGCGCAGACTGTTCAGCAGGCGCGGGGAGAAAAAGTGCGTGTGCGTGAAGGTCAGATACTGTTGCCGGCTCTCATTGCGGATGGGGAAGGTGGGCGAGCCTTCCTCCACCACCCTGGTCGATGCATCGTCAAAGGTGTAGCGCAGGAACCAGGCATCCGAGTCGCTTGCCTGCTGGTCTACCCGGAAGACCCAGAAGTATTCATCGGCGGGTAGCGGGACCCCCGTGCGGTTTTCAGCCAGGCCATTGCCGAGCGAGACGTCGGCAGATGGAAACAGGCTCAGGTAAGGCGCAACCTCCGAATGGATGGGCGCCACAAGGCCCTGGCGGACATCGTTGTCCGGAACGCGGCTCAGGTAGGTCTCGGTCAGACGGTTCTTCAACACTTCGAAGCCGGCCATGAAGAACATGCGGTCGCGCCTGATGGGGCCGGTAACGGTCCCTCCAAACTGGTTGCGCTTGAACGGCGGAGGGTCGTCTCCCACATCGAAAAAATTGCGGGCGTCCACGTTGCTGTTCCGCAGAAACTCGAAGAAGGTGCCGTGCCAGTCATCGGTCCCCGAGCGGCTGACGGCGTTCAGCACGCCCCCGGCGGCGCGGCCGTACTGGGCGGCGTAATTGGTGGAGAAGACCTGGACCTGGGCCGTGGTGTCGGCCCCCAGTTGGCCGCCGGCGGCGCTGCGCGGAATCTGGTTATTGGCCCCGTTGATGTTCGTGCCATCCAGCAGAAAACTGTTCCATTCGCCACGGCCGCCGGAGATGGTCAGGCCACCGCTGCCGCCGCCCTGCTTGCCGCCGCCGAATGGGTCGCTGACCCCGCCCTCCAGTGTCGCAAGCTGGCTGTAGCTGCGCCCGTTGAGCGGCAGGCCGACGAGTTGCGATTCGCTGATGACGCCGACACCGGAATCTGTATCCGAAGAGGGCTCGGCGGACTGGTTTTGTTCGGCATCCTCCTCCGGCACACTCTGTTGCCCCCAGGCCGGTCCGCACAGGAATGCGGCGAATATAGAGATCATCAACGAATAAAAGGCCTTCTTCTTGGTCATGCAGTCCTCCAAATGATCGAACCTCCATCATAACTCGGAACCTGCCGGCGGCCCATTGGGGAAGCGATGAAATCCGCGTATGTCGATGCGCGTGTGTCGATGGAAGATACACCGGAAACACGGCTCAGGTTTCAAGGAGTCTTTCAGGAGACCACACGTAAAATATCGAGAGGCGCCGCTGTCCGCTACAGCGGACCCTGGTTTCCGGTCCGCAACAGACAGAAGCAGGGAGAGACTTGACGAATCCACAGAACGGGTTTTCCGGATACGACTGGCTGGCCGTGGGCCTCTACGCAGCGGTGCTGCTGTTGAGTGGCCTGTGGCTGGGCCGCAGGAAGCAGTCCGGAACTGAGGACTACTTTCTCGCCGGCCGTGGGATGCCCGCCTGGGCCGTGGCCGTCTCCATCCTGGCGACATCACTCTCCGCAGCCACTTTCGTCGGTGGCCCGGAGCAGGCCTATCGCGGCAACCTGACTTATCTTTCGAGTACGATCGGGGGCGTTCTCGCCGCCGTTTTCGTGGCGCGGGTATTCATCCCCGCCTTTTACCGGCACCGGGTCGAGACGGTCTACGAGTTGCTGGAAATCCGCTTCGGCCCTACAGCGCGCAGGGCGGCCAGCGGGATGTTTCTGATCGGGCGGGTATTCGCAAGCGGTGCGCGGATCTTCATCGCCGCTCTGCCCGCCTCGCTGATCCTGTACGGCGATCTCGCTCCGGCCCATCTCGCAACGGCGATCACGGCGCTCACCCTGGCGGGCATCCTGTATACGCTGGCCGGCGGCATCCGGAGCGTCATCTGGAGCGACCTGATCCAGACCGTCGTTTTCCTGGGCGCCGCCGCGGCGGCCGCCATCCTGCTGCTCGACAGGATTCCCCTGGGATTCGGCGAAATCCTCTCCGCACTCGCACAGCCGGGTCCGGGAGAACCTTCCAAGCTGGCCGTGTTCGAGACCGGGCTGGATTGGAATATACCTTACCTCGGCTTCGACCCTTCGGCCACCTACACGCTCCTGACCGCGCTGACCGGAATGCTGCTACTCAACATTGGGGCCTACGGCACCGATCACGACCTGGCACAGCGCAT
Source organism: Terriglobia bacterium (assembly GCA_963662495.2). Classification (GTDB taxonomy): domain Bacteria; phylum Acidobacteriota; class Terriglobia; order 2-12-FULL-54-10; family 2-12-FULL-54-10; genus SHUM01. The sequence goes on from CAXVYQ010000012.1 coordinate 187,592, forward strand.
GCTGACGTGCCGCACGGCTGCGAAGGGAAGTCGCTCGGTGATCATCGCGATCCTGATCGGCCTGCCGGTAACCTTTCTCTTTCTCGCCATCGGTTTGCTGCTCTACATCTTCTACTCACGTCCGGAGCTGATGGGCGCGGCCGGGCCGGGATACGCCATCCCGGGCTATAGCATTGACGACACGCGCCAGGTCTTTCTCTCCTTCATCCTTCACGAGATGCCGCCCGGAATGGCGGGCCTCATGATGGCCGGCCTGTTCGCGGCAGGACTGTCGAGCCTGAACTCGGCGCTGAACGCCATGGGCTCCTCGCTGGTGAATGACTGGTACCGTGGCTTGGTTCCAGACCGTGGGGAGCGGCATTACCTGCGCGTGGGCCGTTGCGCCGTAGTTGGCTGGGGGATGGTGCTGGGTGGCTTCGCGATGGGCTGCATCTACTGGCAGCGGGCTGCGGGGCAATCTCTGATCGACTTTGCCCTGGCAGTGATGGCCTTTGCCTACTCGGGACTGGTGGCCGTGTTCCTGACCGCGCTGTTCACGCGGCGCGGCAACTCGACCACAGCCGTGCTGGCGCTGGCGACGGGATTCCTTGCTGTGCTCGTGCTGCAGCCGTGGGTCCTGGAACGCTGGCTGCCGATGTGGGAGGGAATACGCATCGCATTTCCGTGGCAGATGGTGATCGCCACATCGCTCGCAACAGCGGTCTGCTGCATGGGACGGCCCGGCGCCGGGGGAGGCGCGCAAGCGTTGCGGTGAAAGTTATTTTGCAAAATCAATTTGCAAGCAGGCGCGTCAGAGTGGAAACATCCTCCAGGTCCTCGAGTTTGCGGACGGAATCGATCACCGCTTCGATGCCCTCCGCTGGCCAGCCGGCAAACCCGGCGCAGCCGCGGAACTTCTCCGCCACCTCGTCATAAGACATCGGGTTCACCGGGCTTCCCTTCCCGAAATCGGCGCGGCCGGAGATCGACCTGCCATCGGCAGTGAGAATCTCAATGATCGTCGTCATCTTGTCATACCCGGCGGCTTCGGCCTCGGGATGAACATCGAATTCGACCTTTTCGATCATCTCCTGAATGTCGGCCCGGTTCACCACCGCGTCGGTGAACTCGGCCAGACCAGCCTTGCGCTCCACAGCCAGAATAGCCATACAGAACTCCATGCTGAATTTCGCCTGCAGCTCATCCGAGGGCCGGTGATGAATCAGCGCATTCAGCATGTTGTGGTTCGTGCCCACCCGGATCTGCTGAACCTGAGCGGGACGGATATCGTTGTCCACCACCAGCTCCAGCATCTTCGTCATGCCGGGATGGGTCAGCGAGCCGCAAGGGTGCGGCTTGATGGAAACACCGGGATCAGCGAAGGTCCAGGGCGCGCCCAGCCGGCCCTGAATGGACTCCAGATCGTACCCGCCGCCGTGAGCCTGGAAAAAACCGCGCGGCGATTCCAGCACCTTGTCCGTAGCAGTCCATCCGAGACGTGCCAGATCGGTGGCCACAATCCCGCTCTCGGCAGCCCGGCCCGCATGGAGCGGCTTGGTCATGGTTCCGAAGTTTTCCCGCAATCCGGCCGCCAGGCTTGCCGCAATGCCGAAGGTGCGCAGCGTCTGCTCCCGGTTCATACCGAGAAGCTTCGCCGCGGCGCTGGCGGAAGCGAAAACGCCGCAGGTGGCCGTGCTGTGGAATCCGTGCTGGTAGTGGCGCGGCGAGATGGCTTCGGATATCTTCGACTCCACTTCCACTCCGAGATGATAGGCCAGCATCAGATCACGGCCGGAGACCCGTCTGGTTTCCGACAGGGCCAGCGCCGCCGGAAGAGCCGGGGCCGTGGGGTGCGTGAGCAGGCCGTAGACGCGGTCGGCCCCCACGGCCAGCTGCGTGTCGTCATAATCGTCCGCATGCATGCCGACTCCGTTTGCAAATGCCGCAAAACGCTCGGGTGCCTTTCGGTCCGTGCCGATCACGGTAGCGCCGCCCGAGGAGAGGCCCAGCCCGTCCAGAATGGATTTCTTGCCCAGCTCGATGACGGCGGGCGGGATGGCTTCGTAACCGGTGTTCACCACGAATTCGGCGACGGAACGGGTGAGTCCTTCCCCCCGGGTGGAGGTAATGTCGGGCGTGAAACGTCTGATCTCTGAACTCTGGGTCATGAATGCTCCTGAAGGAATCCTTCCAGTGATTTTACGGGGATGAGCGTCTGCGCATCCAGCGCCCCGCTTGCGGGGCGAGTATCCCGATCAGTCCGAACAGGAAAAACAGGACGGTGATCGGGCGCTGAAAAAACATCAGCGGGTTATGATCGAGCAGAATCATCGATTGTGCCAGAGAGTTCTCCATCAGCTTCCCCAGAACTAGTCCCATCACGATGGGCGCCGGAGAGAATCCATAGCGGCGCAGGGCATATCCAGCCAGCCCGGCCAGGAACATGATATAGACATCCACCACCGATTCGGTGATGCCGTATGCCCCCACCACGCAGAGCGCGAAGACGGCGGGCCATAGAAACGCCGGTGGCACCATCGATATGCGGGAAAATAGCTTGGCGCAACCCAGGCCGACAAACAGGAAAAGAATGTTAGCGGCCAGCATCGAGTAAAATATTCCGTAGAGCAGGTCCGGCTGCTGTTCAAAAAGAAATGGGCCCGGTTGCAAACCCTGGATCTGAAGCGCCCCCAGCATCACCGCGGTGGTGGCGCTGCCGGGTATCCCCAGCGCGAGCGTCGGGACCAGTGCTCCGCCCGTGGCCGCGTTGTTGGCAGCCTCCGGACCGGCGATTCCCTCGATCTCGCCCTCGCCGAAATTCTCAGAACGGCTGGACCAGCGCCGCGCTTCGTTGTAACCAATCAAGGCGGCGATCGTGCCTCCCTCGGCCGGCAGGACTCCGATTCCCGTCCCGATGACCGAGGAGCGTAGAATGGTCTTCCAGACCCGCTTGTAGTCGTCCAGAGTGGGCAGCTTCATCACACTCATCCTGACCCGTTCGCGAACCTGGTGAATCAGGCTGCTCTGCACGAGCAGTTCCGACAACGCAAACAGGCCGATCAGCACAGGCACAAAATGCACGCCCTCGTAGAGCTCGGGAATCCCGAAGGTGTAACGCTCCACGCCGGTGGTCAGGTCCACGCCGATCGTGGCCAGGAAGACGCCGAGTCCGCCGCCGATCAGATTTTTCAGAGAGGATTTCCCGCTCATGGAACCCAGCATCGACATGCTAAAAATCGTGAGTGCGAAAAATTCCGGAGGACCAAACGCGTAAGCCAGCTCGGCCAGCCACGGCGCGGCAAGGATCAGGACAATCAGGCTGAAGATTCCTCCACAGGCGCTGCTCACCGCCGCCATTCCCAGCGCCCTTCCGGCCTGTCCCTTTGCCGCCATGGGATAGCCATCAAAGACCGTTGCCGCCGCCGGCGGCGCGCCCGGAGCATTGATCAGAATCGCCGTGATGGACCCGCCGTAGGTTCCCGCGCAATAGACCGCCGACAATAATGCGATGGCGGGAATCGGTTCCAGATAGACAGTAAACGGCAGCAGCAGAGCCACGGCCATGGGAGAGCTCAGTCCCGGCAGGGCGCCCATGATGATCCCACCCAGGGTTCCCGCCAGGATGACGCCCAGGATCAGGGGATCGTAGAGCACGGCGATGCCGGAGAGAAAGTCCATCACCGCCTCACAGAATCGATTCCAGCAGACCCGGCGGCAACCGCAGTCCCAGCAGAAGATCAAACAACAGATAGATCAGCGATGGCGTCAGCACGGCGAAGATCAGCACGCGGTTATACCGGCGCTCTCCCCAGAGGATGGGCAGAAGACTGCACATGAGGAAAATGAGGACGTAGATACCCAGCGGGTTCAGGACAACCAGTCCCGCGCCGATCACAACGCCAGTCAGATAGACGATCCCCGGGACGCGATCCCGTACCGGCTCGCGTTTTCTGAGTCCCCGCACCAATAACAACGCGCTCATGAGGAGGACCGTGGTGAGGATGACGCGGGGGAAAAATGTCGGAGGTATGTTCTGCGACAACATGGGAGGCACTTCGTCGAACTGAAAGGTCAGGTAAAAAAGGTGAGGCTGAACAGGATTATCCCCAGGCTGGAAATCGTGTTAGCGGTCCACCGCGTCAGCCGCCGCGGCGACTGTGAAGGAGTCGAGCCGGGAGCGGATTCCGAATTCATCTTCTCATGTGGATTCAGGTCTTGTGGAATCATGGGAGCTTTTCAAAGGGCAAGAATAGATGCGGGACCTAACGGGTCATCAACAGATCATCAACGAATCATTCCGAGTTCTTTCATGGCGTCCGAGGCGGCCTGGTATATCCGTTTGATCTGTGCGTCCCACACGTCACTTCCCGCCACGCTCTCCGCGCTCAGCCCGGTTTGGGAGAGAAAGTTCTGGTAGGCAGTCTCCTTCATTCCGCCCACCATCGCCGTCTCCAATATTTTGACCGTCTCCGGTGGAGTGCCCTTCATTACAACATAACCCCGGATCGTGGAAAACTCGACGGGAAACCCTTTCTCGACCGTGGTGGGAACGTCGGGAAGATTCTCCAGTCACTGATCCGACATGACGGCCAATGCACGGAAATTGCCGCGACGAATGTGCGCCAGCCCCTCGGTCAGATTCAGGCCGGCAGCTTCGATGTTCTGCCCCATCAGGTTCGTAACGATCTCTCCGCCTCCGTCAAACGGCACCACGGCTATCCCGGTCCCAGCGCGCTTTCCGAAGACAGCCGCGGCGATATGGTCGATGCCACCGATCTGCGTAGTCCCCCATTTCACCGGAGTCCGTTTGCCGCGGGCAATCAGATCCTCCAGTGTCTGCATATCGCTCTTGGCATTGACGACCACAATCAGCGGATCATCCGCCGCGCGCGCGATCCCGATCACGTCTTCGATCTTGACACGTGAATTACCCCGGGCCAGCGCGAACAGATGCGTCGGCGTGATCGCCAGAATGGCGTGGCCGTCCCGCGGGCGGCTCCCCACGTAATTGATCGCTATCAGACCGCCGCCGCCGGTCTTCTGAATGACGGAGACGTTGGAACCCAGGGCCGCCTGCATCCCCGCTGCCATCATTCGCGCCGTGGTGTCGGTTCCTCCGCCCGCCGAGGTGTGGATCACCACCTCAATCGGCCTGGAGGGGAAATCCTGAGCAAAAGCTTCGGCTCCAGTCAATGCAGCAAGCAGGAGCGCCGCCATTCCCGCAACCCTGCCAGACTTCCCCACCAATCCGATTCCGTTGTTTGGATACCTCATCCTACCCGCTTCCTGGCTGGATTCGGCCACGCCTGCCACCGCCCCGTCCGACCCGCGCGGCGGTTGTTCCGCCGGTTGTAAAAATTAGATTAACTCAGGAAGGGCCGCCACGCCTAACACGTTCCTCATGGGATCAGGACCACTTTCCCGATGTTGGCCCGGCTGGTGATATAGTCCTGAGCCACCCGCGCCTCCGCAAGCGGAAAAATCTTCCCCACCACGGGGCGAATCCTGTCCTTCCTCAGCATCTGTTTCACAGACTCCATTGCCTTACGGATGATATCCGGGCGAATGTTCGTGAGCGTGCCGAAGCTGAAACCGGAGATCGTAATCATCCGTTTGGCGATCTCCGTGGACTTCACCGCCGCCGGTATTCCGCTGGAGTTGCCGAAAACCACCAGCCGGCCCAGCGGTCGCAGACACCGCAGGCTTTTTTCAAACACTTCACCGCCCACCGACTCCAGCACCAGGTCCACCCCCTTGCCGCCGGTGTGCTTCTCGACTTCCTGCTGGAAATCATGCGTCGTGTAATTGATCAGGACTTCAGCGCCGAGTGATTCCACGCGGCGCAGCTTCTCTTGAGTGCTGGCGGTGGCAATCACGCGCGCACCCAGCGCCCGGGCCATCTGAACCGCTGCCGTGCCCACGCCTCCCGCTGCGGCATGGATCAGAACGGTCTCTCCCGCCGAAAGCCTGCCCGTGGTTGCCAATGCCAGCTGCGCCGTAATGAACACTTCCGAAAAAGCAGCCCCGTCTTCATCACGAAACCTGTCCGGCACATGCATCAAGAGCCAGGCGGGCATGACGGCCTGTTCAGCATAGCAACCGCACTGCTGGCGTGGCACCGTTCCCATCACTCGCTGGCCCGGCTTCCAGTCCGTAACGCCATTTCCCGTCTTCAGAATCACACCGGCGGCTTCAAAACCTGGCGTGTAGGGAGGAGGCAACCGGTCCCCATACTTCCCCCGCCGCATGAGAATATCCGCATAGTTGACGCCGATGGCTTTTACTTCCACCAGCACTTCACCTTCTCCCGGCTCCGGCACCTCGGCCAGCACCTGCTCGGCATCTTCACCGAATTCGTTGACCAGGATGGCTCGCATCCGGACGACCACTTTCCGCGCAATCATAGGTCTGCGCAATCAACTTTCCGCGCAATCAAAGCTGCGTAGTATACGCCAATGGCGTTTCCGGCTCAACTAACGATTTCCCTCAGCCGCCAGCCTGGCCTTTAGGTCGGAAGTCTCCAGCTCCAGACGTTCAAGTTCCGATGACCCCTGATGCTCCATGATGACCCATACGGTCCTTTTGATATCCAGCCACCGGCCGTTTCACTCATCACGCTCTTCCTTCTCCCCTATTCCTGAATTTAGCCATTTTTGCTATACTCCCCTCCTGATGGCGCAAGTAAATCAACACGCATAAGGCAGCTTTTTCACTTTATACTGCACGTTTTGGCCGCAGTTTGCGCACAGTAACCAACTGGTTAGCAAGTCAAGTCATTGATAGTAAAGCACGCGCCTGTAGCTCAGCTGGATAGAGCGTTGGTCTCCGGAACCAAAGGTCGCTGGTTCGAATCCAGTCAGGCGCACCATCATCTTTCAATGGCTTACGCAATCTTGGTCTTTGTCTCCGTTGCATAATGGTTGCATACAAACATTTCGAACCGCTTCATGGCGGTCCGCACAGACTCAGGAACGGACAGCACATAGTGGTTCATCGTTGTGGTGTAGTCCGCGTGCCGCAGGATGGTCTGAATGGTCTTGTCGTCCACCCCGATCTGTTTGAGATTGGTAGCCAGTCCCCGCCGAAAAGCATGCCAGCCATACCACTTCAGACCGAGCTGCGCTAAGCCTGGCTGCATGACCTTCTTGGCAAGATTATCGAGATTGAGGGGTGTCCCCTTTCTCGACTGAGACATCAACCCTTCGGTGCGGTCTCTGCAATGCTCTTGCAGCAACTGTCGCAATGGAGCAATCACCGGAACCGGTGCTTTGCTTTTGCGGGACTTTGGCTCCGTGATGTGCTTGCGCCATACCGACCGCTCCACCCACACGTCTCCATCGCGCCAATCCTCCACATAAACTCCGGCCAACTCACCTTTGCGCAAGCCCGCGAACCCGGCCAAGCCTATGAGGGTCGTTACAGGTCTGCCAAAGAAGTTCAGCATCTTCTTTATTTCAGCGAGCCCATAAGCATGAGTCTGTTTGGGCGGTGCCAGGTGTCTGGTGGGGATACGAACTTCCCGCATCGGATTGCTGCCGTCGAGTGCGTGTCCCTGGCGAATTGCTAATTTACCCCAAAATTCCTGGGGTTAGCCGCGCTTGCTAAGATGCTGAGATGCGGAATCTCGTCATCCTTTTCGTCCATGTCATGGTTACTATCTCCCGACTCTTGGGTCCGGGCGGCATCCGTTCTGTGGTTGCCGAGTCCGTTCTGGTCAAGCAACAACTCCTGATCCTCAATCGTTCGCGGCAGCGGTCACCCAATCTACTTATTTCAGAACGCCTCGTCGCCGGTTTGTGTACTCTCCTCATTCGTCCCGCCCGGTACTGTCAAGTTAAGGAGTATTCGGCCGTTTTGGGGAGGGAATCAGCTGGAGTCCAGACCAGGAATCAATGACTTAGATGTGGTAGCGGGCGGCGAAAACGCGACCAATCAGCTTAACTTGACAGTACCGATGAGCCGGTTCAAATCAATAGAACAGAATCAGCGTTTTCTCTCAATTCACGGTCCCATTCAGAATTTGTTTCGGGTCGGTCGTCATCATCTCAAAGCGCACCATCATCGACTCCTCCGAGGTCGGGCTCTTTCTGATTGGAAAGAGATGACGTGCGCCTGTTGAGGAGTTGTAGTAGTCGTGTCGTTTTCGGGAGATTCTCGGCTTGCTCCTGTTAACTTGACAGTGCCGGGGCGGGCCCTGGCAACAGCGAAGAAAGAATCTAAGGGACCGGCACCCGCTCCTTCAGTTCTTCAATATTGATTCACTGGAATCATGCCGCGACTTTTGAGCCCCGCTCAGCGCGTTAATGAGCTCAGATTCAGGGCCGTCATGGCAACGACGTAGATCGCGACAATGTAGTACCAGTCACCCACCAGCTTCGGCATCCGAAAGGGGGCAACGTTTAGGATGGCGAGTGTGACGACCGCAACGTAAAGAGCCCACGAGAACGCGTCGTGCCCCAGCAGCTCACGGAACGGAAACAGAGCCGTCACAACGATGATATTGCTGTCGATCGGCAGGCCGCTGTACGCGCCACCGTCGTGGCCAAGAACGTTGAAATGGGCCAGCCGAATCGCTCCCGCCACCACCAGCAGAAAAGCGCCTGGCAGAAACCAGGGCTCGAAGTCGCCAATGCTGATCAAGAGCATTGCGGGGGCGAGGCCACTGGATACTATATCGGTGAGGGAGTCGAGTTGCGCGCCGAAGGCCTGGTCCTCGTCGGGCCGGTCGGGAATTCGCCGTGCCAAAGGACCATCGAACCAATCGCAGAACAGCGCCCACAGTAGGGCTGTTGTGGCGGCAGCATAGGCGCCGCGCACGCTGAACCAAATAGCCAGGATTCCGCACACTAGCCCCGCCAACGTCAGCAGGTTGGCTCTGTCGTAGACAAAAGACAGGGCGCTTCGTGGGACGCATGGACTCGTCATGGGGTCAGGCATTGCCGCATCGCTTCGACGAGCATATGGTTCTCCTCTGCCGTCCTGCTGGCGATGCGCAGATACCGAGCCGCATCCGACATGTGCTTACCAGCGCAGTGCTTGACGAAGATGTTGTGCTCCACGAAGAGTCGTTTGGCAATGACCGGACCGGATGGGCCTGGAGCTGGGAGACGACACATCACGAAGTTAGCCTGAGGTCGATATGCTGTCATTCCGGGGATCTCGTTCAACCCTTCGTAGAGCTCATCGCAGTGGTCGCGAACCAGAGCGCAACTCCGCCTGAACGCCTTGCGCCAGCGCGGTGCCTGGCGTAGGAAGGATTCCGCGAAACCGTTAATGTTCCAGATGTGCAACTCGGCGCGCACCGCGTTCGCGAATCCCTCATTGGCCGTCAGGAGATAGCCCAGCCGCAGTCCGCCGATCCCGAAGGACTTGCTTAAGCTCTTGAGGACCGCGATGTTGCGAACGCGGTCAACCCAACCCTCCACGCTCAACTCCTGATAGTCGTCTGCAAAGTCGATGAAGGATTCATCGACAACGAGCATGCACTTGGCCGATTCGAGTTGCGCGGCAAGGCGCAAGATGTCTGCTCTGGGTACCGCCACCGAGGTGGGATTGTTAGGTGTCACTACGATGGCCAGTTTTGCCTCGCTCGCGAGAACCCGTTGGGCAAAGGCATCTACGTCGAGTTCGAAAGTGGGAGAGGGCAGTTCGAACGGGACGAAGGCCCCAGCTCGCGCAGCGTTCTCGTACTCGTTGAACGAGGGTACAGGACAGGCGATCGGTCCGGGAAGGCGGCCAGAGATGATCTTAATCAGTTCCGAAGCCCCGTTTCCAACCAGAATGCGAGAGGAAGGTTGCTCGATCAACGTACCAACGAGCCGCGCGATAACCTCCTGTCCGGAAGGATAGTTGAACACCAGCTCGCGCAGGTCGTTCTCAAGATGTGTGAACAGCGTTTTAGGCGGGTAATAGGGATTGTACAGGTAAGCGTGATCGACAAACCCAAAGCGCCAATATCCCCCGTGCTGGCTCTGGACGTGGTCGTAACGCTCCTCGCCTGAGATGAATAGATACTCAGCCGCCAATCGGTCGCTTTCATCGTCGATCTCGTACCACTTGAGGTCGTCACAATCCACAGCGACGAGGTTGTTCTTGCCTCGGTGCCCCAGCGTGATGAGAATCGATTCGTAGTATTCGTCGTAGTCTTTAGACGTGATGTAGGCTTCCAGCTGCGGCAAGAAATACCGGTTGAGGTAGTCCTGACGAAAGAGGTAGATGTTGGCCGTCTTGAAGGTCTTTGCATAATCGAAGCCATCATCTTGATTCTGGGAGTCGATCGTTGCCTGGATGCGACCACGAGCATCCACACTGACGACCGTGCCAGACATCCAACTCTGGTGCCGCGACACGATGGCCAGGTTGCCGCCACTCTGCAAAAGTAGTCGCTCCAAAACTGCGCGCTCGAAAAAAATATCCGCCTCCAGCAGCAGTACGTCTTGAGTGAGATGACCACGGGCGAGCCATAACGAATAAATGTTGTTGGTTTTCTCGTAGTCCTCCGACACGACGTAGGTCATCGACATTCCGAGGTAACTCGCGCCGAACCGCTCGATGATGATCTCCTTGTGGTGGCCGACGACGATAACGATTTCCTCGGTGCCGAGCGCGGCCAGATGAGCGAGTGTATTGTCCAGGATGGGAACACCGGCCACCCGAACCAGGCATTTTGGAAGCTTGTTGGTGAATGGACGAAGCCGGTTGCCAACACCGGCGGCGAGAATCACCGCTTTGCGGATCCTTTCAGGGTGCTTACCGGGCGTGAGATTCCATCGGTCGGTTTTCACGTAGATCTCTCTGAATCTGCCAGAGCGTTAACTTGGATTCTCTAGCATAAAAAAATGGTTCTGGAGCTTTGGCCAACGCACACGAAGCCGCGCCGCCGCTCGGGGAAGAAGCCCGAAGCATACGGGCGACGCAGCCCGTAGCGACCACCAGGTCAAAGCGCCAAGAAAAGGTGACGTGTGCGGCAGCATACGCAGGTAGCGGCGTCGCAGTTCGACGAGTTCGACTGCGATCTCCATATAGGTATAAGCGTAGTTTCGACGTGTTTCGACGCGCGACAAGCCAGTCTCTCGAAAGAGCGCTCGGTAAACGCCGACGCTGCGATAGATCGCATGATACTCGCCCTCTCTGTGCTCGTATCCGTTCGCTACGGTACTCTCCCGTAAAACGACTCGCCCTCGATCACCGACGCGTTCGATAACTGCTTGAACGAGTGCGATCGTGTCAGCGTCGCTCAGGTACATGCAGATTCCTCCTAAAAAGACGAGATCAAATGGACCCGGCGGCAATGGCTCTCGAACGTCCTGGTTCAGAAGCTCCACGTTCGACCAGTCCGCGAGCTTCGTTTTTGCAGCGACCAGCATCGCAAGGCTCTGTTCAATCCCGATGACGCTGCCGAAGCGCTGAGCGAAGAACTCGGTCCAGGTCCCCGACCCACAGCCCAAGTCGAGTACACGTGCTTGCGGCCCCCCGACATCGAGCCAGTCGCGTATCGCTGCGCGTTCCTTTTGGAAGCGATAACGAACAGCGTTTTCGGGCAAGTCTTGTGCGTGGGCCATGTAGCTCGCACAAGCCGCCGTGTCGGCGCCAGCTTGAGCAAAGTAGCGCCGAACCTCCCGGTAGTCGATCTGGTGTTTGCCACTCATGTTTTGTCGCGTTTATTTTACACGATAGGAACCACAAATGATATGTAAATAAGGGGTTAGGAGTAAATAGGGCTTTGTCAAGTTAAGGCGGTTTCAGGCACAATTGGCGGATGAAATCCTCATATCGAGGGCATCGCTTTCCACCTGAATTCATCAGCCACGCCGTCTGGTGTACCATCGGTTCACGCTGAGCTTTCGAGACGTTGAAGACCTGCTTGCTGAGCGAGGCATCATCGTTTCTTATGAGGCAATTCGGTATTGGTGTCTGAAGTTCGGTCCGAGCTATGCCCGAAAACTGCGGTAGAAGCAGGGTCGGCTCGGCGACATCTGGCACGTCGATGAACTCTTTATCAAAATCCGAGGTCAGCATCTCTACTTGTGGCGCGCCGTCGATCAGGATGGAGACGTAATCGATATTCTAGTTACCAGGCGTAGAGATCGTCGAGCTGCTACGCGATTCTTTCGTAAGATGTTGAAACACCAGAAACAAGCACCCTGGCAGCTAATCACCGACAAGCTACTGACCCGCCAGAGATTTTGTACCAACTGATGTGAGAGAGTTTACACCACAATCTGAGGCCGAGAAACCGGTTTCCCGACAGGGCTATAGGCCCCCCGGCGCCGGGGGCCTATAGCCGAGCGCCGAGTGGGGTCTTCTGGTGTTGTACTGCTGCCGCCACTGTTCGACCACCACCTGGGCCTCCTTCAATGAGTAGAAGATCTCTCCATTCAGGCATTCATCTCTTAGCTTTGCACGGTGATCCCGGCTTCCTTGCACGCTTGCGGTGTCGTCTTCCCGCTTGCCACCGCCACTTCAACCTGTCTTAACACCGTTACGATCTGTTCCGGTTTGTACCTCTGCATCGGCATGTTCAATACCCTCCTCCATGAGATTCTCTCTCACTTCAGCTGGTACTAAAATCCCCGGTCAGGTCAATCCCGTCGCCGATTTCCGCATCAGGCCCGCCGCCGTCCGTGGCGGCCCCCGTCAACGGAATTTCCCGGTTCCGGGAGGACCAGTTCAACACCAACCTGGATTTCCAGGCGACAGAACGGAACCGGCTGACGATGAAGTTCTTCTGGGCCAACAATCCCTCCACCCAGGCCTTGTTCAATTCCTTTGGCCTGGCCAGCCCCCTTCCGACCGGTGGTTTTGGAGCCCAGGTGAATTTCAATCAGAGACTTCTCGCCGTGAGTGATACGCAGGTGGTGAGCGCCAACATGGTGAATGAATTTCGATTCGGGTACAACGAGACCCCCACCGTCTCGATCCCTCAGGAACCGTTTTCCGCGGCGGAGCTCGGAATAGCTTCGCCCGTCAGCGGCCGGTTCCCCGGCATGCCCGCCATCTCCGTCTCGAATCATTTTGATCTGGGCGCCGCGCCCTTCTCCGACTTGAGAGTGACGGCAACCACCATACACCGTCGGCGATATGATCGAGGGTCAGCATGGCCGGCACCAGTTCAAGCTGGGGGCCGAATACAAGCATCACGAATTCGCCGGCATAGCCAATTTCTTTTCCCGCGGACAGATAAACTTTCTCGGCCTCTCCGGCAACTCATTCCGGGATTTTCTCGGGGGATTCTCCGGCCTGACAGGTCTTACGATTATCGGATCCGGCATCGATGGTCGCAGTTTCCGGGCGCAGGACTGGGCTGGCTTTCTGCACGATACCTGGCATGTCGCCGAGCGCTTCACACTCGATTGGGGCATTCGGTATGAGTATTTCTCACCGTTTACCGAGTCCCGTGGGCAGTATGTTGGAATCGATCCGGAACGCCTCGTTACCGTTCCGCTTCCTACCGGCGGCGTGGCCTTGACAGGGGGATTTGTGCAGGCCGGCAATGCAGCCACCCCGCTGCCTGGCGTGCCCCAAATTCGCTCCTCACTCGTGCAGCCGGATCGCAATAATCTTGTTCCGCGCTTCGGATTTGCGTGGCAACCCTTCTCCGAACGCACGCAGTTCGTCCTGCGGGGTGGATATGGGATCTATCTTGACAGGCCGAATGCCCGATTCACCGTAAATCAAATCTTGAATTTTCCCTACTATGTTCTGGCCCAGGCAGTGGCCACGCCGGTTGGCGATCCCTTTGTTCAAGTTCCCACGGCCGACAACTTTCCTCTCGATATCACGAACCGGGAGGGATTCCCTTTCGGCGGCCCGCCCTTGCTGCTCCCGGCAGCGACGCCCTCCGGCGTAGCGGGAGTTCCCGCCAACGGAATTTTTCCCGACATCCATAACTTCCGCACACCCTATGTCCAGCAATACAGTCTTGGCGTACAGAAGGGTGTGGGAGACAATTGGCTGCTGGACCTGGGTTATGTCGGCACGGCGGGGCGCAAACTATTCCGTTTAGCTGGTCTCAACCAAGCCACGGTTCCCGTTCCGGGAGCGCCCGGACCTTTGAGTCCGGGACTTTCGAGCCTGGCCTTGCAGGCATTCGGAGTTCATTTGATGCAGAGTTCATCCAATTCCAGCTACAACTCCCTCCAATTCAGCGTGAAGAGGCGGCCGGCACAAGGGCTGGAATCCCTGCTCTCCTATACTTATAGTCATGCGCTCGATGATTATTCGGGTGATCTGACCAGGACAAACGATCTGACCATCATTCCCGGAGACCAGATCGCGCTGAGTAATCGCGGGAACTCTGATTTCGACCGTCGCCACCGCCTCGTTTTCAGCGGAGGTTGGCAGTTACCGGATATCTTCACGGGCACCTCCGGTTTGGCGCGACTGGCTCTGAATGGCTGGAGTCTTTCCGGCGTCCTGACGTGGCAGAGTGGAACGGCGTTTTCAGTCCTGAGTTCCGCCAACGTGTTCGTACAAGCCCGCGCCGATCAAAATCCGGCGAATCCGGATTGCGACGCGAAACGCAGCGGCCCCGTCGAATCCCGCCTGAGCGGCTTTTTCGATACCTCCTGTTTCGTTCCCGCCACGAACGGGTTCGGAAACACGGGCCGGAATATCCTGCGCGGACCGAATCAGAGAAATCTCGACATCGCCGTCAGCAAACTCTTCACGGTGAGTGAGCGTATACATCTCGATTTCCGGGCGGAGTCTTTCAACACTTTGAATCTGACAAATTTCAGCAATCCTACCGACAGCATCGAGAACGCCCGCGCCGGTGAAGTCGTGGGACCCACCACAAGTCCTCGTGTGATTCAGTTTGGACTAAAACTCGCTTTCTGATCCAGAAATCTCCGGTACCCACAACCAGTTTACCCACAGCTTTTCCGGATGGGTCTTCTGATAAATCCACAAGTTACAGGGTGGGTTTTGCCGCAGAACCAGACCGGACCGATTTTTCATCGGCCCCAGTGAGAAGGACAGCAACCCTGCCGGTGGCCGAGGACCATTCGCGGCGACCGGCCATGTTTCCGCCGCGCGCCTTGTCTGGCATCTCAGGACTGGCGGCGGACCCACTCACGCGCCACCGTTGAAAGTATATCTCCCAGCACGACCAGCATGCCGCCCAGCAGAATCAAAAAGAACATCTCGTCATAATGGTTGCGCGCACGGGCATCCTGGATCCAAAACCCGAGGGAAGAAATGCCGAGCATCCCCAGAACGGTCGCTTCCCGGACACAGGTTTCCCAGCGATACAGGAAAAACAGTAGAAAGCGGGAAAAGGCGAGAGGGAAGAAGGCGGAAAACACCATCTGCGAGCGAGTTGCTCCCAGGGCCCGGAGAGCGGTCAATGTTGGAGCTTCCGTGTTCTCCACCACCTCCGCTCCCAGTCTGCCGAGGATGCCCGTATTGTGAACGGCCAGGGCCAGAACCAGCGGCCAGGCACGCGGCCCCAGCACGGCGAGGAACAGAAATGCCCAGATGTACTCCGGGATCGACCGGACGAAGATCATGAAGATCCGGCAGACAGTAACGACGGCTCCCCAAAGCAGTCGCGTTGGCCATGTAACGGACCGCAGCGCGGGAAGGAATGGAGAATGGGTCGTCAAAGTCCGGGCGGCCAGCAGGGATAAAATTGCGCCGCCGCAGCCGGAGAGAAATATGGCGGCGATGGAGATGGCCAGTGTCGTGATGGTCGCCTCCCATCCTTTCGTACGCATCAATTCACCGATCCATTGAAAAAGGATCTGACTGTCGAAAGATGTGGCCTGGAGAGGATAGGGCCACAGTTCGTGCAGGAAATGCCGCAGGTTGGTCCAGCGTCGCTCGGAGAACATGGCGCCAGCACCGAAATCACCGACGATCCAGGACCCGATCGCAAGCGCGAACAACGCAAACACGCTGGCGCGCACGCTCCAGTTCTTCGGGCGTGCCTTTTTCAGCCGGGCGACAGCATCCCCGTGGTGTGTCATACGGCAAACCTCCGCCGGAGAATCCCACTCCACCACTCCACCACAACGATCAACAGGAACAAGGCGTACAGATAAGTCCACACCTCGCCGTAGTGGAGGTTCTCAAAGGAAGCGGCCAGGTAGTAGCCCAGCGTGGGGAAACCGAAGAAACCCAGCACTGCGGAAGACCGCAGCGCGCATTCGAACCGGTAGAAGGTGTATGCCGTCATGTCCGGCCAGGCGCGCGGTAACAGTGCAAAGAAGAAGATTTGCGAAGGCGAGGCTCCCGCGCCGCGCAGGGCGTGGGCGGTGTCGCGCGGCGCTTCGTCTATCATTTCAGAAAAAATCTTAGCCAGTACGCCGGCGAAGGGAATGGCCAGAGCGATCACCGCGCTGATCGGGAGCAGGCCAAAGGCCGCCAGCAGGAGAACCGCCCAAAGCAGCTCGTGAATTGAGCGCATGACGGCAATCAAAAATCGTGTACTGCCGTAAACCAGCGGTCGCAGGGCCCGGCTCAGAAATGGCCGAGACGTTCCTCCTACCGGATCCTGGATCCACCACGATGTGGCGGCTAGAAAACCGAGCAGCAGACCCAGTGGAACCGCCAGGGTCATTGCCGCGACGGCGAATAGTACCGTGTTGCTGGCGGCCTGGACCGCTTTCCACCACAGCGGCACGATCCCGGACGGCAGGTCCGCGGACTCATAGTCCAGAGCGGGCTTCAGAGCCCGGGAGAAGAACTCCTTCGCCAGTTGGAGGCTCGGTCCGGAAGGCACCAGATCGGAAAATCGCAATTCCAGATACCAAAAGGCCCAAACGGCGAGCGCGGTGATCGCAAGCAGAATACCTGTCCTTCCTTTGGAAGCAAGAGGCGCCAAGGGAGGCAACGCTGCCGGGCCGTCATGGAATCGGATGGTGGAAGCGGAGGGATCCGTCATAGTCGAAACAAGGTATGAAACTCGTCCTCCACGATTGATGTCGTCGGCTTGTCGAAGACGATCTCTCCGGCCCGCATTCCGACCAAACGCGGGAAGAACTCGCGGGCCAGGTCCAGGTTATGGAGACTGACACAGAGAGTCAGACCGTGCTCCTGTGCAAGTTCGGTCAGCAACTCCAGGACCGACCTTGCCCTGGCCGGGTCCACGCTGGAAACCGGTTCGTCAGCCAGCAAAATCTCTGGTTTCTGAAACAGAGCGCGGGCAATCGCAACCCGTTGTCGCTCTCCGCCGGAAAGTCGGTCCACGCGTTCAAATAGCTTCTCGCCGATCCCGACACGCTCCAGGATCTCGTGAACTTCGGCTTGATCCTGTTTGGAGGGAAAGGTCAAAAGAAGCAGCGCCCGTGCTGCCGAGATCTGGCCGAGTCTTCCCATCAACACGTTCTGCAGCACATTCAGATTCGGTATCAGGCTGAGATCCTGATGCACAAACCCTACGCGCGCCCGAAGACTCCGCAGTTGCCCGTGGGCAAGAGTATCCAGCCTGTCCCCCAGTGTGAGGACGTGGCCTCGCGTGGGCCGGACCATGCCATTGAACAGACGAAGCAGGGTGGTCTTCCCTGCTCCGCTGAGTCCCACCATCCCCAGTCTCTCGCCTTTACCGACATTGAGATGGATGTCCCGGAGTGCCCTGACCGATCCGAACTCCACCGAGACGCGGTCCAATTCCAGGATTCTCTCCGTATTGTTTCCCACAGTCAACGCAGCATTCCCAACTGCTCCGCCACCCTCCGCAATTGTTCATAGTCCTGATCGGCAGCAGGAATGAGCCGCTCCCGGGGAAGAGCCGATAGCAGGCGGGCATCCGTAATGGAGGTCAAGACCTGTTGCGCTTTTTCCGTGAAGCCTTCTCCAAAGACCTGCTCCATACGCGGGTGCGCAACCCAGTGATAGTCCACAAAGGTGGGGGTTTGCCAGATAATCCTGGCAACCTCAGGGTTTGTGGTTCCCTCGCCGACTCGACGGTCGTACACCGCATAATTGAGGACGCCGGCTTCATACTGGCCGCTCTCCACCAGCTCCGCAGTCTTGTCATGGCTTCCGGAGAAGGCCACCGGAGAGTTGAAAAACTCCACCGGCGCCTTTCCCGTGTGTTCGCGAATGAAATATTCGGGCATCAGTCTGCCCGACGTGGAGCTCTCGCTGCCGAAGGTGAAATTGAGATTGCCGATCTCCACGGGGAACTCATCCTTCCTGCTCAGGCCGGTATTACGGTTGGCAATGAAGTAGGAATAATACTGAGGATCGGTGTCTCCCTGGGCAATGGCCTTAGCGCCCGGTACGGCGGCGCGCGCCTGCACGCCGGTCAGCCCGCCGAACCAGGCGAGCAGAACATCGCCATTCTTGAACATCTCTACCGTTGCCTGATAGTCGCGGGACGGGACGTATTCCACCGGCACACCCAACTGTTGGGACAGATAGTCCACCAGAGGCTGGAATTTCTCTTGCAGCTCCGTTGTGTTCTGGTCGGGGATGGCAGAAAAGCGCAGGACCTCGACAGGACTCTCCTGATTTGTAGTGCATGCGGTGGTCATCAGAAATGCGACCAACGCCAGTGCAAACCCGTTTCTCTTTTTCAGCATGTATTTTCTCCGCGGCTAGAAGCCGTAAATAAAATAAAGGCGGAGCGCTTCCACTTCGGTGCGAGACCGGGGTGGGTTGTCCGGGGCCTGGGCCATGCCTTCCAGACCAGAAATCAAGAACGCACCTGTGAAGAAGACCGGCAGGATGAGGCGAGATAGCCTTCCAACGCTTTGCATGCAATGTCTCCTTCGTTCGACAGCAACATCGCGGCGGCTGGAACCCTTGCGCAGGTAGCCACAGGGCAATCTTTCTCCGCCGACGGATAAGGATCTTGAGATTTAAGATGTTTGAGGAAAAATCAGGGAACGCCTAGGAACTGGCGTTGTCGGATCGGATTCAGGTGAATCCGGAAAAGGTGTGACGTTGGTTTAGACCATTCATATTGATGAGTACTCTTATGCCATTCTCCCGGTCCCAGTGTCAAGAATATTCGTACGCTGGTCTGCAACACCGCAGGCATCTATCCGACGTCGATGCCCACACCCACGACCTCGATCCTGTGAGCATGTCACGTATAGAAAGTTCTTCGAGACGGGAACGGTTGGCAGTGGCAAAAGTAAAGGGCTGGTTCGAAAACCAGCCCCCGTCGAAAAGGCCAACCGGAGTCCGTCCCCCCGGCGTTCTACCAATCAGCCATCTCGTCTGACAAATACAGATTACTGTGTCTCTGATAATTCTGAAATAGAGCAATAGTCACTTTCTGCCAATAGGACTGGGAGACTAGCAGTCCTGGGCCAGAAGCGCAGCGGGCCCAAATCAACCAGCGGAAATTTCGCTTTCTCCAGGTCCGGCAAGCAGGCATAAGCGTCCCGAGAGGCTATTTGGCGAACGCACCCGATTCGTTTTCCGAAAGCAGTGCCTCCACTGTTTCTTGACTCTTCCTGAATTCGCTAAAAAGCGACTGGTATCGCTCGCTCTGCGCCAAGGTATTCCGAAAGTATTCTCGAAAGCTCGGCCAGTCCGGTTGATCGTCATTCCTCTTCCGTAGCTCCACAACCTTCTTCTCCAGGGCCGCGTAGCCGGGATCGGCTTCTCCGAGGGTCTGTGTATCTTCATCCGACCAGGAAAAATTGCTGAATTGGTACAGGCCGTTGTTGAGCACAATGCGGGAAGGATTGTTTGCCAGGAGGTACGCAAACTGGGCCGTTTTGATCTCGATATAGGCCGGTTGCAGATCTCTCTGAGCCCTAGCAACTACTTCAAATTCCGGCCGATTCTCGATCACTAATTCCGCCAGTCCACACTGCCACTCGACCTGCGCCGTGGTATACACCGCATGAGCCTTCCTGGCAGTCTCGGCAAAATCCTCTGCTTTGTCTTGCAGTCGGGACGCCCTCACGACATAACTATTTAGCGTGGCGGTCTCTAGTGTGGTCAAGCGACCCTGTGTCGCCGCCCATCCTCCCAGGCAGCCAAGTCCAACTGCCAGAAGCGGCATCATGACATCCTTGATCTTCATAAACACCTCCTTCCATCATTACTACGGCTCTGCCACCTCTCTGCAGGCAATCCGTAATAACTTCGGCATCATCTCTATCGGTCATAAGAAACTGTGTGAGTTGCACCCTCTCGGCCGACGTAATCGTATGGACTGTTCCCTGTGTAGGGATACCGATTCCATGATTGAGGATTACCAGGATTGGCTCGAACCGGGTCGGGTGGCAGGGCAGTCGGCCAGCGAATCGGGAGGACGGGTACGGACTCTTACTGGCCGGTCGGAGGAGTGTCTTGGATGGGTTTTGCCCCCAGGGAGAGCAGCAGATTCGCTGCCCTCTTGTGAGGGGAGGAGCCGCGGAATCGCTTGTCATTCCCGTTGATATTGGGCCGGATGCCCAGCGCAATGCTCAGTGCGGTTTGTCCATATCGGTCCTTTGTTTCCAGGGCTGCTCCCTTGTCCACCAGAAACTGAATGATGTGTTCCGCTCCCTTGTAGGCCGCGGCGGCCAGCGCCGTCCGGCCGTCCTGGTTGGATGCGTTGACATCACTCCCCAGTTCCCAAGCCAACCGGGAAGCGTCCAGTGCCATGACTTCTTCCCTGGTCGTAAAGGCCTCCAGCCGGCCCATCCCTGCAGCCACCATCAAAGGAGTCGTCCCCTCCCTGGTGGTCAGCAGAGGATCGGCGCCATGTGCAACCAGAAGCCGCATGAGGCCTGCATCCAGGGAAGCGGCGGCCAGCAGAAACGGTGTCGCACCGGGTTGCCGCAACTCGGGCATGGAATTGCCTGTTGTACGGGCAAATGCGGGATAGTCGAACGGCGGGATGCCGTCGCCCACCCGTGCGTTCGGGTCAGCCCCATGTTGGAGGAGCGATTCGACCAGTCCCCCCATATTGGATCGCATCCAATCACGATCCGACGGGATCACCCGTCTCGACATGCCGATGGCGGCGATCCCTTCCCGCAGCGCATAATGCAGGGGGGTGAAACCCCAAACGTCTTCCACGTTTGGATTGGCGCCTTGCTCCAAAAGGAACAGGGAGAGGGACTCATGTCCGTTTGCGGCGGCCACCACCAGCGGGCTGCCATATTCGGGCGAAAAATGGTTCACATCCGCACCGGCTGCAACAAGCAACCTGCCCATCGCCACATCGCCCTGTCGGGCGGCAAACATCAATGCAGTGAATCCGCCCATGGAACTGGTCGGGTCCGGATGAATGTCCTCTGCTCCCAATGTATCCGGCCTGGTAGGGTCCCTTCTCTGGACTCCATAGGTAAGAAACATCCGCTGTTCTAATCCGGCCGGCATGTGCGTGGCAGTGTTGATTGCAGCTCCGTATTCGAGCAGCAACCGGGCGACCTCCAGATGCTGCCGGGCCGCGGCCCACATCAATGCGGTCTGGCCACGCCGGTTGTCTTTCGCACGAGGATCCGCCTCGTGAGTCAGCAGCAGTTTCACAGCATCCAGGTTGCCGCTGCGCGAGCAGATCATCAGCGGTGTAACGCCCATCCACTGGGCTGCGTTCGGGTCGGCGCCGGCGTTGAGCAGTTTCTGGACCATGTCGGAACTGCCCTTGCCACACGCCAGCAGGAGCGGCGTAACGCCATAGTCATTCGCGAGATTACTATCGGCGCCAGCACGAATCAGAATCTCCGCCGTTTCCAGATCATTCCAATGAGCTGCCCATGCCAGTGCGGAAGCACCATCGAGCTGGGTGGCGTTTACATCGACGCTCTCCTGCAGCAGCGACCGGACGGCTTCGCGATTCCTGGTCTTCGCCGCTTCCACCAGCCGGAGGTCCGCCGCCGCGGCGGCCAGCGTCGCGACGAATACGGATGTTGCGACCAGCCCGGTGGCCAGTCTTTTCACCATTACGTTCAACTTTGATTCTCCTGCGATTCGGCCAGCATGATGAGCCAACTCCGCCGTCCGATGCTAGGCTACCGAAAGAAGTTCCAGTTCTCCGGTGCTGTCTCCGAAACGGTCCACCCTCACTCCAGAGATGTCCAGGATCGTACGGAACAAGTTCGACAAAGGCGTATCGCCGCTGTAACGGATATGACGGCCGCCCGCGAGCCGGCCCGCTCCGCCGCCCGCCAGGACCACCGGCAAGCTGCTGCGGGAATGCGAGTGCCCATCGCTGATGCTGCTTGCAAACAGGGTTACTGAATGATCCAGCAATGAACCGTCGCCATCAGCGGTGTTCCGCATCTTATCCAGAAAATACGAGAACTGCTGGGATTGGTAGGTCTCCAGTTGGATGCACTTGTCCATCATTACAGGATTGTAGCCATGATGTGTCAGTGCGTGGTGCCCTTCTTCCAGGCCGATTTCGCGGTAGGCCCGCTCACTTTTTTCGCGGCCCATCGCGATCGTTACCACCCTCGTCATATCCGTTTGAAAAGCCAGCACCTGCAGATCGAACATGAGTCTCGCATGTTCTTGGTAATTGGCTGGGCTGCCCGCCGGACGGTGCATCACCGGAAGCTCCCGGGCGGATGTATTTTCGGCAATCTGGATACGCCGCTCCACGTCGCGAATCGCGGCGAGATACTCGGAAAGTTTCGCGCGGTCCGATGGACCGAGTTCCCTCTCCAGGCGCGTGATCTCCTGCGTTACGATGTCGAGGATGCTGCGGTCTTCGTAATTTCGGCGGCGGCGGGCAGCCGGGTCCGTGCTGTCGAAATCTCCGAAGAGGCGCTGAAACACCTTGCGCGGATTGCTCTCCACCGGCAGGGGCGTTGTTTCACTGCGCCAGGAAAAAGTATTGAGGTAGGCATCACTGTCGGCGCCATCCGCGCCGGCGCCCAACTCGCCCGAATCCAGCGAGAGTTCCAGTGACGCCAATTGGGTTTGTTTCCCCAGTTCCTTTGCAGCAATCTGATCCACGGAGATCCCGGCCTGGCCGGAGGGCTTCGGATAAACGCCGGTCAGAAACAAGCCGCCTGCCGTTGCGTGGGGTCCGGCATCCACTCCCACCGAACGCAGCAACGGCCGCTCGGGCATGCTGGATAGCCCGCTCAGTACAAGAAGATTTTCCTGGAAAGGAGCCAGTGGCTTCAAGGTCGTCGGCAAGTCGAAGGAGCTGCCTTCCTTCTTGGGAGTCCATTGGTCCATGATTCTGCCGTTTGGAACGAAGGCGATCGAGAAACGGACCGCCGGAATGGCCGCCGCGTTCCGGGGACCGGCGAACGCGGGAATCATTCCATCGAGCAGGGGAAGAGCTACCGCGGCTCCAGCGCCCCGTAAAAATGTGCGACGTGCGATGCTTTTCTTGAATATCATCATGGCTCTCTCGATCTCCTCATCTGAAAAGGCATACTGTTCACAATTTCCAATACGACGGACGACCAGCGATGATCGCTCGCGGCAGACTTACCGATAATGCTACGAACAACGGGCTGGTCGCGATAATCGATCCCCCGACCCAGGGCGTACATCAGCAGCTTTTCCACCACGGTTTGAAAAAACTGGTCCTGGCGACCCAACAGGATCGCGTTCAGTTCCGCTGGGCCCTGAAAGCTGGTGCCATCGGGAAGCACTCCCGACGGATCAATCTCCTCTTCGGCGCGCCAGCGGCCAATGGCATCGAAATTTTCCATGGCAAACCCCAGAGGGTCCATTCGCTCATGGCAAACGGCGCAGGAAGGATTGACCCGGTGTTGCTCCATTCTTTCGCGCATGGTCAGGGTCTTGCCATTTTCCTCATTCGCCTCCTTCAACGCAGGAACGTTCGGGGGCGGAGGCGGGGGAGGCGTGCCGAGAATATTGTCCAATACCCATTTGCCGCGAAGAGTCGGCGAGGTTCTGTTGGCATACGATGTTACCGTCAGGATGCCGGCATGTCCGAGCAACCCTTTCCGGGCGTCATCGGCAAGTGTTACGCGACGGAATCCGGAACCGAAAACATTCCTAATCCCGTAATGACGAGCTAGCCGCTCATTCACGAACGTATAATCGGCGCCCAGAAAATCGAGCAGGCTGCGATCCTCCCGAACAATGCTGTCGGCAAATAGCAGCGTCTCCTGTTGGAGCGCCTCTCTCAGGTTTTCGTCGAATTCGGGAAACACTTTCGGATCGGGCGAGACGGCGTCGAGCTTGCGCAAGCCAAGCCACTGTTCCGTAAAATTCCTCACCAGAGCCGAAGACCGGGGGTCTGACAACATCCGGGCCACTTGAGCCTCCAGGACGCCAGGATCGCGAAGCCTGCCACGTTCGGCCAGATCCAGCAATTCGTCGTCGGGGATGCTGCTCCAGAGGAAAAAAGATAAACGTGAGGCAAGGTCCAGTTGACTGACAGGATATGGCGTTCCCGGCGCAACGCCCGCAGGCTCCTGCTCCATGCGAAACAGAAAACCGGGGCTGACCAGGAGGCCCTGAATTCCCGTGCGGACCCCTGCTTCGAATCCTCCCTGGGCCCGGCCGACCGCGTAAAACCGGAGCAGAGTCTGAACATCTGCCTCGTTCACAGGCCGACGGTAAGCACGCCGTGCCAGGGTGGAGAGAATTCGCCGGGCACAGTCCTCTTCCTCCACAGGGGAAGCCGGGGTACATATAAAAATCTTACGCCTGCTGGCCGTATCTCCCAGCCCGCTTGCGTTATACGGGCCACTGATCCAGATCTTGTCTACCGCGGGCTCCCCTCCTTTGAAGGAAAGCAGTTCATCAAATGACTGCCGGGGCAGGTTCTCGCCCTCATCCTCTGAGAGCAGTTGCAGGAACGAAACCCCGATCAGCCTTGTTCCCGCCTGCGACTGGAAACGAACTTCCAGGCCCTCATCCGCCGAAAACTCATAGTTTTCCTGTTCGGGATCTCCCAGGTAATCCTTATTGACGAAAGAATATACCGGGCCGGACCTGCCCTTGTGCTCCCCGCCAATCGTGAACGATTTGAGGCGGGCTCCGTCCAGCCGGATATCCAGTTCATGAGGCTCACCCAGCCCGCGGATGTAGTTATCATTATTCCTTTGCAACCGGACCTTCAGAACGTACTCGCCGTCCATTGGAAAGTGGTGGCGGATGGCGGCCCCTCCCCGCGACCCGAACGGAAGGTCCTCACTCATGCGGCCGTCCTGGACCAGCCGCCTGGATATTTCGTGCTCCGCAGTGAACGGAGAGATGTCCGAATCCCCCACGGCTTTGGAGCTGATCATGCGCGCCGCGGACATATAAGCTTCAGCCAGCAGAGGCGAAACGGAGAGTGTCTCTCCGACATTGTCAAAGCCGTGCCCTGAATCATCAGCCGGCAGAAGCGACAGTTCGTCGATTTCAACCGCCAGCAAGTCCCGCACCGCGTTGCTGAACTCAGCACGATTCAGCCGGTGGATGACCGGTCTCCCCGGGTCGGGCGCCGCCGCGGCTGCCCGGTCCAGTTCCTCCTCCAGATGGCCGATCAATGCTCCCGTGGCGTCCTGATCCGGACGAGGCAATCCGGAAGGCGGCATCGCACCCGTCCGCAGCTTGCGCACGACTTTCTCCCATATCGCCGCGTCTACGCCGACATTCTCCACGTCCGCTTGATCCAGCAGGAGATCGGCTGTGCCTAATCTCTCGTTATGGCAAGTGATGCAGTAGCGTTTGAGAAGATTGCGGTGCTGGGAATCAGAAGACGGCACACCCGACCCCGGCAGTTGTGCCGACAAGGAGGCACACCCATACCCAGTGGCCAGGATTCCCAATCCAATGAGAAAAGTTCTCAATACAGTTCTCAACATGGGCAGTCCGTTCTCCCTCCATCTACCCATCATCGTATCAAATAAGCGCCCTCCCAGTGAATATATTTTCAAGCGCGACACCAGGAAGGTATCTACCTTCCTGACCGCAAATGAACCCCTCCAGTGAGCAAGCATCTCCGCGGCAAATCCATTCGCCATCGGCTATCCAGGCGAGAAAACCTGTTTCTTGTTCCTCTACGGGCTGCATTTGAATCCGTTCGGTCCAAGTCGGTGGGGATGAAAAGTTTCGAGCGCGCATTTAATGCTTGACGAAGCATTGGAAACAAGCAAGACTTTAACCGCTACGGCAGTGTGTACCCGTCTCGAATGGAGAGAGCTTGGAGCGGACTACCGCCCTGCAAAGATTCAGCAAAAGAAACAGCAATTTCCTACGAAAGAGGTCCCCTATGCGTATGTTCCTCCAATTGATCGCCATCTCGATCCTGACGGCCACGGCAAGCCTTTCCCAGGATCAGGTGACCGTGCCGCGTGCGATTGCCGCCTATCCGGACATGGTTCTGTATAACGGCAAGATCGTAACGATGAATGACACATCCACGAATCAAACGCCGGGCACGATCGTGGAATCAATGGCGATCCGGAACAAGAGAATACAGGGTCTGGGCACTACGGCCGAGATGATGAGCTACGCCGGACCCCAGACGCGAAAGATCGACCTGAAGGGACGCACCGTGATCCCGGGAATCGTCGACCCGCACACACACATTCATAACAACTATATGGCTGTGTGGCTGGAGGAAAATCCCGGTGCAATCGAGAGCATGGGACGAACCTTCTCAGTGGGCGGCACCACAGTGGAGGAACTGAAACAGGGAATCGAACTGGTGCTCCGAGAGCGCATGGGGAATTCCCCGGAAGGCCAATGGGCGTTTATCAATCTACCCACCAATGATCCGGACAATCCTGGATCGGGCACCGGCATTGGCGTGAAATTTCTGCAGCAAAAAGAGATCACGCTCCAGGAACTCGATCTGCTAGCTCCGAACCATCCGGTCTTCGTCCGCTCGCATCCGGCCTCCATCATCAATTCGGCGGCAAAGAAAGAGATCGAGCAGATCTACGGCCAGATGCCGCCGTTGGAAGTGGCCGACGAGCAGGGATTCGGCGAGCTGACCGACTACAACCGTTCGTTGGTGGTCGACGGCTACTTCCGCCTTCACCCCGAACAACTGGCATCCGTGGTGGAGGAGGGACTGCACAAGTATGCCGCGGTCGGTGTTACCTCTTATGTCTCCCACATCATGGGATTGCAGTTCCTGAATGTCTTCCAGACACTGGTCCGCGAAAATCGGATGCCGATCCGGTTCGGCTTCACCCATTATTTCGGCTTCCAGAGCAACGAAGACCCCTCGGCGTTCTACATGCGACTGGGAGACATGGCGGGTCTGGGGACCGAACACTTCTGGTCGGCGGGCGTGGGTCTGGGAAACATCGACTCCGGACCGCCGATGATCTGCAGCTCCATGGAAGGGCCACCCGAGGTCAAGGAGCGGGAGTGGTGCCGCAATGCTCCGGGCTCGGCTTTCGCGAAAGGTGTCCTGAGCGCCATTTTGGCACGAGCGAGAATCGCTACCGGCCACGCCTATGGAGACAAGGGTGTCGATTACCTGATGGACACCGTTGATGAAGCGATGCAGATCGACCCGACGATTACTCTGGACTACGTGCGGTCTCGCAGATTCAGCTCCGATCACTGTGGATTTTATCCCCGGCCGGACCAGATGCCTCGCATGGCCAACCTCGGCTGGTGGATCAGTTGCGGGGGCAATGTGTTGAGCCGGAGCTATCCGTGGCTTGAGCAATATGGCATGCAGTACGAAAAATGGATTTCCCCGGTCAAGAGCCTCATATCGCACGGTATCCGCGTGGTCTATGAGAACGAAGCCGGGGTACAAATAAACAACGATGCCGAAGCTTACTGGGATCAGGGTTATGCTCTCATCTCCCGCATGAACGAGTACGGTGTTCTGGTCTCGCCCGAGGAGGCCATCGACCGGGTAACACTCTTGAAGATGTCCACGTCCTGGCCGGCCGAGTATGCGCTGCGCGAGGATGAGCTGGGCACGCTCGAGACCGGCAAGCTGGCCGACCTGCTCGTGCTGAATAAAGACTACTTCACCATTCCGGAGAATGAGATTCCGCAGGTCTTCCCCGTAATGACGATCGTGGGCGGTAAGATACTGGTGTTGCGACAAGAGTACGCCGATCAGATCGGGATGAGCCCCATCGGCCCGCAGTTGAATTTCCGCAAGAATAATCGCTACACGAGTTCCGGAGGGTAAGCGGTTTCCAGAGAACCAGAAAAGATGAAACAGGACCGGGCCGTCCCGGCCATCCGGCAGAGGAGTCGATGAAAAATCAGGCCCAACTATTTCTTCAAGTGATGGTGTTTCTGGTGATACTTCCCTGCATCGACGGTCGCGCTCACGATGTCATCACAACCCGGATTACGTTCCATCGCGAAATCATCCGTATCTTCCAGGCCCGTTGTGTCTCCTGCCACCAGCAGGGAGGGGATGCATTTCCTCTGACTAGCTACCAGGAAGCGCGGCCCTGGGCAAAGGCGATCCAGGAGGAAGTCCTGCTTCGCCGCATGCCTCCTTGGGGAGCTGTAAAGGGGTTCGGGAAGTTTCACGATGAGCAGGCCCTGACCCTCGCGCAGATCGACCTGATCGTCGACTGGGTGGAAGGAGGCGCGCCGGAGGGAGAGCAGGAAAACCTGCCACCCCTGGCGAAACCATCCGACACTTCCACCACCGCTCAGGACATGAATGAAATGCCGGTTCGCGGGGACACGGAACTGCCCATGCCCATCGATCTGGTTGGATTGCTGCTACGGCAGGTCCCCGATGGACTGGAGATGCAAGTGGTGGCGGAACTGCCCCATGGCCGGGTGATTCCCCTACTCTGGCTGCACGATTTTCGGGAGCGCTTCAACCATCCCTTCCTGTTGAAAACGCCGCTGGCGCTTCCGGCAGGTACTACAATCCGCGGGGTCCCGCAAGGGGCGACCATTGTTCTGCTGTATTCGGCGGAGGCAGGCGTAGAAGGCAGGTAGATCGCTTTGTTGCTTTTTCCTTGTAACGGTCCCGATTGCAGATTCAAGTTACTGATGACTACCTGAACTCCTCCACCGGAATATCGAAATGAACCGTGTTGACGATCCCGTCGCGGCGGAACTGTACCCAGGCGCGGTAGTTGCCGGCGCGAGGGAAATGAATATTGAACTGAACCTGCGGGCCGCCATCTGCCGCGAAAGGATGCGTGTAGATCACGTCGATCAAATCCTCGCTCGCCACAAAGAGTTGGGCCCAGTCGCCCAGATACTGTTCGAGATCCTGGACGGGATCGACGTGAAAAAACAGCATTGTTTTTGAACCGGGATAGGGTTGCGGAGGGTCGGTGGAAAGCGTAATTCGCAGGTTGTCCGACTGTTTTTCAGAGTAGTCGCGAGCAATGGCCGCGGCCGGGGGAGGGTTGCCGGGAACAATCACTGCGTCCTCCACCAACTGAGATGCGGCTCCTTCCGGCTGAAACCTGCTGAGAATCCTGTACAGACCGGGTTGTGGAAATGCGAATTGGAACCGGAAGCTGCCATCCGATTCCAGGATTGTCTGTTCGTGCCGGAAAAAAGTCAGATCCTGGCTCACCACGAATACCTGGAACGAGGCGCCCTCCACGGCATGAAAATCCCTCTCCAACCTGGCCGTCACCGGGTCCAGAACGGTGAATTCCAATTGGACCATCTCTCCTGGCCGAATGACCGGGGGCGTTACCTGTAGTTCCAGGGGATAGGAGAGGAGTTGTCCGGAATCGGATTCGATAAGTGTCTGGGCCGGAAGCAAACAAGATAGTAGCGTAAGAACCAGCAAGAGAAACAGCAGGTTTCCTGGTTTTACTGATGTGATGAACGGACCAATAGCGTACTTGTTGGCAGAAACAGACATCATTCATGCAAGGCGGCGAGAGAGGGCGGAAGAGGCCCTCACCGATCATCCCCTGCTTCCCACGGTGCTTCGGACGGCCGGTTCACCCCGCTGCTCAATTGCCCCGGGTCAATCCTTCTCTTCGAAAATCGAATCCGGATCGACATCCTTGTCCAGAAGCATCCCGACAAACCCTGAGCTCATCTCCTCCCAGGTCATTCCACCGTAGTAGACGGTCTGGCTCGGGTCCGGGTTGAATTTGTTGTTCACCGAGTTGTCGAAATGAGAAATCGTAATCAGCTTCGTTCCTTTGGTTACCGGAATAGGCTCTTCGAATTCGTAACCGAGCTGCCAGTTGAAGTCGAACTGCGGGACTTTCAGGATCGTCTCCGAACTCCCATCCGGGCGTTCCAGCAGAAAGGAGAACGATTTTCCGCGGAGATGCATGTGCGGGCTCAACCAGGCGATTTCGGCATCTTCCGCGAAGGTAGCCTCTCCATGGGGAGCAGCCCAGTTCGGGTCGTTTGGAGGAATAGCAAAATTTTCCGCATCCTGTGGGCCTCTCACGGTCAGCGATACATACCGACGATCCGGCACCTGATCGGCTATAGTGAATCCCACCTGTGGCCTGTCAACAGCTTCTCTGCCGCTCGGCAGATAATGAAGACTGAAAACAATATCCGTTCCGGCTGGTATCAGCTTGCCGGTGTTTTTCGACCGGTAGTCCATGAGGGATTGTAGCCCCGGCAGATAACAGGCTTCCCCTTCTCCGGTATCACGCAGGTCCGGCCTTTCCTCCAAACTTTCCTGGTGGCGGGCGCCTTTGGCGCGCGGAATTTCATTTCCCCTTTCATCCCGTTCCACCTCGTTCCAATAAGGAAAATCATATTTGACATCGGGATTGTGGGGCATGAAGTGGATGCAGATGTGATGCGTCAACTCCGGCTCACTCGGACGCACTTCGATCGAAGTAACCCAGGTATCCTCTTTGAGACCTGTCGGCATGGCAACCCGGAACCATTCGATCACATTGTTCTTTGCCTCTGCAGGAATGAATGTCTCAGGACCCTTGACGATGAAATCCGGCTCAATCTGCCAGCCCGCCTCCGGCCAATCGATCGGGGCCGGCTGATCCTTTGGATCGCCCTCCGGAGCGCCTTGATCCACCCACGCGACAATCGTATCGATATCCCGTTGCTCTAAGGACGCATCGTTGGATAATTTCCTGGAACCCGCGTCCGCATTCCAGGGCGGCATCTGTTTCGTTGCGACCATGTTCTTGATGGCCCGGGCCCATGGGCGCGTGCTCTCGTAAGTCAGTAGCGACATGGGAGCGATCTGTCCGGGCCGGTGGCAGCTTTGACAATTCTGCTGTAGGATCGGCAAAACATCCTTATGGAATGTAGGGGCACTCTGGGGTGGTTCCGCAGCGCTGGCTGCAACCCCCAGTACCATCGCTATCAGAAAAAGTTTCGGTGTCATCGCTCATCCCTCCCCTGCAAATTAACTCGCATGGCGGACCGGATCTGGCGCCGGGTCCGGGGCGCCTCCGAGACGCCCTTACGGAGCCTATCATACACTCTTCATTCCTGTTTTCGCCATATGGAAATCCGAATAAAGACTGTCGCTACACCTCTGCTCAACCCATTGCGCTACGATGCAGGTCGCAAAAAACCCCGGGGCAGCCTCCTCTCAGCTGCACTCTCAGTTGGCGGGAATCAGACAATGCCCAGTATGGGCCAATAGAAATTGACGATGAGCATGAGCATGAGCCATTGCACGATCAGGAAAAAGAGGCCGATCTTGAAAACGTCTTTCGCGGTGTAGCAGCCAAACGAATAGCCCGCGATGAGAACCAGCGACTGATAGATGAAGACCTTCCCGCCGGTGGCGAAGCTCCAGACCAAGCCCAGCGCCAGCGGGCTGAGGCCGGTTGTCGTGGCATAGTCCATGATGACAGGCATACTGACTGAGATCATGGATGTCTCCGATGCCAAGAGCAGATGCACCGCAAAGGCTGCCCAGTAAAGGACCACGGTCGCTTCTGGGATGCTCCCCATCCAGCCGGAGATGGACCGGAACATCAAATCGGATAAAACGGCAACCGCGCCGCTTTCCCGCAAAACCAATGCCATGCTGAGCGCCGTGCCCATGAAGATGAATATGAAGAAGTTCAGCTTCTTCATGTCCTCAAGCTTCAGGACTCCGATCACCGGAACTGCGGCCAGCAGGCCGACTCCCATCCCCACGACCGCCGGGCTGACATGATGGATAAAGTCCGTGGACCAAAGCGCCAGTGCCACCAGAACCCAGGCGGCTGCTCGCTTCTCGCGGCCACTCCACGGTCCGAGATCCTTCAATTGCTGCCGCAGGAATGGTTTTCCTCCTGGAAGCTCCTTCTTCTCGGGCGGGTAGAGCTTCAGCATGAGCCACCAGATGGCGAAGAAATTGAATATCCCCAAAGGCAGATAGGCAATCAGCCACTGGCTCCAGTAAACGGGAACCTCGCCGTGTTCCATAATGAGGGATCGGGCGAGAATTGCCGGCGTACTGCCCAGAATCGTCTTATCGTTCAGCGTAGCAGAGAAGGTGATCGCCAATATCAGGGACTTCGCCACATTGCTCTTCTGATCCATGCCAAAGCTGGCGACGGCGCCCAGCACGATCGTACCCAGCAGGATCACCCGGGGCGGCCCCGATGGCACCATGAAGGTCAGCAGGAAGTTGGTCGCGAGAAATGCCAGCAGTACATTTGAAAAAGAGGAACCGACTTTGGCGAGAATCGTATGGGCAATGCGCCGGGCCAAGCCGCTTTCGGTAACCATGATCCCGATCAGCAGGGCGCCGAGCAAAAACCAGGGAGCCTCGCTGCTGCTGAACCCTCCAAAGGCTTGGTGGGGTTCAGCCACGCCGAGCGCCCAGAAAAGCCAGCAGCCCAGCAGGCCGGTTACGGCATGCGGAGCCGCTTCGGTGATCCAGAAGACCACCATGAACAGGGAGATCGCCAAGGCATGCTGTGCCCGCGGCTCCATCGCCAACGGCGCAAACCAGACCAGCAACAGGGCCGCCACTCCAGCAACAACGCCCACTAGCTTTGTGCGGCTAATGGAATTGTCTTCCGTGACGGTATTATTCATAGAATATGCCGCCGGGAGGGCTGGAAGAATCATTAATCCTGAATGTGCGGACTTTCCTCGTCCAAGAATCTCTTGCCACAAAAGGGACAGAGCAGCTTCATTTCTTTGTTGTGCCGCAACTCATCGTAGTGCGCTTCAAACCGGCCCTTGCAGTCGGGACAGGTTACCCAGAAAACCCGTGCCATCGTTATATGCTCCGGCGGGAATCGGAAAATGTGGGAATCGATTCCAGTTGATCTGCTTTTATGTAATCGTCGAGTGGAAATTTTTCGAGAGCCGCCGCCGGCACTCGGACCCGCGCCGAAAAAGCCCGTCCCACAGGCATCGTAGCGTCGATCATGAGCTTGTCTGTCATGATGTCATGCATCTGCGATGGATCCAGCGTGTTTCCTTTGACGTTCTTGATGATGTCGACGTCCTCCCGCGCCTGAGTCCGAGTCGCCACGGCAAACATGACTTCCTGCTCATTGAAGGGATCGATGTCGCCATCCACGACAATGATGTTCTTGACGAAATCGACTGCCCCGAACGTGGCCAACGCCGCCTGTTTCGTCTCACCATCCACCTTCTTGTCAATCGATATATAGCAGTTGAAGCGGCAACTGCCCGACGGTGCAAAATGAACGGCCTTCACCGTGGGAACGATGCCTTTCAGGATATTGTAGATCGTGCCTTCCTTCGGTATCCCGCCCAGAAACCAGTTGTCCCTGTGTCCCACAAATGCGTGTTGCAGGCAGGCCTGTTTGCGATGGGTGATCGCCGTGACGTTGATGACCGGACGAATGCGCTGCGGACCATAGTATCCGGTAAATTCGCCAAAGGGCGCTTCAATATCCCGCACGCCCGGAGGGATTTCTCCTTCGATGACCAGTTCCGCATCGGCTGGAACCAGAAATTCTTCTCCCCAGGTCTCTGACGCGGTCAGGCGCAGGGACTGGCCCATGATGCCGCCAATCACCTCGTAATCATTCCGCCCGTAGGCTTCCACGTTCAACGCCCCCAGGTAAAAGGAGGGATGATGGCAGACCACCACAACCACCGGAGTCGGTTTGTTCTGCACCTCGTTGTCTCGGAAGATCTGCCAATTGTGCCGCGGCGACATGTGGATCCCCAGCTGGCGCGGCCCCTTATACATATTGCGCAGGAAGGCGACGTTGTAAAACTCCTCAGTAGGGTGCTTCATGATGGGAGTCATGTCGATGTAGGGAGACGGGTCCATATCATGGTGGCGCACGATCGGATAGTTCCTCAGGTCGCAATCTTCTCCGCGGCTGACCACTTCCTTCACCGGAGCACTCGCCGGGGCCACTTTCACCGGCGCCAGCGGATGGTTCAGGCGGCGGGCATACTCCAGGCTCAACGGCATTCCCGCGTCTTCTGGCTTCATTCCCATTGCGATTGCACTCCGCTCGCGGGATGCAAACACGTTGCTCAGTAGCGTGTATGGGCAGGACTCATCCTTCAGGTTCTTCGGCTGGGTGAAGCGCACCAGAGGAAACTTCCCCAGATTCTCCAGGTGTTTCAGGATGGCCGTTACCTCGTACTGATGCGGTGCAACCGGCTGGTCGATCTGAATCATCTCTGAGGGGTGTTCCCGTTCGAGAACCTCCAGAAACTCCCGCATGGACCTTCCTCCCGCCGCCACCCGGGCGCTTGCATCATTGACTGCTGTAGACATACCGATCAATTCTCCATTTCATTGCAGCGTGAGACCGAGCCTGTCTGATTCGCATGCATTTTCTGGACCGTCCGACGTCCAACGGGACGAATCCCACTACAATTGGAGAACAGAAGAATTAAGATTGCGAAACTCCTAGTCAGCTGCCCCGTACCTTGGAGAGTTATCAAACGTGATCTGCGGGCCAATTCCCTCTCGCCCCAGCTCCTGCGCAAACTCGTTCCGGAGCACCATAATCTTCCCGTTCACAACCGTCATTAATGGATGAATGTCGCTGACCTCCTCCACCGGTACCGAAAAATAGTCTCCATTCAGCACCAGAAAATCGGCGTACTTCCCCGTTTCCAGAGTGCCCAGAACCTTTTCCTTCATCATGAAGCGAGCCGCCCAGGAGGTCATCATCTTCATCAGAGTATTTCGATCGATTGCCTCATCCGGATTGACGTCCTGACCCCGGTCATTCTTCCGGGTCAGAAATGCCTTCGACGAATGGAAATAAGACCGGGCTACTCCTTCAGAGACACCGGATTCATCCTCGTATGTCGGCATGACCCCCGCCAGGATGGCGGTCTTGATCGGCGCAATCCTCTTCATGTATTGCGGCGGATAGCGGTCCTCTCCAATCCAGGGATAGCTCCTGGTCATGGCGGCGCTTCCGCAACTGATCATCATCCCCAGCTTAGCCATTCGCGGAAGCTGCTCCACCGAAGGGTAGAAGCCGCAATGGTCCGAGCTCAAACGAAGGGAGTGAATGTGGTCCAGGGTGATTCCGGGATTATCCTCCATCGCAGCCTCGACCGCATCCATAAAGTAGTTGACGCCCTTGTCGGCATAGGCATGTCCCACCAGGACGCGCTGGTAGTTCGCAATGGCGGTGCGGGTGGCTTCATACATCGAACTCCCCTCGGCGTTCTGGCACCACTCCATCTCCTTGATTGCCCGGGAGGCCTCCATGGTGGAACAGAAGCGTGGCGGGCCCGAGTCGATACTTCCCAGTCCCACACCGGCATGCCAGAAAAAATCAGTCCCCATCATCGCCATGTCCCCGACACGCTTGTAGAACAGCGCCGGGTCAGAATAGCCTGCCGCGAATCCGAACCAATGCGTGTAACCGAACCGGATCGGCATCCGGTCCCTGCGGGCGAGATAGTTGAAGGCATCCAGAAATCGCTGCCCCATGATGTGTGAACTATAGGTGGTGATCCCGACGGCCGCATTCTTCAGCAGCCCTAATTCGACAATGTCGGCCAGTTCCGGCACACGGGAGTTGAAATACCCGTCAATGATCAGTCCACGGCTGTACTGCGGCGCAGTGGCCCGCACCCGGCCCGCTTCGTCGATCCCGGCCGATTCCATGGAAAAGAAGGCGCCATAAAGCCGCTTGATGTCCTCGATTCCAGCGGAATTGATGACATAGGACGGATGGGACTGCAAGATGATGGGATGATTCGGCGCGATCCGGTCCATCATCGCCATTGTATATTTCTTGTTCGCCAGGAAGCCGACCCCTGCACCGGTACCGGTGCCTCCGCCTCTCCCCACCGCGATGAAAGCCCAACGCAAGCGATCCGTTGTACTGGCATGCTCCCGGATCGCAGCGGAGACCGCCTCCGTCAGCTCCTCATCGGTTTCTCCGGCAACCGCATAATTCGAAGCGACATCGCTGATTACCTGCGGATTCTTGCGTATCCACGAATTCAACTCGCCATTATGAATATGGGTATGCGTATCAACGATTCCCGGCATTACCATCCGGCCCTTTGCATCGATCCGGTCCGTCTCCGGCCCAGCCATCGCCAGGATCTCCGCATCGGTTCCCAAGGCCATGATATTTCCATCTCGGATCGCCATGGCTTGGAATACATTTCCTATGGGCGTATTCAAGCCAAACGAGGTGTCATCCATCGTTACCAGTTTCGCGTTGTGGACGATCATCTGCGGATACGCCACCACGGATTCCGGCACCGTAACTGTCCGCTGTGCCATGCTCATCGAGCCGAACATCACTATAGCGATTAGAGTGAATATAAACCTTGCTTCTTGCCTCATGATCTAAGATCCCTTCTTGATGTGGACTCGCCCAGTGTTACTATCCAGCAGCCCTCATTACGACACAAGCCTGCTTAGTAATGGCTTTAAACTCTAACAACACATTTTAACTTTTTTTAAACATCTGGTTGGAAGCGGAACCTCCGAACCCTTTCAGGGGCCCGGAGGTTCCACGGTTAAGAATTACAGCCCGCGGCTTAGAAAGTCAGCTTCATGCCGAACTGAATCTGGCGGCCGGTGCCGTCCAGGGTCTCGGTAATCCTGCCTGCCCGTCTGTCGACCCCACGTCTGTTTCTAAAGACGCGGCCCTGTGGATTGCGGAGTTGAGCACGTTTAAACATGTTGAAGAACTCACTGCGGAACTGGAGTTGAGTGCGCTCTCCTAACTGGAATGACTTGCTGAGCGTGAAGTTCACATTTCGCAGGTCCGGCCCAATCAGTATGTTCCGCCCCGCTGTACCGAGTCTGCCTGCCCCAGGCTCGGAGAAGGCACAGGGATCAAAATATAAGACGGTATCCCCCGTGTCGAAAGCATCAATGAGCGATCCCCGATCTCCCACCGATCCTGCCACCACTCCCTGGCAGCCGGCAGTACTGCCGCTGGTCACCCCATTCACGTCCACTCCTGCATTCATGTGGGGCCGGTTCGACCGGAACAGAAAGCCTCTGTCATTGATGCGCGAACCGATGGAGAAGGGAAGACCTTGCTGGAGGGTAACGATCCCGCCGACCTGCCAGCCGCCCAGAATAGCGTCCGCAACACCCCCGGTATTCGTGGAAAACGGCAGTTGGTAGATGCCATTGAACACGAAGACATGGGGCACGTTGAATGAGGAACGGCCCCGCTCCAGGGTGCGAGCCTGACCGTATGATCCCCTCGCCCCGGTCTCACCCGTAAAGTTGGTCTCCGACTGGGAATAGTCATCGACGGATTTGGACCAGGTGTAGCTCGACTGGAAGGTCAGGCCGCGGCTAAACCGTTTTTGCAGGCTCGCTACCAAAGAGCTGTAGACCGAATTCACGTCGCTGGACATCCACTCGATTCTGTTGAAATTGGGATTGGGCCGCTGAGCGACCTCCGAAGAGGGCTGGAAGAACAGCGCACCATCCCGTTCTATAGGGATCGGGTAATCATTATATGCTGAGCGTCGGGCCATATGGCGGCCAACGGCGCCCACATAGCCGACCCGCATCGCCAGCTCGCCCGGCAACTGCCGCTGCAATGTCAGGTTGTACCGATAGAACGTCGGCGTCTTGAAGTTTTCGAAATCAAAATGCCGGGTATTTCGAAACTGGACATTTGCTAACCGAATCGCCGCCTCAATGTCAGGGAAGTTCTGGGAGACATCGATGTTGCTAGCACTTGCCCGGAAATTGAAAGGGAGCTGGGACCGGAAAGAGACAAAGCTGTTGTGCAGAATCTGGTTATGGAAAATTCCGAATCCACCGCTGAGCGAAGTCTTGTGTTCCGGTCCGATTGCCCAGTTGAATCCCAGCCGGGGCTCGAAATTTTTGATGTTATTTTCCCACAACTGACCTGGGATCAAATCGTTGAGGTCAGCAGTGAACACGCTGGCGCCCAAGTACGTAATCTTATCGTTGACTTCACTCATCCCCGTGGTGAACTCCCAGCGGAAGCCCAGGTTCAGCGTCAGATTGGGGCTCACCCGCCAGTCGTCCTGGGCAAAGAACGCCAATAAGACGGTCCGGATACCACGGTTGGTGCTGGATTCAGGCAGCCGGTAAGTAGCGGAGGTACCCTCAGGCCCGGCCAGCAAAAAGTTCCGCAGATCGTCGAAGTTGTAGTTGCCTTGCCAGAACGCCGGATTGTCGGTGTTCCATTGGAAGCGCTCCGCCATCGCCCCAAACTTCATGGTATGGGAACCGCTCGACAAAGCCAGGTTATTCTCAAACTGAAAGGCATTCTGTACGTCGTCGACTATGCCGGTTCCGCTCGGGCCCAAGCCGCTTACGTTACCCGCGCTTAGGGTGCCAAGCGGCACGCCCGGCGCAAAGCCTAGCGAATCGGTGCCCTCCACCAGCGCGGGTTCGACATCGCCGATCGATCGGGTTAATCCCACCCGGAAGGTATTGAGCAGGTTGGGACCGAAGATGTGGTCTTCTTGAATCGTCAATAATTGCTTGGAAGTGAACGACTGTGAACCGGAGCGCAACGCGGCGACCCGGAAGGACTCTGCCCGGCTGATGGTATAGCGGCCGAAGAGGAAGTCGTTCTCAGAAATATGGTGATCAATTCTCCCTGAGGCGAAGTTTTCCGAGGTCGGCTGGCTTCGGTCCTCAATAAACTGAGCGGTGCCATCGCCATTGTCAGGTCCGTTCGGGAGCGGATAGAGACTGATGTAAGGAACAATCCGCGGGTCCACTGTCTCACCGGGCTCTAGAACTCCGATTCCCAAGCGTCCATCCGCCGTGGGGACTCTATACACGTTGGTTTCATTCAGTCGCTGCCGCAATCCTTCGTATCCAAAGAAAAAGAAGGTTCGGTCTCGGTTGATGGGCCCACCGACGGTACCCCCGAATTGGTTCCGTTTGAAGGGCGGCACCACATCATCCACGTCCTCTAACTGCGGCGAGTCCAGCTTGTTATTCCGCAGAAACTCGAAGGCTGAGCCGTGCCATTCGTTGGTTCCAGAGCGGCTGACAGCATTCACAACCGCACCGGCATTCCGGCCGTACTCGGCCTTACCATTGGTGGTAACCACCTGGAACTCGCGGATGGTGTCCACCCCCAACTGCACGCCTGCCGCACTGCCGGGGTTCTGGTTTCGGGTGTCCATCAGATCGGTGCCGTCAATCCGGAAACTATTGGCATCCGTGCGGGCGCCGGCCACTGACAACTGCGGAGCGAAACCATAGTTGGCGCCCCTGCCCTGCCCGATGTGAGGCGTAACCGCTCCCGGGTTTAAGGTCACCAGGTCCGCAAAGCTGCGTCCGTTAAGCGGCAATTCGCGCAGTTGCTCCTGCGTTACATTCGTTGACACGGAAGAGATGGAAGTCTCCACCACCGGGGCCTCGCCGGTAACAATGACTTCCTGCTCCACGGCGCCCACTTGCAAGGTGAAGTTCACCGAAAGTTCCTGCCCCACGAGCACAACGATGTCTCGCCGCGTCTCCCGGGTGAATCCCGGGACCGTAGCGGTGATCGTATAGGTTCCCGGTCCCAGATTACCCACACGGTAAAAACCAGTTGCATTGG
The DNA here is from genome assembly GCA_963662495.2 of Terriglobia bacterium. GTDB lineage: Bacteria > Acidobacteriota > Terriglobia > 2-12-FULL-54-10 > 2-12-FULL-54-10 > SHUM01. The sequence goes on from CAXVYQ010000012.1 coordinate 227,278, forward strand.
CTTCCGCGGTCCGGGTAACTCCGGTTTCCGTGTTGATTACGGTAATTTCTGCGCCGCCGATAACTGCTTGCGAGGAATCCCGCACCGAGCCGGATAGCGCGCTACTCGTTGCCTGCCCCTGCGACAGCTGTGGAAGGCCGATTATTACAGCCATAACCAGCACTACTAACGTTTTGAAATTCATTTCCCTCCTCCATATTCCATTGTGATAGCCCCACCGATCTGTTCAGTTAATCCACCCACCATACTGACAGGTCAATGATCCAAAGAAGCCCGTTCGTCCAAACGAGTTTCCACGTTTTTCGCCAAGTTCTGCTCTTGCCTCAGTTTCTCTTCCGCTGGTCCCCCTCTACTGGGAACCATGACAGTAAGCATATACATATTAATCCAAATTGCGCCTGATATGCACCTATTCTTCCGGATTCGCATACCGGCTTCTATTTCTGAATTCCAGTTGCGGCCCCACCGCCTGCACGCCAAGTTCACCGGCCACTTCGTTCCGGACCACCAGAATCTTTCCTCCCACAACCGTCACGACCGGGTAAATCGAAGGGATCTCCGGCCCCGGAACCGTAAAGTAATCCTTGCTCAGGACCAACAGATCGGCGAACTTACCGGGCTCCAGTGTTCCCACCAGATTCTCCCGTAGCACATACTCGGACGGCCAGGAGGTCATCATCTTCATCAGCGTCATCCGGTCAATGGCTTCCTGGGGAGCCACCATGGCCCCATATTCGTTCTTGCGGGTAATCAGAGGATAGGCCTCCTTGAAGTAGGTTTCGCTCACCAGGCCATCCACTCCCGCCTCGTTTTCAAAGACGGTTTTCACTCCGCCGTCGATCAGGCTTTTCACCGGTGAAATCCAGTGCGCATACTTCATCCCATACATCTCCAGCCACGGATAGGAGCGGCTCAGCACGTTTCCGCCGCAACTGATGTACATCCCGAGCCTGGCCATGCGCGGAATCTGATCCGGCCGGGGGTAAAACCCGCAATGGTCCGAGCTGAACCGCCGCGAACGGATATAGTCCAGCGTAATGGTCGGATCGTGTTCCATGGCGAACTCCAGCGAGTCCATGAAGTAGTCGACACTCTTATCGCCATAGGCATGGCCCGCGGCGACGCGGGCTTTGGAAAGGATCGCCATCTCCATTCCCTTGTGGTAGGCCGATCCAGGCACGTTCCGGCAAAACTCCCGCTCTTTCAGTTCCGGAGGCCCCTCCATGGTGGAACAGATCATCGGGGGTCCGGAATCCACGTTCCCCAGACCGACACCGGAGGTCCAGAAATAGTCCGTTCCCAATCCAGCCAGATCGCCCAGGCGCAGATAGAACGACGCCGGGTCCGGATTGTCCTGGAACCCGAAGTAGTGCGTGAATGCAAAACGGATCGGCATGCGATCCTCGCGAACTAGCCGCTGATAGGCGTTCAGGAACTGCAATCCCATCATGTGCGATGAAAACGTCGTGATGCCTACCGCCGCGTTCTTCAGCAGCCCGCTCTCAACGATTTCGGCCAGCGTCTCCGGGTGCATGCGGAAGTACCCGTCCACAACCAAAGCCCGGCCGTACTCGGTCAGCTCGCCGAAGCCCGTGTCGTCGGCCACATCCATCGGCGGGAAGAATCCATAGAGCTGCTTGATCGCCTCTTTGCCGGCCGTATTGATCATATAAGCCGGGTGGGCCTGAAGAAATACTGGATTCTCGGGTGATAGTTCGTCCAGGTCCTGTGCCGTTATCCCCCGCTGCTGCAGGAACTTGACCCCCTGCCCTGTCCCGGACCCGGGATTGTCCGGATCGTTCGTCGGCATGGCAATCACCGCCCACTGCTCCGGAGGCGCATCGGTCATCCGCTCCCTCAGGACCAGTTCCACTCCCTGCCGCAACTCTTCGTTCGTCGAGCCGCCCACCACGAACCGCCTCGCCATGGACTGCAGTTCTTCCGGATGTTCTTCCGCCCAGAAGGCAACCTCATTGTTGTGGATATGCGTATGGGAATCGACGATCCCTGGAATGACGGTCTTGCCCTTCAGGTCGATCTGCCGCGTCTGCGGGCCGGCGTAGGACCGGATCACGTCGTTGGTCCCCACGGCCTGAATCTTTCTATCCCGGATCGCAACCGCCTGATGGATGTTTCCCGGCGAGGGGCCGGTCGAGGTGTCATCCATAGAAACGATCTTGGCGTTGTAAAGGATCATGTCCGGGTAGGAAATGATCGCCGTCGGCACCGTTGCCTGCTGCGCCGCCACGACGCTCACCGTTGAAATCAGAAGCAGCAACTGTAATAGAACCTTCATCGTGATACTCCTTCGTATCTCAGCCGTTTTCCTTCGCATGCACTTTCCGCCAGCACCGCGCGTCGAAATTCTGTTTGGCGACAGTTGTTCCCACTATTGGTAACGCGGGGAGTTGTTATAGGTCAGCTCAATCCCCACAGGCTCTTTTCCGATCACGGACGCATACTCGGAATGCAGAAAACGGATCTTCCCGCCCATCACTGTCATGTACGGGTACGTCACTGCAATCTCCTCCACTGGAACAGTGAAATAATCCTTGTTCAGCACCACGAAGTCCGCCCACTTGCCCGGCGTCAGCGTACCGATCTTATCCTCGCGCAGCATGTAATAGGAGGGCCAGGAGGTCATCATCTTCATCAGAATCACCCGGTCTACGGCCTCATCCGGCGCCACCATCTCTCCGGCATGATTTCTGCGTGTAATCAGCGGAACCACATCGTTGAAGTAGGTCCTCGCCGTCGTCCCGTCCACGCCGCCCTCGTTTTCAAAGACAACGCGCACGCCGCCCTCCACCAGACTCCGGATCGGCGAGATCCTGTTTTCGTAGATCTTCAGACCATAGAGTTTCAGCCAGGGATAAGAGCGGTCCAGAACATTTCCGCCGCAACTGACCATGTAGCCCAGTCGCGCCATACGGGGAATCTGATCCGGCCGCGGATAAAACCCGCAGTGGTCGGAGCTGAATCGCCGGGAACGCACATAGTCCAGCGTGAAGCTGGGTTCATCTCGCATCGCCTGTTCGATCTGGTCCAGGAAATAATCCACTCCCTTGTCCGCATAAGCGTGGCCCAGTGACACCCGTTGCCGCGAGCGGATCGCCGCATAGATGCCGTCCGATTGCGAGGTGCCCGGGGCGTTCTTGCAATATTCGCGCTTCTTGATATCCCCTGGCGCCTCCATCGTGGAGCAGAACATCGGCGGCCCGTCATCGATATTTCCCACGCCGACGCCCGTGGTCCAGAAATACTTGCTGCCCATTCCCGCCATATCACCCAGCCGGCGATAGAAGCTCGCCGGGTCCGGGTTGTCCTGGAACCCGTAGTAATGCGTGAAGGCGAAGCGCACCGGCAACTCGCCTGCATTGTCCAGAAGCCGGTAGCCGTCCATGAACCGCAGGCCCATCATGTGCGACGTAAAGGTCGTGATGCCCGTGGCGGCGTTCTTCAGCAGACCGTCCTTGATAATCTCCGCCAGATCCTCAATGTGATCCTTGAAATAGCCGTCCACGATCAGCGCGCGGCCGTAGAGGACCAGACCGCCCTGCTGGTTCTCGTCCATCTCCTCGTTTTCGCCCACTAGCGGCTCGAAACCGTACATCTCCTTGATCGCCGCCTTCGCCGCATCATTGATCATGTAGGCCGGGTGCGCCGCCACAAAGACCGGGTTGTCCGGCGCCAGTTCATTCAACGTCTCAAGCCGCAGCTGGTGGTCCTGAACGTACTTCACGCCCTGGCCCATCCCCGATCCGCCCTCATTGGTGTTCAGGTTCAGGAATGCCCACTGGCCCTCCGGCGCATCGCCCATGTTTTCCTTCAGCGCGATCTCGATGCCTCGGGCAATCTCCTCGTTGGTATTGCCCGGAATCACGAACGAGCGCGAGTACTTTTCCAGAATCTCCGGATGCTGGTTGGTCCAGTATCTCAACTCGTTATTGTGGATGTGGGTATGAGAGTCGATGATCCCTGGTATGACCGTATGGCCTTTCAGGTCGATGCGGTCCGTCTCCGGGCCGGCCAGACTCAGGATGTCCGCGTCACCGCCGATCGCAAGGATCTCGTCATCCCGGATCGCCATGGCGCTCACAATGGTACCCAGGTTGGTGGTCGTGGATTCATCGTCCATCGTTACGATCTTCCCGTTATAGACGATCATATCGGGGTATCCCACTAAGCGGTTATCGACCGAGACCCTCCCCTGACCCAGCAGATAGCCAGAAAAAAGCAGAACACCCATAATTACGCTCACAAGACGATTCATCACACTCATCCTCTCCTCCAAAACGAAGGAACTCACCGCACCCGCATTCCTGAGATTCTGGAATATGGCACGTAAATTCAAATTGGCGATATGAAACAAACCGAAGGCATTCTATAGCGGGGTCGGGAAGCGAGTCAAGCCCATACTTCCCCAATAGAAGGGATGGATTTCTGACATCTCCGGAACAATTGTAAAAACTATCAATCATCCGGTGCAGTGCTTCTGCTCCTGCATCTTCCGGCGGCGCCCGGAAACCGGGCGGGACGTGCATGGCCGAGGGGTGTATGCCAAAACCTCCTGGTCGTTGCAGTCCAGTTGCATCGGTCCGCCGCTCAAGGCTCATACAGACTGTCGATATACCCGCTTTCATCCAGTTCTCGCAGGAAGCTGTCATCGTAGAAATCTTCCGGCTGATGCTGCCGCATCTCGTGTGAATCGTAGATCTCCATCGTCCGGCGAACCCCTTCCACCGACGGGTACGGCTTGCGCGGCATCTCCGCCCCATCGGCGTAGATGGCCCGCAGTTTCGCCTCGTCAGTCATCCGCCACCATCTCGTCATCGATTCATGAGCCTTTTCTGGCTCCTGCTTGAACAGCGCGATCGCCTCCACCATCGCCTTCACGAACCGCCGCGCCGCCTCCCCGTTTTCCCGCACCCAGGTCTTCGTCGTCCGAATTCCGGATCCGGCGATCGGCAGGTTCCACGTCCGCAGGTCCACCAGCGGCTGGAAACCGGCGGCCAGCGCCATCGTTCCATGCAGGTTGTCACCAATGATGGCGTCCACGCGCCCGTCCTGCAATCCGTCCACTACCAGTGCCCCTGCCATCAGCGAGACATCATATACCGGGTCCCAGCCCATGCGTTTGCACAGATTCAGCGAGATATAGTGCGTCATCGACCCATACCCGGAGAACCCGATCCGCTTGCCCTTCAACTGCTCCACGCTCTCGATCTCCGGCCGCGCGATGATCTGCCAATGCACCGTCGGGTCCGTCGTTGCCAGAATCACGCGGTCCCAATTGCGGATGTCGGTAACCACGCTCACCGTCAGCGGCGTGCCTCCGGAGATCAGAATGTCCGGCTCGTCCGGCTTCACGTATTCTTCGGGCACGTCCACGCCGCTGCGCCGGGCGAAATCCGCCGCGCCCGTCGTGAAGTAGACATCCGCGTCCAGCCCATGCTTTTCATAGAGGCCGTAGTCGGCCGCCATCATAAAAGGAACCTTGTGAGTCTCCACATCCCCCAGCGCCACCTTGATCGGAATCCGGTCCTGTTCAGTCATCGGATTCCTGTCCTGCTCAGTCGGAGCAGGGCCGCACGCCACCGTCACTCCGGCTATCACCAGCCAGAAAAACAGTCGGACCAGCCCATTCATTCGGCCTTTCATCATCATCCTCCCTCTTGAAACTCGCCGGGCTCTCGCCCTTACCGCAGTCGCCACCGTTACAGCACAGCCATAATGATCGCATACCGGAAGACATTTCTTCATGCAGCCTCCAAAGTCTACATCAACCCGGATCGGTGATGAAATTCTCATTGGATCAGATCACAGCTCCGCCAGTCATCGCCAGACTTTCATCCGGCGCCGAGCCAGAAATCGTGCCACCCGACAGAGGTGGAATTGGACCGGGATGGGATAGAATCTCAGCAGCAATCCTGGCGAAGGAGAGGAGATCGGATGAATCGGAATTCTCGGACCTATCAAAGCTTACGTGAGACCCGAAAGAGGCCGGAAATGGCGGCAAAGAACCGAATAAACCCAAAATCGGGAGACGGTGCGCGGCGAATGGTCCGGGCCGGAGTTCTGGTCATGGTTTTTACCCTTGTCTTCGGATTCCGATTTGCCCAAGCGCAGGCCCAGACTCAGGGAGGCAGCCTGCTCATCGAAGCCGGGACGCTGATCGACGGAACGGGAGCGGCGGCGATGCCGCAGGCGAATGTGCTGATCGAGGACGGCTCGATCCGGCGGGTCTGGACCGGAGCAGTGAACGTGGGCGACGTACCGGCGGGGGTGCAACGGATCGATGCGCGGGGGAAATTCATTCTGCCCGGACTGATCGATTCGCACGTTCATTACAACTGGTACATGGGCGAGATGTTTCTGGCGCATGGAGTAACGGCGGTCTATGACCTGGGCAATCCCATTCCGTGGCAGCAGGCCGTGCAGAAGGGGTTGAACGAGGGGAAGATTCGCGGACCGCGATTCTATTTCTGCGGACGCCCGACCGAGATTGAAGGGGAGGCGGTCAGCAGCGGCGCGGCGGTGCGCGGACGCGACGTAGCATTTATTCGCGGGCCGCAGGACGCGAAGCGGGCGATGGCGGAGATGAAGGCGAACGCGGACTGCGTGAAGCTGAGCGAGTATATGGACGCGGAGATGTTCACGGCGCTGGCGCGCGAAGCACAAATGGCTGGGATGGGCGTGATCTCGCATTCACTCCATGCCACAGATTCGACGCGATGGGGCATCGGCGGGATGGAGCACATGACCGGAATCGCTATCGCGACGATCACCAGCGCCGAGGGGCGCGCGATCTTCGAGGGCAAGCATATCGAGGCCGGACACAAAAACAGCGCGCTCTACCAGCACATGGACCCGGCTTTGTTCGACGCGCTGATCGAGGAGATGGTCCGTAACAACGTCTACATCAACCCGACGCTCGATTTCGAGTGGCAGGCTCTGACGGAACACGCGGAGGAACATGAGTTGGAGGTCTCGAAACTGCTGGCGGACGCGAACCTGCAATACGTCCCGACAAGCGAGCGACTGCTGTTCCTGGGGCAGTATCACTGGGCGGATGAGCGGACAGAAGCCGAGCGGGAGGAGTATCGCGCGGGGTATAAAAAAGTGCAGGAGTTTCTGCGGCGGTTCGTGCAGGCCGGGGGAAAGATTTACTCAGGGACGGATTCGGCAGCGGCGACGACGCCGGGGATCAGTATCCACTTGGAGATGGAACTGCTGGTGGACGCGGGGCTGATGCCGATGCAGGCGATACAGAGTTCTACCGGGTGGGCCGCCGAGGTGGTTGGGTTCGAAGACCGGATGGGTTCGGTGGAGGAGGGGAAGCTCGCGGACCTGGTGATCCTGAGCGCGGACCCGCTGGCCGACATACGGAATACGAAGCGGATCGAGACGGTGATCCAGAGGGGCGAGGTGGTGGACACGAGCTATCACAGCGACTACTCGTTTCCCTTCCTGATGTACGGGCCGGTCTCGAAGCATCTGTATAATCCCGTCCCAGCGATCACGAGCATCGAGCCGCCGGTGGTGCCAATGGCTGGCTCTGCGGAAGAGGCGGCAGAGGGGCCAACGGGAAGAAATATGGTGGCGGAGATTCGCGTGCGCGGGCGCGGGTTCGTCCAAAGCACAGTGGTGAAGATGGGCGAGATGAAAGTGCCAACCGAATGGGTGAGTGCGACAGAGTTGCGCGCTCGTGTACCGGATGATATTAGGCAGCATGTGGGGACGGTGCTGGTAACGGTGGTATCGCCGATGCCGGGCGGGGGGCCCTCCGCGCCGCTCGAGTTCTACATCATTTACAAATGAAACAATTTTAGGAGCTTTCTCCGATTGAGGCACTTGGGAGGATAATGGATTTGATACTTTTAAGAGTATTCCAGAGGGAATTACTACTACAGTGTGAGTTTTTCCCCATCGCTGCTCAAGCTCTCAGCAAATCTAACCGTCAAGGGAACTTGCCCTGGTTTGCAATTGAGGCAATGTTGAACGCTGCTGCGAATATTTCAAAAATCCTTTGGGGTCAGGGTGGCAGAAAAAGCGAAGAAAGAAAATCTCTCAGGGAAAGCATCGGAATAACTGATGAATCTCCGCTCAAATCCACTGCTATGAGAAATCACTTTGCCCATTTTGATGAAAGGATTACAGTATGGTGGAACGAGTCAGAGGATAACAATTTTATTGACCGGAACTTTGGGGACATTCACCGGGGAGCTATCGTTGGTTTTCCAGAGCATAGTTTTCTGAGGAATTTTAGTCCGGAAACTGGTGAGGTTATTTTCTATGGCACAACCTTTTCCTTAAAAGACTGTACCCGGTTTCATTAAATGCTATGAGAGTCACTTGCACAACTTATCCCGGTATTTCCCGTCAATCTACACCATGACAAAGTATGTAAAGGAAAGTGACATTCAGAATAAAATATTTTACATCGACCTCATTAGATATCAGATTTCGGAAATCGAACTGGTATTTATCTTTATATTATGGCCTGAGTGATCTTGGCCGGGGAACACTAAAACCATTGATTGAAGAATTTACTCTTTTAAGAAACCTCCCCAAAGATACGATAGCTGCTGCGGACTTTCCACTTACCCTTTACGAAGAGAGTGCCTACCGGTAAGTTTTCAGTCAACTACTGAATCTGAAAGCAGTCGGCGCGCTATTGGGAGAGGGGTGTTTCTGCGTCGAAGCGGCGCTGGGCGAGGAAATCGACAATCGTCTGGTGCTGCGCGGGCGAGATCAGTTTTTCGGCGAGGTAAAAATCCAGGACTTTGGTAATGCGGAAGACGCTGTGCAGATCGAAGCCCTCCTGGCGGAGCCCGTCGCCCTTCTCCCGGTCAACCAGAACGATGACGCGGGCGAGCGGCAGGCACTCCTGGCGCAGGCGCGCGGCGGCGGGTGAGGTTGTGGTGCGGGGGGCGTTGCGTTTAGAATTCACGTTTTAAATCATTTTGAAGATTGGAGAAATCGAATATGTCCGTCTACGTGATCGCCACCTATACCATCACCGACCCGAAGGGCTATGAGGGCTATGTCCCCGGCGTTCTGCCGCTGCTCGAAAAACATGGGGCCGAGATTCTGGTCGCCGACTACGAGGGGGATGCGCTGGAAGGACAACCGACGGGGGTGAACGTGGTGCTGAAGTTTTCCTCCGCAGAGGCGGCCCGCAACTGGTATAACGACCCCGAATACAGCCGGGTGAAGCAGATCCGGCTGAACTCGTCGAAGGACGGCGCGTTCGTCCTGACGAAGCAGTTCGTGATGCCGTCGGCGTAACAAACCTCGCGGAGAGTGCCTCGGAAGACCCTGCAGGGCGACGGGACTTATTGGGCGTCGGCGGGGGTAACGGGGGTGGCGTCGAAGCGGCGTTGGGCGAGGAAGTCCAGAATCGTCTGGTGCTGGTCGGGCGAGATCAATTTTTCGGCGCGGTAAAAATCGAGGACTTCGGTGATGCGGAAGACGCTTTGCAGATCAAAACCCTCCTGGCGCAGGCCATCGCCCTGCTCCCGATCAACCAGAACGATCACACGAGTGATATTCAGGCCGTCCTCTTGCATCTTGCGGGCGGCGTCGCGCTTGGTCTCCCCCGATGCGACGACATCATCGATGAGGTTGTATTCCCTGCCCTTGTCCCGCGTGCCGATCCAGTAGGTGGGCGCGTGGCCGGGATATGTCTTGGAGTCCTTGCGCAGCAGGGCAAAAGTGATGGCGGGGCTAGTATGGTTCTGGAACGAGTAGAGCGCGGTGGCCAGAGCGAGCGGCGTGGCGGTGGCCGGGATGCCGACGACGCATTGCGGAATGGCCTTGTCCGGGGCGAGATCGCAGATCTTGCGGGCGTACTCCCGGCCGACGCGCCAGAGCAGGCCGGGATTGTCATAGAGCGGCCCACGCATATTGATATAGATGGGTGAGCGCAGGCCGAATCGCTCCCGGACGGCGTCGCCGAGCAGGATGGCACCGGAGCGGAACAGGTCGAGCAGCAGGTCGCGTCGTTCGCGCGTGTAGACGAGAGCAGATTCCATTTGAGAAAATCCTAGAAATACGACTTAGCTGCAATATACCGCAAAACCGGGCGCAAGATACAGCAAACCGGGGCCGGACATTGTGCCGGGAGAGCGCGGCTACGGCGCGGCGAGCCAGCGCAGGGCCGCGACCAGTCCGCCGGCAAGCTGGCGGGGTTTCTCGACGTGGCCGTAATGGGTCATGGGAACGTCGAAGACCAGAACGCGGATGGGAATGCCGGGGTTGGCGTCGCGGAACTCATTGGCCACGCGCAGCTCGCGGGCCTGGGCCGGGTCCGGGTTCCAGTGCCCGTCATCGAGCGCGGTGGTGGTCCAGATCATCTTCCTGTAACCGGTGATGGGGGCGCGCATGGTGGAGAACAGATCCTCAACCACCTCATCAGGATTTATTCCTAACTGATTGCCTTTCAAGACTTCCTGAATCTGCGATGCGGCATGCTCGCGGAGGTTGATAGCGCTGTTGTGCTCCAGGTCCTGCATGGGCTGCTTGAACTGCGGGCGGCGGCGCTCCTCAAGCCCCATCCATTCTTCGGCCATGGCGTCGCGGGATTTCGACGGGTCCCAGATGGGGTTCAGGGGACCGAGGTAGCCGCGCGAGTAGCCGGAGGCGGGACGGGGGCGGATCTGGCGGACATGGAGGTACTGATCGGCGGTGCGCTCGCCGCGGAACTCCCGCATGGCGGGCAGGCCGGCCGGGCCGCCGGTGCCCCAACCCATCGAGAGTCCGGCAAGGCGGGGCTGGAGGCTGGATTCTTTGAGAATGTACTGTATCTCGCCGCCAGTGGAGTGCCCCGTGATGACGACCGGGCCGCTGGTAACTTTCTCCACGATGGCCTGGACGCCGTCGGTAACGACGCGGAAGGTGAAGACGGCATTGCGCAGCGCGGCCTCTTCAGGGGTGAGGTCGCGGTCGAGCACATAGCCGGGGATGCGCTTCGAGTAATCGGTCTCGGTCCAGCCGCCGTGGCGGTAGTTGCCGGGGATGGTAACGAGCAGGACGGGGACCTTCTGCGCGAGATACTGGCCGAGGCCGGCGCGGTTCAGCGGGTCCAGGAAGAACTCATACCAGTTGGCCGAGCCGCCGTGGACGATGACCATGGTGGGCAGGCCGGCGACCGGGTCGTTGGGGATGAGATGCAGGCCGGAGATGTCCCAGTCCAGGCCGTAGACCTTGTAGCGGACCTCGTGCCACTGGGCCGAGTAGCCGAGCTTTTTGGCGGGCAGCGCTGCGAGCTTGCGGGGGTCGAGCGCGCCGCCGGGCGTCGCGTCGGCGAGAGCCTGGATGGTGGCGCCGCCGTCGGGCAGGTCCCAGCCGAGCTGGTCGAAAAGCGCGGGAGGCACGGCGTGAAAGGGCTCGTCGGTGGCGAGGAGCTGGACGACGCGGTCTTCGGCAGAAGCAGGGGCTGTGGATGTGGATGTGGCCGTTTCCTGGGCAAACAGCGCGGTGGCGGCGATGGCGATGGCAAAAACGGATTGAATGGCAGAGCGAAGCTGAATCATCCGGACCTCCCTAGTATGGCCTAATATGGCCTGACATAGTCTGCCATGGTTCGACATTGCCTGATGGCGAATTGGGGCGGGAATTCCCGCAGGAAAATGATAAACGATATGACGGCGCAGGCAAAATGGGAAGGAGGGGCGGTGGGGCCCGGTGTCTGAGCGAGTTCTCTGATAGAATTGCACCCGGTGCAAGTCTTGCAGATTTGATGAGGGGGTGGAATGAAAAAGGTGGAGAAAACGGAAGAACAGTGGAAGCAGGAGCTGTCCGACGAGCAGTTCATGATCTGCCGCATGAAGGGGACGGAGCGGCCCTTTACCGGCAAATATAACGACAATCACGAAGCGGGGATGTATAAGTGCCTGTGCTGCGGGGCGGAACTGTTTCCCTCCGATACGAAGTTCGATTCAGGGACCGGGTGGCCGAGCTTCGATGCGGCCGTGAACGAGACGAACGTGATCACCGAGACGGACTCGAGCCATGGAATGGTGCGGACGGAGGTGATGTGCGGGAGCTGCCGGGCACACCTGGGCCACGTGTTCGAGGATGGGCCGCAACCGACCGGGCTGCGGTTCTGTATCAACTCGGCTTCGCTGGATTTCGAAGAGAAGAAATAGCCGGATGAGCGCCCTTCGCCTGTACCCAAACCTTCCCCATAAGATGCACGATCCTGGAGGCGAGCAGCAGGTCCCGCGCCGCGCACTTCCCGCCAGCAGTGTCAATGTCATTGTCTATGTTGCAGCCATCGTTGCTGTGATTGTTATCGCCGTCCTCTGAATTGCCCAAACGAACAAAACCGGAGACAAACAATCCCACCCCTCTCTGATGGAACCGGCAGGCCGGGGCGGTGACCGAATCGGCACGGGTGCAACGGTTCGGGGCGGGGGCGGTGGAGCTTTCGGTATACTCCATAACTATTGGGAAAACCGTGCCGATAGAGGTAGCTGGAGGCGAAATGAGTCTGATCTGGTTCTTTGTTTTCTTTCTATTATCCGGACTGGCAGCCTGGTGTATCAGGTGGTGTGGCTGCGGCTGGCTATGGCGAAATGCGGCGTTACGAGGCGTTGGTGCATGAATCAGCCTGGACTCCCACGCTAGCATTGTCTGGGTGTCCCGATCCATCATAGAGATCGGGGGGGGGTAACGTCGTGGTCGCAGCGAAGTCGAGCCGAGTCAACCGCCAGTACAAGACGAAGTACAGAATCCGGAACTGGAGGGAGTACGAGCGTGGCCTCAGGAGCCGCGGCGACGTCACGATCTGGCTGAGCGAGGATGCAATTGCCGCGTGGGTACCAACGAAGAACGGTCTTCGCGGAGGCCAGCGGCGGTACTCGAACCTCGCGGTCCGGACCGCGTTGACGCTGCGGGTCGTCTTCAGCCTGCCGCTCCGCCAGACCGAGGGGTTCCTGGACTCGCTGCTCCGCTTGATGGGCCTCAACCTCAAGGCCCCGGACCACACCACACTCTCGCGCCGGAACCAAATCGTTGCGGTGCCGCCCCTGACCCGATCCTACGACGGCCCGATCGACTTGATCGTCGATTCCACAGGGCTGAAGATTCTGGGTTGCGGCGAATGGAACGCGCACAAGCACAAGGCATCAAAGAAACGCCGGGATTGGCGGAAGCTGCACATCGGGGTGGATGCCGAGGGGTTCATTGTGGCGGCCGAACTCACAGCGAGCAGCCGGGACGATGCCTCCACACTGCCGGATCTGCTCGACCAGATCGAGGTTCCCATCCGGCGTTTCACCGCAGACGGAGCCTACGACCACAGGTCAGTCTACGATCAACTCAGCGCGGCCGGTACAGAGAACGTCGTGATTGTGATCCCCCCTCGTCGCTCTGCGGTGTCGGCGGGGCCAACGGACGGCCCATGGGCGCAGCGTGACACGGCTCTTGAGAGGATTCACCAGGTCGGGCGACGAGCGTGGCAGAAGGAGTCGGGCTACCGACAGCAGGCGCGCGTTGAAAACAGCTTCTTCCGATACAAGTCCGTGCTCGGAGGCGGATTGAAGGCGAGGCACGGCAAGGCACAAAGCAGAGAAGTTGCGATCGGGTGTCACATCCTCAACCGGATGGCCGAGCTGGGTAGGCCGAAATCCTGCGCTGTGGTGTCCTGATCGAGCGGTTGGGAAAGCGGCCTGACTCGCGCCAAGGTTGATTCGTGCAACAGCGCCGAGCAGAAGCAGTATTACCTTTCGGAATCGACAGTTTATCGCATCCTGAAACGCTATGACCTGATCACCGCACCAGCCTTTATTGTTCTGAAAGCGGCGGAACGGTTCGCCAACCCAACCACAGCGGTCCACCAGCTCTGGCAGACAGACTTCACTTACCTGAAAGTTATGGGCTGGGGCTGGTTGTATCTGTCCACGGTGCTGGATGACTTCTCGCGCTATATCATTGCCTGGAGGCTGTGCAACACCATGGGCGCCAGGGATGTCTCGGCCACGCTGCAGGATGCGCTGACGGCCACTGGCCTCAACCGCGTAGGCGTCCGGCACCGACCTCGCCTCCTGAGCGACAATGGACCGTGCTACGTCTCATCCGAGTTGCGGTCCTGGCTGGCAGAAAACGGCGTCCCGCATACCCGCGGCAAACCCTATCACCCCATGACGCAGGGCAAGATCGAACGCTGGCACCGGACTCTGAAAGACCGCATCCTGCTCAACAACTATTACCTGCCGGAAGACCTGGAGCGGCAGATCGACGCCTTCGTCCGCCACTACAACACAAACCGATACCATGAAAGCCTGAACAACCTGACACCCTACGACGTTTTTACAGGACAAGGCAGTGCCATCCTGCAAAAACGCAATCGCATCAAAGAGAAAACCTTGGCTTTAAGAAAACGGTTGCACTTCCAAACAAGTGCGGCCTAACATCAACCCAGAGGAGCCAGATCGCTACCTTATTTTTTTACGCCCTCTGTCCCAAATCATCTGACCACGTACAGGGTCTGTAGCAGCGCGATCAACACCGCCGCACGGATCGGACCGATTGACGGTATCTGGCGCGGCAACTTCGTCGCTCCATGCTTGCGGCTCTCCGCCAGTAGATCCCGGCGCACCGCCTGGCGTAATGCTTGCAGCCCGTCCAGTTGCTGATAGAGGAACTCAGCCCGACAGCGCACACCTGCTTCCGTGATCTTGCTCAACCATTCCGAACGATGTCGCGGTGCGTAGACTTGCGTGCCCGCGCAGGCAATACCCCAGCTTCGGTACAATGCCTTCAGCCGATTCATCACTCGCGTGAGATCTTTGCTCACCGTCAGATAACTCCGCGACAGCTCCTGCAACGTGCGTAGACCCTTTTCCCCATGGTAGACCGCCGAGAGCGATCCATTCCGCAGCAGTTCGGCCAGTTTCCTCGCATCAATCCGGTCGCTCTTGTTGCCCGATTTCAGCAACGCATTCTTTCGCGGATCGCACACGATCAGCTGCGACACGTGAGGCCGCAGCAAGTCATACAGCCAGGCAGCCCAGGTCCCCTCTTCCAACGTGACCTGCAAATCCCCCTGCAGTCCTTGGAGGAACTGCACAATCGTGGCTGCCTTCGTTTCTACGATCGACTCCATCACCAGCTTGCCCGAAGAGTTCATGACCGCAATCGTTATCGCTTCTTGGTGCACGTCCATCCCGATATACTTTGTTTCTATCCATTCAGGCTGCTCCTTTCGATAGGCGTTACCTTCGATACTGAAAACCTATCGCAGTAGCAGGCCGTGGTGGAAGTGTGGGGAGGAGCACATTTCTGGACGAATGAGCTTGTGAGGAAGCGAGAGAGGCTGGAGAATGGCGGCATGGCGATGGGAACACGGAAACAACGGGAGCGACAGGAAGAGATCTGGGTGGCCACGTGCGATCTGCCGCGAACGGCAGGACATCCGTTCTATGAGCGATTGAATGAGTTGCTGGAAGAGGCGGGTTTTGACGGCTTCGTGGAGGAGCGGTGCCGGCGGTTCTAGGCGGAGAAGATGGGGCGGCCGGGTCTGGCTCCGGGGATGTACTTCCGGCTGCTGCTGATGGGGTATTTCGAAGGACTGGACTCGGAGCGCGGGATGGCGTGGCGGGCGGCGGACTCGCTGGCGCTGCGGAGTTTTCTGCGGATCGGGCTGGAGGAAGCGCCGCCGGATCACTCGACGATCTCGCGGACGCGGCGGCTGATCGACGTGGAGACGCACCGGGAAGTGTTCACGTGGGCGCTGGGAGTGATTGCGGAGAAGGGATTGCTGCAAGGCAAGACGCTGGGAATCGACGCCACGACGCTGGAGGCCAACGCAGCACTGCGAAGCATCGTGCGGCGGGACAGCGGGGAAAGTTACCCGGAGTTTCTCACCAAGCTGGCGAAGGAGTCGGGCATCGCGACGCCGACGCGGGAAGAAGTGGCGCGACTGGACCGGAAGCGGAAGAAGAAGAGTTCCAATCAGGATTGGGAGCACCCGCACGATCCCGACGCGCGGATCACGAAGATGAAAGATGGCCGGACGCACCTGGCGCGCAAGGCGGAGCACGCGGTGGATTTGGAGACCGGAGCGGTGGTGGCAGTAACGGTGCAAGGGGCCGATCAGGGCGACACCACCACGCTGCAAGAAACGTTCGTGGAAGCAGCCGAGCAGTTGGAGGCGGTGGGGAAAGAACCGGCAGCGGATGAGCAGATGAATGCGCAGGGACTCGAAGAGGTGGTAACGGACAAGGGATATCACAGCGGGCCGCTGCTGGAAGATTTACAAGCGATCGGAGTGCGGTCGTATATACCGGAGCCGCAACGAGGGCGGCGACACTGGCAGGGCAAAGCCGACGAACAAACTGCAGTGTACGGCAATCGGCGGCGCATGCGAGGCGAGCGAGGCAAACAACTCTTGCGTCGGCGGGGAGAGGTAGTGGAACGAAGCTTTGCGCATGTCTACGGCACGGGAGGAATGCGGCGCACGCATCTGCGCGGACATCGCAACATCTTAAAGCGGCTGCTGCTTCACGTCGCGGCGTTCAACCTCAGCCTGATTCTGCGCCGGGAAATCGGAGCCGGGACGCCAAGGGGCCTGCAGGACCGCTGGAACAACGTCTTTTTCTGCTGCTGGTGGGTCTGGATGCTCCTGCAAGGGCTCATGGAACGATCGGGTCGTCAACCGGCCACTTCTGCGGATAGATTCCGGTTTTCACCCCTGCAGCACCAAACTCTGAGAGCCGTGTCAAAAATGCCATTTCCACCACGGCCTGCTAGGGGCGCCCTTTTATAATGCGTGTTTACCTATCCGACTGGCAGGATTACTCCACACTTCGCCGTTACTCAGGCTCTATCGGTACAAAATGCCTTTCCCATACTTCCCAGAAGGGGACTTCGGGACCGATTTAACTATTCGGGTCGCCAGATAGCATTCGCTTTCGGCTGCGCCGCTACACTTGGGCAATGCCGAGGACACGCCCATTCCCTATTTTTTGCTGTTGGTATGGATCGTTTCGAGTTCATATATGTGGCGAACTAGACCGGCTAGAAAGACACGATGATTGCAGAGGCTGCTTAACAACACTGGATTGCGGAAGCACCATCATGTCCACAACTCACGCCGTCACTTGTCGAATCAGAATACGATGGTATCCTTTTCAAGATTGTCCGGGCCAAGCCGCGCAGGGGACTGAACTGAGTATGAAGACACTGATGAAGTTTGCCGCCGGTCCGCTGACCTTCCTGGCAATGTGGTGGGCGCCTTACGAAGGCCTCTCCTCGGAGGGCCGTATTACTCTGGCTATCTTCTGCTGGATGGTCGTCTGGTGGACAACCCAGCCGGTGCCCTGGGCTGTAGCCGCAATGCTGCCTCTTGTGCTGTTCCCCGCATTTGGACTGATGAATATCACTCGCACCGTAGGCTTATTCGGGCAGAATATCTTCTTTTGGCTTCTTGGGACGGTGATGCTAGGTTACGCCATTCAACGGCATGGCCTCGCGAAGCGGTTTGCGCTGTGGATCCTGTCGAGGCGGGTGGTGGGCGGCAGCACCTACCGTCTGATCTTCGCATTCATGCTCTCCACGGGGATCTGCTCCATGCTGATTTCCGACGCCGCATCGGTGGCCATGATGATGCCGGTGGGTTTATCTCTCGTTGCCTACATCCGCACCGTGGGAAATATCCCTCCTGCGCAAAGGACAAATCTGGGCATCTTCATGTCGCTGGCCTGTTTGTATGGCTCGGTGGCGGGCGGCACGGCAACCCTGGTCGGCACTCCATACAATGTCTTAAGCGTCGGCCTGCTGCAAACCTTGACCGGACGAACCATCGACTTCTTCGATTGGCTGAAGGTGGGCATCCCCGTCTTTCTGGCCAGTCTGGTCATGTTTTATTTTGTCCTGTGCCTGTTCTTGAAGCCGGAGATTTCCTACTTGCCCAGAGGGCGCGAGTTCATTCAAGAGGAGCGGAGAAAGTTAGCGCCGTTGTCTTCCTCGGAGCGGGCGACTCTGTTTGTCCTGGTGTCCATGATCGTTTTGTTCACGTTGCCGACGTTCATCGATCTGTTCTTGGGAGGAGACCATTCCCTGACGAGGTGGTCGAGGGTTGCCCTGTCCATCTACGTCGTGCCCCCCATTGTGATGTTGCTGATGTTCTGCACTCCCGTCAATCTGAAAAAAGCGGAGTTTCTATTGACTTGGCGCGAGGTGACCGAGCACGCTCCTTGGAACATTATGATCATGTGCACGTCGGCGGTAGCCGTGACGGCCGCCCTGGTGGAGTTTGGATTCATCGATTTCGCCGAAAGCTTGATCGCAGGACTGGGCTTCGGGCCGTTCTATCTGCCCATTGTCACCTCGGTTCTGGTTGCCGTCGGCGCCAACATAGTGACGGCGTCGGCGGTAACCGCGCTATTCGGAACCGTCTTGGTGCCGGCCGCTCAGATCATCGGGCTCAACCCCGTCTCCATCGCGATTCTGATTCCGCAGATGGCCACCGGAATCATGCTGCCGTGGTCCGGTCCCGCCGTCGCCATCGCCTTCGCCAGCGGGGAGGCGGGGTTGAAGGATATGATCCGAATCGGCGCGCTGGCTACGGCGCTGCTCGCCGTCCTGGTGACGGCTATTCACATGCTGCTGGGCGGGACCCTCTGACATCGGCACTTTCAAGTTAACGGTATGAGCCCCTTGTGAGCGCTTCATAGCAATCGCTAACTTGTTGATTCTCCGTTCTAGATCAGACCGTTTTTGCCCCGACAACGGAAGAAATCCCCTTAACTTGACAGTACCCAGAGAACTGCTGGAGGAGGGAAACGTTTGGCTGAGGCGCTAGAGATAAGGGGACTCGAAGGAAGTCGCTGGCTGCAACTACAACCACCTGATATGAATGGAGTTGGTTCCGTATCCCCGGATAACTCCTCACTAGTCGCGAAGTCCTATCCTGTAAAAGGGGATGTCAAGAAAAAAGACCTCCCCGGCCACCGGAGAACACGGAAGTTCTCGTGCATCCAGCCCCCCCCCCCGGTACGTTCGGCTCGTGGTCCTGACCGTTCTGGCCTTTCGTGTTGCGACCAGCCGGCATGCTTCCTCCATCCCAGCAGTTTCATCTTTGCGGTTACGACGACGCCCTTGGTTTCCCGAAACCGGCAAGCGGGGTGGTTGCAGAGTTGGCAACCATGGTCCTATCGGAGACTCGTGGCCTATAGCTTTCTTAGGTTATCCGAGGGGGCATAGAGTGTTTATAGAGACTCGGTGCCGGTGGCACACAGGGCCTAACTACGCGATGGATGCTCTCCCTCGAACCCGAGCGTCTCAAGAACCCATTGGGCACCGCCGGAGATGATCCGGGGGATCGACGGACTCTTTACCCGAGACGCTCAAGCTGCTTGCAGTTTCAGATGTTCGGCGTCGAAACGTGCTCCTTTCTTCCAAACGATCCAAGTGATCGTCGCAATCTTGCGTGCCACGGTGAGTCGAGCCAGCGCAGGCTTCATCCCCTTGGCCAGTAACCCTTCGTAATACTCATGCAACAATCCAGTCGAACCGCTGGCCTGCATGGCCGCGCTCTTGAAGATCCATTTCAGATCATGGTTGTGGTTCTTATTCAGACCCCGCAGCGCCACCGGTTTCTGGGAACGGCGCAGTTGTCCATCCACGTAACGGTATTCCCCACTACCACGTGTCTCGATCGCCAGGCCGCTGTAGGCCCATAGTTGCCGCTTCGTCCGGAACCGGTGTGGGGTCTGTAGCAGCGCGATCAACACCGCCGCACGGATCGGACCGATTGACGGTATCTGGCGCAGCAACTTCGTCGCTCCATGCTTGCGGCTCTCCGCCAGTAGATCCCGGCGCACCGCCTGGCGTAATGCTTGCAGCCCGTCCAGTTGCTGATAGAGGAACTCAGCCCGACAGCGCACACCTGCTTCCGTGATCTTGCTCAACCATTCCGAACGATGTCGCGGTGCGTAGACTTGCGTGCCCGCGCAGGCAATACCCCAGCTTCGGTACAATGCCTTCAGCCGATTCATCACTCGCGTGAGATCTTTGCTCACCGTCAGATAACTCCGCGACAGCTCCTGCAACGTGCGTAGACCCTTTTCCCCATGGTAGACCGCCGAGAGCGATCCATTCCGCAGCAGTTCGGCCAGCTTCCTCGCATCGATCCGGTCGCTCTTGTTGCCCGATTTCAGCAACGCATTCTTTCGCGGATCGCACACGATCAGCTGCGACACGTGAGGCCGCAGCAAGTCATACAGCCAGGCAGCCCAGGTCCCCTCTTCCAACGTGACCTGCAAATCCCCCTGCAGTCCTTGGAGGAACTGCACAATCGTGGCTGCCTTCGTTTCTACGATCGACTCCATCACCAGCTTGCCCGAAGAGTTCATGACCGCAATCGTTATCGCTTCTTGGTGCACGTCCATCCCGATATACTTTGTTCTATCCATTCAGACTGCTCCTTTCGATAGGCGTTACCTTCGATACTGAAAACCTATCGCACTAGGGGCGCCCTTTTATAATGCGTGTTTACCTATCCGACTGGCCAGGATTACTCCACACTACGCCGTTACTCAGGAGTAATCGTGGTGAAGACCTTGCAGACCCCTTCTCGTGGGCTTGCGGATCAGGCCGATGGCCGCGGAGAAGGGCCGATACCTCCGCTTGGAACCGGATTCCATGACCCCAAGTTGCGATCAAAACTCTCTCACAACGACTGGTACAAAACTTCGGCCTGGGCACCGGGCCACCGTCGAGCAGATCGGGGATAATGTGCCACAATTCGCCAAGCGGGTGTACAATCACCTTCAAACCGGAAAACCGAAAGGAGGCATGCGAAATGCTGAGCCATCTCCAGCCGAGGAACCTTCTTGGAATCATAGCTCTTTGCTCACTGGCTGCAGCTGCGACACCGTTACACGGGCAGGAAAAACTTCCAGTGCGTGTAGCCATGGGAGACGTTTCGATCAACAAAGTTCCACACCTAGTGGCCTTAGATAACGGCCTGTTTGACAAATATGGACTCGACGTCACTTTGCGTCCTTTCAGCAGGGGCGCAGCTGAGTCACATGGGGTACCAGCCGATGTCCTGGACACCATTCCCGAGGGCGAATGGCAGATGTCCGTCGGAGGAGGCGCTCCAGGGATGGTCAGCCGGGCAAACAGTTCGGAACCCTCGGACCAAGTAATCATTGCCACTACCGATCACGTCGTTCATTGGCACATCGTTGCTCGGGAAGGCATTGAGACGTTGGAAGACCTGAAAGGAAAGCGCATCGGGATTTCGGGCCTTGCCGCCTGCACTGGGATCGTGGTCCAAATCCTGGCAGACAGAATGGGTTGGGATGCTGAACGAGATATGGCTATTCTGAGAGGCGACTATAGTGTTAACCCGCTCAAGAAGGGTTGGGTGGACGCATTCATCGCCTATGACGTACCAATGGGCCAGGCTATGCTGGCGGGATATAAGCCCATGGATGTCGACATGCGTGGGTGGAACGAGCCGTACCCATGCAACGGGCTTTGGGCTTCCAAGTCCTGGGCGCAAGCGAACAAGGAAACTGTGATGAGGTATCTGAAAGCCCTGACAGAAGCTATTTCAATGATGAAGAAGGACAGGACCGTTGCCTTCCGCTCCATGGAAAAATGGTACGACTTTACGAACGTCGAGCTCCAGAACGTCATCTATAACGGTGCGGTTGATATGCCGAGGGCTCCTTACCCGGCCGTAGATGGAATCAAGAGAGTCATGGAGCTGTATGACACGGGTGCAATGCGTCGCTTTCAGCCGGAAGATTTTTACGACGAAAGCTTTATGAGAGAGCTGGATGAAAGTGGTTTCATCGACAAGCTGTATGAATGATTCTGATAAGCACTTGTAGATCTGTTCAACCATCTTTTGGCCGGACTGTGTCCTTCCTCTTGCAGAGGCAAGAGAGAATTACTGCTAGGAAGGGCATCTAATTTACGTGGTCAACAGGGCCGACTGGAAGCTAGGTCTACAATTGAACCTTGTAATGTAGACTTTTTCAAAATCACCGGTACAGAATCTCGGCCTGTTCAGGTGCAACCACTGCATTTCAAAGGTGCTTGGTCGCGTTTCCCCAGATTACTCCTGACTAGTCGTCTAGCGTTTTCTTATCCGGTGTGCAGGATTAGTACTGAATGTACCCGGTCAGGCCAAGTTGGACAGGAAGGGTGGAATTGATAAGGTGAGTTTTTGGCGCCGTCATCGTAGAGACTGAAAGGAACGAAGATGAGACAAAAACAAGACGACCAGAGGGCGGTCGAGAAGACCGTCCGGGAGATCAAGCGCAGGACGCGGCGCAGGTTCAGCCCGGAAGAGAAGATCCGCATCGTATTGCAGGGACTTCGCGGCGAGGACAGCATCGCGGAGTTGTGCCGCCGTTCACCTCCAATTACTTCTTCGAGGGGAAATACACCAGAACCAGTATTACCGCTGGAGCAAGGAGTTTCTGGAGGCGGGCCGCAAGCGGCTGGCGGGCGACACAGAACGCGAGGCGACCAGTGGCGAGGTTCAGACCCTGCGGGAGCAGGCCGTGCAGCTGAAAGAGGCCCTGGCCGAAGCCATGCTGGAAAACCGTCTGCTGAAAAAAAGTGTGAGTCGGGGATGGGGAGGACGGTATATGAGACACCCTGCCTCGGAGAAGTTGGAGATCATCCGCACGGTGGAGCAATCTTCCCTGGGGGTACGCCGGACGTTGCAGCAGGTTGGCATTCCCCGATCGACGTTTTACAACTGGTACGACCGCTATGTGTCGGAAGGCTTTGATGGTCTGGAAGATAAAAAGCCCGTTTTCATCCCAACCGCCGGCCCGGTCTGGAACAAGGTGTCGGAGGAGATCACCGATCAGTTGGTGAAGTTAGCACTGGCCGAGCCCGACCTGTCGGCCCGCGAGCTGGCGGTGCAGTTTTACGGAGCAGAAGCAGTATTACCTTTCGGAATCGACAGTTTATCGCATCCTGAAACGCTATGACCTGATCACCGCACCAGCCTTTATTGTTCTGAAAGGCGGCGGAACGGTTCGCCAACCCAACCACAGCGGTCCACCAGCTCTGGCAGACAGACTTCACTTACCTGAAAGTTATGGGCTGGGGCTGGTTGTATCTGTCCACGGTGCTGGATGACTTCTCGCGCTATATCATTGCCTGGAGGCTGTGCAACACCATGGGCGCCAGGGATGTCTCGGCCACGCTGCAGGATGCGCTGACGGTCCGCCACTGGCCTCAACCGCGTAGGCGTCCGGCACCGACCTCGCCTCCTGAGCGACAATGGACCGTGCTACGTCTCATCCGAGTTGCGGTCCTGGCTGGCAGAAAACGGCGTCCCGCATACCCGCGGCAAACCCTATCACCCCATGACGCAGGGCAAGATCGAACGCTGGCACCGGACTCTGAAAGACCGCATCCTGCTCAACAACTATTACCTGCCGGAAGACCTGGATCCCGCGGCAGATCGACGCCTTCGTCCGCCACTACAACACAAACCGATACCATGAAAGCCTGAACAACCTGACACCCTACGACGTTTTTACAGGACAAGGCAGTGCCATCCTGCAAAAACGCAATCGCATCAAAGAGAAAACCTTGGCTTTAAGAAAACGGTTGCACTTCCAAACAAGGGCAGCTCTCCCTAACATCAACCCAGAGGAGCCAGATCGCTACCTTATTTTTTTACGCCCTCTGTCCCAAACCATCTGACCACGTACACTCGTTCCTGGCGTTCTCAGGCCCGAACACGGAGTCGAGCAGCATCTTGAGATAGTGGCTCGCGGTAGGGTCGCAGTGAAGGTAGAGGCTCCCGGTCGGCTTCAGCAAGCGGTGCATCGGAATCGCGCAGCCGTTGCGCCATCACGCACAGGTAGGCCGCCATGCCGTTGCCGTGCGTTAGCCGGGCCGCTTCGATGACGTGGTAAAGCGCCTTGTCGCTGTCCCGCTGCCGCTCCACCCATAGTCTGTCAACATCGTCGAACGTCCAGAAGTCTTTGAAGGAAGCTCCTGCGGCTTGGCTTCCAATCGGAGCGGAGTAGGTCTTTTTGCTGTTGAACGGCGGGTCCAGATAGATGAGGTCAACGCTTTCGGAGTTCATGCCCCGCATGATGTGGAGATTGTCCCCCGTCCACATGGTGTGGTTCTTCCAGTTTTGCGCGGGATTCACGCCACCAAATCCTTGTACCGGAGCCGTTTGCCTTCCATGCCCCGCAGAATGGTTGCCATTTGATCTAGGGTGTTTTCGTTGCGGACGTTGTGACGGCCAGAAAATCTTTGGAAGATTTGTTTGTGTTTGAAGAGGCCGCATGACGGATTTGGAGAGCTTATCAAGATCAACGGAAATATAGCATTCTACCCCACCCCTTGGCTAAAGTTGTATATAATTCCCAAACTTTTCCCCAATCGATGGAGATTTCGGAGGCTGAAGCGCGCAAGACTTGGCTGGTTGACCCAATGGCAACATATGTTGCGAAGGAGAGCGGCGTTTCGGTTGGAACATACTACATCAAGCCGAATCAGCCCGATTTGGGGGCTCATGTGTGCAACTGCGGGTACATCGTCGCTGAGAGCGCTCGAGGAAGAGGCGTTGCCTCATTGATGTGCGAACACTCACAGCTAGAAGCAAGGCGCCTGGGCTTTCTCGCGATGCAATTCAATCTAGTTGTCTCGACCAATGAAGTCTCGGTGCACCTTTGGCGGAAGCTAGGGTTTGAAATTGTTGGCAGTTTACCTGGCGCCTTTAAACACTCCAAGCATGGTTTCGTAGATGCCTTCATCGGTGCTTCCGCAACCCAGTGTTGTTAAGCAGCCTCTGAAACCGCCGAGTCTTCCTGCCCGGTTGAATTTGACTCCAATATGAACTCCCAGACGATCCTTATCAAGCACAAAAAGTTGTCGATGGATGTGAAGATCTTCCGGAACGTCAACCGTCTGCTGGTCAGTCCGGCCTGCATAGCTGGAGTTCTGAATTCGTGCCCGAATTTCAGCGCAAGATGAGGTCTGAGAAAGTTGTAATGGCAACGCAGCAGTTCCAGATGATCTCGCAATCGCTCACCCGTCTGGCATAACTGAGGGTGCGGCGGCATAGGTAGGACGCACCCTGACGGATCGTCAGGGTCAGTCGTTCTATGTAGGACGTGTTCAGCTTTTTGGAATCTTCGGAGTTCTTCCAAGCTTGTTCCCATCTCCAGGCTGCTCCGAATCTGGTTTTGTGTTCGACTTTAACAATTTGATCTTTTCTTCGCTTCTTGATCACTTGGCCGTAAAGACACCCAACCCCAAAGATGCGACGGACAACTTGTTGATAGAACTTGAAACCATCAGTGGCGATTAGAGGGAAACTCTTGTGAATCATGCGGGAGGAAAGATCTCGAAACAAGCCAAGGGTATTTCGATAGCTTCGTCTCCCGACGATGGTCGATGGCCAGAGACGAGACCAGACATCGATCGAAGAAAAGATCCAGATGGGCTGTTGTTTACCACCCACCATCGTACGAATTTCATCAGCCTGCAGTTCTGTGACCTTCAGTCCAGTAATCCTTCGATCGTTGAATCGGTGGCATTCTCGGGCCGCCTTTTCCAGCCAGCGATCCACTGTATTCCAGGCAAGTTGCTTGACTCGGGCAATCGAGGATTTGTTGAATCCTTCGACACTGAGAGCTGCAACCTCGTCGAAGGTCGCTCGTCGGTGTTGAAGACGATGATAAACCGTGCCACGGTTCCGGCAGAAGATTTTGCCGCAACCGGTGCAACGGAATCGGCGACGGCGGCCCCACCGGGTGCGATAGAAACCATACCGAATGATGATTTTGGTCCCGGATTGCTTTCTGGGACACAGATGGTTGGGGCAGCGGAGACGCTTCATAGCAATTGAACCCGTTCTTTGGCAGGAATGGTGACCCTGAAAATGGGACTCAAATCCTACCACAGGAACGGGTTACAATCGACCCGCCAACACTAGACTGCGGAAGCACCCCCCAATCCGACCGGTCTGCAGAACCCACAAAACTTACCTTGAAGGTCGTACGAAATGCCGGGGCCCCTCAAGTGATGTAATATCTCTCAATGGAATTGATGCAAAACTTGGGCCTGGTCATCTTGCTTACAGGTGTTGCTGCACTGATGTGCTCGACTCTATGTATTCTTCAATCCCAGAAGTCGTTTCGTTTCCAAGTGATCTGCTCGGGTGTCGCATTCGCTATCGCCCTCCAATCAGCGGCCGAGGACTGGCCGCAGTTCCTGGGACCGGAGCGGAACGGCGTCTACCGGGGCCCAGCGCTTATGGAGGAAATAGGCTCGGACGGCCCACCTGTTGTTTGGCGAAAGTCGATCGGCTCAGGATTCAGCGGTCCCGTAGTCATTGAAGGCCGACTGATCCTATTTCATCGGGTTGACGACAGCGAAGTGGTGGAGTCCTTCGACGCTCATTCTGGAGATAGTCAGTGGAAGTATTCTTATCCCACCTCGTATCGCGATGATTTCGGCTTTGACGAGGGTCCGCGAGCGGTGCCTGTCGTAGTCGATGGCATCGTTTACACGTTCGGAGTCCAAGGCCAATTTCACGCTATTCGTCTGGTGGACGGCAAGTCCGTCTGGAGTGTAGATACCAGAGCGAGGTTTGGCACACCGAAAGGGTTTTTCGGTGCAGCAGGCTCGCCGCTCGTCGTAGATGGGAAAGTTTTGGCTAACATAGGCGGCCAGGATGCTGGAATCGTTGCCTTTAACGCGAAAACTGGGAAAGTCCTATGGACAGCTACCGAAGATCAAGCGAGCTATTCCTCGGGAATCGCCGCGACGATTGACGGCAAACTATACGCGATCTTCTTAACCAGAAACGGTCTCATAGGACTCGATCCGACTAATGGAAGTGTGCAGTTTCAGAGGATCTGGCGAGCGCGACAGGCGTCATCGGTCAATGTGGCGACACCACTGGTAATTGGCGATCTCATCTTTGTATCGGCCGAATACGGACCTGGCGCGGGAGTGCTCCGCTTGGAGGGAAAAAAGTCTCACGGAACTATGGGCCTCCGATGAGGTTCTTACAAATCATTACGCTACCAGTGTGTACTACGAGGGGATTCTGTATGGATTTCATGGCCGCCAGGAGTTCGGTCCAAGTTTTCGTGCCGTCGAACTAGCGACCGGCAAGGTTCAATGGAGTGAAGATCAGTTCCGTGCTGGCACAGTTACGCTCGTAGGTGATCGGTTGCTCATCCTGCGAGAAAACGGCGAGATGGTCCTTGCAGAGGCATCACCCGATGGCTTCAAGACACTGGCCCGATCGCAAATCCTTCGTCCAACCATCCGGTCTTACCCGGCGATCGCTGACGGGTTTCTCTATGTGCGAAACGAAAACACGCTCGAGTGTCTCGACCTGCGCCGCTAACGTGAAGCCCCCATTGCCGGGCGTCATTCGGCGTTCGACCCTTGCCTGGATGCACCGATTGCTCGTCTTTCAGGCGATTTGGGTGTTCGTTGCCGCAGCCAACGCCCAGTCGGCGGCGGAACGGGCCCTCGACCTTGCCATTGCCCACTTCCAGAACGGCCGCATCGCCGAGTCGGTCGCCGAGTTCGACATTGTGTCCAAGCTTGTGCCCGATAAGGCGCCCTATCTGTGGCAGCGCGGCATCGCTCTGTACTACGCGGGCCGCTACCGCGATTGTCGCGCCCAGTTCGAATCGCATCGCACGGTCAATCCCAATGACGTCGAGAACGCCGCTTGGCACTTCCTCTGCGTGGCGCGTGGCGAATCGGTTGAGAAGGCAAGGGCGGAGATGCTGGCCGTGGGACCAGACTCGCGCGTTCCGATGCGGGAGGTCTACCAGATGTTCCGAGGCGCGCTCAGCCCCGACAAGGTACTGGCCGTTGCTGGCGCCGGGGCCGAATCGGAGTTCTACGCCCACCTCTATGTCGGCTTGTATTTCGAGGCGGTTGGACGAAAGGGCGATGCGCTCGTTCACATCAGGGCCGCTGCTGCCGATCGGTACGCGACGGCAGGAGGCTACATGCATATCGTCGCTCGCGTTCATTTAACGATCCTTCAGCAGAGCGGCACTTCCGCAATTTAGTGTTGACGGACACTTTGTAACTCGTTCTCGCGGTGTGAATTAAGCCCGATTTTGTGGTCACCACTCCTGCCGAATAACGGGTCCAATTGCCATGAAACGTCTCTGCTGCCCCAATCAGTAGCAGCACACAGCGGGCTACAGCATATTTTCATGCGCAGGTCCTATTTGAACGCCTCACGGAGGCAGTCTTGCCACGCTGCTGAACTATCAATTCCTATGGCAGCATCAGCCGGAGAGGGATCTAAACAATTGGGTTTCGGCGAAGGCAGAACTGCTCCAACTGTTCCGGAATTCCCCTCCACAGCATTACGTCCGACAGTGTTTCAATCACATCCTGAGAGTTCAGTCTCCGTGCTACGCGCAGCGCCAGACATTCTCGCGTGTACTCATCGATTAACGTGAGAATCCTCAGCATCCGTCCATCATCTGTCCGGGCGCTGACAAAATCATAGCTCCAGACATCATTCCCCCGCTCCGCCACCAGCCGCTTCAGGCGAGCATTCTCCTTCTCCATCGCCTTCAGACGCTTCACCTGCTCCATCTTCAGTCCCCCATACTCTTTCCGCCACCTGTAGTACGTCTGCGTATGAATTTCAGCATCCTTGCACGCCTGCGGCGTTGATTTCCCGTTTGCCATTGCCACCTCAATCTGCCTCAACACCATCACGATCTGTTCCGGTTTGTACCTTTGCATTGGCATCTCTTCTGCCCTCCTCCATGAGTTTCTCTCTCACTTCGGCTAGTACTAATTTCCCCGGCCCAGTCACGGATTCGTCAAGACCACACTCCAATCAAAAGGGCTCCCTTTTGACACGGCGTATTCGGACTTGGTAACTACTTTTGCTTCAATACCTGAATCGCTGTTTCCAACGCACCCCTTTTTAACCCGCATTCCCAGTTTAAAATCGTAGAAGCAACCTTCTGCTAATCTCCAACGTCAATATTGATGTGGGTTCGAGCATCAACATTGCCTTCCGGAGGTTTACACCCAATGGGTGAGAGACAAAATCAGCCATTTCAACTCACTTTTAATGCCTCGTTGAAGGTCGCTTTCCAAGGATCGAGGGTCACCTCCAACGGAGGGTTGATTCTGGTGCGGGAGTTGGACGAACGCTTGGGATTCGGTGAACTCATCCAGCAGCACCTAGCCGATCCTCGGGGGAAGAACACACGGTTGCCCCTCGCGGACCTTCTACGGCAGTCGGTGTACAGTCGCTTGGCTGGGTATGAGGATGTGAACGATGCCGAGCAGCTCTCCCGAGATCCGACGTTCCGGCTGATCGGTTCCGAGAAGAATTGGGATCGAGGGGCAGCCCTGCCATCCCGGTTGCAAACCTTCGAGACGGAGTTGCTGGCTGAGGAGGAGAACTTCGCGGGGCTGGCACGGCTGAACCGGGAACTGATCGGCAGGGCAGAAGCAATCGATTCGCCGCACCGGGTAGTGCTCGACATGGACTCAACCGAAATCCCGGTCTACGGGGAGCAGGAACAGAGCGCCTACAACGGGCACTTTGAGTCCACCTGTTATCATCCGGTGCTTCTGTTCAATGGAGGCGGCGATTGTCTGGCGGCCAAGCTCCGTGCTGGCAATGTCCACAGCGCGGAGGGATGGGAAGAGTTTTTGCTGCCGGAGATCGAACGCCAGCAGTTGATGGGGAAAGAAGTCGCGTTTCGGGCTGACGCGGCCTTTGCCAAGCCGGAAATTTACGAAGCGTTGGAGGAGCGGGGCGTAAAGTACGCCATCCGCATCCCGGCCAACGAAAACCTGCATCGGGACATCGAGGAGTTGTTGAAACGCCCACCGGGGAGGCCCCAGCAAAAGCCGTTGGTCGAGTACAAGGGCTTTCTGTACCCAACAGGCCGCGAGTTGGAAGACGGCCCGACGGGTGGTTGCGAAGGTAGAGCATCATTCCGGGGAGTTGTTCCCGCGTGTCGGGTTCATTGTGACGAACCTGACGTTGCCGGGTCGGGCGGTGGTACGGTTCTACAACAAGCGCGGGACAGCGGAGCAATGGATCAAAGAAGGCAAACAGGCCGTGAAGATGACGCCGGCTGAGTTGCCATCGTTTCCGGTCCAACGAGGTGCGGCTGTGGCTCACCATCATCGCCTATAACCTGGGCAACCTTTGGCGGCGACTGGTGCTGCCACAGAGAATCGGGACCTGGTCCCTGACGAGCTTGCAGCAGCGGGTTGGTGAAAACGGGAGGACGGCTCGTAAAACACGCACGGTACTACTGGCTCCTGTTGGCAGAGAGCCATCTGACGCGGCGGTTGTTTGCCAGTATGTTGGGGCGGATCGATGGACTGCCGCTTCCGTCGGGATAGCTCAGGCAGCGGCACCCAAGAAAACGATTCCGCTATCCCCCAGGTATGGAGAGTTGTCTGAAAAAGCTGGTTCTGGATGCCCCGGAGACGGGTTTTCAGGACGCGGAATAGGGCGGAAAGGAAGCCGTTGGTACCGCCTGGTAGAGAATTGGTGCCCGGAGGGATCCACTGGAGGCAAATGGGTGTAGACTCGTTACCGTCGGGAGTCCAAAAAGTTTATTCCAGTTGAAACCTGGATCGCCATAACATTTATACCGTCCTGGAGGGTTCCTGGCAGGGGCAGATCAGCTTGACAACGTTTTAATTTGAATGTTAAAGGGGAGTGGCCGGATTGTCCTGAAAGCAATCCTGTCCAAGGAGGCTAACGTTTCGAATGATGACTCAAATTCTTTCGACAAAAGAGTTTCGCTCGTGGGGACTGTGGATGGCGTTTTTGTTTCTGGTGCCGGGCTGCCTCTTGGCGCAATGGAATCCACCTTCCATGATCCCTCGTGAAGATATTATCAAGACTTCGCAAGATGTGCTGAGTATGCTGGATAATCCCGCTGAACGAGAGGGAGGACATCATACGGATTCGAGCTCTGGGAATGGATGGGATGTCGGTGGAATGGTCTTCGAACCGGAGGATTCTTCCCAGATACCCATCGGCCCGGATGGCAAGAAGGTCGGCATCTTTATGATTCACGGCGGTGGAGGAGATCATCGTGGACTCATCCCGCGGGCGCGGCTCGTCGCCAGCAAGTTCGGCATCAAGGTTGTGACGATGACCTATCCCGGACAGCTCTATCTCTTGGACGACAGCAGAAACTGGCCAGGCAGCACGATCCATCCCCGATGGGTCGGTCCGGGACGCCTATATGGACCAAAGATTCTTTGATCACCCGGGATCAGTATGAAGTCGTCGAGGATAAATCGTTCCCAAAATACGGGGACTATGATCCTGGCCTGTGCCAAGGAAGGAACAGAGTTCTACGACCGAATGGCCAGCTGGCCAGTGGCCTTTGAGGAGAACCGGCAAAAGCTCTGATGTCCAAACATCTGCCGGCCTCTGAAATATTCGATCTACATTCACGGGCACTCAACCGGCGGACCCCTTTTCCTTCATGTTTTCCCAGCGGGTGTCCAACATAGTCGGTGTGGTGGGGATAGAGAATTCGCCATTTGGTTACATCATGCGTGTTCAGATGCGGAGTGATGGAGATCCCGGTGGCAGAACCGTCGGTGATTTGCCGTTTGAGTGTCTGAACATTCGAACCTGGCGGGACCGGGCTCGTTATGCGGGGCTGGAGGCGTACATGAATGAAGGGACCCGAGGCTTTGTTGAACTTGCCTGTACTGATAGAGGAGGTTCTCGCTGGATCGGAAAAAGGAGACCCCGGGCCGAGCATAAAGGCCCAAACTCCCGTCCACTTTGGCAGCACCCATCAACTCGCCCAAGCCGCACGGGCCGCGGCCAAGCGGTTGAAGCTCAATGCGGAAGAGACCCAGGATCTGATCAATCAATATGTTTTCTATTCCCGGGAACTCTGGGGTAACGGTGGTGAAACCAGTGCCACCGGTGATTTTTGGTATTGCGCTCGCCAGCGGTGATCACACGCCGGAAAGATACAAGGAGTGTTACTTTGCCGATGTATGCAGCCATGGATCCTCCCCCCAAGGTAAGGCTGGTCGAATTCAAAGCCGGTACGCATGGCTATTCTAATCCCGAGCCTGATTTACCCATGGGAATTTTGCCTGCCGTGGCAAAACTCTGGTACGAAGCAATCATGAACGGATATTACCTGGACTATGCCCGCTCCTGGAACGAAATCTCCAGTGAATGGAAGCAATAAACATGACTAACCTTGAGGAGTGATGTGGATGCTCTCAAGCGACCGGCTGAGTACCGGCCGGTCGGAACAAGTCGCTGCATCGGTACTCGCATGAACAATATTCCAAATTGACCGAACTATCTTTGCCTGCTAGGATTAGCTAGCAAAACAGGAGATAGACGACAATGTGTACGTGGTCAGATGATTTGGGACAGAGGGCGTAAAAAAATAAGGTAGCGATCTGGCTCCTCTGGGTTGATGTTAGGCTGCCCTTGTTTGGAAGTGCAACCGTTTTCTTAAAGCCAAGGTTTTCTCTTTGATGCGATTGCGTTTTTGCAGGATGGCACTGCCTTGTCCTGTAAAAACGTCGTAGGGTGTCAGGTTGTTCAGGCTTTCATGGTATCGGTTTGTGTTGTAGTGGCGGACGAAGGCGTCGATCTGCCGCTCCAGGTCTTCCGGCAGGTAATAGTTGTTGAGCAGGATGCGGTCTTTCAGAGTCCGGTGCCAGCGTTCGATCTTGCCCTGCGTCATGGGGTGATAGGGTTTGCCGCGGGTATGCGGGACGCCGTTTTCTGCCAGCCAGGACCGCAACTCGGATGAGACGTAGCACGGTCCATTGTCGCTCAGGAGGCGAGGTCGCTGCCGGACGCCTGCGCGGTTGAGGCCAGTGGCCGTCAGCGCATCCTGCAGCGTGGCCGAGACATCCCTGGCGCCCATGGTGTTGCACAGCCTCCAGGCAATGATATAGCGCGAGAAGTCATCCAGCACCGTGGACAGATACAACCAGCCCCAGCCCATAACTTTCAGGTAAGTGAAGTCTGTCTGCCAGAGCTGGTGGACCGCTGTGGTTGGGTTGGCGAACCGTTCCGCCGCTTTCAGAACAATAAAGGCTGGTGCGGTGATCAGGTCATAGCGTTTCAGGATGCGATAAACTGTCGATTCCGAAAGGTAATACTGCTTCTGCTCCGTAAACTGCACCGCCAGCTCGCGGGCCGACAGGTCGGGCTCGGCCAGTGCTAACTTCACCAACTGATCGGTGATCTCCTCCGACACCTTGTTCCAGACCGGGCCGGGATCGGGCTTTTTATCTTCCAGACCATCAAAGCCTTCCGACACATAGCGGTCGTACCAGTTGTAAAACGTCGATCGGGGAATGCCAACCTGCTGCAACGTCCGGCGTACCCCCAGGGAAGATTGCTCCACCGTGCGGATGATCTCCAGCTTCTCCGAGGCAGGGTGTCTCATATACCGTCCTCCCCATCCCCGATCACACTTTTTTTCAGCAGACGGTTTTCCAGCACGGCTTCGGCCAGGGCCTCTTTCAGCTGCACGGCCTGCTCCCGCAGGGTCTGAACCTCGCCACTGGTCGCCTCGCGTTCTGTGTCGCCCGCCAGCCGCTTGCGGCCCGCCTCCAGAAACTCCTTGCTCCAGCGGTAATACTGGTTCTGGTGTAGCCCCTCGCGGCGGCACAGCTCCGCGATGCTATCCTCGCCGCGAAGTCCCTGCAATACGATGCGGATCTTCTCTTCCGGGCTGAACCTGCGCCGCGTCCTGCGCTTGATCTCCCGGACGGTCTTCTCGACCGCCCTCTGGTCGTCTTGTTTTTGTCTCATCTTCGTTCCTTTCAGTCTCTACGATGAGCCAAAAACTCCACCTTATCAATTCCACCCTTCCTGTCCAACTTGGCCTGACCGGGTACAGATTGGTGGACGGCACCGGGCTCGAACCGGCGACCTCCGCGTTGCGAACGCGGCGCTCTCCCAGCTGAGCTAGCCGCCCCATCAGTCTTTCATCCGGTTATTTTAGCACGGCTCGGAACCGGGCCCCAAGCAATGGGCGGGCCGGAGGAAAGTTACAGTTCCACATCCCGCAGGAAACCGGCCGCGGCCTCCGGCGGCGTGGGGTTGATGTAAAAGCCGGTGCCCCATTCAAACCCGGCGACGCTGGTCAGCTTCGGGATCATCTCGATATGCCAGTGGTAGAACCCATTGCTAGCCTCGACCAGCGGCGCAGTGTGGATAATCAGGTTGTAAGCCGGATTCTGCAGCAGGGCTTCCAGCCGGGCCACCATGCGGCGGATGGCGATGGCGAGATTCCTGTAGATGTGGCTCTGGCAGTCAGAGAAATGGGATTCGTGAACCTTGGGAAGAATCCAGGTCTCAAACGGGAACCGGGCGGCGTAGGGCTCCAGCGTGATGAAATCCTCGTTCTCCTCGACGACGCGGTCCGGCGAGTCCAGCTCCTGGCGGATGATGTCGCAATAGATACAACGCTCCTTCATGCCGTAGTACTGCCGGGCACCGTCCACCTCCTCGCGGACCCGCTTGGGAACAATCGGCAGGGCGATCAGCTGGCAGTGAGGATGCTCGAGCGACGCTCCGGCGCGCTCCCCGTGATTCTTGAAGATGAGGATGTAACGGAACCGGGAGTCTTTCTTTAAATCCAGAATGCGGTCGCGGAAAGCCCACAGGACGTCCTCGACCTCTTTACCTGAAAGCCGTGCCAGCGTGGCGTCGTGTTTCGGGGTTTCGATGATGACCTCATGCGCCCCGATACCGTTCATCTTGTCGTATAAACCGTCTCCCACCCGGCCGATCTCGCCTTCGATGCCGAGCGCGGGAAACTTGTTCGGGACGACGCGGACCCTCCAGCCGTCGGTGTCGGGAGCGGAGTCGTCTTTCCTATAGGCCATGATCTCCGGCGGGGTCTTGGACTCGTTCCCGGAACAGAAGGGACAGAACTTCGCATCAGACTTATGGGGGGCCTCGGCGTGAAAATCCGAAGGCCGGCGGGCGCGGTCGGTGGCGATGATGACCCAGCGTCCCGTGATGGGGTCCTTGCGCAGTTCGGGCACGGTCAAAGATCTCCTTGGTAATCACTCAATCGTTCTATCGGCAACGGGCCGGGAAAACTCTACCCGGTTATCGGAAAGCGTCGTGATAGTGCTGGATTTTGCTACCGCCGTCTCCGGGCTCAACGGTTACCACATCAAAACGGCGGGGCGAGGTGGTGCAGCGGGCCCAGCGCCGGAAATCCGCGGCCACCGATTTCAGGCGCCCCTGCTGATCCCGGTCCACGGCTGCTTCTGGAGCCCGCAGCGCGGAGGCGGACCGCGTCTTGACTTCGATGAAAACCAGCGTTTCCCCCTCCCAGCCGATCAGATCGATCTCACCCCGGCCGGTGGCCGGGCGGTAGTTCCGGGCCACCATGACCATTCCCTGGCGGCGCAGGTGCCAATAGGCGGCTTCCTCGCCTTCCCGGCCCGTGCGGGCTTTGGAAGTCAGCTCCTGGCGGCGGAGCAGCGAGCCGGAAACCGATTGAACGATTTGATCCCAGAGGCGCGACATCATAGAGAATTCATCCTTCAAAGAGGGGGGCTTACTTTTTGACTCTCCATCGAACGCCGCCCTTCGCGTCTTCAATCACAATTCCGGCCTCGGCCAGCTCCTCACGAATCCGGTCCGCCCGGGCGAAGTCCCGCTGCTGGCGGGCCTGCTCGCGCTCGGCGATCTTTTGCTCGATCTGCTGCGGCGGAAATGGCAGGCCATCCTCGGCAGCGCCCATCCCGGCGGCATCCCCTGCGCTCGGCAGGACATCGAAGATCGTGTTCCAATCCTCCAGGCATTGCAGTATGTCCGCGACGTTGCCACTTCGGAGCCGCCCAGAGTCGATCGCGGAGTTCACGTCCCGGACCAGCTCGAAGATCGCGCCCAGAGCCTGCGCCGTGTTCAGATCATCGTCGAGTGCCGCAGTCAGCCGGTCCGGAAAAGCGGCGGTCTTGGTGGCGACGGCCTCGTCCACCCCTTCCGGGAAACTGGTCTGCGCCAGGCGGAAACGGAAGTTTTCCAGACGCTGAATCGATACGGATGCCTGATGCAGCCCCTCCATGGTGAAGTTCAGTTGCCTGCGATAGGGGACCGAGGCCAACTGGTAGCGAATGGCGAGAGGCGAGTGCCCCTTTTCCATCAGATCGCGCAGCGTGTAGAAATTTCCGACCGACTTCGACATCTTCTGGCCGTCCACGAGCAGGTGCTCGCAATGCAGCCAGTAGCGTGCGAAGGGCTTGCCCGAGAGAGCCTCGGACTGGGCGATCTCGTTCTCATGGTGCGGGAAGATCAGGTCCGTGCCGCCGGCGTGGATGTCGAAGGTATCGCCCAGATACTTTGCCGACATCACGGAACATTCGATGTGCCAGCCGGGCCTGCCGGGACCGATCTCGGGCTCCCAGAACGGCTCGCCCTGCTTGGGCGCCTTCCACAGGACGAAGTCCCGCACATCGTCCTTTTCATACTCGTCCTGATCGACACGGACACCGGCGCGGATGCCGGCCACATCGAGGCGGGAAAGTTTTCCGTAGCCAGAAAACGCGGAGATGCGGAAGTAGATGGAGCCATCCATCCGGTAGGTGAAGCCCTTCTCCTCAAGCGTCTTGATGGCGCGGGCCATATCGTCGATATGCTCGGTGGCGCGGACGACACGATCCGGGCGCTGGAGCCGCAACTGGCCGGAATCTTCCTCGAAAGCCGCGATGTACTGATCCGTATACTCGGTCAGCGACAGTCCCGCGGCGGCGGCGTTGCGGATGGTCTTGTCATCCACATCGGTGTAGTTCATCACATGCGCCAGATCGAAGCCCTTTCGGAGCAGATGCCGGCGGAGAATGTCGCCGAAAACAAAGGCGCGGAAGTTGCCGATGTGGGCGTAACCATATACCGTGGGCCCGCAGATGTACATGCGGACCTTGCCCGGCTCCAGCGGTGTGAACTGCTCCAGCCGCCCCGACAAAGTATTGTAAAAAGAAAGCATATGAAAGCCGCAGTGCAACCGATCAGCCAATGATTGTATTGAGCGGTGTTTCGAGTGTCAACCGGCGCGCCGGTGGCCGACACGGGGACCCGGGACCGGGCGGGGTTGGTCCGCCAGCGCTTCCTGTGCCTGGGAACTGCTCACCCGCAAGCAGGAGAAGGCTTCGTCCTGCGAGATGGGTCCCATCAGGTATAATGATTGTGAAATCACAA
The DNA here is from genome assembly GCA_963662495.2 of Terriglobia bacterium. Classification (GTDB taxonomy): domain Bacteria; phylum Acidobacteriota; class Terriglobia; order 2-12-FULL-54-10; family 2-12-FULL-54-10; genus SHUM01. The sequence goes on from CAXVYQ010000012.1 coordinate 264,485, forward strand.
CGGCCAAGGAATTAATGATCATGGAAAAAGGAATCGCAATGCCAGCAGAGGCCCCGAGGATGAGCGAAGTGGAGACATATACACGGATTGAGGAAGCCATGGAGGAGATTCGCCAGGGCCGGATGGTGATTGTGGTCGACGATGAGGATCGCGAGAACGAAGGCGATCTGACCATGGCGGCCGAGAAGGTTACGCCCGAGGCGATCAACTTCATGGCCAAGTTCGGGCGGGGACTGATCTGCCTGGCGATGACAGAAAAACGACTGGACCACTTGCAGATTCCTCTGCAAACATTAGATAACACAGCATCATATGGAACAGCATTTTGCCAGACCATCGATGCCAAGCAGGGGGCCACCACCGGCATCTCGGCGGCCGACCGGGCGCTGACCATTCAGATGGCCATCGACCCGGGAACCCGGCCAACGGACCTGGCCCGGCCCGGACACATCTTCCCGCTGCGGGCGCGCACCGGTGGCGTGCTCGTCCGAGCCGGACAGACCGAGGCATCAGTGGACCTGGCGCGGCTGGCCGGGCTGGCGTCGGCCGGGGTGATCTGCGAGATCATGAACGACGACGGAACCATGGCCCGGGTCCCGGAGTTGCGCAAGTTCGCCCGGGAATACAAGATGAAAATGATCACAGTCGCCGACCTGATCCGTTACCGGATGAGCAAGGAGACCTACATCCGCCGGCTGGCCGAGTCCTCCCTGAAAACCGCCTATGGAACGTTTCGCATGATCGCGTATGAGTCGGACATCAACCAGGAGATTCACATTGCACTGGTAATGGGCGACATCACGACGGATGAGCCGGTGCTGACGCGGGTGCATTCCCATTGCCTGCTGGGGGACGTCTTCTCATCGACGAGCTGCCAATGCCACCAGCTGATTCAGAAATCTCTCGAGAGGATCGGGGAGGAAGGCCGCGGGGTGCTGCTCTACCTGCATCAGAGCGGAATGGGTTTCCAGCTCGACAAACAGATTGACGGAAGCGCGAGAATCGTGGCCCATCCCCGTCCGGTGCCGACATCGGGCGAGCCGGCCTTCGCCAGGAGGGTGCAGAAGGAATCGGGCATCGGCGCTCAAATCCTCTCCGACCTGCAGTTGAAGTCCGTCCGGGTGCTGACCAATCACCCCCGCAAAGTGGTCGCCCTGGAAGGCTACGGGATCAAGATCGCCGAGCAGGTCCCGATCACGGAGGAAACGCCACCGGAAGATAAAGGGACAAACGAACGAACGTAATCCGGCCGGATCAGTCGACACGGCGACCGGCAATCTCCCCGCCGGTAAGCCCATGCCGGCAAGCCAATAAAGACCGGTCGTAGAGCTTTTACGGAAAGGCACAGTTCAACATGGCAGACCGGGTGGAAGATCTGACAGGACGAAAGGACAGGCATCCGATGAAAAGATGGTTCGCGGGCCTCATCACAGGCTTTTTCCTCGCCTTTACGTTGATCACGCTGAGCGGGATCCTGGGCTGGTATCTGGGAGACCGCCCTCCGGATGTGGAGCCCGGCACCACGTTGGTACTCGAATTGAAAGGCGACATCGCCGAACAGGAGGCGCCGGACCTGGCGCAGCAACTGCTCGGCGACCGGCAGACCTTTGTCCCTTTCATTCGAACCATCGAAAAGGCGGCGACCGACGAGCGCATCGACGGAATCCTTCTGAAACCATTGCGGCTCGGGATGGGCTGGGCAAAATTGCAAGAGATCCGGCAATCGCTGGCCGATTTCCAGAGCACGGGCAAGAAAATAACGGCTATCCTGAGCGTCGCCGGAACGAGAGAATACTATCTGGCGTCGGTCGCCGATCGGATTTACCTATCCCCGGCCGGGTTTCTGGACGTGAAAGGGATGCGGGCGGAGGTGATGTTATTCAAGGACGGGCTGGCGAAGCTGGGTATCCAGGCCGACCTCGAACAGATCGGAGCCTATAAAAATTTCGCAGACCAGTTCAAGACTAACCGGATGAGCGACGCTTTCCGGGAAGCCACGACCGCCATTCTCGACAACATCCATGAACACTTCCTCACCAGTGTGGCCGACGCCCGGGGCAAGACCCTGGAAGAAACGCGGGAACTGGTGGAGCAGACCGGACCATTCGAGGCCGGGCGCGCGAAGCTGGCCGGATTGGTGGATGAGCTGCTCTATGAAGATGAGGTGCGGGAGCGGCTGCAGGGGGACGGCGAGGAAGAGTTGACTACCATGAAGTTCTCCAGTTACCGGCGGGTTCCCTGGCCCGACGGAAAGTGGGACGACGGGGAGCGCATCGCCGTGATATACGCCGTGGGCAGCATCACCTCGGGCGATGACGATAGAGACGCCATCTTCGGCGGCAAGACCCTGGGCGCCGACACGATGGCGGAGGTTGTGGAGACCGTCGCCGAGGATGACTCGATCCAGGGCGTGGTGGTCCGGATCGACAGTCCCGGCGGCGATGCATTCGCCTCCGATGACATCTGGCGGCAGATGAACCGGTTGAGCGAGGAAAAACCGCTGGTATTCTCCATGTCCAATGCGGCGGCCTCGGGAGGATATTATCTGGCGATGACGGGCGATCCCATCGTCGCCGAGCCCGGCACGCTGACCGGGTCGATTGGAATCATCTACGGGAAACTCAATCTGAAGGGGCTCTACGACAAGCTGGGCATCCACAAGGAACGGATCGCCCGCGGCCGGTTTTCCGGGCTGGACTCCGACTATGCCTCCTACACGCCGGCGGAGCGCGAACGGGTGCGCGGGTTCATGAATGAGTTTTACTCGGGGTTCATCAACAAAGTGGCCGCGGCGCGAAATATGACGCCCGAAGAGGTGGACAGAATCGCGCAGGGGCGCGTATGGACCGGGGAGCAGGCCCTGGAAAACGGTCTGGTGGATGAGATCGGAGGGTTCCAGCGGGCCCTGGAACTGGTGAAGGAGAAGGCCGGCATCCCGGCGGCGGATTCCGTCCAACTGGTGGAGTTCCCCCGCCAGAAAACGATCCTGGAACTGCTGCTCAGCCGGGCAGGTCAGGCGCGGGCACGGACGGGAGGGCCGCTGGAAGCCGTGCGCAGCGAATGGCAGCGATTGGAGGCCATGGCATCAAGACCCGTGTGGGCCGTGATGCCCGCGCAGATCGATCTGCGCTAAACCGCAATCGGTCCGCTGATAACCTTTTCCCGTTGGCGTGGTTACAGGCGGTGTGATATCCTCTTAAGTTTCTGGCTGGCAATTTGAAATCTCCGGCGCGACGCAAGGAAGCTGACGGCGGGAATCGGTCGGCTTCCCCCATACCTTTACAACAAAACGGAACAGGAGCACGCGAATGGGAAAACTGGTTGATTACACTGTGGACAACGGGCTTGCCATCATTGAGCTGAACAATCCCCCGGCCCATGCCTATCATTACGAGATGATGAAGGATCTGGACGAGGCCATCCTGGATGCCCGGATGGACGAAGGCGCTCACGTCATCGTCATCCGCGGAAAAGGCGATAAGTTCTTCTGCGGCGGCGCCGACATCAAGATGCTGAACCAGAAGTCGCCCTATCATTTCTACAACTTTTCACTCCATGCCAACGAGACGGCACGGCGGCTGGAGATGACCCCGAAGCTGGTCATCGCGGCGATCAACGGCCACTGCATGGGCGGTGGACTGGAGCTGGCCCTGGCTTGCGATATCCGGATCGCCAAGCAGGACGGCGGCCGGCTGGGCCTGCCGGAGGTCAACCTGGGGCTGGAGCCCGGGGTGGGTGGGACGCAGCGGCTGCCCCGCATTGTGGGATATCCAAAAGCGATTGAGATTATCGCCACGGGCCGCTCGCTGACTTTTGAAGAGGCGCTCGATCTGGGTATCGTACAGTCCATCTATGAACCGGCCACTTTCTGGGAAGAGACGCTGAAGTATGCCCGTCAGTTCTGTCCTCCCAACAAGGCTTCCAAGGCCGTGGGCCGCATCAAGCTGGCCGCGCGCGCCGCTCTGGAGACCGGCATCAACGAGGGCATCATCATTGAACACGAAACCTTGCAGCAGCTTTACGTCAGCAAGGATGCCCGCGAAGGTGTCAGCGCTTTCCTGGAACGGAGGCAGGCGAACTACACCGGCGAGTAACGCATCCGGAACCGGAAACATTCCTCCGACAGCGAACGGACACGGACCAACCAGGCAGGCCGCCGCGGAGGGAACCAACATCAGGATTAAAAAAATCGGGAGGAAGAATGGCGACAGATACCGCAGCAACAACGCAACTGAAGTTGACGAACTATATTAATGGCGAGAACGTGGAATCGCTGAGCGGCGCACGCTCGGAAGTGCACGACCCGGCGACCGGCGAGCTGGTGGGAACCGTTCCCAAGGGCGACGCCGAAGACGCCAAGCGGGCCGTGGATGCGGCTGCCGCCGCGTTTGAGGGCTGGTCCGATACCAGCGTTCAGGACCGGGCGCACCTGCTGACGAAGGCGCACGACATCGTGGCGGACCATCTGCCCGAACTGGCCTCTCTGCTGAACCGGGAGCAGGGCAAGCCGGTCAGCGAGGCCAATACCGAGATACAGCATTTTCTGCACGGCATCGAATTTTATGCCCAACTGGCAACGAAAGTGCGCGGCTCGCATGTGCCACTGCCCAGCTTCCCGAACAAGAACGCATACGGCCTGGTGCTCCGGCGCCCGGTGGGCGTCTGCGTGGGCATCGTGCCGTGGAATTTTCCGGTAACCCTGATGGGAACGAAGGTGGGCCCCGCGCTGGCGGCCGGAAACCCCATCGTCATCAAACCGGCCAGTTCCACGCCGATGACGGCGATCCGCGTGATCGAGCTGATGAACGAAGCCGGCTTTCCCAAGGGCGTGCTGAACATCGTCAGCGGGTCGGGCGCCACCTGCGGCGAAGAGTTGATTACCAATGCCAAGGTCCGGCGCGTCGCCTTTACGGGAGCCTCCGACACGGGACAGCACATCATGGAGGCAGCCGGCCGGGACTTCAAGCGGATCACGCTGGAGCTGGGCGGCTCCGATCCCATGATTGTCTGTGATGATGCGGATCTGAAACGCGCCGCGTCCATGGGCATGGTGGGCCGCTTCTTCAACTGCGGGCAGCAGTGCCTGGGAGTGAAGCGGGTCTATGTCTTTGAATCGGTCGCGGACCAGCTCATCGAAGCGATGGCCGGCAAGGCCGCCAGGCTGAAGGTGGGACTGGGAACCGAGAAGGATACCCGCGTGGGACCGTTGCACACCGACGCCCAGCGGCAGGAAGTTCAGGGACAGGTCGAGGACGCCATCCTGCGCGGCGCCAAGGTGCTGGCGGGCGGAAAGCCGGTGGAAGGATTCAAAACCACCAACTTCTTCCAGCCCACGATTCTGACCGATGTCCCGCACGACGCCAAGGTCGTCCAGGAAGAGGTCTTCGGGCCGGCGCTGCCGATCTTCCGCGTGAAGGATCTGGATGAGGCCATTCATCTAGCCAACAGTTCCATCTTCGGGCTGGGTTCCTCCATCTGGACCAATGACCTGGTGAAGGCAAACGTAGCGGCCAACAAGCTGGAAGCCGGCGTTACCTGGGTCAACTCGCTGCACTATGGCTATGACGAGCTGCCCTTCGGCGGCGTGAAGCAGAGCGGGATCGGGCGCGAGCATGGGCCGGAGGCGCTGGACTACTATTTCGAGCCCAAGGGTGTCGTATTCGCCGGGCTGGGATAGGACTTCCGGACAAACAAATACTCTAATCTGCCTGCGGAACCGGGAGACCGGCTCCGCAGGCGGCAAGCAAATATTCCTACAAATATGAGGTATTGAGAGATGGTCAATCTATTTATCGCCGGACAGGAAGTCGAGTCAAAAAGCGGCGAACAGGTAAAAGTGATGAACCCCTCGAACGGCTCGCTTGTGGACACGGTCTCCAAGGGAAACAAGGAGGATGTCCGAAACGCCGTGGACGCGGCTGAGGAAGGGTTGAAAAAGTGGTCCAAAGTCTCGCCGGCCAACAGGGGAGCGGTTCTTTACAAGGGCGCTCGCCGGGTGGAGGCGCATCTGGATGAACTGGCAACCAGCCTGACCAAGGAACAGGGCAAGCCGCTGAAGGAAGCCCGGATGGAGATCCGGCGTTTTCAACACACGCTGGAATACTACGCCGGTCTCGGCAAGAACCTCCGGAGCGTCCAGATCCCCATCGCCGAAGGCCGGTTCGGAATGGTGCTGCGGCTCCCGATCGGGATCTGCGGGGCCATCATTCCGTGGAACTTTCCCATCTCGCTGCTGGGAAACAAGATTGCTCCGGGACTGCTCTGCGGAAACTCCTTTGTGGTGAAACCGGCCAGCACCACGCCGTTGACCACGCTTCGCATCTGCCAACTGCTGAGCGAGGCCGGCCTTCCCGAAGGGACGCTGAACGTGGTGGCGGGTCCGGGTTCCAGCGTGGGCCAGGAGTTGCTGGAAAATCCGAAGATCTCCAAGATCGGATTCACCGGCGCGACCGATACGGGTAAGAACGTGATGCGGACGGCAGCGGACACGCTGAAGCACGTAACGCTGGAGCTGGGCGGCTCCGATCCCATGATTATTTGTGATGACGCGGATCTGGATGTCGCCATCAGCTCGGCATCGGTCGGACGCTTTTTCAACTGCGGACAGGCCTGTCTGGCAGTCAAGCGGCTCTACGTATTCGATTCCGTTTACGACTATGTGGTCAGCCGATTGACCGAAAAGGTGAAGAAGCTCACCATCGGAGATGGATTCGACGCCGGCAACCGCCTGGGACCGTTGCATACCAATGGCCAGCGCGTTGAGGTGGAAGAGCAGGTGCAGGACGCCGTGGACCGTGGCGCCCGCATCCTGTGTGGCGGAAAGAGGCCCGAAGGCAAGCAGTACGAAACGGGCAACTTCCTGCAGCCCACGCTGGTGGAAGATGTTCCGGACGACGCCAAGCTCTCTCAAGACGAATGCTTCGGACCGGCACTGCCGATCTTCAGGGTGAAGGATATCGAGGAAGCGGTGGAGCGGGCCAATAACAACATCTACGGACTGGGTTCCTGCGTCTTCACCAGCGACCTGTACAAGGCCCATTACGCGGCGGAGAAAATCCAGGCCGGCTACACATGGGTGAACTCGGCTCAGATCATCTACGACGAGATGCCGTTCGGCGGATGGAAACAAAGCGGCCTGGGTCAGGAGCATGGCCTGGAGGCCCTGGATCATTATACGCAATCCAAGTCGGTCGTCATTTCTCCGCGGCCCCTGTAACGAATCGTTCGACCGGAGCGTATGGGGCAAACTGGAGCAACTGGATCAAGGGGGGAAGCAGCAGCTTCCCCCTTTTTTATCCGGCAGTGGAAAATCGAGGTGGCTGCGATGGGTTCCCCGGTGTTCCATGTTTTCCAATCATGACGCCCAATTATATTGTCCAATACTGGTGTTCCATATTCTTCCCTGCTGCAACCAAAGGAATGACTTCCAAGAACAGGTCCCATTAAGCTATGAAACCTCTCTCCAACAATCGCGTCTATAACTTCAGCCCCGGCCCGGCCATGCTGCCTGAACCGGTGATGCTCCGCATCCAGGAGGAACTGCTGAACTACCGGGGGATCGGGGCCTCCGTGATCGAGATCAGCCATCGGTCGAAACAGTTCATCGCCATTGTCGACGATGCAATCGCTCTATTTCGCGAACTGACTTCCTTGCCCGCCGATTACAGCATTCTGTTCGTTCATGGCGGCGGACGGATGCAATTCGCAGCTCTCCCCCTGAATCTGATCGCCCGCTCGGGCTCGAAAAAAGCCCTCTATGTGGAGACCGGCTCGTTTTCGGCTAACGCCATCAAGGACGCGCAGCGTTACGGGGACATCCGGGTCATCGCCAGCAGCCGTGACACGGGGTTTGACCGGATTCCGGCTATCGCGGCGGAACAGGTGGAGACCGACGCGGCCTATCTCTACATCACCACGAACAATACCGTCTACGGCACCAGTTGGAATCGATTCCCGGAGACTGGCACGGTTCCGCTGGTGGGCGACTCGACCTCCGAGATTCTTTCCCGTGTGGTGGACTATTCGAAGTTTGGCGTCGTTTTCGCCGGCCTGCAGAAGAATTTGGGCCCGTCGGGAACCGCCATCGTCGTGATCCGGAAGGATCTGCTCGGCGGGGCGCTTCCGGTAACGCCTCCGCTGCTCGACTATTCCGTGATCGACGAAAATCAGTCGGCTTTCAACACCCCGAGCACATTCAATATCTACGTTACCTGGCTCGTACTGCAATGGATCCAAGAGAACGGAGGGGTGGCCCAAATGGAGCGCCGGAACAGGGAAAAGGCAAACCAGCTTTACAAATGCATCGACCAGTCGGATTTCTACCGGGGTCTGGCCCTTCCCGAACACCGCTCGATGATGAATGTAACGTTTCACCTGCCGGACGAAGACCTGACCGCGCGATTCATCCAGAAGGCAACAGCAGAGGGACTCTATGCGCTGAAAGGGTACCGCAAGGTCGGAGGCATCCGGGCATCCATCTACAACGCCATGCCGGCCGCTGGTGTTCAGGCGTTGGTATCGTTCATGAAAGAGTTCGAACGCACCCAGGGATAAACCGTGGCCTGGCAAAGAGACCGCCGGGCACCGGTCCGTTCCATCGACCAATCGGGAGCCTGCCTTATTCGGTTGCTCTGACCGCCTGGCCATTCGTGGCCACGGCCGGGGTGAAAAAGTTGTAGATGACCGCCAGCAGAAAACCGGCGCCGGCACCATCCGCCAGTCCGTAAACCGTTGCCACCAGCACCTCACCCACTGTGGGAACGGGTTGATAACCTGGGTATACGGAACTCATCGTAATGAGAAAATGTTCTCCGTAAGGAGGCCACAACAGGTTCAGCATTCCCGTGCCGAACATGGCATAGCCTCCCCAGACTGTACCCGGTCAGGCCAAGTTGGACAGGAAGGGTGGAATTGATAAGGTGGAGTTTTTGGCTCATCGTAGAGACTGAAAGGAACGAAGATGAGACAAAAACAAGACGACCAGAGGGCGGTCGAGAAGACCGTCCGGGAGATCAAGCGCAGGACGCGGCGCAGGTTCAGCCCGGAAGAGAAGATCCGCATCGTATTGCAGGGACTTCGCGGCGAGGACAGCATCGCGGAGCTGTGCCGCCGCGAGGGGCTACACCAGAACCAGTATTACCGCTGGAGCAAGGAGTTTCTGGAGGCGGGCCGCAAGCGGCTGGCGGGCGACACAGAACGCGAGGCGACCAGTGGCGAGGTTCAGACCCTGCGGGAGCAGGCCGTGCAGCTGAAAGAGGCCCTGGCCGAAGCCATGCTGGAAAACCGTCTGCTGAAAAAAAGTGTGATCGGGGATGGGGAGGACGGTATATGAGACACCCTGCCTCGGAGAAGCTGGAGATCATCCGCACGGTGGAGCAATCTTCCCTGGGGGTACGCCGGACGTTGCAGCAGGTTGGCATTCCCCGATCGACGTTTTACAACTGGTACGACCGCTATGTGTCGGAAGGCTTTGATGGTCTGGAAGATAAAAAGCCCGATCCCGGCCCGGTCTGGAACAAGGTGTCGGAGGAGATCACCGATCAGTTGGTGAAGTTAGCACTGGCCGAGCCCGACCTGTCGGCCCGCGAGCTGGCGGTGCAGTTTACGGAGCAGAAGCAGTATTACCTTTCGGAATCGACAGTTTATCGCATCCTGAAACGCTATGACCTGATCACCGCACCAGCCTTTATTGTTCTGAAAGCGGCGGAACGGTTCGCCAACCCAACCACAGCGGTCCACCAGCTCTGGCAGACAGACTTCACTTACCTGAAAGTTATGGGCTGGGGCTGGTTGTATCTGTCCACGGTGCTGGATGACTTCTCGCGCTATATCATTGCCTGGAGGCTGTGCAACACCATGGGCGCCAGGGATGTCTCGGCCACGCTGCAGGATGCGCTGACGGCCACTGGCCTCAACCGCGCAGGCGTCCGGCACCGACCTCGCCTCCTGAGCGACAATGGACCGTGCTACGTCTCATCCGAGTTGCGGTCCTGGCTGGCAGAAAACGGCGTCCCGCATACCCGCGGCAAACCCTATCACCCCATGACGCAGGGCAAGATCGAACGCTGGCACCGGACTCTGAAAGACCGCATCCTGCTCAACAACTATTACCTGCCGGAAGACCTGGAGCGGCAGATCGACGCCTTCGTCCGCCACTACAACACAAACCGATACCATGAAAGCCTGAACAACCTGACACCCTACGACGTTTTTACAGGACAAGGCAGTGCCATCCTGCAAAAACGCAATCGCATCAAAGAGAAAACCTTGGCTTTAAGAAAACGGTTGCACTTCCAAACAAGGGCAGCCTAACATCAACCCAGAGGAGCCAGATCGCTACCTTATTTTTTTACGCCCTCTGTCCCAAATCATCTGACCACGTACACTCCCCAGACCAGTCCACCTGCAATCGTCATCGCCCGAACCGATATCCGCATCTGCACCACCATCCTCCTCGTATATGCGTCCTGTGCAATCTAAAAGCCAGTGGTCATTGTACGCTCATGCGGACCAATGGCCCGGATCAATCCGCTCTATTGCCATCTGCAATTCTTCGGTGATGGAATCGTCTTGACACGGCGGACCAGCGGCGGGATAATCCGCTCGACATTCCTGCATGAATCGCTGCCGGCCTTGCAGGAGTCGCCGCGACCCTGCATCAACTACCCAGGAGGTTGCCATGCCATATTGTTCCAGTTGCGGATCGGAGTTAGCAGCCGAGGTGAATTATTGCCCCAGCTGTGGTGGCGCCACCAGCAATTCCGCGTCTCACGAAAGGCCCGCGGGAACCGAGGTTTCCGGCCTCTCCGAAAACGTGGCCGGCCTGTTGTGGTACGTCTTGGGATGGTTGAGCGGGTTGGTCTTTTTCCTCCTGGACAAGCGTCCCTACGTGCGGTTCCACGCGATGCAATCCATTCTGACCTTCGGATCGATCCATCTGTTGCAGGTTGTGTTGGTAGCCGGCGGCGTTTGGGGTGGAATGATGGGAGCATTCATGGGCGGAATCTCCTGGTTGGTATTTTCCACCTTCCAGGTAATGGTGGTTGTCGTGTGGATCGTATGCATGGTGAAGGCCTACCAGGGGTCCCGCATAAAATTACCCCTCGTTGGCGAGCTGGCCGAAAACTACTCCAAATAGGGCGCAAGAGGACTGGAATCTCCCTGGCCCGCAACATGTCTGCAGTTGGTCCGCAGTTGGTCGCAACTGGCCAGTTGCTGGCCCGCAACTGGATCGATACGCTTGCATCGTCCTCATTCCAGAGCATTCTTGTCTCCCCCCAAACCGCTATGCTACGATGGCATCTTGAGAGCCCAGTGTGTGATCATCGCCGCGATACAGGGGAGTCTTCATGTCAGGCCATTCCAAATGGGCAACTATCAAGCATAAGAAAGCATCGACCGACGCCAAACGGGGACGCGTCTTCACCCGTGTGATCAAGGAGATTACCGTTGCGGCAAGGGGCGGCGGCGGCGACCCGGACGCCAACCCCCGGCTGCGAGCGGCCATGGCAGCCGCCAAGGCGGAAAATATGCCCGCCGACAACATCAAGCGCGCCGTGCAGCGAGGAACCGGTGAGTTGCCGGGCGTCAATTACGAAGAGACCTCCTATGAAGGCTACGGGCCACATGGAGTTGCCATGCTCGTGCAAGTGGCGACGGACAATAAGAACCGCACGGTAGCGGATATCCGCCATATGTTTTCCAAGTTTGGGGGCAATATGGGCGAAGACGGCTGCGTTGCCTGGATTTTCCAGAAGCGGGGAACGATCACGGTCCCCCAGGAAGGTTCCTCGGAAGACGATATCCTGGCGATTGTCCTGGAAGCAGGGGCGGAGGATCTCGCCGACGACGGCGACCATTGGGAGATCCTGACGCCTCCCGAGGCGTTAGAGGCCGTTACCCAGGCTTTGAAGGATGCCGGAGTGGAAGTCTCGAATGCGGAGGTTTCCATGGTTCCTCAAACAACGGTCAAACTCGAGGGCAGGAGTGCCGAGCAGATGATCCGGTTCATGGAAACACTCGAGGATCATGAGGACGTTCAGACCGTCTATTCCAATTTCGATATCGATGCCAAGGAACTTGAGCGCGTCAGCGGAGAATAATGCAGATCCTGGGGATCGATTGCGGCTCCAATGCCACCGGTTACGGCATCATCACATCCGATGGACGAAGAAACGAGCGAATCAGCTCGGGGGTGATTCGTCCCCGTAAGGGTCAGCCCATGCCTGAGCGTCTTCGGCATATTTCCTCTGAACTCAGAAAACTGATCTCTTCCCACAATCCGGACGCCGTCGCCGTGGAAGGGATATTTTTCTCGGTCAACGCCAGAAGCGCGTTGGTCCTGGGTCAGGTTCGCGGTGTGGCATTGCTGATGGCGGCCGAGGCGGGCCTCCCCATTCACGAATACTCTCCCTTACAGGTCAAATCCAGCGTCGTTGGATACGGTCAGGCGGAAAAGGCACAGGTGCAGGAAATGGTAAAGGTCCTGCTACGGCTGGACCACCATCCTCCGGAAGATGCGGCGGATGCGCTGGCGGTTGCGATCTGCCACTCCCATCATTGCCTGCCGCTAGCGCGGGCGGCGACCGCGGCCCTTGCTGTCCCTCGACCCCGCCGAACCCAGACTTTCCGCACATGAGGCGAGAGATTCCAAATACCGCCAGAATCAGCCTTTTCGCCGGCTTGATGGCCTGTCTGCTTTCCAGCGGAATCCAGAGCAGAGCGAACCCGCCGGAAGATGTGCCCGCGAGCGTTCAGTTTACCAAGGAATTTCCCGGAAGTGCTCCGGCCTATTACTCGATCCTCATTCGTGAGGACGGCGCGGCAAGGCTCTGGTGGGACCCCGAAGAGGAACCCCTGGAATTCCATGTGGCTACCAGCACGGCCAGCCGGATTTTTCAACTTGCAGGAGAACTGCACTACTTCCGGGAAATAGATTTGGAGTCCCATCGAAAGGTGGCCCGGCTGGGAAAAAAGACCCTTCAATACGAACAGGGAGATCAACGGAATCAGGCGAGCTTCAATCACACGGAAGCGGCGCCAGCCATGGAACTGACCTCGCTGTTCGAACGCCTCGCTCAGACCCATCATCACCGGGACCGGCTGGAGTACCTGTTGCGCTTTGACAGGCTTGGGGTCGTGAAGGAGCTATTACAGGTGGAGTCGGCGCTGAACAAGGAACGGCTACTGGAACCCGAGCTGCTTCTTCCGACACTCGAAAAAATCAGAGCCGACCGAAAATTGGTCCAGGTAGCCCAGGGGCGTGCCGGTCAGATCATCGCCAAAATACAAAACAGCGCGTCCGCCAACTCCGACGGAATGTGAACGGGCGAATTGATCATGAAAACAAAAAGGGCCGGGAGTTACCCGGCCTTTTTTGATGACCTCGTACCGAACCTATACGCCGATGACTTTTACCAACTCCCGAACCGTATCCGCACTCTTGTTCAACGCGGTCTGCTCATCGGAGGTCAGCTTCACCTCCATGATCTGTTCGATACCACTCTCCCCCAGCTTGCACGGGACCCCCATATAAAGGCCATCGATGCCGTATTCGCCCTCCAGGTACGCGCAACAGGGAAGAATTTTCTTCTTGTCCTTCAGGATGGCTTCCACCATCTCCGTCACGGCGGCGGCAGGTGCATAGAAGGCGCTGCCGGTCTTCAGATACTTCACGATCTCGCCCCCGCCGGTTCGCGTGCGCTGCACGATCGCGTCGAGCCTTTCCGAGCTGATCAGATCGGTCAGCGGGATGCCGGCGATGTTCGAGAACCGGACCAGAGGCACCATCTCGTCGCCGTGCCCGCCCAGTACGAATGCCTGCACGTTTTCCACCGAAACTTTTGCTTCCTGCGCTATGAAGGTGCGGAAGCGTGCCGAGTCGAGCACGCCGGCCATGCCGACCACGCGGTGTTTGGGAAACTTGCTGACCCGCAATGCAGCCTGGGCCATGGCATCCAGAGGGTTGGTGACCAGGATCAGAATGCAGTCGGGTGAATGCTCAATGATCTTCTCCGTGGTGGCCTTGACCACCTCGTAGTTCTTCATCAGCAGATCGTCGCGGCTCATCCCCGGCTTGCGGGGAAATCCCGCAGTGACCACGACAATGTCGGAATTGGCCGTGTCCTTGTAATCATTGGTTCCCGACACCTGCGAATCCGAGCTGACAATGGGCCCGCACTGGAGCATATCCAGCGCCTTGCCCTGCGGAATTCCTTCCACGATATCAGTCATCACAACATCGGCCAGTTCCATATGAGCAATCCGCAATGCCGTGGTGGCACCCACGTTCCCGGAACCAACAACTGTTACTTTCTTACGCATCTCCCCCTCCAATCATTTCCTTACAACATCATCCAGGGCAAGGCCCAAAAATATCTTTCCATTTCCCAACTTCCACGAAAGCGATCCTGCTTCACCCGTTTGCAACACAATCCAATCCAACTTCCAGCGGTTCGATCCTCCGCCGTCAGGAGGAAGAAGAATACTCCCTACATGTTTTCAATGATGGCCGAGGCGAATTCGCTTGTTTTGAGCTTGGTGGCGCCTTCCATCATACGCTCCAGGTCATAGGTGACCTTCTTTGCTGAATCGTCAGAGCAATAGCATTCTCAATCATGTTACTGACTTCTTTCCAGCCAATGAAGTGGAACATCATGGTCCCGGACAAAATCACGCTGCACGGATTGATAACGTCCTTATCTGCATACTTCGGCGCCGTCCCATGAGTGGCTTCAAAGAATGCATATTCATCACCGATGTTGGCGCCCGGAGCCATTCCGAGGCCTCCGATCTGCGCCGCGCAGGCATCGGAAAGGTAGTCGCCGTTCAGATTGGGACAGGCCAGGACGGAATATTCGTTGGCACGCGTCACGACCTGCTGAAAAATCGAATCCGCAATACGATCGTTGATCATCAGTTTCTTTTTCCACTTGCCCTCGCCGTGCGTCGCATAGATCGCATCGAGAGTTTCTTTGACTTCAGCGTACAGTTCCTGCTGGAACGCCTCCGGCGCGCTATCGAGCCCCGGCTCCACCATCGCGGCATTCTGTTCAACGGTCAGATCCGGATTGCGGTCCTTGTTATCCACGATCCAGCTTTCTCGCTCCGAAATCGTCTGGTCGCGGAACTCACTCTTGGAAAGCTCGTAACCCCAGTCCCGGAACGCACCCTCGGTAAACTTCATGATGTTGCCCTTGTGAACCAAGGTAACGATCTTGCGATCATTCTCGAGCGCGTAAACAATCGCCCGGCGGATTAACTGCTGGCTTCCGGTACGGGAAATGGGTTTGATGCCGACGCCGGAATCCGGACGCACCTTCTTGCCTAATTCCTTCTCCAGGAAAGTGATCAGCTTGGCAGCCTCAGGAGTCCCTTCCTTCCATTCCATTCCGGCATACACGTCCTCGGTATTCTCCCGGAAAATGACGACATCCATATTCTCCGGATGCTTGACAGGAGACGGAACGCCCTCAAAATAGCGGACCGGCCGCACGCAAGCGTAGAGATTCAGGATCTGACGGAGACCCACGTTGAGGCTCCGGATTCCACCACCGACCGGTGTCGTGAGTGGTCCCTTGATACCGATCCGGAATGCTTTGATGGCTTCCACCGTATCGTCGGGTAGCCACTTCTGAAACTTCTGATAGGCCTTTTCCCCCGCATACACTTCATACCAGGCGACTGCCCGCTTGCCACCGTAGGCTTTCTCGACGGCGGCATCGAATACACGCCGGGAAGCCTTCCAGATGTCCCTTCCGGTTCCGTCTCCTTCCACGAACGTGAGGATGGGCCGGTCGGGAATGACAAACTCTCCCCCCTTTAATTCAATTGGAGTGCCATTGGTGGGCACTGGATTCTGATTGTATGAAGTCCTGATGGACGCCATTTTCACACTCCCTGTTTGTCCGAATGTTTGTTCTTGCAGTCTGCCCCCCTGGATTCGATGAGGCAGGACAAATAACCAGGAAATTTAGCATTTTTAGAGATAAATTGCAAAACTGCTGCGGGGAACCAGTAACCGTTTGATGTTATCCTCAGGATGTTACCTTCCATGGTCAGAGCAGGGCTGAAGATACGATCATTCACAGTTCACGGAGGGAATGATCCGCATCGAGGGCGAAAATGAAAATCACAGCAAGGGTCGTGGCCGCTACTTTTCTGGGCGCGTGGCTGGCTGGAACGATCGTCGTAGGATGGGCCGCCACGGTAAATTTTATGACCATCGACCGGCTGCTCACATCCGGAACCAGCTCACGTTCGCAGGAGATATTTCGGGAAACCGTAGGGCGATTGGAGCCGGATGAGGGAAGAGCCCTGCTGCGTTTTGTCGCCTCCGAGGTCAACCGGGACCTCTTTCTTTTCTGGGGATGGGCGGCCGCTGCCCTGGGTTGCATCCTCCTGGCATGCGCGTACTTCCCATTAAAGGAAAAGAAGCTGATCTACGGGTTCGGCGCCATGCTGCTGTGTTCCGTGGTCATGAGCCTTTATCTGACGCCTGAAATGATGTCGCTCGGACGATCTCTGGATTTTATATCACGAGAACCTCCTCCACCCGGACTGGCGCACTTCGGCCGCTTGCATGCGGCATATTCGATATTGAATCTGTTGCAGGTCATGATCGGAATCTGGATGGGAATTGTTCTTGCCCGGCCCCCTCAGCCCGGGTCTCCCCGGGATTAAATAGGGCGAATTATTTCAGGCTCCGGCGCCGGGGAACCGCCGAAACAATCGCCTCGACGGGTTTCAGATCCGAATTCGGAATACTGTCCATTTCAGCCAGCAGGATCGCGCAGCCCACCTGTTCCCCCACCGTCCGCATCATCTCCAGCTCGCTCCCGGAATGGCGATGCGAGTTCCGATGTTGGACGTTGATGACCCCGACGACTTCTTCCCGTGTGATGACGGGGACCGACAGAAACGCATCGAAAGCATCTTCCGGCAATTCCGTAAACATGCGAAAGCGGGAATCCCTGCTGGCTCCCTGCGGAATCGCTACCATTCGTTGCTCGCGGGCCACCCACCCGGTGATTCCTTCACCCATTTTCAACCGAATCCTGCCGATTTCACCGGGGTGTGGCGCGTCCGATGCACACAGGACCAGATCGTCTCCCTCCTTCAGGTAGATCAGGCAGGAGTCGCAATGCGTGGACTCCGTTACTAATTCCACGATTGCCTGCAGCACCTCGGACAAATTCCATTTGCGGGTCATGACCCGGCTGACTTTCTGCAACACCTGCAACTGCTGCTCAGTGTCCTGTAGGCGCTGTTCCAGGTTCTGAAGTTTCTTCACTCCACGCATCGGCTCTCCTCCGGTCAATGGCACCCATCTCCCATCATCGTGAACCATACAAATCACTTATGCAATCGGAAGCCTTTCCTGGCAGGTTTGCCCTGGGCTGGGAACTTGTGTTAATTTCGATCTTTTACCCTCCGCGACAGAATTGGGCGAGTCCTTTGGGCATTGCATGATGGTTCGAGATTCGGAGGCAATCATCCTGCGAACGTACCCGTTCCAGGAGGCTGACAAAATCGTCAGCTTTTTCTCGCGAGAAGAAGGACGGACTCGCGGTGTGGCACAAAACGCCCGCAGAAGCAGGAAACGTTTCGGGGCATCGCTGGAACTGATGTCTCACGTTCGTATCCGCTATCGGGAACGTCCGAACCGGGACCTGGTTCGTGTGGATTCCTGCGAGTTGCTGGACTCGTTTTTCGACGCTCAGAGCAACTACGACGTGGCCGTCGCGACCAGCTATCTTTCGGAAGTCTGTGAGCGGATGCTTCCGGAACGGGAGCCGAACGATCCGTTTTTTCGGCTGGTGCTGCTGGTCATGGAGGAACTCCGGCGGACGGGCCGGATCTGGCGGGCTCTGACATACTTTGACATCTGGGTCGTGAAGCTGGCCGGGCTCTTGCCTTCCCTTTCCAGTTGCCATCGATGCCGCTCGGAGTTCGCGCCCGCCGAAACCGCATGGTTCCGTTCTGAATGGAATGGCCTGCTCTGCGGGGCGTGCAAAGGTGAGGACGACTGGGTGCTGCATCCCGCCTCCCGCGGCATAGCGAGGCACATGCTGACCAATTCCCTGGCCGGCATCCCGGAAGACGACTGGGATAAGAAACGCGCCGGGGATCTGCGGCGATTTCTCGGTCAGCAGATGGAGCATCACCTGGAGCGCAAACTGATTACGCGGCGACAATTGGAGCAAATTTCATAACGAAGCTGGTATCCAGAGAAGTGCCAAGTAAAAAAATCCAGAAAAAAGCCGCCACCCTGCAGGACCTCATTCTCCAGTTGAGCAACTACTGGGCGAATCAGGGTTGCATCTTGCAGCAAACCTACGATCTGGAAGTGGGCGCTGGAACAAGCTGTCCGGAGACGTTTATCCGGGCCATCGGTCCGGAGCCCTGCCGTATTGCTTACGTTCAACCAAGTCGCCGCCCCGACGATGGACGCTACGGAGAAAACCCCAACCGGCTCTACAAACACCTCCAGATGCAGGTCATTCTCAAACCTCCGCCGGCAGACGTTCAGGAACTGTACCTGCAGAGCCTGGAAAAACTCGGCATCGATCTGCGGCATCACGATCTGAAATTCGAGGAAGACAACTGGGAAAATCCGACTCTCGGAGCCTGGGGACTGGGCTGGCAGGTCATGCTGGACGGGCTGGAGATCACCCAGTTCACCTATTTCCAGCAGTGTGGTGGAATCGATTTGGACCCGATCAGCGTGGAGCTGACCTATGGACTGGAACGAATTGCTTCCTTCCTGCAGGATAGCGACAGCGTCTATGCCATGATGTGGAACCGAGACACTACGTACGGCCAGGTGCGCTGGCGGGAAGAACAGCAGTTTTCCACCTATCAATTCGAGATGGCGGATATCGACATGCTCTGGAAGCAATTCCATCTCTACGAGCAGGAGTGCGCGCGCCTGCAGAAGTCGTATTACGAACTAGAGGATTCCACGGCAAAGAGTCGGTTTCCTGTCCTGCCTGCCTATGAGCTGGTCCTGAAGTGCTCGCATCTGTTCAACCTGCTCGATGCGCGGGGCGCGTTGAGCGTTACCGAACGCGCCTCGGTCATTGGCCGTGTCCGCTCGCTCGCCTGCGGCGTCGCTGGGATTCACCTGGAACAACCCGGGCCCGTCTATCGCGGCTGGACACCTGAGGGTATAGAGGCATAACCCGATCCTCACGCCATTGTTCCCGGCGATGGCAATGCAAAGGTGCAAATCACGGTGGAAGGAAAGAAAAAAGAGTTTCTGCTGGAGGTCGGAGTCGAGGAGATTCCGGCCTGGATGATCCCCGCCACGCTGGACAATTTTCGGGATCTGCTGGTCGAAAAACTGAAAACCAACCGGCTGGCAGATGAAGACACCCCGCCGCCGCAGATGTTCGCCACGCCCCGTCGTCTCGTGGCTTATTGCCCGCAATTGCCCGCCCGTCAGCCGGCCCGGGAAGAGCTGGTGCAGGGCCCTCCCGAACGAATCGCATTCGATGCCGATGGGAACCCCACCCCGGCGGGAATCAAGTTTGCAGAAAAGATGGGGACCAGAGTCGGCGATCTGGAAACTGTTGCAACCCCCAAGGGGGACTATCTGTCAGCTCGAAAAGTCGATAGCGGATTGGAGGCATTCCAGATCCTGAAAGATCTGATCCCCGTCGTCATCCAGGGAATCTATTTTCCACGGACCATGTACTGGGAGGGCAAATCCGGCCCGCATTTCATCCGGCCCATCCGAAACCTGGTGGCGCTTCTGGATGGCCGCGTAATCCCCTGCTCGCTGGGAAGCGTGAAAGCCGGCCGGTACAGCTTCGGCCACCGCCGCCTGGGAAAGCCCCGGATCTCCGTGAAATCGTTCTCTCAGTACAGGGAGTCGCTCGCCGCCAACGGCGTTCTGCTGGACCCAGAGGAGCGCCGTGCCCGCATTCAGGGCCAGATCGATTTTCTGCTGCGAATGGAAAAGGATTACCGGCTGAAGGAGAACCCGGAACTCTTGAGTACGCTGGTTCACCTCACCGAGCATCCCACGCCTTTGATCGGTTCGTTCGATCCCTCCTATCTGTCCCTGCCCGAAGAGGTGCTCATCACCGTTATGCGGGGCCACCAGAAATACTTTGCCGTGGAGGATGCAAACGGAAAGCTTGCTCCCCGCTTTATCGCCGTGATGGAGACCGACGCCGACACCACGGGCGTGATCCGCAACGGTCATGAGCGCGTTCTGCGCGCCCGTTTCAATGACGCGCAGTTCTTCTGGAAAGTGGACGGGAAGACGACTCTGGCCAACCGGCTCGAGCGGCTCCGCAATGTAACCTTTCAGTCTAGCCTCGGATCATACTTTGAAAAAGTGGACCGCATGCAGCAGCTCGCACTCCACATGGTACGGGCGTTGCAAAAAAATGGCGTGCAGATGAGTGAACAGGATGCTCAGACGGCAGCCCGGCTCTCGAAATCCGACCTGACAACCGACCTCGTCAAGGAATTCACCGAATTGCAGGGCGTCGTGGGAGGCCTGGCCGCAAACCGCGAGGAGTTGCCGGCAGCGGTGGGCCTCGCCATCTACGATCATTACAAGCCGCAGAGCATGGAGGATTCCCTGCCCCGGTCGCGCGAAGGAGATGTGGTTTCTCTCGCGGACCGCCTGGACACTCTCGTCGGCTGCTTCGGCGTCGGACTGATCCCGACCGGTTCCAAAGATCCCTTCGGCCTGCGCCGTGCCGCTCAGGGCGTCATTCGCATTCTGGCTGAACAGGAACTGCCCCTGGACCTCCGGGCGATGGTAGGCGAGGCGGAGACGATCTATACCAGCGCAAAGGCGAATGGTCATCACGCATCCTGGAAACCGGAGCCGGAGGCCTTGTTCGCCTTTCTGGATGACCGGCTCCGATATTACCTGCGGGAAACGCATGGTTTCCCTTACGACGAAGTAAACGCCGTTCTGACCGCGACGGCTGGATTCACCGAATCGAAAACAAGCACCGATGTTACCGACATCCTGCATCGCTTGCGGGCCGTGCACGAAATCCGCTCCACCGCGGACTTCGAGCCACTGGCCGCGGCTTTCAAACGGATGAAGAATATTTTGCAGCAGGCCGGCAAAGAGCAGGAATTCACCCCGTCGACTGTTCAGGATGAATTGCTCGAATCCAGGCCGGAAAAAAAGTTGTACGAGCATTTTGGCGCGATCTCCGAAGCCGTTTCCCGGCATAAGGAAAAAAGGGACTACCTCGCCGCGCTCCGCGAGATCTCCTCTCTGCGAGCCGACGTGGACCATTTCTTCGACACGATCATGGTCATGGTCCCGGACCTGCAAGTTCGCGGGAATCGCCTCAGCCTGCTGGCCGCTTTGTTCACCGAGTTTTCCACCATCGCCGATTTTTCCGAAATCGTTCCGGACGAAAAGGGGAAATAGAATGGATGCGCGGGTTGGCGCCAGATCGATAAATTGCCGCACCGAATTCAGGAGGATTTCAGATGATTACAAAGTTCGTCTATTTCTTTGGTAAAGGAAAGGCCGATGGTCATGGCCAGATGAAGGACGATCTGGGAGGCAAGGGGGCCGGACTGGCCGAAATGACCAACGCAGGCCTGCCGGTTCCGCCCGGCTTTACCATCGCGACCGTCGCCTGCCGCCTCTATTTCGAAGACAAAGGGAAACTGCCTCCGGAGCTCAAAAAACAGATGTGGGGCGCTCTCGGCAAGCTCGAGAAACTCAGTGGACAGAAACTGGGCTCACAGAAGAACCCACTGCTCGTGAGCGTGCGCTCGGGCGCCAAATTCTCCATGCCGGGAATGATGGACACCATTCTGAATCTGGGCCTGAACGATGAAACAGTCATCACCCATGCCAAGCGGACTCGAAACGACCGGTTCGCCTATGATTGCTACCGCCGGTTCATTCAGATGTTCGGCAACGTGGTTCTCGAAGTCTCCAAGGAAAGTTTTGACCATATTTTTGAAGGCGCCAAGAAGAAACGTAAAGTGCATTTCGATACCGATCTCGACGCGGCGGCATTGCAGGAGGTCATTCGAGACTACCAGGCGCTCGTCAAGAAAAAAACCGGCAAGCCGTTCCCTCAGGATGCCCGCCAGCAACTGGTGATGGCGCGCGATGCCGTCTTTCGCTCCTGGTATAACCCGCGCGCCACCCACTACCGCCGGATGAACTCCATCTCGGAAGCCCTGGGCACGGCCGTGAATGTGCAGGCCATGGTATTTGGCAACATGGGCGAGACCAGCGGCACGGGCGTCGGTTTCACGCGGAATCCCTCGACGGGGGCAAAGGAGTTCTACGGTGAATTCCTGATGAACGCGCAGGGGGAAGACGTGGTCGCCGGAATCCGCACGCCGGTCCCCATCAGTGAATTGGAGTCCGTCCTGCCGAAGGTTTATCACGAACTGCGACGGAACACCCTGCGGCTCGAAAAACATTACAAGGACATGCAGGATTTCGAGTTCACCATTCAGGAAGGCAAGCTCTATATGCTGCAGACCCGCAACGGCAAGCGCACGGGCAAGGCCGCCGTAAAAGTCGCGGTCGATATGGTCCGGGAGAAACTCATCTCCCGGCAGGAAGCTCTCATGCGCGTCGAGCCCTCGCAGCTCGATCAATTGCTCCACCCCATTCTGGATGAGAGGCAACCGCTCGATGTCATCGCGACCGGCCTGCCCGCCTCGCCCGGGGCAGCCGTCGGGCAGATCGTATTCACAGCCGATGAGGCAGCAAAGCAGGGCAAGAAACATCCGGTCATTCTCGTACGCGCGGAAACCGTTCCCGACGATATCCACGGCATGGAGGCCGCCGCCGGTATTCTCACCTCACGCGGCGGAATGACCAGCCACGCCGCCGTCGTGGGCCGCGGGATGGGAAAATGCTGCGTCGTGGGCGCCGGCTCGATCCAGGTCAATGACAAAAAGCGGCAGATGACCATCGGAAAACTCGTCCTGAAGGAAGGAGACTGGGTTTCGCTGGACGGATCATCCGGCCGCGTCATCCGGGGCCAGGTTCCCACGGTCGAGCCCGATCCGGAGAGCGGTGAGTTTGCACAATTCATGAAATGGGCCGACCAGTTCCGCCGCCTCGGCGTCCGCGCGAATGCGGACATCCCGCGCGATGCCGCCGTGGCCCGCAAATTCGGCGCCCGCGGCATCGGCCTTTGCCGCACCGAGCATATGTTCTTTGCCGAAGACCGCATCCGGCACATGCAGGAGATGATCCTAGCCAGTACCGAGAAACAGCGCCGTCGCGCCCTGGCGAAGCTCCTGCCGATGCAGAGGAAAGACTTCGTCGGGTTGTTTCGCGTCATGGAGGGCTTGCCGGTCATCATCCGTCTACTCGATCCGCCGCTGCACGAATTCCTGCCCAAGCGCGAGGATCTGATGGTGGAGGTTGCCTTGCTCCAGGAGAAATCTCCCCGCTCCGGCAAGCTGAAGGAAAAAGAGGCCCTGCTGGCCCGGGTCGAACAGCTCCACGAGTTGAACCCCATGCTCGGACTCCGGGGTTGCCGTCTCGGAATCGTACATCCGGAGATCTCCGAGATGCAGGCACGGGCGATTCTGGAAGCCGCCTGCCAGGTAAAAAAAGAAGGTAAATCCGTCATTCCCGAAATCATGGTTCCTCTGGCCGGGAGCCGGGAAGAGTTTGTCCTGCAGAAAGAGATTGTGGACCGTGTCGCCAAAGAGGTTTTCAAGAAGAAGGGCATCCGGGTCCGTTACATGGTGGGCACCATGATCGAGGTTCCCCGCGCCGCGCTCGTGGCCGACCAGATCGCCCAAGATGCCGAATTCTTCAGCTTCGGGACCAATGACCTGACACAGACAACCTTCGGATTTTCCAGGGACGACAGCGGCAAGTTTCTGGAGGCCTACATCCAGAATGGAGTCCTGGAAAAGGACCCCTTTGCCGCTCTCGACCGCTCGGGTGTGGGTCAACTGATTCGCCTCGCCAAGCAGCGCGGGAGGGAAACCCGGCCGAAGCTGGAGATCGGCATCTGCGGTGAGCATGGCGGGGACCCCAGCTCCGTCGAGTTCTGCCACCAGATCGGACTGGATTACGTCAGCTGTTCTCCCTATCGCGTGCCGATTGCCCGGCTGGCCGCTGCACAGGCCGCCCTCGGCAGTGCAGGGGACCAAACGAATCGGACCGCCTAACATGGATCGGAACGTCCAATAGCGGGACATCCTGACTTACGCTGAGCCATGATTGCTCCCCGAACGACGTTCGGCGGGACTGTCTCCTGTTCTTCCGTGGAACTTTTTTCCCTCCCTGGGATCTCTAATAGTGAAAGGGCCGCTTGCAGTCTCCCCGTAAAGGAGCTATTTTCAAGATATGCGCCCCCTGATTTCCAACCCGGTCGGCGTCTCTACGCAGCCACTCCCGACAGCGGCCCCGGCAACGGGAGAATATTTGGAAACCGAACGCATCCTTCAACTGCAGGCTGGTTCAGAGGAAGCATTCGACTGGTTGGTCCAACAGTACGGGCAGATGGCGTATCGTCTCGCCTTCCGGCTGCTTCACAACCCCGAGGATGCCGCCGACGTGGTGCAGGACGCGTTCGTGAAGGTCTTCCGAACCATCGGCAAGTTCAAGGGCGAATGTGCCCTGAAGACCTGGATCTACCGCATCACGCTGAATACGGCATTGAATCAGAACCGCTGGTGGAAACGGCACAAGAAGGCCGAATGCGCGCTGGAAAGGATCGATCCGGAGACCGGCTCATTTTTCCATGAGCAGCCCAGCGGTCGGCCCACGCCCCTGGACTCTCTGCTGACCAATGAAATGCAGGTGATTGTCCACAAAGCACGCTGGAAGATCGATGAGTCCCATCGCACGATTCTGATTATGCGGGAGATGGAAGGGCTGAGCTATGAAGAAGTCGCCGACATCCTCCATGTTTCACTCGGCACCGTAAAGTCCCGCCTTTCCAGAGCCCGGCACGCTTTGCGATATCAGGTCGAAGCCGCGCTCCAGCCCTCCGAGGCTACTATCCCTGTCTGGAGTCCGGCAGAGTAGATATGCATATGTGGCATTGGTTTCAATTTCGCAGACTTCTTTCCGGTTGTATGGATATGATCCTTTCGCCGGCCACTCACCGCACCCTCTGGAACCATACTCGCCAGTGCGAGAAATGCCGCGAGGATCTCGCCCTATTTGAAGACCTGCGTTCCACGATGCAGGAAACACCCGCACCGCCGATGCCGGATGATCTGGCCATGAAAATCCGCCTGAGGATTTCGCGGGAACGCGCCCGTAAAACTCGGTTGCGCCGTTTCGCCTGGAGATGGGTGAATGACTGGAGTCCCTTTGCCCTTCCCGCCTTTTCCGGACTGCTGTCCGCCCTGATCATCTTCGGGATGTTCGTCCCTCAAATCTCTCCGCCGGCACCGGTCATCTCCAATGATGTTCCCCTCGCCTTGCACACTCCCCCCCGGCTCCGCGTATCAGGGCCAATCGAACCAGGGGCCAACACGGAAAATCTGGTTGTCCAGGTTCTGATTGACCACCAGGGCCGGGTTGCCGACTACGACATCCTCGTCGGAACCGTCAACGAGCAGGGCATTCGTGAGTTGCGCAATCGTCTGCTGTTCACATATTTCCAGCCCGCAATGGTCTTCGGAAAACCCACGTCCGATACCATGATCCTATCTTTCAGCAGTGTAATTGTTCCCGGCTAACCCATTCACTCCACCTGCCTTTCTTGACCCCTCCTTCGGGCTATGCTATAAGTGTATTTTTTACATAAGCTTATAGAGATCTTCCCAACTGAAACGCTTGTCCGGGTGATGGCGCAACGTCATCCCGCGATCGCGTTTCCGGAGAGAGTTGTTCGCATCACTCACCAGGCCAGCCTGCTGGCAGGCCTGAGAAATGGACTTGCATGCAATCAGCAGAGATCGGAGTCATCGGGGGCAGTGGGCTTTATGAATTGCCCGGCTTGGAAGACGTAGAAGAAGTAAGCGTCGAGACCCCCTGGGGGCCGCCGTCCGATAAATACGTGCTGGGAACCATTCGTGGCCGGAGACTTGCTTTTCTTGCTCGCCATGGCAGAGGCCACCGCATCCTGCCTTCCGAGCTGAATTTCTGTGCCAATATTTACGGGTTCAAGAAACTGGGCGTGGAACGAATCCTTTCCTTCAGCGCCGTCGGTTCGCTGCGGGGGGATATCCCTCCTCTGATGTTTTTCCTCCCCGACCAGTTTGTAGACCGTACGCGGGGTCGCATCTCCACTTTTTTTGGAAATGGCGTGGTGGCGCACATCGGATTCGCCGATCCAGTCTGCCCGGATGTGCTACAGGCACTCGACAAGGCGTGCCGGAACGCCGGCGTCCCCGTCCATAATGGCGGGACGTATCTCTGCATGGAAGGACCCGCTTTTTCCACCAAGGCGGAATCCAATCTCTACCGTTCGTGGAACATGGATGTCATTGGCATGACCAACCTGCAGGAAGCAAAGCTGGCTCGCGAAGCCGAGCTCTGCTACGCCACCGTGGCCATGGTTACCGATTTCGATTGCTGGCATCCGGATCATGATGCCGTTACGGTGCAGCAAATTATCTCCACGCTCACCACAAACGCCGATAACGCATCGAAGGTGCTGATTCACGCCCTGGATACTCTGCCACGGGAAAGGTCCTGCCATTGCAGTACCAGCCTGGAAAACGCACTGATTACCGATCCCACAACGATTCCTCCTGAAACGCGGAAGAATCTCGACCTGCTGATTGGGAAATATCTTGCCGGAGGGAAACAATGAGTTTGTTGGTAGTCGGCACGGTCGCATTCGACGCTGTCCGCACACCCCATGGATACAAGGACCGGATGCTGGGAGGCTCGGCCAGTTATTTTTCCCTCGCGGCCAGCTACTTCACCCCCGTCCGTATTGTCGGCGTGGTGGGAGAGGACTTCGAGGAGGAGCACCATCAGGTCTTTCTGGACCACGGAATCTGTACCGAAGGACTCGAGCGCGTCGAGGGTAAGTCCTTTTTCTGGTCCGGGGAATATAGTGCCAATATGAACGAGCGCACCACGCTCGACACCCAGCTCAACGTGTTGGGCTCGTTCGAGCCGAAACTCCCCACGCACTACCGGGAATCTCCCTATCTGTTTCTGGGCAATATCGCACCCCAGCTACAGCTATCGGTCCGCCAGCAGATGTCGGCGCCGAAGCTGGTGGCGGGCGACACGATGAACTTCTGGATCGAGGGGCAGCGGGATGATTTGATCAAGACGCTCGGGGAGATCGACATCCTCATCATCAATGACGAGGAGGCCCGGCTGCTCAGCGGCGAGTACAACCTCTTGAGGGCCGCCCGCACCATTCGTGCCATGGGTCCCCACAGCGTCCTCATCAAACGCGGTGATAACGGCGCCACCATCTTCCAGGAGGACCACATCTTTAGTGCGCCGGCTCTTCCGCTCGAGCACGTTTTTGATCCCACCGGCGCCGGGGATAGCTTTGCGGGCGGATTCATGGGCTATCTCGCCTCACTCAATCCGTCAGATGACGGGTTCTCTTCCGAACAGCTCCGCCGTGCCGTCATCTATGGCTCGGTCATGGGCAGCCTGGCCGTTGAAAAATTTGGGCTCGACCGGCTCAGGAATCTGCCAAAGGAAGTCATTGAAAATCGCTTCAGGGAATTTCATCAGTTGACCTGGTTTGAAATCTAATGCGGAGTTAGCCTCATGGACCGCGAAAAGCTGTTGGGAATGCGGGTGGACCAGGTGGGCAGCCTCCAGCGCCCCGAGAGGCTGCGGTCGGCCTTTAGCGACTTTGCCCGGGGAGATATATCGGCTTCCCGTCTTGCCCATATCCAGGACGAGATCATACGCGACGTCGTCCGCCATCAGGAGAAGCTCCGCCTGTCCGTTGTCTCCGATGGCGAATTCCGCCGTGTCAACTTCATGGAAAGTTTCGGCGAAGTCGCCGGGATGGAGCAATGGGGCTCCGGCATGCGGAAGGTAATCGAATCGCTACAGGATGAGCGATCCGATCCGGCCAGCCGGACGATGCGCGGTTCCGATCCCACGCTGCACACCCACCGGGCCGTTACCAGCCGGCTGCGCCTTATGAGGAACCGTCCTCTTGAGGAGTTCCGGTTTGCACAAACGCTGACGGATATCCCTGTCAAAGCAACCCTGATCGATACGGACCGCATCTGCCAGGGCTATGACGAAGCGGCTTCGCGCCCTTTTTATTCAAGCTCCGAGGAGTTCCTCCAGGATGTCATCAGTGTGCAGCAGCAGATTGTCGGTGAGCTGATCCAGCAGGGCTGCCGCTATGTGCAGATGGACGGCCCCAGTTACACGCGCTACGTCGATCACAATTCGCTGGAGGTGATCCGATCTCAGGGCGCCGATCCAGCCGCACTGCTCGAGCAGGCTATGAATGCCGACAACGCCGTGATCGAGGGCTTTCATGAGGCAGTATTCGGCATGCACCTCTGCCGCGGCAACCGGCAGAGCATGTGGCATCGCGAGGGGGCCTATGATGAAATCGCCGAGCGGCTCTTTCATGGATTGCGCCACCAGCGATTGCTGCTCGAATACGACACGGAACGCGCCGGTACTTTCGAGCCTCTTCGCTTCGTGCCAAAGGATAAAGTCGTTGTTCTGGGCCTGATCACGACCAAGGTCGGCCGTTTGGAGACCGTCGATGAGATCCGCCGCCGCATCGACGAGGCCGCCCGGTTCCTCCCCCTGGAGCAGCTCGCACTGAGCCCCCAATGCGGCTTTGCCTCCGACATCCGCGGCAACAATATCACCGAGGACGAGCAATGGCGCAAGCTCGATCTCATGATGGAAACGGCCCGCCTCGTCTGGGGCAATGTTTTGTAAGGGTTCGCTTCGAAAAAGTTTAGTGGAATTCCGCGGTCGTCTCCGCCCGTCCTTCATCTCGATTCGATTTTCGGGCCAGAACAAAAAGCAGATCCGACAGTCGGTTCAGGTACGCAAGCGCCAGCGGATTGATCGTCTCCGCCTCCGCCAATGCCGCGACGGCCCGTTCCGCTCGCCTCGCCACCGCGCGCGAGAGGTGCAGCAACGCTCCTGCCTCTCCCCCGCCCGGCAGGATGAACTCCTCCAGCGGGGGCAGCATCTCATTGTATCGATCGATCGTCTCCTCCAGAGCTTTCACCTCGCTCTCACCCACTCGCCGCATGCGGGCAGCCGCACCGGCGGCCTCCTTTTGCATGGTGCAAGACAAATCCGCTCCCAGTACGAACAGATCGCTCTGGATTTTCCCCAACAACTCCTGCACGGGGGATGGTGCCAGCTTTGCCCGAACCACCCCGAACAAACTGTTCAGTTCATCCACTTCGCCCAGAGCCGCCACCCGCAGCGAGGTTTTGCTGACTCGCTCGCCCTGCGACAGACTGGTTTGCCCTTCGTCTCCCGTTCTCGTATAGACCTTATCGATCCGCATGCCGTTCAGTCCGCCTGTCCCAGGATGATGTTGTCGATCAGGCGCGTCGTCCCGATGCGCACGGCCACGGCCACCATCGCTCCGGGTACCAGCTCCTGCATCTGATCCAGCGTTTCCCGGTCCAGAACGCGCGCATACTGAATCTCCACGTCCTTCTCGGAGCGCAGCACCTCCTGCATCCGGTCCTCGATCCGGGTCGTACTCCTGACTCCGCTACGCACCATGGTCTCGGCTGCCTGCAATGCCCGGTACAGAACCGTGGCCTTCCGGCGTTCCTTCGCACTCAGATATGAGTTGCGGGAGCTGACCGCCAGTCCATCCGCCTCCCGAACCGTCGGGCAGATCTCGATCCGGACCAGCAGATTCAGATCCCTCACCATCCGTTGAATGACGACCGCCTGCTGCCCGTCCTTCTGCCCGAAGTATGCTCTATGCGGCTCGCAGATGTGAAACAGCTTGGCGACCACCGTTGCAACGCCGCGAAAGTGCCCCGGCCGGAACTGGCCGCAGAGCAGCCCGGCCAGGCTTCCCGGCTCCACAAATGTAACCAGAGGCTCCGGATACATCTCCGCCGTCGCCGGATGAAACACCCCGTCCACGCCCAGCCCGCTTGCCAGTCGCAGGTCCCGGTCGAAATCTTTCGGATAATGCTCCAGGTCCTCACCCGGTCCAAATTGTGTGGGATTGACAAAGACCGTCAGGATCGTCCGGTCGCACGCTGATTTCGAGGCTCGAATCAGCGAAAGGTGTCCTTCATGCAACGCACCCATTGTCGGGACCAGACCGATCACCCGCCCTGCCGTTCGCTGCTCCAGAACCCAGGCCCGGATTTCAGGAATGGTGCGGAAAACCGCTGTCATTTACGGCTCGTGGTCGGAGTGGTCGGTAAGGAAGCGGTCTCATGGGAGAGATAACTTTGCTCCAGAGTGGGAAACTGCTCCTGGCGCACTTCTTGTGCGTACTGCGCCACAGCGGACCGAATGGTTTCCGACAAATGGGCGTATTGTTTCACGAACCTCGGTCGGACACTTCCCTCTATCCCCAACAGATCATGAAGCACCAGAACCTGTCCGTCGCAATGCGGCCCGGCTCCGATGCCGATGGTCGGAATGCTGAGAGTCTCGGTGATACGGGCGGCCAGATCTGCCGGGATGCACTCCAGCACCAGCGAAAAAATTCCCGCATCCTCCAGAGACCGGGCTTCGGCCAACAATTTCTGCGCGGACTTTTCATCCCGTCCCTGCACCTTATAGCCGCCCAACACATGGATCGATTGCGGAGTCAATCCGAGATGCCCCATCACCGGGATTCCCGCCGAGACCAGAGCCCGCACCTGCGGACAGATATCAATTCCGCCCTCCAGTTTTACCGCGGCGGCGCCTTGTTGTATCAGTCGCCCCGCATTGCGCAGTGCGTCCTGCGAGCCGGTCTGATACGTCAGGAACGGCAGGTCCGCCGTTATCAGAGCTCGTTTCGCTCCCCGCACGACCGCTTTCGTATGATGCACCATGTCATCCAAGGTTACCGGGATCGTCGAATCGTAACCCAGCACGACCATGCCGAGCGTATCGCCCACCAGAATCACGTCCACGCCCGCCTCATCCACGAGCACTGCCGAGGGGTAATCGTAGGCGGTTACCATCACGATCTTTTCCGCCCGTTCTTTCATCTTCCGGATTCCTGTTGTGCTGGTGTGTTTCATGGATACCTTCTTTCACGCCAGGTGATTCTTCGGCGGCCGAACCCGCTGCATACCGGGCAGGCGTGGATGCACCAACCCACTGTCAGGTCCGCTGCCCTATTATACCAGCCTTCCCAGTTGAAGCATCCCGGTTCCCTCTCCAAATAGAAGGGGGGAGGCACGTTATTCGCGCCTCCCCCCTTTTGTTCTCCCGCGATCAGTTTCCGCGAATGCTATGACAACTGCGCGATGAGTTCGAACATCGGCAGATACAGGGATACAACCACGAAACCGACGGTGCCGCCCAGAAACGTGATAATCACCGGCTCCAGCAGCGTCAGCATATTTTTAACGGCTGCATCCACTTCGTCTTCATAGAAATCGGCGATCTTCTGCAGCATGGCATCCATGGCGCCGGTCTGCTCGCCCACGGCGATCATCTGAACCACCATGTTCGGGAACACTCCCGTTTCCCGCAACGGATCGGTCAGCGTCTGTCCTTCTTCCACAGCTTTGCGGACTTTCAGGATCGCTTTTTCCACCACCGCATTGCCGCTGGTCCGTGCCGTGATGTCCATCGACTCCAGCAAGGGCACGCCGCTGGTGATCAGCGTCCCCAAGGTTCGCGTGAACCGCGCGACTGCGATCTTGCGCAGCAGGGGACCGAATATCGGAAACTTGAGCATGATCAAGTCAATCAACAACTTGCCTCCCTCGGTCGCGTAATAGGACCGGAGGGCAAAAAAGGAGAGTATGCAAATACCAATAAATACCCATCCGAACGTTCCCAGAAAGCCACTGATCCCCACTACGATCCGGGTTGGTAATGGAAGCGTCACGCCGAGGGATGCAAACAGGTTTGCAAAGATCGGAACCACTTTCCACAACAACAAACCAACCACGATGATGGCGACTGCAACCACGGCTACCGGATAGATGAGAGCAGACTTGACCGCAGCGCGCAGTTTCACCGCCTTCTCCACATAATTGGCCAGCCGTTGCAGAATTTTGTCCAGAATACCGCCCGTTTCCCCCGCGTCTACCATATTCACAACGAGTTCATCGAATATTTTCGGATGCTCCCGCAGTGCGTTTGCCAGTGTGGAGCCGCCTTCCACGCGCGACTGAACGTCGTTCAGGGTCTTCTGGAATGTTTGATTCTCCTGATTCGCCCCCAGAATATCCAGGCATTGCACCAGGGGCAGACCCGCATCGATCATCACGGAAAACTGGCGGTAAAAGATTGCCTGATCTTTCGCGGTAACACTCTTCTGCCCGAAGGTGGGCAACGCGAATTCCTTACCCTTTTCCTTGATCTTTATTGGACGAATCCTCTCCCGCTGCAGCACCGCGGTCAATGCCGCCTTGCTGTCGGCTTCCCGTTCGCCAGAGATTTTCGTGCCCTGGATCGTGCGTCCATCAAACACGTATACAGGCATGCTTGCTCCTCCTTGCCGCCCCGGTGGATTTCACCGTGCCGCCTTTTCCTCGGCTTCGACCAGCTCTTTACTTGCGGCCCACGCTGGCCGGAGCGCCTTTCGCCGGCTTCAGCAGACCGACTCCCCGGTTGATCATGTCCTGCAATTCATCTGCGTTGTGTGACCGCAGCAGCGCTGTCTCCAAGGAGATCTGCTTCGCGAAAAACAGCGATGCCAGCGACTGATTGAATGTCTGCATCCCGTATTTCGCCTGCCCCGTCTGCATCGCCGAGTATATTTGGTGAATCTTGTCTTCGCGGATCAGGTTGCGCACAGCCGAATTCGGAACCAACACCTCCAGCGCCATACACCGCCCCGACCCGGACGCCTTTACCAGCAGCGACTGGCACATGATTCCTTCCAGCACCAGTGAAAGCTGAGCCCGCACCTTTGACTGCTGGTGCGCCGGGAATACGTCTATCACACGATTGATCGTGGATGCCGCGGAATTCGTGTGCAGGGTTCCAAAGGTCAGATGGCCGGTTTCAGCGATTCGCAGCGCGGCCTCAATGGTCTCCAGGTCGCGCATCTCGCCGATCAGCACCACGTCCGGGTCCTCGCGGAGAGCCGCCCGCAGGGCATTCGTGAACGAGTGCGTATCGGAATGCACCTCGCGCTGGTTCACCAGGCAGTTCTTGTGTCCGTGCAGATATTCAATGGGGTCCTCGATCGTGATCAAGTGATCGTGCCGGTCGTTGTTGATCTTGTCCAACATGGCGGCCAGCGTGGTGGATTTGCCGCTTCCCGTGGGTCCCGTTACCAGGATCAGCCCTCTCGGCTTGTCACACATCTTGGAAACCACTTCAGGCAGGCCCAATTGATCGAAGGAACGGATTTCGTAGGGGATCATTCGGAATGCCGCACCGACGGCGCCCCTCTGATTGAAGAGGTTGCCCCGGAACCGCGCCACTCCCTTGATCCCAAAGCTGAAATCTAATTCCAGATTTTCCTCGAAGCGGTGCTTCTGCGCATCCGTCAGAACGCTGTAGGACAATTGCTTAGTCCCTGACGCCGTCATGGGAGACATATCCAGAGGGCGCAACGATCCGTCCACGCGGATCTGCGGCGGACTGTTTGTCGTGATATGTAGATCACTGCCATCCATCTCGAGCATTCTTTTCAGCAGTTCGCTCAACGATAAACCCATTCCCATTCCTCCTGCCCGGGCTCAATGCTCCGGACTCCTGTGATGCCGACAGTGGCGGGCGCCTTGTGGGCCCCACACCTTCGCGGCCTGCTAGAGCACCGTCTCGCGCATGACCTCTTCCAGGGTCGTCATTCCCTCACGCACCTTGGCCAGTCCGCTCCGGCGCAGCGTGGTCATGCCGCAATCGATCGCTTTCTTTTTCAGTTCCAGAGCGGAAGCTCCCACCAGCACCAGTTCCCTGATCTCGTCAGATACTTCCAGTACTTCATAGAGGCCCACACGCCCCTTGTAGCCGCTATCGTTGCACTTCTCGCAGCCCTTGCCCTTGAACACCTGCACCTTTTTCAATTCATCGGGCATGAATCCCGCATCGATTAGCGCTTGTTGCGGCGGTTTGACCTCTTCCTTACAGTCCGCGCAGATCCGTCGCACCAGCCGTTGCGCGCAGATCAGATGCACCGAGGTAGCCACCAGGAACGGCTCGATTCCCATGTTCATCAGCCGGCTGATCGTGGACGGCGCATCGTTGGTGTGCAGCGTGCTGAGCACCAGATGCCCGGTCAGCGCCGCCTTGATCGCCACTTCCGCTGTTTCAAAATCCCGGATCTCACCCACCAGAATGATGTTCGGGTCCTGCCGCAAAAAGGATCGCAGCGCCGCAGCGAAGTTGAGCCCGATCTGCTCCTTCATCTGCACCTGATTGACCCCCGTCAGCTGGAACTCAACGGGATCTTCAGCGGTAACGATGTTCGTATTCGAGTTATTGAGCCTTGAAATGGCTGAGTACAGCGTGTTGGTCTTGCCGCTTCCCGTCGGTCCTGTAACCAGGACCATGCCATAGGGCTTCAGGATGGCCCGTTCGAACTTATCCAGCGAATCCTGTTCAAATCCCAGCTTGGTCATGTCCAGACGCAGGTTTTCCTTGTCCAGTAGCCGCAATACGACTTTTTCGCCATAGAGCGTGGGCAGCACACTCACCCGGAAGTCCAGCGCCTTGCGCTTGCCTTTCTGCTGCAACTGCAGCATGATGCGTCCATCCTGCGGCAGTCTCTTCTCCGCAATGTCCAGCTTCGCCATGATCTTCACGCGCGACGTGATGGCATCCTTCATCTTCATCGGCGGACTCATCACGTTATGCAGCACGCCATCGATGCGGTACCGCACCCGGTATTTCTTCTCGTAAGGCTCCATGTGGATATCGCTGGCGCCCCGCCCGAGCGCCTCGCGCAGAATGATGTTGACCAGTTTCACTACCGGGGCGTCTCC
Organism: Terriglobia bacterium; assembly: GCA_963662495.2. Taxonomy (GTDB): domain Bacteria; phylum Acidobacteriota; class Terriglobia; order 2-12-FULL-54-10; family 2-12-FULL-54-10; genus SHUM01. The sequence continues at coordinate 299,474 of CAXVYQ010000012.1, forward strand.
GGCAGCGCTCTCCAGCTCGTCGGCTGAAAGCTCCTCTTCGCCGACATCCAGCTCCAGCACTTCGTCGCCGTCCTCGGCGAACTCTTCCATGACGCGCTTCAGCGCGTCGCCCTGGCCCTCGGCGTAAAACTTTTCGATCGCCTCATGGATCGCCGTCTCCGAAGCCACCACCGGCTCCACATTGAAGCCCGTCATGAACTTGATGTCGTCCATCGCGAAGACGTTCGTGGGATCCACTATCGCAATCGTCAGCGACGAACCCACGCGGCTCAGGGGCACCACCTCGTACCGCCGGGCCGTGTCTTCCGGCACCAGCCGGATGACGTCCGGATCCACTTCAAAGTAGGTCAGATTAATCGAGGGAACGCCGTACTGGAGTGAAAGAAAAGTTGTTACTTCCTCGTCGGATACAAATCCCAGCTTCACCAGACAGCTTCCCAGCCGCCCGCCGCTTTTTTTCTGGTGTTCCATTGCCTCGGTCAGCTGGGATTGGGAGATCAACTCCTCCTTCACCATCACTTCACCGAGTCGCGCGCCAGACACTGATTACTCCTCCCAGGCAGTTGTCCCCGCCCGGCCGCTCCAGACGGTTGCCAACAACTCCGGATACCATGCCATATGCAATGCCAGATGCAATAGTTGACACCTGGTTCGCAAACACATTCTCCTGCCACACCGGCAACGACTTCCCCGTTGTGTCAGTACGGACAGAAACACTCCCGCTGCCAGCGCATCCGTCAAACAGTAAATACAGCTCATCGCCAACCATTATTTTTAAAGGAAGATGGATCGCGAAGTGCCTTTACTTGGTCATGGGCATCCCCTTTTCCGCCTCATTTCGTCATCGCGCCCGTTGCCGTCTTGCCCGCCCCCCGGCGAACGCGGTAAACTTCCCTTCTGGGAATTTCAATTAGCCCTCCCGCAAAGCCCCTGATGAAAGGACCGCGTAAACCGAATGCCTGACGAACATGGAGACGAACCAGTCGAATTCAAGGTAGTCGACCGCCGCAAGTTCACCTCGGAAGGCGACGTTCGACCCGAATCCGACACCCTGGCGGAAGACGAGCCCGCTGCGGCAGCGCCGGAGCCGCCGGCTCCCCAGCCATCCACTGCCCCTCCCCGTCCGGACTCTCCGGCCGAGTCTGCCGCTCCCGGCCCGGGACGCGCCCCTCAGTCCTCCCCGGAGACAACTCCACCTCAGGAGGAAAAAACTGAGGAACCGGCTGCCGAATCATCTTCGGCAGAGACGGCAGACAGCCTGAGCGGCGGCATTCAATTCGAACAATTGATCATGTCTCTCGTCACCACGGCCATGCTCCAGCTTGGTCTCGCAGCCCGTCCCGGCGAAGTTCCAGCCAGCCCCGACCTGCCCTCGGCAAAGGAGACCATTGATCTCATCGGCATTCTGCAACAGAAAACCAAGGGAAATCTGACCCTGCGGGAGGACGAAATCCTCTCCGGCAGCCTCCATGAACTGCGGATGGCCTTTGTCGAACTCACCAAGCATTCCGGGAATATCCATTAAATGCGTCTGGAGCTTACAGTTCTGGGATCGGGAACTTCGACGGGCGTGCCCGTGATCGGTTGCCGGTGCAAGGTCTGTCTCTCTACGGACCCGCAGGACAAACGCATGCGCCCCTCCATCCTATTGCGCTATGACAGCCGCACCGTCATTGTCGACACCGGCCCCGACTTTTGCACTCAGTCCATCCGCGCGGGCATGGAACGGCTCGACGCGATCCTTTACACCCACGCCCACGCCGACCACATCCTGGGCCTCGACGATGTCCGCCCCCTCAACCAGATCATGGGCGGCCCCATCCCCATTTACGGAAACCGCCCCGCTCTCGCCGGCCTGCACAGTATCTTTCAATATATCTATGACGGGAACTGGCCCTGGGGTGGCGTAACGCAGATCACCGATCATCTCATTGAGAAACGCTTCGAGCTTTTTGGCCTGGAAGTGATACCCATCCCCGTCATCCACGGCCGGATGGAGGTGCTGGGGTTCCGCTTCGGCCCGGTCGCCTATCTCACCGACTACAACGAGATCCCGGCCTCCTCGGCACGCCTGCTGAAAGGCGTCGACACCATCTTCCTCGACGCCCTCCGCCATCTCTCCCACCCCACCCACATGACCGTGGCCCAGGCGCTCGAACAGGTCAAACGGCTCAATCCCCGGCAGGCCTGGCTGACGCACATCGCCCACGACCTCGGCCATCGGGAAACCAACGCCGCCCTGCCATCCCACGTCCGTCTCTGCCACGACGGCATGCAACTGGAGTTCGACATCTGACGCCGCCGGCCCGGCCGCCCCCCAGCGCACGGTAAACTATATATTGTGATGCAGATCTTTCGATCCCTCGAAGAGATAACCGGGCACTCCGGCCCCAGCGTGGCCACCATTGGCAGCTTCGACGGCATCCACCGCGCCCACAGCCAGCTTCTCGGCCGCGTCCGGCAACTGGCCCTGGAGCAGAATTGCAAATCCGTTGCCGTCACCTTCGAGCCGCACCCGCTCGCCGTCCTGGTTCCCGAGCGCGCCCCCCAACTGCTCACACCGCCACCCGTCCGTCTGGAGCTGCTGACCCGCTCCGGCATCGACCACCTGCTGCTGCTTCCTTTTACCCACGAGATGTCTCACTGGAGTCCGGCCGCGTTCGTCGACCGCGTTCTGGTCGGCGCGCTCCAGGTCCGCACTGTGATCATCGGGGAAAACTTCCGGTTCGGACACCGTCAGGCGGGCAACCCGGAACTGCTGCGCGAGCTGGGCGCGCGTCTCAAGTTTGAGGTCGAGATTTTTCCGTGCATCTACCACCGGAAACGAATCGTCAGCAGCTCGGAGATCCGGACCCTGCTGGAGACCGGCAACATCCCGCTCGCAAACCGTCTGCTCGGCCACCCATTCTCCGTCCGAGGTCCCATCGAAGCCGGCCTCGGCATCGGCCGCACCGAGACCGTCCCCACCCTGAACCTCGGACCCTACGCCGGCCTGCTGCCGCGCACCGGCGTCTACATCACCACCACCCGCATCTCAGCTTCCAGCGATCCCGCCCCTCCTTCTGACACCTTCTCCGCGCCACTGCCCTCGGTAACCAACATCGGCTCCCGCCCCACCTTTCCCGGCCGCCCGCTCGGCGTGGAAACGCACCTGCTCCAGTCCTGGGACGGCCCTGCCCCCCAATCTATGGAACTGTCATTTCACTACCGGCTGCGCGATGAAAAGAAGTTCGCATCACCGGCAGCTTTACGGACGCAGATACTGCTCGATGTCCGCCGTTGTCAGTCCTATTTCCGCCGCCTTCGGCCATAAACCGGCCAGCGCTCCCCCCGCCGAAAGAACCCTTCCCTCCATAGTCATTGCCTCTTTCGATTCACTCCACCCGTCAGAATCTATTCATTTCATCTCCCTGATGTCGTATATTTACTGTTTCGCTTCGTTGGCGGGAGGTTACTGTTGTCCAGAAGGCTTGATCCGGTCTTGCCCGAGAAGCTCTTTTCCCTGCTCGGCGGTCATCAGATTGACCAGCACCTGGACAAAGTCATCCTGCTCGTCAGCATTGATGAGGGTGGCTGGCCCTACGTGGCCATGCTCAGCCTGCTGGAGACAGTCGCGGTGGATTCCGGCAACATTCGCATCGCTCCGTGGAACGTCAGCAGCACCACGGCCAACCTGCGCCGGAACCCCAAGGCAACACTGATTGTCGTGGACGAGGAGATGGCCTATTACCTTCAGACCACGGCCTCGGACCTGGCTCCGGGCCTGGACGGGTTTCCCGATATGGCCTGGATCAACCTGCGCATCGACTCCATCCTGGAGGATAAAGCCCTGGACTACGAAGGCTCGGCCCGCGTCTCCACCGGCATTCGGTATGAGAATCCCGATATGGACGAGGCCTATATGGAACGCGGTCGCCGGGTGATGGCTGCCCTGCGACACTAATTTTTCTTCGGAGGAGTGCATGTCGAGCAAGTACGGCTTGTCGTGGGGTGATAAGGACCTGCGGTCAGTCAAAAGCCCGGAAGATCTTCCCGAGATCTTCAACTTCGCCGCCGTGATGACGGACCGCCATCTGGCCGAAGGCCGTGGGTCAAACGTCGCGCTGCATGGGCCGGCCGGCAAGTTTACTTACGATGAACTCGCCAAGCTCGTCAACCAGACCGGCAATGCCCTGCTCTCGCTCGGCATCCGGCGGGAACAGCGCGTCCTGCTGCTGCTGCGCGACTCGCCCGAGTTCATCTTCACCTATCTCGGAGCCATGAAGATCGGAGCGATTCCCATCGGTCTGAACACCTTCGCCCTCCCTTCCGAGCTTGAGTTCTACATCCGCCATAGCCGCGCCCGCTGCGTTGTCGGGGAAGGAGAATTTCTCCAGCAGATCGAGCAGATCCTGCGCCAGAACAAGCTCCGCGCCATCATCGCGGTTCGTGGAAATGGAGTAGATGGCGCCCATGATTTCCAGCAGCTCGTCTCCTCCCAGTCTCCCGAGCTTGACCCGGCGCCCACACACAAGCAGGACCCCTCGCACTGGGTCTACACCTCCGGGTCCACCGGCTCGCCAAAAGCCGCGGTACACCTGCACAAGAACACCCTGTTTGCCATCGAGCCCTATATCAACAACGTCCTCCGCATGGTGCCGGAAGACATCGTATTCTCCGTCTCCCGGCTGTTTTTCTCCTATGGACTGGGCAACTCTCTCTTCATTCCACTCTGGGTCGGCAGCGGGGTGGTTCTCATGCCCATGCGCCCGGAGCCGGACCGCATCTTCGATTTCATCAGTCAGTACAAGCCCACCCTTTTCTTCTGCGTACCGACCGGCTATGGCCGTCTGATGCGCGATGATATGGACGCGAAAAAACTCTCCAGCCTCCGGCTCTGCATCTCCGCGGGCGAGGCCCTGCCCGCCCAGTTTTTCTTAGAGTGGAAGGAGAAGACTGGCCTGGAAGTAATTGATGGAGTTGGCTCTACTGAGTTTGGTTATATCTTCCTTACGAACCGTCTCGGCGCTATCGTTCCCGATTCCAGCGGCACCGTTCTCCCCGAGCACACCTCGCGGCTCGTCAAGCCCGACGGCACGGACGCCGACGCCGGTGAAACCGGCGAGCTATGGATGTCCAGTCCCTGCACGGCCTCTTATTACTGGCGAAACCACGAGGCCAGCAAGAAGACTTTTTACGGCGAATGGCTCCGTACCGGCGACCAATATGAGTTGAGCGATCAGGGCACCCTGTCCTACCACGGCCGCACCGACGATCTGTTCAAAGTCGGCGGCATCTGGGTCTCCCCCATCCAGGTCGAATCCACCCTGCTGTCACACCCGGCCGTCGCCGAAGCTGCCGTCGTCCCCCATCCGGACTCCCAGGGCCTCGATAAACCGGCGGCCTTCATTGTCCTCAAATCCGGCTTCTCGGGCGACCAGAAGATGGCCGATGATCTCCGCGAATTCACCCGCTCGCAGATCTCCCATTACAAGTGCCCCCGGCAATTTCATTTTGTGGATGATCTGCCCAAGACCGCCACGGGGAAGATTCAACGTTACAAACTTCGCTCCCAACTCGCCTCTGCCGATTAGCCTCACATTCCGAAGAAGCCTGTCCTCCGCCGCTTGCACCCCATCCCCACTGGTTTTTTCTGACCTGTGATGCGGCCACCCCGCTAGAACATGTCGGGGAAGTAGAACGTCAACACGGCGTTGAGCCGCATATCGGCGACGATTAACTCCTTATTCTTCGGGTCCAGAACGATGCCCCGTGGCTTGCGCATCGTAGTGGTCGGCCCGGCGCCGATCTTCCACAGCGGCGGGATGTCGCCATCATCATCCAGACTCCAGATCCCTACGAAAGCGCCTTCCGGCTCCATGTCGGAGATCTCTCCGGGCTGCGTTGCGATCATCAGTTTTCTTGGTGCATAAACGGCCATCTGGGTAATCCGAATGATTCCGGAGTCCGGCCCCCGAACCAGATTGCGTGGCTTCACGTTTCCATCATCGGTCCGGTTGAATACGATCAATGCGCCGTTCTGACCCGATGACCGTGCCGTCATCGACCCATCGGCTGCCTGCGTCACAACGCGCCCGGTTTTGTTCAATCCCACGGCCACAAGGTTGTGCAGCGGGTCCACGGAAAGCGCCGAGGCATTGCGCAGTCCTGTGTTCGATCCCATGATTTCCCGCAAGGGCGCCACGTTTCCGTTCCCAGTCCTGGGAAACACGAGAACGGAGTCGCGATTCGGAACGAAGATCTCGTCATGCACAGGATCCACATCCAGCCGGTCCACTCCGGCCAGCTTCGTGGCGGGCCCCTGAATGATGCGAATCGGCGCCTCGTTGCCGTCAGCGCCGCCGCGGAAAGTCAGCAGCGCCTGCGCGAAAGGATTCGTTACCAGAACCTCGTCGTTGGTGGCGTCGTAGCGGACATCGTGCATCGTCCGGCTCAGCTTCGTGGCCTGACCGGCCAGATTCCTCATCGGCTGATCGCCGCCCTCTGCCAGCCTGGCAAAGATCGCAATCTGCGGATGAGCCACTCAGTTGGGAACCAGTATCTGCTCCCGCCGGGTATCGTATCCTACGCCGCCGGGATTGCCGATCATCAGGCCCATCTCGTCGGCCGGTCCGCCCCGCACCATCCGTTTCGGAGCCACATTGCCGTCCGCGTCCAGCGAGAAGGCCAGCGCCCTGTGGTTGCCCATGCTGGAGACCCAGACCTCCCGGTTCTTGAGGTCCAGGCCGATTCCGGTCGGATTGCGCAGACCCGTCTTCGGCCCCCGGATCACCCTGCGCGGCGCCACGTCGCCGTCATCCATCACGCCGAAGACCACGATGGAGTGATCCATATCGTTGGCGACATAGATCTCACCGCGCTCCATGTCCACGCCCATCTGCATCGGCCAGTTCAGTCGCGTCTTCGGCCCCTCGATAATCCGCAGCGGGCTCGCGTTGCCACTTGCATCGCGGGCATGCACGGTAATGGAAGGCGGCTCAAAGCGGCCTGACCCGCGAATCTGTTGTCCCCGGCCTCCCACTCCCTCAACCGGTGTGGTCGATTTGACGCTGCCGTGGTTGGTAACAAACAGCAGGTCTCTCTTCGTATCCACCGCGATGCCGTGCGGGTCTTCGAGCTGCGTATCCGACCCCTTGATCTCCCGCAGAGCGGCATCCTGCCCCGAGGCCATCTTGGGGTAGACGATGACGGAGTTCTGATGCTCCACGGTGAGATAGAGCTCCTGGCGGCCTTCATCCACGGCGATGCCGAAGGTCCCATGCGGCACGGCCAGCTCGCGGTCCGGCCTGGCGTTGCCCTGCGTATCCTTGGAGAAAACGACCAACCAATCCTGCGTGTCGTTATTCACCACATAGGTGTCGAGCGAAACAGGATCGATATAGACGCCGCACATCATCTCGGCCTTGGTGCGGTCGCCCCCGATCACCCTCTTGGGCTCGGTCATGCGCGCATTAGCCGGAGTGTTGTCGCGGCGGTCGTATTCGAGCACCCGGAACAGGTTCTCGTCCGTTACCACCAGCATATTGGACTCCGGCGCGACTGCAATCGAGCTGAACGCCGGATTCGGGTCCCGGATCATCCGGACGGGCGGGATGGCAATATCTTCTGTCTTCCGGTCCTCGTCCGCACCGGCGCCGGGTTCCTGCCCCGCGATGGAAAACGCCGTGGCCGCCGTACTGGCGGGGACCCACTGGCACAATGCCCCGAACGATTCCGGGAACGGCTCCACGGAGATCAATTGCGCGGTTTCCCGCGTCTGCCGGACCGGCCCGGCAGAGGAGGACTCAGTCGGGATATTCGACACAATTCCGATGAATAAAAGTCCCACGGAAAAAATAAAAACACCCAGGACTACTGCGATTGTACCGGCCTGCCTGCTTCCAAAACTTTTTTGCATATACCCAACCTCCCGGCTGAACTCTCCCGGCTCATCTATCAGCGCAGAGTGTAGCACTGTGAAGCGCTTTCCTGAAGGGGTATTGTACGGTCGGAACTCCAATACCCATTCCGGAAATATTGCTATTGTTCTGCAAAGTTGAGACGTTGGCGACGGCGATACCGGACGGGAAAACGGGAGGCGAACGAAGGACCGGAAGGGGATTTTCTCAGATGATCATCCGGACGCCGCCGAGCTCGGCCAGCCCGTAGATCAGGTGGCCCGTAGGCGAGCCGATGAACATGAAATTGGTGGGGATATTCCACTTTTCCGACAACTCCTGAATCAATTCCGGTCCGAAGGTGCCTTCCACTACGACGAAATCGATGACGATCTCCGGATAGACCTCATCCAGGAACTTGATGTCTTTCTGGAGACGGTCGGGAACCTCCGAAGGATCTTTCACAATTGTTACGACCTTGACCTTCTTGGTCTCCTCGTTCTTGCTGACGTAAACCATCGCCGTGTTCAGCTTGGAAACATTGTCGCCACGGGTGAAGAACACGATCTCCTGGGCGTTGATCTGGTCGATTTTATGGCGGATGATGGAGGAAATAGTGTTCGCCCGCTTCAAGAAATAGGCGATCACTCCACGAATGATAAACAAGGCGAACTTCAGAATCTTGATACGGCCCAGGACCACGGAAACGATGAGGACCGTGGGAACAAAATACTGTAGAAAAACCCGCAAATAAGTCGGGTTCATCACGGCGTTGCCGACCAGGCCGGCGATGACGGCAATCAGTGCGATGATGACGCTCAGCCATGGGGCATGTATGGGACGCGGCAGACCCGCCCTTTTCACCTTCAGCAGGATATTGCCGATGGCAAACAGCGCCATGACACCGAGAAAGGAGAGCGTGTAGACGCCTGCCAGAGCTTTCAGTTCTCCGCCGGTAATCATCAGGACCGAAGTGCAGAGGATGAAAAATCCGATTAATATCCGGTGGGTGGTTTTCCTCCGGTTCGTTTTCAGGAGAAACTGCGGCAGGCACCGGTCCAGAGTCATTCTTCTCACCAGTCCATTGACGCCCACGAAGCTGGTGAGAACGGCGCCGGAGAGAACCAGAACAGCGTCCACGGAGATCAGCCAGGCTAGCCATGGCCCCCCGGCCAGTTGCCCCATGTGCGCCAGCAGCGTCTCCTGATTCTGTTCCACGGCGCCGATGGGCACCAGCGCCAGGGCCAGTATGGCCATCCCCGGATTGAATACGGTTACAGCGATCCACATATTGCGCAGCGTTTTGGGAAAGACGCCTTCGGCCTGCTCTTCGACGTAATTGGCGGAACTCTCGAACCCGGAGATGCCCAGCAGGGCGGCGGCAAACCCGAAGAATAGCGCGTTGCCAAGGCTGATCTCCGGCGGAGTCCGCAGATTGACGAGCAGCACATCGAATCCGTGGGTGGCCAGGTAGGAACCGCCCACGATCATCAGCAAGGCCAGCGTCGAGATGTGTATCAGGAAGATGCCGATGGCAACTTTTGCCGAGTCCTGAATACCGAAGATCGCCAGCACCATGAACAGGCCGAGAACAATCACGGTTGCTTCGATGACGGGAAGACCACGCCACAGGTTCTGTGCGTAGTGCATGGCCTCTCCGGCGGAGATAACCGCCGTAGCCATGTAGGAAAGAATCGTGAGGCAGGCGGCGATGGAGGCCCGGAATTTACTGGTGGTATTGAGAAGCGCGTTGTAGGCGCCGCCATTCAACGGCAGAGCCCCGACAACCTCGGCATAGATGGAGCGGAAAAGATAAAGCACGCCGGCGACGATCAGGAGCACGACGGGAGCCAGCACACCAGCGTAGACGATGGCCAGCGCGGAGACATACAGGCAGGAGGAGGTAATATCATTCCCGCTGATGGCGGTGGAGGGTAGCTCTCCCAGGCCCCTTTTTTTGTGTTCGGTAACGTGCTCTGTCATGAATAGTGGCGTCAGTAGATGATCTTGTAGGCTCCTACGGAAGTCCTGCCGCGATGGGCGTCATGGCAGTTGGAGCAGTTGGCGCGGGTTTCATAGTAGATAGCCATGGCCTGCTCAGTGTCGCCGGCCGATACCAGCTCCCCCACCCGCTTGAAGCCGTCCACCGCGCTGCGGGCATACTCGGACGCGTCGGACGATTTCCGCTCGAAGAAGGCGGCCATCTTGCCGAACAACTCCTGCAGCTTCACCGTATCCGCAACGGCATCGTCGCCATAGTTGCCTTCAATATTGAGCTTCAGGCTCCCGTTGGTCTGACTTGCCTCCTGCATCCAGGCCTGAAACTGTTCTTCATCCTGCGCCTGCACCATGCCGCCGGCCAGCAGCAGGCAGAAAAACCACATGAATTTGCGAGCCATACTCAGCACATTGTCCCTTCCCGGAACTGAAATTATCGGGCGCACAGAACCCATTACATGATCGGCTTTCAGAACCCGCGAAATTAATGATTATTGCACCATCGAAGGTTCCCGGCTAGCGAATTCCGCATTTTCCTCATTGCCCGATTACAGTGTGCCACCCTCTGCCTTCAGTTGGTCGAGAAAGGCTTTTTCCAGATCGTCCACCAGCGCGCGGTAGCCCGCCGGGTCGATGAACGGGTTCGGCTCCCTGCTTTGCTGTAGTTTCGGGTATTTCCCTTGCAGTCCGAACCAGTATCCGTGCGCTCCGAGGAAGACATCTATCGGGAGGGCGCGCAGTTTCCTGATGGAGGAATCGAAGTCCTGAACGATATCCGGGTATTTCGGATTTCCCATCAGCGGCACCCCCTGGTTCAGGCGCAGACCGCAGAAGAAGACCACGTCGTATTGCTTGCCACCCTCCTCCACCTTTGTCGTCCATGTCGTGCAGCCCTTGGTGTGGCCGGGAGTGAGATTAGCCGTCAGCGTTACCTCGCCCAGCCGCACCGTCTCCCCGTCCTCAATGAACTCGTCCACCTTGGCGGGGGTCCAGAAGCTGGAATCGCGAAAGTCCGTGCGCCCGCCGGACTCCACCACATCGCTGTCGGCTTTGGAGATCAGCACCCGCGCCCCGGTCAGCTCCTTCATCCGCGCATGTCCGGCGACATGATCGCCGTGGGCGTGGCTGTTCAGCATGATCTTCACGTCGCGCAGGTCGAACCCCAGCTTCTCGACGTTCTCTCGGATGGCCGGAACCGACTTCTCGTAACCGGTATCCAGCAGGATCAGTCCATCCGTCGTCCGGATCAGAAAGGACGTAATATGCAGCGTCGGCCCCACGTAATAGATATTGCCGATCACACGGAATGGCTCGGAGGGCGTATTACGATACGCCTCTTCCTCCTCGGCGCTCATCTGCGCGATCTGCGCCAACCCCACGTTCACCGCTGCGGCCATCACCACCAGCAGCACGAAGCTCTTCCTCACCACGCTCCAACCGCCTCTGTCTCCACCCCGGTCCCTCATCCGACCACCTCCGTATCATTCCTATTTCGCCCGCAAATCGCAATGTGGCTATTTCGCTTGCATCCAGCCATCCAGCAATCCAGATGACAATTCTTACCACAAATCGGGTGTAATCGAACGGCAATCTGATCCATATGGGACACGACCCATACCACGTCCCAGGTCACGAACACATGCCATGTCCCATGCCGTGATCCAGGTCACGGCCCGTGACCGGCCGGAATGCCTCCCGTTCCGCGTTTCGATTTTCGTTTGGCAGGAAAAGTTCGCTAGGATCATCGGATCATTGACCGGAACGTCCCGGGCGCCCCGCCCGGTAACGATGAGCCATTTCGGCTGGTCCGTCGCACTCCGCCTGCCCGGTGCGGACCATCTCGATCAGATGCGCCTGCACCGACAGTCCCGCTGCACCGCGCAATCCCGGATGCACCCCCGCATACACCCTCCGGACGATGTCATCCACCTCGGTAATCCCGTCGCGCAAGCACGCCAGGATCGCCTCCGTCCGCTGATTGCGATGCTCGATGAACGCCTTCACATGGGTCTTCGGATCGGTGATTGCCGGGCCGTGCGTGGGTAGATAGACGGCCTCGTCCCTTGCCAGCACCTTCCGCAGGGAGCGCAGGTAGTCGCCCATATCCCCGTCCGGCGGGATGATGACGCTGGTGGACCATCCCATGATGTGATCGCCGGAAAACAGGATCTTCTCCTGCTCCAACCCGTAGCTCATGTGGTCCGACGTATGGCCCGGCGTGTGGACCGCCTCCAACCGCCAGCCATCTCCCTCCACCACGTCCCCATCCCTCACGCCGTGGTCGAAGTAGCCCGATCCACCCCTTCCCAACCCGTAGGTTTTCGCCCCCGTGGCCCTCTGGATGGAGGAGGCCGCGGGCCAGTGGTCCGGATGCGTATGGGTAATAATGATCTGGTCGACGGTTTCGTTCCGCAGCGCGTGCAGCACCGCCTCCACGTGGCTGGAGAGAGCCGGTCCGGGATCGATCAGCGCGACCCGGCCATGCCCCAGAACGTATGTGCCTGTGCCGGGTCCGGTAAACGAGCCGGGGTTGCGCGCCACGATGCGGCGGACCAGCGGCGACACGGTTTCCAGCACGCCGTATTCAAAATCAAATTCGGTATAGAAACGGATTCCGGGCATTTCACTTCCCTTCCCCGCGGAGGCTGGCGCCCCCCTGCTCGACCACCTGCCTGACCGGCCTCATTGCCCCGCTGACGGCTCCATTGACGGCCCAGGCAAGTCCCGCTTCCCCTAGCTATCCACGGGCAACTCCCCCGCCAATCTCCAGTTTACATGACCCCGTGAAATCCGGTCAGTGCCCGATAGCGATGGTTTCCCGCAAGACATCTCCCTATTCATCTCCATAATCATCGGGTCAAAGTGGGGTTACTCTATCCACATGACTCTCCTGACATCCATGACTCCGCTGACCCCCATGACCACTATGGCCACGAACGAGGCCCCATGACCATGAACGATGAATCCACCAATGAGCTCGAACAACTCCAGCCCCAGTGGGGGAAGGATTCCGCCTCCCACGAAGAGGAAGCATTTCTGGAGGGTCCCCAGCCCCGCGCCTACGAGCTGCGCCGCGCCTTCCGCATCTTCCGCGAGTTGATCCATGGCTTCCGTTCCCTGCACTTCGTCGGCCCGTGCATCACCGTATTCGGCTCGGCGCGGTTTCCCTAATCGCACCACCACTACCGGCTCACACGGGAGCTGGGCGCCGAGATCGCTAAAACCGGCTTCACCGTCATGACCGGCGGCGGTCCGGGGTTGATGGAGGCGGCCAACCGGGGAGCAAAAGACGCCGCCGGGACCTCCATCGGATGCAACATCACATTGCCGCAGGAGCAGGAGCCGAACCCCTATCTGGACAAGTGGGTAGAGTTTCGCTATTTCTTCGTCCGCAAGCTGATGCTGATGAAGTATTCCTTCGGGTTCGTGGCGGCGCCGGGCGGGTATGGAACCCTGGATGAATTCTTTGAGGTGGCCACGCTGATCCAGACCAAGAAGATCCGCGACTTCCCCCTCGTTCTGCTGGGCGTCGGGTACTGGTCGCCGATGCTCGATTTTCTGCGCCATTTCCTGCTGCGCCTAGGGGCTATCCATCCGGAGGACATCGACCGGATACTTCTCACCGATTCGCCCGCCGAGGCCGCCGGATTCCTGCGGCAGGCCGCCACGGAGCGGTTCGGCTTGAAGTACCGCGCGCGGCGCAAACCCAGGAAGATCCTGCTGGAAAAGGGTCTCTAGCCCGGACCTGCCCGCAGCCAAACACTTCATCGCGGACCGCCGGAATTCGGGTATAATTAGGCTCAGCATGTCATTCAGCCGATACGGAGGTCTTGGCATGGAACGATGGACTTTTTTTGCGTTAACTCTTTTGCTCGCCGCTGTTGCGCTGGCCGCGGGTTGTTCATCCAGCCCGGTCGGGACCGCGACCCCCGGGGCATCACCCCAACAATCATCCGAACAGGCACCCGACCCGTCTAAGGAAACACTCCCTCCCTGGCCGCTGACCGAGGCCGAGTTCAACGCCTCGCTTCCCGGCGACATCCACGCGGACTCCCGCAGCCGGATTCCCATCGCGAACCGGGACCACAAGGTCCGCCCGGAGACCTTCTCCCGCGCCCTGGTCGACCTCTGCGAATTCATGGGGAACTTTACGAGGACGGCCATTCTGTTGCACACAGTCAACGTGCACCTGCCCTATGACCGCCAGCCCCTGCTGCCCGTGCGCTAGACGGCTCTGGCACAGGAAAATGGGAGCTGCATTATGACCATTTAGAATCAATTGCTTACGTGGATTCGCGCAACTTTCTTTCCTCGCCCGTGTTTATAAGATCAGCAACGGGATAAACCTGCCCTTTCGGGCAGCAACCGTAAGGCGAAAGGAGCATTGGATCATGCCGGAAACAATCGTTCGTTCCTTCATCGCACTTCTCGCCGGCGCCCTCTGGCTGGCGCCACTGGGACTCGCGCAACAGGGACCCTACGCCAGCAATGTTCCCCCCGAACTGCACCTGCCCGTCGGCACGTGGATTACCGTCCGCACCAATGAAACCATCTCCAGTCACCGGAACCAGCCGGGAGAGTATTTCACCGCAACGCTGGTTCAGCCCATCGTGGCCAACGGCTTCGTCACCGCCAGAAGGGGCCAGATTCTGGAAGGAAGAGTCGCCGTGGCGGAAAAATCCGGCCGCGTGAAGGGCACATCCAGCCTTGGGCTGGAGATCACCAATATCAGCCTTGTCGACGGCCAGCATCTGCCGGTCCTGACGCAGTTGATCGAATATGTAGCCGACCCCTCCCGGGGTGAGGACGCCGTCGCCATCGCCGCCACCACAGGTATTGGAGCGGCGATCGGAGCGGCGGCCGATGGCGGGCGCGGCGCCGGTATCGGCGCTCTGGCCGGGGCGGTGGCGGGCGCTATTGGCGTGCTCGCATCCCGTGGCCAGGCTATCGAGATCTATCCGGAATCCCATCTGACCTTCCGGTTGGAGGAGCCTGTCTCCATCTATACGGCTCAATCGGCTGTGGCTTTCCAGCCCGTGCAGCAGAGTGATTACGCGCAGACCGTGTTGCGCCACCGGTCCCGGTACCTGCGGGCGCCGAATCCGTATCCACGCTACTACGGAGGCGTCGAGTACTACTACAACTACCCGCGATATTACCGGGGACCCACTTTCTTCTTTTACACCAGCCCCCGGCATCGTCATTACAGATCCGGACATTATTACAGACCCAGACATCACCGCCCGTATCGGAGCCCCGTAATCGTTATCAATCCGCGTCGTAGCGGTCATGGATACCGCGGCCGGGTACCGAACCGCCGGCCTCGCACGAATGTACGCCCTGACAACCGCCCGCCTCGTACGAACGCGCGTCCTGACAACAACCGGCCTCGCACGAACGTGCGTCGAGACAGCAATCCGCCTCGCACGCAGATACGTGGCAGAACTCGGCCCACTATTAACGCAGGCGGCAACAACAGCTCGCCTCGCAGGCAGATTCGCGGCAAAAGCCGGCCTGCCAAGAAAGCAGGCGGAAATAGCGACTCCAACTCGCAGATGCGTGATAAGGCAGGCGCCAGAGCTAAATCGAAGTTTTAGTTTTAGTTTTGATGCCAAATCCGGGAGAGGTTCCGGCAGGACAGGAACGCCGGAACCTCTCCCGGCGCCTCTGTTGAACCGCCACCCGGTATTCGGCCGCCACCGGAGTTCACAACATCCGGACCGGCGGTCGAATACCACATCATTTCTCCCCGTGGGATTGCCCTAAAAGTCGAAGGAGTAGGTCAGCTTCGCCTGGACGATGCGGTCCTTTTCGCCGTCCAGCGGGCCGCCGGTCCGCCTGCCTTCGTTATAGATGAGGAAGAAATCGTCGCCCGGGCGGAAGATGTAGTTCAGCCGAAGATTCACACCGAAAAAATTGTCGGAGTTGTTGTACTGGATGGTGGTGCTGGTGAGCCACTGATTGGTGAAGTTGTAATTGACCCTGGCGTTCACGATGTGTTCCAGGAAATCCCCATCCGGAACGCTCCCGTCGTTGATGGTGTAGCCGGCCGAAAAGGAGACATCCTCATTCAGCTTCAGCAGCGGCGTAAACCCGTAGACGAACAGGTCGCCGCCGTAGTAACCCGCCCGATGCGTAAAGGCGAACCGGGAGGAAAGCGCCCGGGCCGGGTTCGTCCGGTACGTAACGCTGTAGACGTTCCAGGTGTAGTCCGCGACCGGGACCGTCACGCCGGGAGTGATCTCGAAATCCCTTTCTACGCGGTCGAAGTTGTAGTGGGACGGCGAGGTGCGCAGAACGCTCCCGTTCTGGAAGGAGACCTGCGCCACGTAATGGTCGATTCTCCGCACCAGCTCGTTGCTGTGATTGAACACGGTGTCCCACCGCGCTGAAAACAGCATCTGCCGGACCCAGCGAATGTTGGGCCGGGGACTGAAGGCCAGCTTCGGGCTGTAGCGCCGCATGTCGTCGCGCCGCCTGAAACCCAGATCATTGCGGAAATCCTCATCCACGGAAAAAAACTCCATTCCGGCGAGCAGCAGATCGCTCTCCCAGGTCGCGTTCACGCTCGACACCCACTTGGCGTCCTCGTCGGGCTCCATGGACCGCGCAACGAATCTGTCCAGCGTGAAATATCTGCGGAAAACAAACGTGCTGTCCAGTCCTATCAGCCGGTTGAAATCGTTGCTCCCCGCCAGTTCCCTGTTCAAAACGAACCCGCCGATGGTGGATCGCTCCAGCACGTCCTGTTTGACCCGGAAGACGCCGTAATTACTGGCCGGAATCGAGTCCGAGTCGAGCGCTTCGGTCTGCACGTTCAGCATCCCGAGCGTCGTGCCCTTGATCCTTCCGGTGATACGGCCCCCGGCGATGATCGGGATCGGCTGCCGCGCGGGAGACAAGCCGATGCGGCGGCTGTGAAACAATCGCATGTCGCGCCGCCCCTCCTGGTTCGCCACGCCGAAGTCGAAGATCCCCGCGCCTTCCTGGAAAAACTCCCTTTTTTCCGGGAAGAACAACGGGAACCGTTCCAGGTCCACCTGCTGGTCATCCACTTCGGTCTGTGCGAAGTCGGTGCGCCAGGTCAGATCGGCGGTGAGACTGGAGGTGATCCGGTATTTTAGCACTTCGATTCCTGCATCCGAGGAGTTCCGGACCGTGCTCCGAAACGGGTCCACCCCCGCGGGCGCCTGTCGCACCTGCTGGCTGAACCCTCCCAGCCAATACGGTTTGATCCGCAGCCGCAGCCCGCTCTCGATCTCCTCCAGCCCCCCAGATGCCCGGCCTGGGAGACCTGCTCGAAATCAAATCCACGCTGGTATCCGTTCCAGTACGAGAACTCATTCTTGCGCCGGATCACGCGCTCCACGTCCAACCCCCAGAACCCCTGATCCTCCTCGGAAACTCGCAGACTTTTGAACGGAATCCCGAACTCCACCACCCATCCGGCGGCAGTGATCCGGGACGCCACCTCCCATGTCTCGTCCCAGTTGCTGTTGGTGCTCTTGCCCTCATCGGTAACCAGGGCGTCATACTGCGCCCCCAGCGGGTTGGTCCGCAGCAGGTAGGAGTTGCGATGATCGTGGAAGGTATCCAGAATCAGGCTCAGCGTGTCGTCGTTCTCGAAATCCGCATCGCGCCGGCGCTCGGTGGCCCGTATCCCCCCGGCGTCCTGGTCGTAGCAGATCACTCCCACATAGAGCGTCGTGTTGGTATGGAGCACCCGGAACTCCGTCCGCTCCGAAGACGGCTGCCCCTCCTCCGGATCTTTCTGCAGAAACCCCAGCGACACCGCCGCATCGGCCCACGCCGGATCGTTCAGATCGCCATCCACCACAATGGGCAGCTCCGTCCGGCTGGCATAGACCGTCTTGGTCCCATGCGTTCCCTGCTGCCTGTCCGCAACCTCCTGCGCATGACCACTCCGCGCGGTCACCGCAACACAGACCCCCAGCCCAAGGAGAATGCTCGCAGCGGACCGCATGGCAATCCTTCCCGGCAAGGCCGAAACCCCGCGGCGCGCTACAAAGTATGATCGGTTGCAAATCGACACGAGCCTGCCCGGTGAAAGGGTTGAAAATCTCAAGCGAGGTTAGCACTTCCGTGTCGCCGCATCAATCACATGGCAACGTTGATTTCTGCCATCCCCAGATGAATCATTCGATTTCCCCGCTCATCCAATCCGGCTCTGGTGTAAACTCTGCTTGTCGATTTCACCGGACGAGCCCGCGCGCAGCCACTACAGGCTCCTCACTGGCGCTGCGAAATTCCATACGACGGAGGGTCGCCCTCATGCGGACCATTTCTTTCACCCCATCCCGCCTTGCATCCACAGGACGAACCCTGCCCGCCGCTGCAATGCTCCTCATCGCCCTCCTCACCCCCGCAACCCCCGCCCGCGCCCAGGACTCCCCCGAGCTCATCGACCCACTCACTCACCCGGTCCAGTTCGATGCCTCACTTGGTGCCGGCGTCGCCGATCTCAGCGCGGGCAAGCTGCATCAGCTCGCCATCACGCTCATCGAACTGCCTCCCGGCCGCCAGCTCCAGCCGCAACGGATGCTCGCCGAGGAGATGATCTACATCGTCTCCGGCAGCGGCTACACCCTCATGTGGAACAAGACCGGCGACCAGCCCGTCCGCTACGACTGGAAGGCCGGCGACCTGCTCTCCCCCTCGCTGAACGCCTGGCGCCAGCACGCCAACTCATCCACCATCACCCCGGCCCGCTACATCGTCATCTCCACCGCGCCTCTCACCCGCCGCCTCTTTCAGAACGCCAACTTCATCACCGCCAACGACTTCACCTTCGATGACCGCTGGGCCGATTCCGTCGGCCTGGAACCGCTCTACGTCCCTGGCGGGACTGGTCCCGAGACGGTCAAGATGAAGGTGGGCCATCTGCTCCCGGCCACCGGTACCCGGGAGATGAAGGACCGTGGCTCCGGGATGCTCGGCGTCACGATCATGCCGGACGGCGACATGGCCAGTAACCGCATCCTGGAGATGGAGCTCCGCGAGTTCACCGGCCCCGGCTCCAAGTCCCCCTCTCACCGGCACTTCTGGGAGACCTTCTATCTCATCCTGGGCGGTGAGGGCTACGCCGTGCTGGAAAAAGATGGCCACGCGGAGAGGCGTCTCAATTGGAAGCAGGGCGACGTCTTTCTGGTCGAAGCCAACGAATTCCATGTCCACAGGCCCCGCGACGGCTCGCTCCCCCGCTTCCTGCAGATCAAAGCCTCCGGATATTTCCGTGGCCTGGGCTTGGACGATTACATGATGCAGAACAAACCCGGCGCCCCGCCTATCGAGTAATCTTCCACCCGATCGGGTTCCCGCCGCACCCCTGCCGGAATCACAGCTTCTTCCCCGCCGGTCTCATCCCCCCCGCCGGTTCCGCTGCGAGCATTTCATCATTTGATCCAATAGGTTGAGCCGGTTTTTCTCTTGACTTATTCTTATGAAATTAAGGTTCAATAGAGGCGGTCGCTTCAAGTCAAGTGAAAGGGGTGTGGGTCAGTGCGGAAGTCCAGTCTGTTGTTCAGACTGCTCTTCCGGCAGCTTTTCCAGTTTTCATTCGGGCGGTTGCCGGTGTTTTGCTCTAGCTCTTGCTGAGCGGCACGTGATTCCCCACAGTCGGTTTTTGTATCGATGTCCTGCTTGTTGGCTCTTGAACTCATTCAGATCGATCCCCTGATTAGTCTGGGGATATAGTGTTTGGTGGGTTTTAAACAAACGGTTTTGAACAATTAAACGGGAGTGTTTCTATATGTCACGTCGATTGGGGATGGGCATCCTGATGATCGTAGGATGTCTTTGGTTCAGTTCAGTGGGTATGGCGCAGACGTCCAACACAGGCCGCATTATCGGTACTGTCAGCGACGAAACGGGCGCGATTCTGCCAGGTGTCGAGCTCGTTCTCCGCAATACGGAGACGGGCCTGGCGCGTAGCGTCAGTACAAATGAGTTGGGACGGTATGTAGCCCAAGAGTTGCCTCCCGGACCCTATGAAATCACTGCAGTTTTGACGGGTTTTAACGCCCTCATCCGCTCCGGTATGACGCTCACCATCGGCGCCACCATCAACCTCAACATGACGATGCAGGTCGGCTCGGTCGCCACGCAGGTTACCGTTACCGGCGAAGCGCCCCTGGTGAACACCACCACCGCCGGCGTCTCGGACACGGTTGACGAAGAGCGCATCACCTCTCTGCCCCTGAACGGTCGCGACTTCGGTCAGCTCGCCACGATCGGCACCGCAGCCGTCAGCGTCCGGACCGCCGCGGGTGGTTCCGCCGCCAAGGGCTACGGCACGCGCCTTGCCCTGTCGGGCTCCCGCCCGCAGGATACCGGCTGGACGCTCGATGGCAGCAGCGTCAACAGCTCGGGCAACTTCGGCACACCCGGAAGTTCCGCGGGTGGCATCCTTGGCGTGGACTCAATCCGTGAGTTTCGCGTGGTTACCGGCGGTGGCTACAGCGCCGAGTTTGGTGGCTACTCCGGCGGTACCGTGCAAATGATCACTAAGAACGGCACCAACCAGCTCCACGGGACAGCATTCGCGCTGCACCGCAATGACAATACCGATGCCCGCTAATTTTTCGAACCGGAAAAGGCGGAATTCCGCCGGAACCAGTTCGGCGGCTCCGTTGGCGGCCCCATCAAGCAAGATAAAGTATTCTTCTTCAGCGCATACGAAGGGCTGCGCCAGGCAAGATCGGGTGGAAAGCAGAGAGATTTCGTTCCTGATTTAGATATTCGAAGGGGCATCGTGGATGGGAACCAGGTGGAGATTGCTCCTCAGATCAAGCCCATTATTGATCTTTGGCCGCAGGCGAATGGCGAAAACATCGGTGGCGGACTTGCCGTCAGGAACACGTCGAGCAATTCGGTTACCGATGAGGATTACTTCATTGCCCGCGGCGACGTTCAGATCACCGACAACCAGAAACTGTTTGCACGGTTTCAGTATGACGACGCGGCTCTGGACAACCCACGCCAGTTGGGCGTTTACAACACCATTGTTCCATCGAGACAGCGTTTTACGACGATGACATGGGAAAACATCCTGAGCCCGACGCTGTTGTCCACCACCAGCATGTCTTTCAACCGAACCACGCTGAGCCCGCAAATCAACCTCAACATCACCTATCCACAGAGCCTGTTCATTCCCTGGCATACCTTCCCGTCACAGTTTTCCTATACAGGTGTGTCAGGCTTTGGCGTATCGGACCGTCCCACGTTCCGCACGTAAAACAAATGGGAATGGTCTCACGCTTTCTCCTGGAGCCGCGGTGCGCATGCCTTCAAGTTTGGCGGTTCCTATGCAAAACCCGGTTTCAACACCAACGGCCCGGCCGCCGGTGTTTACGGATCTTACAACTGGTCGTCAGCAGAGGACTTTCTCACCGACCAGATTACGTCTCAGTTCCAAGTCGAGGTGGAAGGAGCGGACACGGCCCGCACGGTACGGCAGAACGTCTTTGGGTTCTACATCCAGGACGACTGGCAACTCCGGCCCAACCTTACCTTGAACCTCGGCATGCGGTATGAGCCTTATCTAAGCCCCTCAGAGAAATGGGGCCGGGTATCCACGTATCTGGACTGGGTGAACCAGACGCAGTTCAGCAATCCGGCCACCGATGGTACCGATACCTACTTTGACGCCCCGGGTGAAAAGATGTTCTCTCCCCGCGTTGGCTTCGCCTGGGATCCTAAAGGGGATGGCAAAACAGCTGTCCGCAGCGGCGCTGGAATCTATCACGTCCTGATTCTCAGCCCCTATCTCAACACAGTCGTCCGGAAGAATCCTCCGGATGCGGGAACGCTTATCACGGGCGGTGAGGTGAATTTTGCCGATTCGGTGGCTTACGCACGAGCCAGGACAGCAGCTATTCGTTCGCTGACTCTGTCTCCGTCCACGTTCAGTGAGTTTATCGAACATCAGATGCATCCCAGCTATGACATCAAGTTCAACCTGACTGTTGAGCGGGAGATTGCTCGTGATCTCGGTATTGAAATAGGTTACCTGGGCAGCCGTTCCAGCAATTTGACTCAGAAATCCGATCGCAATTCACTGCGTTCGATTCAGATCAACGGCCGACCTTTTGTTGTTCGGGGAGGAACGCGGCCGAACCCCAACAACGGTGTAATCCAGGGCAGCCATACCGACGCCAAATCCTTCTACAATGCCATGACCGTGGAACTGAAGAAGCGTCTGAGCCAGGGCTACCAGTTCCAGACCTCCTACACATGGTCCAGGACCGTGGATGATTCCACGACTGGCCTTGGTAATTCCGACTTCGGCGAAGGTGTTATCTCGCAGCCTTACAACCACAAGGCAGACCGTGCCCTGGCTGGCACGCATCTGACCCACAACTTTAGCGTCAACGGAGTGTGGGAGCTGCCTTCCCCCAACACCGGCTGTTTCGTTGACAGTGTGCTGGGCGGCTGGCAGGTCTCGAGCATCGCGACCCTGACCTCTGGCGCCCCGGTACGCGTCGAGCTGCGCGACGCGGGACGCCGTTCCGGCGACCGCGGCGCTCCCGACCTTGCCAGGAACAGAAACAACCAGCATCCGGAACTGAATCCCGGCTTCGAGGGCGACGCCATCTGGACGGGCACCTCGGCCGGCTGCCTGGATACGGATACGGGCCGCACGGTATTCGCAGGCGACCAACTGGGAACCCCGAACCGCTATTACGACCCCTGTGCATTCGGACTTCCTCCGGCGGCTCCCGATGGGTTGGTGGGTGGATTCTACGGAAACTTAGGCCGTAATACCATCGAAGGTCCCGGCTTCGCCAACGTGGACTTCAGCATCAAGAAGATCACGTCCATCGGCATCTCCGAAGGCAGCACCGTGTTGTTCCATGCTGATTTCTTCAACCTGCTGAACCATCCCAACTTCGGCACGCCGCGCGACCGCGCCCTGCGAGGTAATGGCCGGTATGAATCAAACGCAGGAGCAATCACCAGAACATCCAACACCGAGCGTCAGGTCCAGTTCGGCCTGAAGCTCGTCTTCTAGTTGGCTGAAATTTATTAACCCTTCAGGAGGCATTGTCATCCGGCAATGCCTCCTTTCTTTTTCACCCACCGCCCCCGCCATTCCTTCTCGCTTCACATCCGCCGCCTCTCTCCTGTCCGTTTCTCATCTCCACCACACCCGCTTCAACCACCTCGCACCAGCGTCGCTACCCGGCCGCTGGATATCGTCCCCCTCGTTCCCTCATGCTTCAACTCCGCTTCCGTATTTGCTTTTGCTTTCTCGTGTTACGGCTTCCTCTCTCCCGCCGCCCCACACACACCTGACCTCGGTCACCGCCCCACCTGACTAGATCGATCGCAGGATGCCGCGAGGCAAGGGTGACTTCTTGCGCCGATGCTTCCCCGCCATGCCCCGCCGACGGAAATCCGATTCTCCACCTTTCCCAAGCAGCTCTCCGGCGGGCAAATTCAAAGCAGATGCAGGGAAATTGCTGAAGGAATACTTAGGAGGGGTGTTTTATTGCTCTGTGGTGTCAGTTGAAAGGTTGGATGGGAAGGAGGATTCCTATTTTTCCGCTG
This sequence comes from Terriglobia bacterium, assembly GCA_963662495.2. GTDB lineage: Bacteria > Acidobacteriota > Terriglobia > 2-12-FULL-54-10 > 2-12-FULL-54-10 > SHUM01. Next base: position 322,918 of record CAXVYQ010000012.1, read on the forward strand.
GTTCCAACGTATCAGAGGATTCCGTGGATTCAAAAGATTCCGAGGATTCCGAAGCCCCGCCCGCGCGCGGCGCGTTCCTGCTGGCATTGCTCAAAGTGTCCATCTCCTCGCGTGTCCGCTGCCTCGCGCCCAGCTCCAGCAGCAGCTTCGCCGTGCTCTCATGGCTCCCGTAAAGCCCTCTGTATCGCAGCACCGGGCTGATGCCCGCTGCCATGCTCCACGGCGTTTCTCCAGAATTATCAGGCACATCCACGCCGGCGCCCGCCCCCGCCAGATACCGCACAATCAAGTCGGCCCCGGTAAATGCGGCGGCGTGCATGGCAGTCTGTCCGTCATCATTTTTTGTGTCCAGCGCGGCGCCAAATTCCACCGCCACGCGAGCCGCTTCGAGCGCCCGGAGTTCTTCCTCTTCATCGCGCCGGGCCGCTTCCCGTGCCGCTCCCGCCGCCGCCATCAATGGAGTGATTCCACCCCGCGCCGCAATGGATGGATCGGCGCCCGCGTCTGCCATGGCCTGCATCAGATCCGCATCGGCCGCGACTGCCGCCAGCAGGAAAGGTGTTGCGCCGACCATGCTGGCTTGAATCGTCTCCGGCCCATACTGGAGACGGTTCTTGATCTGCGCATTGGGATCGGCGCCATGCGCCAGAAGTGATTTCGCCAGTCCCGGCAAATTCTCCGGGCGTTCGCGATAGTCCAGGCTGAATTTCAGTCCTACGAAGAATGACAGACCTCTTCTCATGGCATAGTGCAAGGGGGTAATGCCGTATGCATCGGCCAAGTTGGGCCGCGCTCCCCTTTCGAGCAGCAGGATGCCCGCCTCTTCATTCCGGCTGGCTGCGGCCACCAGCAACGGAGTCCATCCGTCGGGAGTGGCCGCATTCACATCCGCGCCCACATCGATCAGCATGCGCGCCAATTCCACATCGCCCTGCTGCGCCGCGAACATCAGCGCCGTGAACCCGGTGGCGGAGGCGGCGTTCACATCCGCGCGGCCTTCGATCAGGGAACGAGCTACATCGGAGTGCTTACCGGAGGCGGCAAACATCAATGCAGTCTGGCTCCGGCGGTTCTCTCTCGCGCGCGGATCGGCGCCACGAGCCAGCAGGGAACGAACCGCTTCCACCGCGCCCGTCTTGGCGCAGGTCATCAAAACCGTTTCTCCGTTCACCTGGGCGGCATTCGCGTCGGCTCCGGCGCGCAACAACTGATCCACTACGGACGAGTTCCTGTTTGTGCAGGCGAGCGATACGGCGGTAATCCCGAATTCGTTGGCGGCTTTGGCGTCCGCCGCGCTGGCAAGCAGCAGGTGGATCATCTCCTGATCGTCGCGGTGAGCCGCCCACATCAAGGCAGTCGCACCGTCTCCCTGTGCTTCATTTACATCGACGGACTGACCGATCAACGACCGGACCGCTTCCATGTCGCCCCGGCGCACAGCCTCCACCAACCGTGAATCGGCGGCAGCGGCAATAATCCCGCACCCGCCGGACAGACAGGCCGCGAGAAGAAACCGAACTCCCGATTCTGCTTTGAGTTTCATTGCAGACCGTCGCAGTTCCAAAGAGTCCCGCCCCCAGTTGCGTTTAGGATTTAGCGTTTAGATGGAAAGCAGATTCAGCTCTCCGGTACTGTCCCCGAACTTCTCCACCGGGACACCCAGTGTATCCAGAATGGAGAGATAGAGATTCGTCATGGGCGTTTTCTCCGGGACCCGGATGTGCCGGCCGCCGCTGAATGGCATCGATCTCCCGCCGACCAGAAGGACGGGCAGGTTCTGCACCAGATGTTCGTTCCCATCGCTCAGCCCGCTGCCGAACTGGACCATCATCCGGTCCAGCAGGCTCCCGTCTCCGTCCGGCGTGGATTCCAGTTTCTCCAGATAGTAGGCGAACAACTGGGAATGATAGAGATCGATCTTCGACACCTTATCGATCTTGGCCTGAATAAACTGATGGTGCGAGAGCCCGTGATGGGAATCCGGCACGCCGATCTCACGGAACGTGCGGTTGCCCTGCTCGGCTCCCATCATGAAAGTGGTTACCCGGGTCAAATCAGCCTGGAACGCAATCACCTGCAGATCGAACATCAGTTTGGCATGTTCATCGAAAGAAGAGGGAATGCCGGCCGGGCGGTCGAGGCGCGGCAACTCGCGGGCGGACTGCGCTTCCGCCATCTGAATCCGGCGTTCCACGTCCCGGATCGCATCCAGATACTCCGCCACCTTGTTGCGGTCCTCCGGACCCAGGCCGCGCATGAGAGAGGCGGCCGAGTCCTTGGCGGAATCCAGCAGGCTTTGGTCCTTTCGCATTCTGGCGACGCGCTGCCGGGGATCCGTGCTGCTGGTTTCCCCAAACAGTCTTTCAAAAACCAGCCGGGGCTGATTCTCGCTGGGCAGCGGCGTTGTGGGAGTCTTCCAGGAAAGAGTATTCAGGAATGCGCAGTTCCAGTCCTTCTCGCACTGACCGACCACGTCCGGGTTGTGAAGCCCCAGTTCCAGAGATGCCAACTGCGTCTGTTTCCCGAGTTCCTGCGCGACTAACTGATCGATGGAAGTTCCCACGTGCCCATCCCGCTTCGGGTGGACACCGGTCAGATACGTGCCCGCGGCGCGCTCATGCGGCGCCGTGGCGCCTTCGCCCGGAAGCGGGTCGGCGGCATTGTGGTCCAGTCCGGTAACCACCAGGAAGCGGTCGCGAAATGCGCGGAGCGGCTCCAGGGTGGGCGTCATCTCATAACCGGCGCCAGTGGCCGCAGGCGTCCACTTGTCCATGATCTTTCCATTGGGAACGTAGACGATAGAGAACCGGGAGACCGGACCCGCATCGTTGCCGACGGCGAACGCCGGGATCATCCCGTCCAGCAGCGGAAGCGCCAGCGTGGTTCCCAGGCCTCGCAGAAATGTACGGCGGGGAATCGATTTCTTGAATACCATCATGGCTTGAGTGTCCTCCTCATTTGAAACGGCGTGCTCTTTACGATCCCAACAATGATCGACGACAGGCGATAACCGGACGGCTCGGACTCCCGCAGGAGTTTCCGGATCACCGGAACATCATAATATTCGAGGCCTCGCCCCAATGCATAGGTGAGCAGTTTTTCCGCAAACGTCCCGACGAACTCTTCTCGCCGATTCAGCAACGCCTTGCGCAACCCCGCAGGACCATTGAATTGAGTTCCGTCCGGAAGCTCGCCCGATGGATCGATCGCAGCGCCGCCATCGGTTGCGCGCCACTGGCCGATGGCGTCAAAGTTTTCGAGGGCAAATCCAAGCGGGTCCATCACCTTATGACAGACGGCGCAGGCCGGGTTGGCCCGGTGCGATTCCATCCTCTCCCTCATGGACAGAACCAGCCCGTCTTCGCTTCGCTCTTTCAATGCCGGCACGTTCGGCGGCGGTGGCGGAGGTGGAGTTCCGAGCAGGTTTTCCAGCACCCATTTGCCCCGGGCCACCGGAGACGTTCTGTTCGCGTAGGAAGTAACGGTCAGGATGCTGCCCTGCCCCAGCAAACCACGCCGCGATTCATCCTGGAGTTCGACACGGCGAAAATGGCTCCCGTAGACGCCGGGGATCTTATAATGTCTGGCGAGCCGGTCATTGACGAAGGTATAATCGGCATTCAGAAGATCCATCACGCTCCGGTCCTCCCGGACGATGCTGCCGAACAGCAGCAGACTCTCCCGCAGGAACGCCTCGCGTAGATTCTCATCGAAATAGGGGAAGACATCCGGGTCCGGCGACGCGTTGCGCAGATTCCGCAAGAACAGCCATTGCCCGGCAAAGCTGTCGACCAGCGCCTCGGAGCGCGGATCGGCCAGCATCCGCCGCGCCTGGGCTTCCAGCACTCCTGGTTCGCTCAACTTCCCTTCGGCTGCCAAACCCAACAGTTCCTCATCCGGGATGCTGCTCCACAGAAAGAAGGAGAGCCGCGAAGCCAACTCCAGGTCGCTCAGCGGATAGGCTTCTCCGGGAGTCACGCCTTCAGGGTCCCGCTCCGCGCGGAAGATAAACTCCGGGCCGATCAGAACTCTTTCCACCGCCAGTCCGATACCCTCTTCGAACCCGCCTTCCTCCCGGCCCGCAGCGAAGAAATCGAGGAGAATATCCATATCCTCATCCGTAACGGGACGGCGGTAGGCACTGCGGGCGAGCCGGGAAAGGATCTGCCTTGCGCAAACCTGCTCCTCCTGCTCCTTAGGCCCGTTTTCTGGATAACAGGAGAAAATCTTCCGCCGACTGGCAGTTTCCCCCACCCCCTTCACGTTGTAGGGGCCATCCACCGAGACGGCGCCCACGGCGGGATCACCACCCTTGTACTGAAAATATTCGCTCTGCGTCATCGGAGGCATCGCCGGACCTTCCGGCACGTCCGCATGCTGGAGAAAGGAGACCGCGATCAGCCGGGCGCCGGCCTCGACCCGAACCCGCACCTTCAGGACCTCATCCGCGTGGCGTTCGTAGTCCTCCTGGGCGGGATCGCCGACACCGGCAGTGGAAAAAATGCCCGAGGAGACGCCGCGACGTTCTCCCCCAATGGGAAACAGGGCCACTCGCTCGCCATCGATCCGGAGATCGAGCTCGTGCGACTCTCTCAGCCCGCGGATGTAGTCCCGGGAGTTGCGTTGAAACTGCACGCTGAGGACATACTCGCCATCGGCCGGAAACGGGTGGCGCACGGCGATCCCGCCCCGGGAACCGAATGGCAGATCCTCGCTCTGCCGCTGACTCTGCATTAGATACTTATGAATGGGATATCTCTCCACGATGGGAGCGGAGCGGGAATCACCCAGCGCAAGTCGCCTGATCTTTTTCGCCGCAGCCAGGTAGCGTTCCAGAAGAACCGGTGAGACCGAGAGAATGTTTCCTATATTGTCAAACCCATAGCTGGAGTCATCGGCCGGAAGCAGCGCCGAGCCGTCGACTGCGACTGCCAGAAGATCCCGGATCGCGTTCGCGTATTCCAGACGATTCAGGCGGCGGATCGTTGGCCTGCCCGGATCGGGATTCGCTACCGCGGCCCGGTCCAATGCGGAGACAAGAAAACCAGCAGCGGCGCGATAGCTCTCCGGCGCCGGCCGGGGAACGCCATCGGGCGGCATGGAGCCGGATCGGAGCTTTCGGACCACTTTTTCCCAAACCGCCGCGGCGGCGGGAACTTCGGTAACATCCAGACCCTCTAGTACCAGACCGGCGGTTCTCAATCGTTCGCTATGACAAGTGACGCAGTAGCGGTTGAGCATCGATTGAACCATCGATTGGACAGGAGATTGAACGGGGGATGGGTCCGGGGAACCGGCGGATGGCTGTCCAAATCCCTCGCTGCCGCCTGCCAGGATCACCAAAATAACTGCCCGGGTCAGCAGTGTTTTCAGCATGCAGACACACCCCTTCCAGATTGAAAAAGCCGGGTGGCTTTCCATGCCGAAATATAGCAAGCAACCCACGGGGTTACAAGGATTTAATCGCACGGACGATGCTGTCCCTGTAACAGGATTCCCGAGCATGATCGAAACGCCCTGGATCGCCTGAGCCCGGCCTAGAACTCGGCCAAGTCATCTGATATCCGCATCACAACATCACAACTGGTATAGTGGCCTAAAATATAGACGGACTGGCAACGAACTGGCGACGAGCCGGCCAGAGGAGGCACAATGGACGGACGAAGACAATTCCTGAAAAACGCCGCTGCCGGATTCGGCGGATTGATGTTCGCCAACTGCGGACTCCAATCCCTTGCGGCACCACAGGCCGGAGGCCCATCGCGCAGACGGGAAGTGAGCATCTCCGGCCGTCGCATCCGCACCGTGGATATTCACGGACATTGCCTGATCCCCGATGCCTGGAATCTGATCCGGAACCTCGATATCGGCTACGATCTCCGCTCGACGCTGGACAGCTCGCGTGGAAAGTCTCTCAACGTAACCAATGTGGACGAACGGCTGCAATCGATGGACACCCAAGGGATCGACGTCCAGGCGGTGAGCATCAGCCCCTACTGGTATTCCGCCGGCATGGATGTCGCGCGCGAGCTGATCAAGTTCCAGAACGAAAAGCTGGCTGAATTCATCGGTTCCCATCCGGACCGTTTCGTAGGCATGGCGAGCATCGCGATGCAGTATCCCTTTCTCGCCGCTGAACAGCTTGAAGATGGCGTAAAAAGGCTCGGACTGCGCGGCTGCATGATCGCGGCCAGCGTCAACGGTGAAGAGTTATCCTCGCCCCGGTTTCATCCCTTCTGGGCCAAGGCGGAGGAACTCGGCGCAGTGGTCTTCATCCACCCGCAGACTTTTCCGCTGGCGAGCCCGCGCCTGCGGGGAAATGGGTACCTGGACAACGTGATCGGAAATCCGCTGGACACCACCGTCGCGCTCTCGCACCTCATCTTCGAAGGCACGCTCGACCGGTTCCCCGGCGTGAAGATCTGCGCGGCCCACGGCGGCGGTTACCTGCCCTCCTACATTGCGCGCTCCGACCAGTGCGTCCAGATGCGTCCGAACGTCTGCAAGCCAACCGAAAAAATGCCCAGCGAATATCTGCGGCAACTCTATTTCGACTCCCTGGTATTTTCGCCGGAAGCCCTGCACCATCTGGCCGCCGAAGCCGGCCCGAGCCAGATCCTGATGGGGACCGATTACCCCTACGGATGGACGGATGAGCCGGTGGATCATATTCTGAAAACACCGAATCTCTCCGACGATGAACGCGCAGCCATGCTCGGCGGCAACGCGGCACGACTGCTGCGGCTGTAACCGGCGGGCCGTTCTGAAATTCCATCTGGCATTCTCCTCCGAATCCCAGTATTCTTCCCCTTCGGAGACGCTCGCGACATCGCGACGTTGGAACATTGCATAACATCTGGAACCGCATACAAACGGGAGGCTGCCATGGACGGTAAGGAAAAAAGAAGAAGAAAATTTCTGAAGAATGGAGTCGTGCTGGCGGGCGCGGCCGTGGCGGCTGCCCAGGTGGCCAAGGGGCAAGGCCAGACCGCATCCCAGATGACGCGCGAGCGGCTGAGCGCCTTCCGTCCGCGGAGCGAGCCGTCGAGCGCCGTAACGATCAGCCGCACCATGCCGCCGGAGACGCCGGGGCTGGCGCCGCTCCAGGACCTGGTCGGGGTCATCACGCCCAATGAGCTGCATTTCGTCAACACCCATTACAATCTTCCCCAGATCGATCCGGACGAACACCGGCTGATGATTCACGGTATGGTGGACCGGCCGCTGGTCTTTACCATGGATGAGTTGAAACGATTGCCCGCCGTCTCCCGGGTTCATTTCCTGGAATGCAACGACAACAGCGCGCTGGCTCTCAAAGGCGTCAATACCGCGCAGGCCCACGGACGCACCAGTTGCGCGGAGTGGACCGGCGTGCTGCTCTCCACGCTGCTGAAGGAGGCCGGCGTGCAGCCCGGCGCTGGCTGGCTGCTGGTCGAAGGCAATGATTCCGGCAAGCACTCCAAGAGCTTCCCGCTCGAAAAAGCGATGCTGGACACCATCGTCGCCTACGGACAGAACGGCGAGCCGCTGAGGCCGGAGAACGGTTTCCCGCTGCGTTTGGTGATACCGGGCTTTTCCGGCGTCCACAACGTCAAGTGGCTGCGCCGGATCAAGGTGGTGGATGAACCTTACATGACCAAATCGGAGGTCCGCAGCTACGCCAGCGTCCGGCTGGATGGAAAGGCCCGCTGGTTCATGTTCGAGATGCCGCCGAAATCGCTCGTTACCCGGCCCTCGGGCGGCCAGCGGCTCTCCGGCCCGGGCTTCCACGAGATCATCGGACTGGCCTGGTCCGGCCGCGGGGCCGTCCGTAAGGTGGAAGTCTCCACCGACAATGGAGCCACCTGGCACAACGCTCCGCTACAGGGTCCGGTGCACAGGATCGCGCACACGCGGTTCCGTTACCCCTGGACCTGGGACGGCACTCCGACGGTTCTGATGTCCCGCTGCGAGGATGATCTGGGCCAGACGCAGCCATCACTCGCCGAGTTGAGCGAGGTTTGGAAGGTGGACATGGATTACTGGAAGCAAACCCGGAACCCGATCAACATCTTCAACGCGATTCAACCCTGGAAAATCAGCGCGGACGGGAGCATCGACAATGCGATGGCATAGAGCTTTCCTGTGGGCTGGGAGCCTGCTGGCTTTGGCGGCCTGGGCGCAGGCCCCGGGCTTTCAGAATGTGGGCCGCACCCCGACCCCGGCGGAGATCGGGGATTGGGATATATCGGTTGGTCCGTCCGGAAAGGAGTTGCCTCCGGGAAGCGGTAAGCCCGCCGATGGCGCGGCCATCTACGCGGCCCAGTGCGCGGGCTGCCATGGCGCGAATCTCGAAGGGGGCGGGGGTGGCCCGGCTCTGATGGGCGGCGAAGGGACCATGACCTCCCTGCGGATTCGCCGGACCATCGGCAGTTACTGGGGATTCGCCACGACGGTCTACGACTTTATCAACCGGGCCATGCCTCCGAACCGGCGTGGGTCACTCACGCCGGATGAGATCTATGCGGTTACCGCGTTTCTGCTCTACAGGAATAACATCATCAAAGAGGGGGATGTAATGGATGCCACGAGCCTCCCGAAGATTCGCATGCCCAACCGCGAAAACTTCATCCCGCTGAATCCCGTGTGGGACCCGAAAGCGGTCCGCCCGCATGGCGTCTACCCGTAACGGTCTGTTTCCGGATGAGAGTCCACAGGCAGATTCCGTCGTTTCCGTGATTCAACCCACCGGCTGGGCCTGTCCGGCCATCTCCCCGGCCATCTCACGGATGCGTCCCGCCACGCCTTCCAACATCTGCGTGTGCACGTTCACGCCACCGATCACGCTGACTTTCCCCGCCCCTGCAAACCATTCCGGGACCAGTTCGTCTTTCCCCTCGATTCGATAGACCCGGACATTCAAAACCGCGGCGTCCACTCCGGCAGCCTGCTCGATCTCCTCTTCCAGGTACCGGGCGATCTTGCCAATGTCGACGATCACCACCACATCGCTTTCCTCGGCGATCTTCCGGGCAGCCGGCACCCTCCCCAGCGAATCGATGCAAGCCGTGTCGATCACCTTGACTTCACGGAACTGGCTCACCAGCTCGCCCACCACTTCTTTCGCCAGACTCATGTGCCACGTCGTCTGCAGAATCACTCCGATCCGCGTGCTCCGCTTGAAGGGCAGTTTTTCCACATCCTCCGGACGGTGCGCCACGTGAACTTCCTTGTCATATAACCGGGCAATCCCCTGCAAACGAGGCAAGCCATGATATTCCGCCACGCCACAGAAAACGAGCTGGCACCCCTCATCGAGAAGCTTCCGGGCAGCCGCCTCCTGCGACGTAACGTAGGGGCACGTTGTATCCATCACCATCTCCAGACGCCGCTTCACTTCATCCCGCACCTGCGGAGAGGCGCCGCGCGTACCCAGCAGGAACGGCACGCCGTCCGGGACAGCTTCTATCTTGTCCACCAGCACAACGTCCTTTGCAATGGTGGAGAAACGGCGCTGCAGCGACTCTTCGGTCCGGTCACGTTGCTGCTGACTCGCACCCTGGGGAAGATGGAAGTAGACATACATCGGCTCTTCCGTCTGATACTCCTGGGATTTCTTCTCCGTCATCTGGATCGTGCGCGCAATCCCGTAGCAGAGATGGTCCTTCACTCCGGTTATCTTGCTCAAATCCACAATGTCGACTTGCATGATGTACCTCCTCGGCCAGCAGCCTGCCGTCAGTTAGTACATCATACTACTGCTTCGACTCGCCATCGCATCATTTTGACCGCAAGATGCACGGCAGCGGCGAGCTAACCGCAAGATGCACGGCAGCGGCGAGCTAACCGCAAGATGCACTGCAGAGGCGGGCTAACCGCAAGATGCACTGCAGAGGCGGGGTACTCCAAGGACTCGTACCCGGCCCGGGGACTCGAGAGACGTTGTTCGTCGCCTGCTCCGGCCTATAGATCCACCCGATCCGAAACCGTATTCACTGCCTCAAAGCGACGTCATGCAACCGGATCAGGCAACCCGCACCAACGCAAAGTTCACGAGCCGCGGATGTGCCAGCCGCGAATAGTCGGCATACTTCATCCGAATCGTGTCCTGATGTGTTCCCTCGTTGAACACGATCTCGTCATCCTCTGCAAGAGACTGCTCGCAATAGACCGGAAGTCCGTAAAGGTTCCCGAACGGCGGCATCGCACCTACTTCGCAATCGGGAAACAATCCTGCAAACTCCAGCTCGGTCGCAAACCTCGCCTCCAACGCTCCCAATGCCTCGCGGAACTTCTCCATGTCGATCTTCAGCGAGGCCGGCAGTACCGCAAGCACGATTTGATTGTCCGCTTTGATAACAACTGTTTTCGCCACGATCTTCCCCGAAATATGCTCCTGCTCCACTGACCTGACCGGGGATTTTAGTACCAGCTGAAGTGAGAGAGAATCTCATGGAGGAGGGTATTGAACATGCCGATGCAGAGGTACAAACCGGAACAGATCGTAACGGTGTTAAGACAGGTTGAAGTGGCGGTGGCAAGCGGGAAGACGACACCGCAAGCGTGCAAGGAAGCCGGGATCACCGTGCAAACGTACTATCGTTGGCGGAAAGAATATGGCGGACTGAAGGTGGAGCAAGCCAAGCGGCTGAAGGCGATGGAGAAGGAGAATACGCGGCTGAAGCGGCTGGTGGCGGAGTTGAGTCTGGAGAAGCAAATCTTAAAGGACGTGGCAGAGGGAAACTTCTAAGCCCTGAGCGGCGGAGTTGTGCGGTAGAGCGGGCTGAAAGTCAGTACGGAATCAGCCAGAGGCACGCTTGCCGGCTGCTGGGGCAATGGCGAGGAACGCAACGATACCAATCGACGCCACGAGCCGATGAGGATGAACTGACGCGGGCGGTCATTTTGCTAGCCGAGCAGTATGGACGTTATGGCTACCGCAGGATAACTGCTCTGCTGCAGAACGCGGGATGGCCGGTGGGGCGCGACCGGGTGGAGCAGATCTGGCGGCGAGAGGGATTGAAAGTGCCGCAGAAACAGCATCCCCGGAGGCGGCTGTGGCTGAACGATGGGAGTTGTATCCGGCTGCGGCCCGAGCGGGCGAATCAAGTCTGGAGCTACGACTTCGTCAGTGCGCGAACGCATGATGGCCGGCTGCTGAAGATCCTGACGCTGATTGACGAGTACACGCGCGAGTGTCTGGCCCTGCGAGTGGAGCGGAGGCTGAATCATCAGAATCTGATCGAGACTCTGTCCGATGTCATGCTGTGGCGGGGCATCCCGGAGCACATTCGTTCGGATAACGGTCCGGAGTTTGTGGCGCAGCAATTGCGCACCTGGCTGACCAGCTTGGGGACAGGGCCCTTGTATATCGAGCCTGGCAGCCCGTGGGAGAACGGGTACTGCGAAAGTTTTAATGGGAAGCTAAGAGATGAATGCCTGAATGGAGAGATCTTCTACTCATTGAAGGAGGCCCAGGTGGTGGTCGAACAGTGGCGGCAGCAGTACAACACCAGAAGAGCCCACTCGGCGCTCGGCTATAGGCCCCCGGCGCCGGGGGCCTATAGCCCTGTCGGGAAACCGGTTTCTCGGCCTCAGATTGTGGTGTAAACTCTCTCACATCAGTTGGTACAAAATCTCTGGCGGGTCACGGCAACCTCCTGAGCCGTGTAAGCGGTCCGGTGAAGTTCCTGTCGATACGGTACCTTTTCCTTTTCCAAAAACTCCTGCAGTCTGATATTCATGGCTTCCTCCTTTTCATACCAATCTCCAACCATCCATAAAGCAGACCGAACAACGAGGGGCATCAGCCCGCCCGGCGACAACCATTGCCGCACTCTCCTGTATTGATATGTAGCAGGTTTCATTCCATGCAAGGGCCACCTGGGGCCTGAAACCCATGCAACTGAATTAAAAGGCCTTATCTCCGGCCCAATGCGCCCGGATGCGTATCCGGATGCGAATAATGACCACAAATGTAATGGGGCGTTCCGTGAATTGGCCCATGGGAAGCGTCATTTCACCTTACGGCAACAATGACGGTCTGGGCGGCAACAATGACGGTCCGTCATCTGTCGCTCCATCTCCCATTGCAAATGCACCTGCGAGCGGCCCACCCGGCAGACACCCGGCGACCCCCCGGAAGAGATGCTTGCAATGCTGCCTCTGTCGGCGGAAAATCGAGTGGACGCCGGTGCAAAGGATTCAGTCCGACTGCACCACCCCCAGTGCAACCATGAACGCAGCCTTCGCCCATCCCGGACCGCCGGAATTCCCCAGGACTCTGGCATGAACATCTCAACGGTTTTTGAAGCGAGGGATCTGACGAAGGTCTACGTGATGGGCGAGGTACGCGTGGAAGCGCTACGAGGAGTGAACCTCGACCTCTACAGCAGTGAATTGGTCGTGCTGCTCGGCCCTTCCGGAAGCGGGAAATCGACTCTCCTGAACATACTGGGCGGCCTTGACACCGCCACCACCGGTTCGGTCAGCTATGCGGGAAAGGATCTGACAAAAGTAACGGACCGTGAATTGACCGAGTACCGGCGGTACCATGTCGGTTTCGTATTCCAGTTCTACAACCTCATTCCCAGCCTCACGGCCAGAGAGAACGTCTCTGTCGTTACCGAGATTGCCAGCAATCCCATGGTCCCCGACGATGCCCTGGATCTGGTGGGATTGCGAGACCGGATGGATCATTTCCCTTCACAGATGTCCGGCGGCGAGCAGCAGCGCGTGGCCATCGCGCGGGCGATTGCGAAGAATCCGGCGGTCCTGCTCTGCGATGAGCCGACCGGGGCGCTCGATTCCGCCACCGGGGTCATCGTCCTGGAAGCGCTGGAACGGGCCAACCAGCAGATGGGCACCACGACGGCGATCATCACGCACAACTCCGACATCGCCGCCATGGGCGACCGCGTCCTGCGGATGCACAACGGCTCGATCGCTTCGGTCGAACGTCCGCCGCAGAAGAAGACCGCCCGGGAGATCACCTGGTAGCCACTCTATGACGGCACTACACCACAAGCTGTTGCGCGAACTGTGGGGGATGAAAAGCCAGGCGCTGGCCATCGCATTAGTCTTCGCCAGCGGCGTGGCGACTTACGTCATGTCGCTCACAACCCTGCACTCCCTACAGGTGACGCAGGCCTCCTTTTACAGCGATTACCGCTTCGCCGATGTCTTCGTTTCACTGAAGAGGGCGCCGGAGTCGGTGGCGGAACAGATCGCGGAGATCGAGGGAATCCGCTTCGTTCAAACCGAAGTCGTCGCCGGCGCCAACCTGGATATCGAAGGATACCCCGATCCGGCCACGGCGATGCTGGTCTCCTATGACGAGGAGCGGACGAAGCTGAACCGGCTGTTTCTGCGCACGGGCCGCGTCGCCGATCCGCTGCGCGGCGACGAGGTGGTCGTCAGCGAGGCCTTTGCGGAGGCGCACCGTCTGCGCCCGGGAGACACTCTCTCGCCCATCGTCAATGGGAAAAAAGAACGGCTGACGATCGTTGGCATCGCCCTTTCCCCGGATTATATCCTGCAGCTTCCGCCCGCCTCCCTGGTGCCGGATTTCAGGAGCTACGCCATCCTCTGGATGGCGCGCAAGCCACTCGCCGCGGCCTATGACATGGATGAGGCGTTCAACGCCGTCAGCCTCCAGATCGATCCCGGGGCTAATCCATTCGAAATCGTCGACCGCTTGGACCGGCTGCTGGCACGCTACGGCGGCCTCGGCGCTTATACCAGAAAAGACCAGCCCTCCCGCCGCTATCTGAGCGAGGAGTTCCGCCAGCTGCAGGCCATGGCCACCGTTTTTCCGGTTATCTTTCTCTCGGTATCCGCCTTCCTGCTCTACGTGGTCTTCGGCCGCCTGATTCAATTGCAGCGGGAGGAAGTCGCCACCCTGAAGGCATTCGGCTATTCGAACTTCGCCATTGGGATGCACTATTCCCAACTGGTGGTCGCCATCGTCGCGGTTGGCCTGGCCATCGGATCGGCGGCCGGAGTCTGGCTCGCCCAGGGCCTGAGCGCGATGTACATCACCTTTTACCGGTTTCCCTACCTGCAGTTCCGGCTGGATGCGGAGGTCTTTTTGCAAGCCTTTCTGATAGCGCTCGCCGCGGCATTCACCGGCTCGCTCTTCGCCGTGCGCCGCGCCGCGCTGCAGCCGCCCGCCGAAGCGATGCGGCCCGAACCACCAGGCCGCTACCGCAGGACCTGGCTCGACCGGGGAGGATTGCGCCGCCTGCTCTCGGAACCCTCCCGGATGATCGCCCGCAACCTGCAGCGACGGCCCGGCAAGGCTCTTCTTACCTCCATCGGGATTGCGGCGGCCTATTCGATCCTGGTGATGGGTCTGTTCTTCAAGGATTCCATCGACTACATGCTGGATGTGCAGTTCCGGCTCACCGAACGCGACGACATCACCGTCTCCTTTGTGGAGCCCACCTCGCGGAGCGCCCTGTTCGATCTGCTCCGAATCCCGGGCGTCGAACAGGCGGAGGCCTTCCGGGCCGTCCCCGTCCGGCTGCGGCACGAACAGCGAACTTATCGGACGGTGATCCAGGGCTTTGAGCCGGACAGCACGTTGCGCAGCATCCGGAACACAGAGCTGGAGCCGGCCTCCATCCCGGAAGAAGGGCTCCTGATGACGGATTATCTGGCCGACCTGCTCCGTGTCCGGCCGGGAGAGGAAGTCACGGTGGAGATACTGGAAGGAGCACGTCCCGTGCGCCGGATCCCCCTGGCCGGCACCATCAGTCAGTTCCTCGGCGTCTCCGGATACATGCAGGTGAAGTCTCTGAACCGCCTGGTGGGTGAAGGCAATGCCATCTCGGGAGCGTTTCTCCTGATCGACACCGCACGCGAAAATGAAATCTACAGCAAGCTGAAGGGGATGCCGCGCATCGCCGGCACCGAGGTCAAGCGCAAGGCGCTCCGCAGCCTGACTGAGTCGATGGGAGAACAGATGCTGATCTTTGCCGGCATCGCGACGCTGCTGGCGGCCATCATCGCTTTCGGCGTCGTGTACAATAGTGCGCGCATCGCACTTTCCGAGCGGGCCCGGGAGTTAGCGAGTCTCCGAATCTTCGGTTACACTCGTGGGGAAGCGTCGTTCATTCTGCTCGGGGAGCTGTCGCTGCTGACACTGGTTTCACTGCCTTTGGGGATGCTGATGGGCAGGTGGTTATGCGGCATGTTTGTCCGCAACTTGCAGACGGATCTGTTTCGCCTCCCGCTGGTTCTGGAGCCCAGGACCTATGCTTATGCCGCGCTGGTCGTTCTGATCTGCTCGCTGGTCTCCGGCTGGATCGTCCATCGTGAAATCAAACGGCTGGATCTGGTCGGGGTACTGAAGACGCGGGAATAGGATGCTATGAATCATCGCCGTTGGCTTGTCCTGCTTGCTGTTGGAGTGGGACTCGCATCGTTGATCTTCTATGGATTGAAACCCCGTCCCGCACTCGTGGAATTCGCCACGGTCACCGAGGGACCCTTGCGGGTCTCCATTGTGGAGGAGGGAAAGACAAGCATCATCGATCGATACGAGATCTCCGCACCGGTTAGCGGATACGTCCGAAGAATGGAACTCGATGTGGGGGATGAGGTCAGGGCTTTCCAGCCTGTCCTATGGCTCGATCCCCTGCCCTCCCCCGTTCTCGACCCGCGCACCAGGGCTGAGATTCAGGCCTCCATCGCCGCCGCCGAAGCACAATTGCAATCGGCCGGCGAACAGACCCAGGTAGCGCGGGTTGAGACCGGTTTTCGGGAAACGGATCTGGCCCGCGTCCGCGAACTCGCCACCGCGGGAACCATTCCCCGCGAGCGGCTCGACCTGGCCGAAACCACTCTCGAAAAAGCGATGGCAGCCCTCCGGTCCGCCCGATTCCAACAGGATGCCGCCGGCCACCAACTCGAGGCAGCCCGCGCCCGTCTGCGCCACTCGGTGGCACAGGAAACCGAGGCACCCGCCGAAACCGTCGTCATTCGAACTCCCGTCAGCGGCCGAGTTCTGAAAACCTTTCACGAAAGTGAAGGGATCATCCACGCCGGAGAAGCATTGCTCGAAATCGGCAACCCGGACGCACTGGAAGTCGAAGTCGAGGTGTTATCGGCCGACGCGGTTTCCATCACCGACGATAGCCGGGTCTTGCTGGAACGCTGGGGGGGTGAGCAGCCGCTGGAAGCCACGGTCCGGCGGATTGAGCCGGTAGCCTTCACGGAGATATCCGCGCTGGGAGTGGAAGAGCAGCGAGTGCTGGCGATCCTGGATATCACTTCCCCTCCCGAACAGTGGCGACTGCTGGGCGATGGGTACCGGGTCGAGGCCCGGTTCATCCTGTGGGAGGGAGAGGATATCCTTCAGGCGCCCAATACCGCGCTGTTCCGTCATGGCGATGGCTGGGCCGTCTTTGCGGTTGAAAGTGAGACTGCCGTATTGCGGCCCGTTACCATCGGGCACCGCGGAAATCTTGCCTCACAGATCGTTGCAGGCATCGACACAGGCGTTCAGATCGTGGCCCATCCCGGCGAAGGCATCGAGGACGGAGACCGGGTCAGTACACTGCGTTAGACAAACCAACTCCCCGGCAACTGACTCAGAGACGCCGATAGAAGGGTTGCCGGTCCTTATTTCTTCTCAGCCAGCCGGACGATCTGCACCGAACACGGCGCGTGCCGGACCACATATTCCGAGATGCTCCCGAGCAGGATTCTACTCAGCCCTTTCCGGCCATGGGATCCCATCACCACCAACTCCGCGCCCCATTCCGTTGCCATGTCGACGAGCCGGGTCTTGATGTTGCCTTCCTGCAAGCTCGTTTCGACCTTTTTGAATCCAGCGGCCTTCAGCTTCTTCCCCACGCGTGTCAGCATCTTGCGCGCATGTTGGAGATTTTCCTTGCGCAGGACTTCGATACTCCCGGAGTATGCCACCGGCATCTCCGAGTATGAGAGCAATTCCGTCGGTTCCACCACATGCACCACGCGCACCTGTGTGCCATTCAGCCGGTTCTGTGAGATGAGCATTTGAGTGGCAGAATCCGCAAATTGGGACTCGTCAATAGCAAGTAGGATTTTCATTCCTCAGACTCTCCGATCCTTTAATAATTTGAAGTATTGCTGCTCCGCTGGTCCAGTGCCAGCACCAGGGAAAGTCTACATCACAATATGTTCCATCCAAACGGCTTTTCGGTTTCGAGCCTCCTGGCCGGCTGAATCGAGGCTACAAACCTCCCCGGAAAATGCGCACCAATCTGAACCGGAATACTTCGGATCGCTGCCGCTTCTTCCGAAAAAACAACCAAGACGGCAAGGCCGGCGGGATTGGAAAACAGATAACGGATATGGCAGGCAGTTCCCTCGATGAAATGAACCAGCATCCCGGTCATTTTGTGAACTACCTGGGTGGGGATGCCACCAAGCGCCGAGGCCACCACTGGTTTCCGTTGCTCATGATCAACAGAGCTGGCGCATTGATTGGAAGCGTATCTTTTCCGTACTTCACCTCGGCGGCATTCCGTTCAATATGGGGCGGCACTCCGTTCAAGATGGTTCCACCCGGCACAGGAAAATAGTATAGTTGTTGACATTAGAAATGCCGCTATTCGGCTAGCAAAGTCTTCAGACGCGGATGCTTGAACAGGTTGTCCGATAAGGGATTATTGATATGGCAAAGAATATGATGTGCCTCGCTGCATTTATTTCCGTCGCTCTGCTCCTTTCCCCGCCGCATTCCATGGCTGCATCCATCGCAGGAAGGGTGATCGACCAGGAGGGAGCCCCTTTGCCGGGTGCGCAGGTAATCGTCGTTGCCACCGGGTCGGACACGGTGCTTTCCGCCACTACGGAAACGGATGGCTCTTTTTTATTGGACACCTCTTTATTGGACACGTCATTGTGACCTGACCGGGGATTTTAGTACCAGCTGAAGTGAGAGAGAATCTCATGGAGGAGGGTATTGAACATGCCGATGCAGAGGTACAAACCGGAACAGATCGTAACGGTGTTAAGACAGGTTGAAGTGGCGGTGGCAAGCGGGAAGACGACACCGCAAGCGTGCAAGGAAGCCGGGATCACCGTGCAGCTAAGAGATGAATGCCTGAATGGAGAGATCTTCTACTCATTGAAGGAGGCCCAGGTGGTGGTCGAACAGTGGCGGCAGCAGTACAACACCAGAAGACCCCACTCGGCGCTCGGCTATAGGCCCCCGGCGCCGGGGGCCTATAGCCCTGTCGGGAAACCGGTTTCTCGGCCTCAGATTGTGGTGTAAACTCTCTCACATCGGTTGGTACAAAATCTCTGGCGGGTCACCAAGCCCGGACCACATGTTTGCGGAAGCACCGAATGTATTACGGCAGGCGCAGTTGGAAATATACGTGGCAGTCGTTTTGAACGAGAGTAATCTACCCGGTCTACGCTGAGGGACTCTTTCTTTGCGCAATGCATTTCGCAATGGCTTGCCGGTGTGTCGGCTTTAGATCGACAAACGCGACCGCCATAAACCCACCCCTCTCGGCCCGGACCACCACCGCGTTCGTCTGCACCACCATCCCCGCCATCGCTGGCGGAGGGATGTCGAATCGCAAAGTAACCGCTTCCGGCACTTCGAAAGTTTGCTGGCTTTTGATCAGCATCCCCGTTACGCTGATGTTCTCGCAACGACCTACCACAAAGGTCCGAGGAGTCTTGCACTCTATGCGAACGAGCAACTGAGCACGCTCAGCCCTTTGCCCCGCCTGCCCCATCTGCACCACCTGCTCCATCTGCCCTGGCTGAACTAGCAACAAATCCATTTTTGGCATACTGAAACGAGCCTCCTTCACAGGATAAATTTATCGGCACGGTTCTCATCATAGGCCTCTGAGAATCCTTGTACATCGGACCAAAGTACTATCAGGTTGCCTGAGTTGTAACACCATTCCCCCGGAGGGGCACTGCGCGAAACGATCTGGTGAATCGTTTCGGCTGGTTGTTCGGACTCCCGATGGGCGCCTCCCCTTGCTAAGCGACATAGTGGGTCGCCGCACAGTCTAGGATGCGGGTTTGCCTACTCCGTAGTAGGTGAATACGCGCCGCAAGCTCAACCCTTGTACCAGGACGGAGAACAATACCACGGCATAGGTGGCGGTCAGCAACAGATCCTTTGCGGGAAAAGAGGGGAGCGACAAAACCAGCGCGACGGAGATCCCGCCCCTCAGTCCTCCCCAGGTCAGGATCGGAACGATCCCTCGCGTATATTTCCGGAACCATCTCAGGGCGGTGATGGGTATGGCCACAGAGACCAGTCTTGCCGCCAGTACGATCGGCACAACCAACAATGCCGCCAACAAAGCCTGCTCCCGTAACTGCAAGGCAAACACCTCCAGGCCGATCAGCAAAAACAGCACCGCGTTCAGGATCTCATCCACCATCTCCCAAAACGCATCCACGTGCTCGGTCGTCCTGGGACTCATGGCGATGCGCTTGCCGTGGTTGCCGATGAACAGGCCAGCCACCACAACTGCGATCGGCCCGGAGACATGCAGCCAGAACGAAAGCGAGTACATGAACATCACCAAGGCCAGCGTGATGAGCAGTTCCAACTGATGATAATCGATGCTTTTCAGGGCGCGGTAGGCGGTATAGCCCAGACCCAGTCCCAGCAAAACGCCGCCGGCAACCTCTGAGAAGAGTAATACCGCGACACCGCTGAAACTGATTTCGGTGTGTCCGGCCTCCGCGCCTCCACCCAGGCCCGCCAGCGATGCCAGCACGAAGAAAACAACAACGCCCACGCCGTCATTGAACAACGACTCTCCCACAATGTTCGTTTCCAGGTCCTTGTCGGCGCGCAGCTCCTTCAATAGCCCCAGCACGGCAATCGGATCGGTGGGTGAGATCAACGCGCCGAAGACCAGGCAGATCAGCAGCGGCACTTCAAACCCAAACAACTGGAACAACCCGTAGGTCAGCGCGCCAACCAGGGCGGTCGAGATGGCGACTCCCAGCGTGGCCATGGCGCCAATCGTCCATTTGTTCGCCAGCAGATCCGCAAGCTCCACGTGCAATGCGCCCGCAAACAGCAGGAAGCAGAGCATGCCGTGCATTAACGCCGTGTTGAAATCGATTTCAACCAGGAAGCCGCTCAACGTTGTCCGCAACTGCCAACTCGGCACCATGTAATCGGTCGCCAGAACGATCAACGAACTGAGCAATGCGATGCTCAGGATCCCCACGGTGGACGGCAACCGAAGCAATCGGTGGTTGATGTATCCGAACACGGCACCCAGCGTGATCAGGATTGCCGCAATATCAAATGCGTTCATGGAAGAGGTGCTCTCCTCTGTCGATCTTCGTCCTGCTGGTGCTGGTGAGGGGTCCCGGTCTCCCGTACCGCCTTCGGGGTGAGTATTGCGGGGGTTGCCGGGGTCCCGGGGCCAGCGGATCGCGGTGGGCAGTCCCGGGTCTTAGAAGGCGGCGAGTTCGCGCATGGCGTCTTCTATATCGGAGGTCTGCGGGAGAATGGCCTTCTCCAGCTTTGGGTGGTAGGCGACAAAGGTGTCCAGCGCGCCAACGCGTTTGACCGGTGCGTCCAGCTCGCTGAACAGCTCCTCGGCGATGCGGGCGGCGATCTCCGCGCCGTAGCCCCAGGAAAGGCAGTCCTCTTGCGCGACCAGGACGCGGCTGGTCTTGCACACCGAGGCGGCAATCGTCTCCCAGTCAAAGGGGTTCAAAGAGCGCAGGTCGATCACCTCGACACTCATGCCCTCCTCGGCGAGCTTCTGAGCGGCCAGCAAGGCTTTCTGCACGACGGCGCCATAGGTCACAATGGTCGCGTCCTTACCCTCCCGGACGATGCGGGCTTTGCCGAAGGGAATCATGTAGTCCGGGCCCGGATACGGACTGCGGTTATAGGTCTGCCGGTAGAGATGCTTGTGCTCGAGAAACAGCACGGGATCGTCGCAGCGGATGGCGGTGCGCAGCAGGCCCACGGCATCCTGTGCGTTGGATGGCAGGATGACGCGCAGACCAGGGATATGCGTGAACAGGCTCTCCCCGCACTGGCTGTGATAGATGGAACCTCCGGCCAGATAGCCGCCATAGGCGGCCCGGATGACGGCCGGGCAGTGGAAGTTGCCGATGGAGCGCCAGCGCATGACGCTCATCTCATCGCGGATCTGCATCATGGCCGGCCAGATGTAGTCGAAGAACTGAATCTCCACGACGGGCTTGAGGCCGCGCAGGGCGTAGCCGACGGCGCGACCGGCGATGCCCGCTTCCGCGATCGGGGCGTTGAAGACGCGCCGGCTCCCGAACTCGCGCTGCAGCCCGTGGGTTACCTTGAAGACGCCTCCCTTCCCCTTCACCTCGTCGAGCGCCTCCTCGCGGCTGCAGTCGGCGATATCCTCACCAAACAGGAGGATGCGGGGGTCGCGCGCGAGCTCGTCCCGCAGACAGGCGTTCAGCGACTCCACCATGGTGAGCGGGTTGCCGGACGGTTTCGGGGCGGTGTCGAAAGCATTCGAGGTGGGATCGACGGCGTGCGAGTAGACATGGCGCTCGATGGTCTCCGGATGCGGTCCCGGAGCGCGAATGGCCTTCTCAGCGGCCTGTTCGATCTGGCGGTCCACATCCTGTTGAAGAGTCGCGCGCTGCTTGGAGGGCAGGATGCCTTCCGACTCAAGAAAGGCGGCCAGCTTCCCGACCGGGTCGAGCTGTTTCTCCTGCTCGATCTCATCAGTGGGCTTATAGAGCTTCTGGTCGTCGGAGAGAGAGTGGGCGTGGAGGCGGGGAACGCGGCCCAGCACCAGCGCCGGACCCTTGCGGGCGCGGCAATGAGCGACGGCGGTTTGCAGGGCCTCCAGCGATTCGATCAGGTTGGAACCATCCACCTCCTCGCGATAGAGGTTGGGGAAGCCGGAAACAAGAGTCGCGGAGTTGCCGCCGGCGGTCTGGTACTGGACCGGAGTGGAGATGGCGTAGCCGTTATCCTCCAGAACGTAGAGGACCGGGAGACGCTCCTGGCAGGCCGTATTGAGCGATTCGAAGAACTCACCCTCGCTGGTGCTGCCATCACCGCCCAGCGCGCAGACGATCTCATCGGAATGAAACAAAGCCTCCCACTTCACGTCCTTGGCGAAGGAGTTGTAATAGAGAGAAGCCCCGGCAGCGCCCACGGCGTGCAGGAACTGCGTGCCCACCGCGCTGGAGCGAGAAACGATGTGCAGCTCCCGGCTGCCCCAGTGGCAGGGCATCTGGCGCCCGCCGCTGAAAGGAGCATCGGATGACCCGACGGCCTCCAGCAGCAAGTCTTCCGGGGAAACACCCAGCGCGATGGCGAGGGCCTGATCACGATAGTAGGGGAAGAACCAGTCATAGCCAGCCTTGAGAGAAAGGGCGACGGCGGTTTGCAGGGCCTCGTGACCGCATGCGCTCAGCTGAAAAAATGCATGACCCTGGCGATGGAGCACGATCGCTTTTTCGTCCAGCCGCCGGGAAAGCAGCATCGAGCGGTAGGCCGCGATCAATTCGTCCGGCGTGAGGCCGGCGTATTTGCTGGCCGTATATCTACTGCCCGCGTATTTGCTGGATGAAGCTGACGGTGTGGTTACTGCCATGGGGGTAGGTAAAAACCTCCTGTCGATGAACTTTGTCGGGGGCGGAAAGCTTCCCGCCCTTCAGTCTAAACTCAAATCGCCTTCGATTTCCTCAGTTCCCTGTTCGTCCACTCGGGCGGGTAATCACTCCGATTCAGAATTCCGGGACGCTATATCGCAATACATCGCACTCTGGGAGCAGCGGTCAATGCCCGGTATTCGGGTCGTGCGTGTAATGGCTGAACGGAAACGTAAACAGTTCACGCGAAGCCCCGGGGTTGGAGCCGGCAAACCGGACCAGAAGGGTCAGCGTTACAGGAAACCGCATTGTTCCCGGCGCGGAGGCCTCGAACGGCTGACTGCCGGACGAAAGCTTCATGGGCAGCTCCGGAGCATCGTCCTGGCTGCCCCAGATGACTCGCGCCTCCGAGCCCGCAAGCAGATCCCCGGACACGGGCTTCAAGAACTCATCATACAAAAAAACACGGAAGACACCGGGATCGACCAGCACGCCTTCCAGATGGAATCTGCCGTCCAGCGACATGAAAAACGTGCCGCCGTGCTTCGGGTCGTGATCCTGGTGGGCCGCGGCTTCTCCGGCCATGCCGCCCATTGTCGCCTCGTGCTCATGCAAAGAGCCGTCGGCGTGGGTGTGCACCTCCGCCTCGGGTTCACTGGAGGCCATCCCGTCATGCTCTGCCTGCTCGCCACTGGCGACTGGTTCGTCCGCCGTGGGAGTCTCCGGGGCAGGGATGGATTCCTGCTGTGCGGGTGTTTCGGGTTCAGGAGGCGAGGAGGGCTGGCTGCAGGCTGTGTATAAAATCGCCGAACTAAGCACAGCGATCCATTTCAGACGGTACAAGTGCATTCGTGGCAAATCTCCGCAGTTGTTTTCCGGACAACCTGTTGCCGCCACAACAATCCGAATCTTGAATCAGACGGGAGCATTTTAAGGCAAAGCCCCGACCGGCTGCAACCGGAATCCGATGCCGAGGGTGGGTACGCCTTGTCCCGGCATGAGTATCTTACCGGCACGGGTGCTGTGGATTGGTCTGATTCCTGCGAATTTGGCAGATTAAATTACATTTCGGATCGTGAACAAGCCGTGAACCTGATCGTTTATGGTCCATGCACGAGCAGACGATGCCTTGACACCGCATTCGTCCGGCTTGATGGTACAAAACCTCGGCCTGGACACGGTAGAACATCTGAATCAGGACCCGGTAGTCCCATTCGGCGACAGGAAATCAGTACGGACTGTTTTCGGCAGGGGAGATTAGCGATACAATCTGAGGCGCGCGGCAGGGCAGTACAGGGCCTGCACAAGCAGTACAGGGCCTGCGCAAAAGGAGGAACGGCGAGGTTCATGGGCGCGAAGGGGCATCATGGAGCAGGACTCATCCACCGGCCACCGGGGGTTCTATGGCATATCTACCGATGGCTGCGCGGGACCGAGCAGATTCTGGTGCGGCCAGCCTCTGAACTCCCGCTGGTGTTGATCTCCTATGCTCCGGGGGAGATGGAAGGGATGAAGCAGTTCCGCGAGGCGCTGGCAGAGACCTGGACGGCGCTGCCGGAAGAGTTCCGTGAACACTACCGCGGGTTTCTGGAAACAGCGCCCTCGCTCGTGGTGGTGCTGTTGCGGGGACGCAATATCTGCACCTGCCTGGGGCATCATCACCCAAAAGGAACGGAAAGTCCGTTGACACGAAGGCTGCGGTCCATGAGCGGCGTCCAAACGGGCGAGATCGATCTGGCCGTGGAGTCGATCCGGAGATGGGAGCCGCAGCCGCTGTCGCATCTGGCGCTGCCTGCCGAGGCCGAGAGGGCAAGTTTCCGTAACCTGCAATGGCGGCTGGCCCTGATCACCGTGTTTCTGCATGAGTTGCACCACATGGTGAGGCCGGATGAGGCGGAGTCGGTCGTGCGCGGCCACAGCCAGAGATTCTACGATGATGCTCTGGCCCGCCTGGTGGAGGAGCGGTTCGGGCTGGAGTACGGGTTGCGATTCGCGGCGCTGGAAGAGCCGGGAGGCACGGGCCGGAACAAGACAGTGGGCGGGATGCAGGAGCGCTAGACGGCCGGTGGCAGGCGCTGGTAGCCGCTCTGATAGTAGAGCAGCGGTCGGCCGCCGGTGACTTCTGCTTCAAGAACTTCCCCGACGATGATGGTGTGGTCGCCGGCAGGGTGGGAAGCAACCTTGCGGCATTCCAGATAGCCGAGACAGCCGGCAATCAAGGGCGAGCCTTGCGGGGCGGGCCGGTGCTCGACCTGGCTGAAACGGTCCGGGTCCTTGCCGGCAAAAATGCTGGAAACCGCTTCTTGAGATTCGGAGAGAAAATTGACGGCGAAATGGCCGGCCTGGCTGACGGCTGCGAAACTTTGCCCACCGTTGCCTACGCAGAATAGAACCAACGGCGGGGACAGGCTGACGGAGGAAAAGGCGTTGACGGTAAAGCCGAACAGGGCGCCATCAGGCAGCTTGGCTGTAACCACCGTGACGCTGGTGGCGAAATGGCTGAGGACTTTGCGGAATTGATCTCCGGAGACGGGCATAAGGCACTCACCTTGATAAAAAAGTAGCGGTTAGAATAGCGGAGGCGGCGGGGAAAAGCAAAGGGCGGCGAGGACGAAGGAATTGATCCCCATCACGAGTGGAATGGACGCAGGAACCGGAGTGAAACAATGAGAGCGGTGATCCAGCGGGTCTCGCGCGGGGCCGTGCGAGTGGACGGCAGGACGGTGGGCGAGATCGGCGCGGGACTGGTGGTTCTGCTGGGTATCGCAGGCGGTGATACGCGAGAGGCGGCCTCCTATCTGGCCGGGAAGGTTGCGGAGTTGCGCATATTTCCAGACAAAGACGATAGGATGAACCTGTCGGTCTCCGAGACGGGAGGAGCGGTTCTGGCCGTCTCCCAGTTCACACTGTTCGGGGACGTGCGACGGGGCCGGCGTCCCAGCTTCGTCGCAGCCGCACGGCCGGAGATCGCCGAGCCGCTTTACGAAGCGTTCGTCGAGGAGCTGCGCGAACGGGGGCTGCGCGTGGAGACGGGTGTGTTTCAGGTCAATATGGAGGTGGAGTTGGTGAACGACGGGCCGGTAACGATTCTGGTGGACAGCGACCGGACGTTCTGAACGGCCCGAATCCCGGCGTTACCGCACCGGGCGGGTTGCTTCCGGCCCGCGGAAACTGGTACAAAAGAAGCAGTTCCATCGGCGACCATGCAGATGAGAATCATCGGATTTGGAGATAAGAACGAGTGCCTGTAATTACTCTGCCGGATGGGTCCACGAAAAATTACGAGGGACCGGTCGCGGCGCTCAAGATTGCCCAGGACATTGGACCCGGGCTGGCAAAAAACAGCGTGGGCGTGCGCATCAACAACGAGCTGCGCGACCTGGCGACCCTGATCGCGGCCGACAGCTCGGTGGCCTTCATTACCGAGAAACCGAAGGCCGGAGAGCGAAATCCGGACGCGATGTTCCTGCTGCGGCATTCGGCGGCGCACGTGATGGCCGAGGCCATTCAACAGGTGTGGCCGAAGGCCGAGCTGGTCTACGGACCACCGACCAATGACGGTTTCTTCTATGACATCCGGTTTCCGGAAGACACCGCGGTCTCCTCGAAAGACTTCGAGGAGATCGAAAAACGTATGGGAGCCATTGTTGCCGAGAACCGGCCCATCACCCGCTACGAAGTTCCCGAGCGGGAAGCCCTGGAACGCCTGAACAAGGAAGGAAACAAATACAAGATCGACAACGCCGTCCGGGCGCTGGCAGGTGATGGCACCCATAGCGAGAAGCCTCCGATCTCCTTCTACGCCACCGGGGAGCCGGGCCGCAACTGGGAAGACCTGTGCGCGGGGCCGCACCTGCCCAGCACCGGGTGGATACAGGCCTTCAAGGTGATGTCGCTGGCCTCCAGCTACTGGCACGGAGACGAGAAATCGGACCGGTTGACGCGCGTCTACGGGACGGCGTTTTTCAGCCAGAAGGATCTGGAAAAGCATCTGAACCGGCTGGAGCAGGCGCGGGAACGGGACCACCGCGTGATCGGCAAGAAGCTGGGGTTGTTTGTCCTGGACGAGATGGTGGGGCCGGGGCTGATCCTGTGGACCCCGGCCGGCGCCGTGGTACGGCAGGAGTTGCAGAACTTCATCTCCGACGAGCTGCGCAAGCAAGGGTATTCGCAGGTATTCACGCCGCATATCGGCAAGCTGGAACTCTACAAGACCAGCGGCCATTACCCCTATTACTCGGACTCCCAGTACCCTCCGCTGGTGGAGCGCGAGACGCTGGCACAGATGGCCGGGGAAGACGTCTCCTGCTCCGTGCTGGCGAACCGGCTGGAGAAAGGCGAGGTGGAGGGCTATCTCTTAAAACCGATGAACTGCCCGCACCACATTCGCATATTCGCCGGCCAGCGGCACTCCTACCGCGACCTGCCGGTGCGGCTGGCTGAGTTCGGGACGGTCTACCGGTGGGAGCAATCGGGCGAGTTGAACGGGATGGTGCGGGTGCGCGGCTTTACGCAGGACGATGCGCATCTGTTCTGTACCGAGCAGCAGGTGAGCGACGAGCTGAACGGATGCCTCGCGCTGGTGAAGACGATCTTTACGACGCTGGGCATGCAGGACTACCGAGTGCGGGTGGGATTGCGCGATCAGGATTCCTCAAAATACGTGGGCCGGCCGGAGAACTGGGACAAGGCCGAGCAGGCCTGCCGCGAAGCGGCGGCGACGCTGGGTATTCCGTCATCGGATGAGCCGGGCGAGGCGGCCTTCTACGGGCCGAAGATCGACTTCGTGGTAAAGGACGTGCTGGGACGAGAGTGGCAGCTCGGCACCATCCAGGTGGATTACAACCTCCCGGAGCGCTTCGATCTGGGCTATGTAGGCAGCGACAACCAGATGCACCGGCCCGTGATCATTCACCGTGCGCCATTGGGGTCCATGGAGCGGTTCTGCGGCGTCCTGATCGAGCATTTCAACGGGGCCTTTCCGGTGTGGCTCTCGCCGGTGCAGGCGAAAATTCTCCCAATCAGCGAAAAGCACCGGGAGTACGCGGACCAGCTTGCCGCACGGATGCTGGACGCCGGAATCCGCGTGGAAGTGGATCACCGCAATGAAAAGATCGGATTGAAGATCCGGGATGCGCAGATCTCCAAGGCTCCCTACATGCTGGTGGCGGGCGACAAGGAAGCCGCCGCCGGGACGGTGAGCCTGCGGACCCGTTCGGGGGGAGACCAGGGAAGCCTCCCGGTGGAGGAGTTCCTGGAGCGGGCAAAGGGCGCTATCGGGTCCCGGCAACTGGCAGAGTAGGGCCTCCCGCAGCGGAGCGGCGGCCCTTCTTCCCTTGAGTGGAACCACAGCCTTTTTTCCTGATTCCGGGCCGCAATGGGGAAAGATTGGAACGGCCGCGTTGTGTTATACTTAAGTTTTCTATGGTGGGAAAGGGCCGATCGAGAAGGTGGAGAGCAGTGCCACTTCCGATTACATCCCTCAAAACCCACGAAGGGGGACTATATCGCGTCTTCTAAGGTTCGAATCAATGAGCGGATTCGCGCGAAGGAAATTCGAGTGATCGCTGACGGCGGAGAGTTGCTTGGCATCATGGCGCCGTTTGAAGCCATGAAGATCGCACGAGAGCAGGAGTTGGATCTGGTGGAGATATCACCGACAGCCACCCCTCCCGTCTGCAAGATCATGGACTACGGCAAGTACGTATACCAGCAGAACAAGCGTGCTCATGAGGCGCGGAAGAATCAACGGACGATCGTGGTTAAGGAAGTGAAGTTCGGTCCAAACACGGACGACCACGACTACGAGTTCAAGAAAAACCATATCCTGCGCTTTCTGAAAGAAGGCGACAAGGTCAAAGCCATCGTGTGGTTCCGCGGGCGGGAGATTTCACACTCCGAGTTGGGCGGAAAAATCTTTCAGCGGCTGATCGAGGATGTGGGGGACGCCGGGATGGTGGAGTTCAGGCCGCGGATGGAAGGCCGTGCCATGACCACCATATTCGCTCCCAAGAAGTAACCTGCTCTCCTGCGTACCAGAATAGACCCCAGGAAATCAGACGCTTCTTTTCCCTGTGCGGATCGTCGCGCAGATCAACGGAGAAAATGAATGCCAAAAATCAAAACGCACCGGGGAGCCGCTAAACGGTTCAAAGCCACGGGCACGGGAAAGTTCAAGCGGGGTCATTCGCTGACGCGCCACATTCTGACTTCCAAGTCGACCAAGCGGAAGCGCCATCTGAGGAAGAGCGAAGTGGTGGATCCCAGCGACCAGAACCGCCTGAAAAGCATGCTGCCCTACGCTTGAGAAACAGACTATTCATACAAGATGAAGTTCTTCCACGCCGTCATCGGGGTGGCGAGAGTTCAGCGGGTGCCCAGGCATCCGCGAATCAGTAAGGGAGATTGGAAACGTGCCCAGAGTAAAAAGAGGACCCAAGCGAGTCCGCCGGAGACATAAAATCCTTTCACGCGCCAAGGGATATTTCCTGACCAAGAGCAAGCTGCACCGCTCGGCCAAGGAGGCGGTCGACCGCGCGCTGCAGTTTTCCTACCGCGACCGCAGGACCAAGAAACGCGATTTCCGCCGCCTGTGGATCGTACGAATCGGAGCGGCGTCCAAGCAGAACGCCATGTCCTACAACCAGTTCATCCACGGACTGAAAGTGGCCGGCATCGATCTGGACCGCAAGATCCTGGCCGACATCGCTGTCCGCGACGCGGCAGGATTCACCAGCCTGGTGGAACAGGCCAAACAGGCACTGGCCGCCTGAAGGGCATTTTTGCCTTTCCGGCCAGTGCGGGCAACACATCCTTACCATAAAGCTTCATCTGAATGGCCTCCTCGGATCACCCCAAATCTGATATAGCCGCGATGGCGAGCCAGACGCTCGAACAACTGGGCGTCAGCGCGCCAGATGCGCTAGAAGAGTTGTTCACGAGGCTCACAGGCGCACTGGAGCAGGAAGCTGCCCGGTTGACGGCAAGCGGCGGAGCCGATGCGCTTGAGGCACTCCGCGTCCGCTGGCTGGGCCGCAAGCAGGGTATCGCGCGCGCCATTACCGACGGCTGGCTCAAAGGCGCGCCGCCGGAGATGAAGCGGATCATCGGACAAAGACTCAACGCGCTGCGAACGACCGCCGAGCGGGTGCTGGCTGAAAAACAGACTCCAGCGGCGACACCGGAAGCCGGATCCGATGCATCGGCGGGCGGACCCGGGAGAACAATCGAGGGAATCGACGTAACCTATCCCGGCTGGCGGCGGCAGACCGGCGCGCGGCACCCGCTGCGGCGCGCGTTCGACGAGATGATCGAGATCTTTCTCTCGATCGGCTACTCCATCGAGCAAGGCCCGGAGATCGAATCCACCTACTACAACTTCGAGGCGCTGAACATCCCGGAGGATCATCCCTCGCGCGACGATCAGGACACCTTCTACATCGACCCGAAGACCCTGCTGCGGACGCACACCTCGCCGGTGCAGATCCGGACCATGGAAAGCCAGTCCCCACCGGTGCGCATCATCGTTCCGGGCCGCGTCTACCGGCGGGACTCGCCCGATGCCACGCACTCGCCGATGTTCCATCAGGTGGAAGGGCTGGCTGTCGATACCAACATCACCTTTGCGGATCTGAAGGGAACGCTGGACCATTTCATGAAGGAGTTCTTCGGGCCCCAGGTCCGGACGCGCTTCCGGCCCAGCTTCTTCCCGTTTACCGAGCCGAGCGCGGAGGTGGATATCTCCTGCCTGTTCTGCCAGGGCGGACAGCAGGGGTGCCGCGTCTGCAAAGGCAGCGGGTGGATCGAGCTGATGGGTTGCGGTATGGTGGACCCGGCCGTGTTCGCGCATGTGGAGTACGACACCTCGCATTACAGCGGGTTCGCGTTTGGAATGGGCGTGGAACGACTGGCCATGCTGAAGTACGGCGTCCCGGATATTCAGCTCTTCTACCAGGGCGATATCCGTTTCCTGCGCCAGTTTCTATAACCAGCACAAACGGCCCTGGAGGCATGGGACTCCTCGGACTGAAACAAACTCATGAAAATACTTCTATCCTGGCTGCGAGAATACGTTCCCTTCACCGTCGAGCCCGCCCAGCTCGCAACGGACCTGAGCCTGCTCGGCCTGGCGGTGGACGCCATCGAGCAGATCGGAGACGAGACGCTGCTGGACCTCGACGTAACCACGAACCGGCCCGATTGTCTGAGCCATTACGGTGTGGCGCGCGAAGTGGCGGCACGTTATGGGCTCCCTCTGGCGGCGGCCGGCGAAGCGCGCGAAACTCCCCAGCGCCGGCATCCCAAAGACAGCCCGGTGGAGATCCAGGCAACCGAACGCTGCGGGCGTTACTCGGCGCGCATCCTGCGCGGCGTGGCGGTGAAGCCTTCCCCGCCCTGGCTTGCACAACGGCTAGAGATGGCCGGAATCCGTTCGATCAACAATATCGCCGATGCGACGAACTACATCCTGATGGCCTACGGACACCCTCTGCACGCCTTTGACATGGACCGGCTGCGGGATGGCAGCATCATCGTGCGGCAGGCTCATGAAAAAGAACGGCTGAGGACGCTGGACGGAGTCGATCGCGAGTTGAGCACCGAAGACCTGGTGATCGCCGACAGCAGCCACGCCGTGGCGCTGGCCGGGGTGATGGGCGGGCAGGAAACCGAGATATCCTCCGCGACCAGCAACGTTCTGATCGAGAGCGCGTGGTTCGACCCGGTCTCGATTCGCCGCACCGCGAAGCGGCATGGCATGCACACGGAGGCCTCGCACCGCTTTGAACGCGGCGCGGATCCGCAGATCACCCTGATGGCCGCCAGCCGTTGTGCGGAAATGATCCTGGAGCTGGCCGGCGGGGAGCTCGATCCGGCGGAGGTGGACGCATCGACGCGGCCGCCGTCGAGAACCACCGTGCTGTTGCGGCGCTGGGAGTTGGAACGCCATCTGGGAATGGAGATGGACCCGGCGGAGGTGAAAAAGATTCTGCACGACCTGGGTTTTCTGCCAAAGGAAAAAGGGCGCATCGGGTGGAATTGCACGACGCCATCGCACCGGGTGGATGTCAGCCGGGAGATCGATCTGATCGAGGAGGTCGCGCGGGTCTACGGGTATGACCGTTTCCCACTGCGGCTGCCTGCCTTGCTCGGAGAGGCCACGCATCAGCCTACGGACACGGGAAAGGAAAACAGGCTGCTCTCCCTGCTACTCGGCCTGGGATATGACGAAACAATCTCCCACGTTATGGTCAACCGGACCACCGAGCGTTACAGCGACAGCGTTCCGGTCGCGCTGTCCAATCCGCTGAGCGAAGAAGCGGCGGTGTTGCGGACCAGCATCGTGCCCGGATTGCTGGCGGCGCTGCAATGGAATCTGAACCGCGGCCAGGAAAATGTCCGGCTCATCGAGTTCGGGCGTACGTACTCGCGCGAAGGAGACGGGTTCCAGGAGAGGCCCGTTCTCGGCATCGCGGCAACCGGGGAGCGGGTGGCGGCGCATGTGGGGGCGCAGGGACGCGACTTCGATTTCTTCGACCTGAAGGGCGACGTCGAACAGGCGCTGGAATTGTTTGCGGGCGGCGAAGCCCGGTTCGAGGCGGCAGAGATGCCCGGCTATTACCGTCCCGGCCATGGCTGCCTGGCAACTCTGGACGGCAGCGTTGCCGCACGGATCGGTCAGCTATCTCTCGGGGCCGCCGAAGACTGGAAGATGAAGAGGCCCATCTTCCTGGCGGAATTGTTCCTGGATGTCTTGTTTTCCAGACCTCTCCGGGCGCCCCAGGCAGGCGCGCTATCGCGATTCCCGGCGGTGGAGCGCGATTTCTCCATCGTGCTGCCGGACGGAACAGCCTATGAAACGGTGCGGAATACGATTGCCGCGCTGGAGATTCCGGAACTGCGGGAGATCCAGCCCGTCGACATTTTCCGGGGGAAATCCGTACCGGACGGACATTTCAGCCTGCTGCTTCGTCTCCGTCTGCAGAGCAACGAGGCCACACTGACCGAAGCCGATCTCGCCGATCGCAGCTCCCGAATCATCCAGGCCATGGAATCCACGCTTGGAGCCAGGGTGAGAATGGGCGGATAATGTATGGGAGGCCGGGCAGGCGGCAGGAGATCCGCGCGGGATGAGAGGGATGAGTCAGACATGATGGATGGTCTGTTCGAGGCGGATGAAAATGTGACGGAGTTGCAGGATCTGGAGAAAAGGATCTTCCGCACCATCGATCAACTGAAAGCGGCCCGCGAGGAAATTGCCCAACTGCGCCAGCGGTTGGAGCAACAGGATCAGCAATTGCAGGAGTCGGCCGGCAAGCTGAAGCTGCTGGAAAAGGAACGTGGCACCGTGAAGACTCGCGTTCAGAAGCTGATGGAGAAGATTGACTCTCTGAGTCAGGCATAACCGTACCGGGGCGGCAGCCGGGCCACCGCCCGGCATCTCTGCTACACCAGACCGACTCATCAAGGAGGACAGCCGTGGCGAACAAACAACAGGGCGTCCAGGTCGACATATACGACCACGCCTTCAACCTGCGCTCCGATGCTCCGGAGGAATATACGCGGGAGCTTGCGTTGGCGGTGGATGAGATCATCCGGTCGATCAGCCACAAGACACACATCTACGATTCCATGCAGCTGGCCGTGCTCGCCGCACTGCACTTTGCCGATGAGTACAAGCGCCTGTCACTGAGATACGAACACCTGCACGAACAGGTAACGGAGAAATCCATCCGGATCAGCCAGGCTCTGGACCAGGTGGAAACGGCGTCCAAAACCGCATCGAATGACATCTCATCCGCGAAATAATCCGGGTATAATGAGGGCTGAGCAGTACTGCGAGGCAGGTGTTCGTGCCCTTATTTTTTGAGCTAATGATTAATCCTTGGAGGTCCGATTGGCGTTCTTGTGCGCAGACTCTGCTCGGCCACGGCCGGGACCTAATACAGAGAAGCCTAATGGTTCGCTTTGGACCACCCCCGTTTTCAAACGGGTTCAAGAAATAAGTTCACTCACGGCTGAGCGGCCTGCTCTATTTTCATCCGGCAGTCTCTCAGCAAAAATCTACCCATAGAAATCGTATCCTGTGAAACTCTTATTCATCGGGGACATCTTCGGCAAACCCGGTCGCGCGATCGTGGCCGATCACCTGGCGGACCTCATCAGACAGCACAACCTCGATCTGGTCGTGGCCAACGGGGAAAACGCGGCGGCCGGGTTCGGCATCACTCCCAAGCTGGCCGAGCAGTTGCTGGCCTCCGGCATCGATGTCCTCACCAGCGGAAACCATATCTGGAACCGCCGGGAGATATTCAATTACATGCCGTCTCAGCCGCGATTGCTGCGTCCGGCCAACTATCCGGGAGGCCCGGGCAGCGGCGTCTTTTTCGGCAAGACCCGCTCCGGAGTCGAATACGGCGTTCTGAATCTGCAGGGCCGGGTCTTCATGGGCCACTCCGATTGTCCCTTCCAGACCGCGGAGCAGGAGCTAGCGAAGTTCTCCGATAGCTGCAGGATTCGCGTTGTGGATATGCATGGCGAGGCCACCTCGGAGAAGATCGCGATGGGCTGGTTTCTCGACGGCCGGGCCACCCTGGTCGTGGGAACCCATACGCATGTCCCCACGGCGGACGAAACCGTGCTGCCGCAGGGCACCGCATACATCACCGACGCCGGCATGACCGGACCGCATGACTCGGTGATCGGGGTCCAGAAGGAGATCGTTCTCCAGCGTTTTCTTACCCAGGTTCCCACCCGCTTCGAGCCGGCGGAACTGGATGTCCGGCTCTCCGGCGTGCTCGTGGAAGCAGACCCGGAGACCGGGCGTGCCGTGCGCATTGA
Source organism: Terriglobia bacterium (assembly GCA_963662495.2). Classification (GTDB taxonomy): domain Bacteria; phylum Acidobacteriota; class Terriglobia; order 2-12-FULL-54-10; family 2-12-FULL-54-10; genus SHUM01. Next base: position 357,328 of record CAXVYQ010000012.1, read on the forward strand.
ACGGATCAAATTGCAAGCCTAGCCCCATCCGAAATACGGCAATCAGATCAGGCATGGAGGATTCCGCCATCCGCACGGTTCCCTTTTGCAAGCAATCTGTAACCGTTTAAAATAGAGATCCACCATCCGCACGAGATAGCAAAGAAAGAACATGGACTTTTTGGATCAATTGAATCCGCAGCAACGCGCCGCAGCAGAGAATACGGAAGGGCCGACGCTGATTCTGGCCGGCGCGGGCAGCGGAAAGACGCGCGTCATCACCTTCCGGATCGCCTACCTGATCGACTATCGCGGCGTCCCGGCCGACACCATCCTGGCCGTTACCTTCACCAACAAGTCGGCCGATGAGATGCGCGGCAGGGTCGAGCGCCTGGTCCGCCTCTCCGGGTTCGCGCGGCCGTGGATCTCCACGTTCCACTCCTTCTGTGTCCGGCTGCTGCGCGAGGACGGCCATCGCATCGGCCTGCCCAATGATTTTTCCATCTATGACGCGAACGACCAGCTTTCCGTGGTGAAGAAATGCCTGCGGCAGGCGGGCATCCCGGAACGCGAGGTGAAAGCCCGCGTCGTGCTCTCCCGGATCAGCTATGCGAAGAACCACGACCTTGCGGCTGAGGCGACTTTTGAGGCGGCCTCGGACCCGCTGGCCGAGCGCATTGCGGTGATCTATGACCTCTACACCAAGGCCCTGCGACAGTCCCAGGCCGTCGATTTCGACGACCTGCTGTTGCTCGGCGTCCGCCTGCTGCGCGAGGACGCCGAGGCCGCGCAGAAGTACAACGCGCGGTTCCAGTACATCCTCGTCGATGAATTCCAGGACACGAACCGGTCCCAGTACGATCTGGTCCGCCTGCTGACGCAGACGCATCAGAACCTGTGCGTGGTGGGAGACGAGGATCAATCCATCTATTCCTGGCGGGGCGCCGACATCCGCAACATCGTGGAGTTCGAGCAAGACTATCCGGATACCCTCGTGATCCGGCTGGAGGAGAACTACCGCTCGACGCAAAATATTCTGGACGCCGCCTCCGCCGTGGTCGCCAACAACCAGTACCGGAAAGGAAAAACCCTCTGGACCTCGCGCCAGGGCGGGGAGAAGATTGGTTTCTATGAGGGCCCGGACGGGGAGAATGAAAGCCTCTATGTCGCCGACAGGATTGCGAAGCTCCGGCAGCAGGATCCGGAGACGCGTGTGGCGATTCTCTACCGGACCAACTCCCAGTCCCGTCTCTATGAAGAATCCCTGCGACGATATGGGATGAAGTACACGGTCGTCGGGGGGATCAGCTTCTATGAACGTGCCGAGGTAAAGGACCTGCTGGCCTACCTGAAAGCGGCGGCCAACCTGAAGGATTCGGTGAGCCTGATTCGCATCATCAATTCCCCCACCCGCGGCATCGGAAGCACTACGGTCCGCAAACTGGAGGAGATCGCGCTGGAGGCCGGCGTTCCATTCTGGAAAGCGATTGACCTGGCCATTGAAAAACAGTTATTGCCCAAGCGGGCGCTGGCCGCGCTGGCCGACTTCTCCGAACTGATGAATGATCTGAACCAAATGGTGGGCGAGGCCAGCGTCCCGGCGATACTGACCGCGCTGATCGAGCGCACGAAGTACATCGAGACACTGGAACAGGAAGGGTCGCCGGAAGCCTACTCGCGCATCGAGAACATCCAGGAGTTCCTCAACGCCGCCGCCGACAGCCGCGACCGCGGCGAAACGCTCTCCGGATTCCTGGACCACGCGGCCCTGGTCAGCGACGCGGACAGCTTCGATGAGTCCTCCGAGATCACGCTGATGACGCTGCACAGCGCCAAGGGACTCGAGTTCCCCGTCGTTTTCCTTGGAGGCATGGAAGAAGGCCTGTTGCCGCACAGCCGCTCTTTGAACGATACCCGCTCGCTCGAGGAAGAGCGGCGGCTCTGCTACGTCGGCATGACACGCGCCGAGGACGCGTTGATCCTGACTCGCGCGCGCTTCCGCAGGCACTACGGCAAACAGATGCCGGAGATGTCCGCGCCGTCTCGCTTCCTCTCCGAGATCCCTGCGCAGTTAATCGACAACCTCTCGCCGGCCCTGCCGCCGTCCAACGAACGCGTGTATGATTACCAGATGGGCGATGGAGACTCCTCGCCGCGCAAGGGCGGCTCGGCCAGCAATATCCGCCGGTACTTCCGGATCAGCGATGACACGGGAGCGATCGAGGATTCCGATGACGCGGGAGGTCCCGCCAGCTTCCGGCCCGGAAACCGCGTCCGCCATCCCAGGTACGGCTACGGCACCGTACTGCGATTGGAAGGGTCGGGCGAGAACACAAAACTGACGGTCAGCTTCCCCGGAGTCGGATTGAAGAAGTTGCTACAGAAGTTCGCCAAACTGGAGCGACTGTAGATGCGGCCAGCCATGCCGTATGCCAATGAAGTAATGAAGCGATGAGGCGATGAAGCGAGAGCGATGAAGCGATGAAGCGATGAAGCAATGTTGAGACGAAAAGGAGTGCATCTATTTTGACGAACGGGGACGACAACGCCGCACCGGAGCCGCAACAGGAATACTCGCCCGAGCTGTTTCCCGAACCGGCGGAAAAATCCGCTCTCCCGAAAGCGCTCCTGGGAGCGTTCCTGCTCGCCGCGGTCGTCATCGGCGGACTCGTATTGATGACCCGCGACTCCCGGCCCGTCGTCGCTCCCCCGCCGACCGGGCAGGCACTGGCTTATCTGCGCGACCAGATCTCAGTCGCCGATCTGCACCTGAGCACCGCGCCGAATTTCCTCGGCCAGGATGTGGTCTATCTCGACGGCAGCATCACCAACCACGGCTCGCAAAGAGTGACCCGCCTCCGGATCCGGCTTTACTTTTACGACTACGCGAGCCAGCCGGTCCTGCAGGAAGAGCAGGACATCGTGCGCAGCGATTCCCCGCCCCTCGCGCCGGGCGAATCCCGCGAATTTCAACTGCGCTCGGACTCCGTTCCGGATGGCTGGAACATGCAACTGCCGCAATTTCAGATCGTATCCCTACAATTAGATTAATTGGGGCAATTGGATGAATCAGGAGTGATCATCTCCGGCGCCGCGTCCGGTCCTGCGTGCGGCTAGGCCTGGGCCAACAGTGAGAACTCGATATCGATGTTCTCGCGCTGGCCGATCTCGTCCAGATCACGGCGCAGGTTGTGCAGGTTGACGTGCGCGGGAACCGAGAGCCGCGCATCTATCTGGAAGATCGGCGTCCCACTCATCGCCGCGGCCAGGCTCTTCGTCTCCAGCGACTCGATATTCACGCCCATCCGGCTGAGCACCGAGCTGAGCTGATGCACCACGCCGGGATGATCCATGCAGGATGCCAGCATGCGGCAGGGGAGTGCCGAGGGCACGGGCGCCCGTTGCAGGGGGGTCTTGCTGAAAAACGCCAGCCCGGTCTGCCCGGTCAGCTCCGGCAACGATTCCGAGACGCGCTCCAGCGCCTCGGGCTCGCCGGTAACCAGCAGGATGATGGTGAACTCCCCGCAGAAGACGGCCATGTTGCTGTCTTCGATGTTACAACCCTGCTTCAGCAGGAACTGGCTGATCTGTTCCACCAGACCCACGCGGTCCGGTCCCACGGCGGTGATGACGAGGTGCTGCCTGTCGGTTTGTGTCAAAAGGGTCTCCTCAACCGGAATCCGGTGCGGCCATCATATCCTATCATTTCGGCTGACATCTCACCATTTCTTCACCGGCTCTTCACCGGCTCTTCGTTTGGACTTCGTTTGGACTTCATCGGCATCACATCGGCGGGGCATCTCATCGGCGGCCACATCCGCCACCTCATGAAAAAGAACCCCGCCATTTCGGGCGGGGTCCTCAGATATGTTTCCGATCATCCTGCGCGCGGCAATCAGTATTTCGGGACGCTGGAATCGACCTCGTCGCTCCAGGCCAGGATGCCTCCGGTCAGGTTCCTGATCTTCCGGAATCCGGCCGTCTTCAGAAACTCGACCGCCTTGCCGCTGCGAACACCGCTGCGGCAATAGACGACCATCTCATCGGCCGAGTTCAGCTCATTCACCCGCGCCTGGATCTGGCCCAGAGGAATCAAGTGCGAGCCGGGAATCTGGCAGATGTCCACCTCGTGCGGCTCGCGCACATCCAGCAGGAAGAAGTCATCCTTCTGATCGATTTTCCCCTTCAGATCCACGGGAGTGATTTCAAATTCCATAACAACCTCCTCCGGCTCGGGCTCCGGATGGATCCCGCAAAATTGTTCGTAGTCGATCAACTCATGAATCGTGCGGTTGGGACCGCAGATAGGGCAACTATCGTCCTTGCGCAGCTTCAGTTCCCGGAACTTCATCTCCAGCGCATCCACCAACAGCAACCGGCCCACCAGCGAGGAGCCTTTCCCGAGAATCTGCTTCACCACCTCGGTCGCCTGAATCACTCCCAGTAACCCGGGCAGAATCCCCAACACGCCGCCCTCGGCGCAACTCGGCACCAGGCCCGGCGGTGGCGGCTCCGGGTAGAGGCAGCGGTAGCACGGGCCGTCCTTTGTCGCAAAGACCGTCGCCTGCCCTTCGAACCGGAAGATGCTGGCATAGACGTTCGTCTTGCCCAGCAGCACGCAGGCGTCATTCACCAGATATCTGGTGGGGAAGTTGTCCGTTCCATCCGCGATCAGGTCGTAATCCTTGAACAGGTCCAGCGCATTCGCCGAGGAAAGAGCCATCTCATAGGTCTCGATCTCGATATGCGGATTGATGCCCTGCAGGCGGTCTCTCGCCGAATCCAGCTTCGGCCGCCCCACGTCGGCCGTGGAATGCACGATCTGCCGCTGCAGGTTGGTAAAGTCCACCACGTCGAAGTCGACGATGCCCAGCTTGCCCACGCCCGCGGCGGCCAGATACAGGCCCAATGGGGAGCCCAGCCCGCCGGCGCCGATCAGCAATACCTTGGCCTGCTTCAGCTTCAACTGGCCCTCCATGCCCACTTCCGGCATGATCAGGTGCCGACTGTACCGCAGGACCTCATCGTTCGTTAATTTCACAGCGTTACCCACCGCATTGCTTGTTTCCGCCACACTCATGAACTTCCTCCCGCCCAGTCTCCATTCGGGTCAGATTACCGATACAGGCCCGCCTCCCGCGATCGAAGGAACGATGCTCAGAACATCGGATTCGGCCACCGGCGTCTGCTCCTTCTCCAGGTACCGGATATCCTCGTCATTCTTATAGATGTTGACGAAGCTGCGAAGTTTCCCCTCTTCGGTAAAAAGATGCTTCCGAAGATCGGAGTATTCGGTGGTCAGGCTCTCCAGAACCTGTTCCACTGTCGCCCCCTCCGCCACCACGCTGTCCGCTTTCCCCGTGTATTGACGCAACGGAGTCGGGATGATTACCTTCACACTCATCGATCTGCTCCTGTTCTCTCTACTTCCCCTACCGCGCGGGAGGGCGGCGCCTCATCATCGTAACCGCTTGCCAGAGAGTGGGTTCCCGCGTCCCCGTCAACTATATGCTTTCCTGGATGATGATTTCTTCGGGGAGAAACCGGGTCTGATCCTCACTCAACAGCCAGCCTATCATCTGCCGTGGAACGCCTTGCTCCACAGCCAGAATAACATAAATGAGAAAGGGGTGAGCGTGCTTGCGGTCAAACTCGGAGGGCTGCGCCGGGTGGTCCGGATGGGAGTGGTAATACCCGATGATGTCCATTCCCCGCTCCCGGGCCTCGCGGTCCGCCTTGAGATAATCCTTCGGGTCCACCAGCGTGCGGTTCCGCGTGGAATCTTCCGGACGCACCTCAAAAGGATTCACCCCGCTCGTCGCCCAAACGTTCGTCAGCCTGTAGATATCCAGCACCTCGGCGCGACCGTCTTCCTGCCGCCCGAGCAGAAATCCCTGGCATTCGTTGGGATAGATCTCGGCGCCGTGCGCCTCGATGCGCCGGTATTCACTCTGTTTGATCTCCATTGCCATGGCTCGCTCGTCCGGCTCCCTTCCCCGGCTCTCTTCCCCATATCTCTTTCGAGGTCCCGCTACTGCTCTTCCCAGAATTTTTCGCTCAGATATTTGTCGCCGGAATCGGGGAAGACGGTAACGATCACCCCTTCGGTCAGCTTTGCGGCCACCTGGAAGCAGGCCACCAGAGCCGCCCCGCTGGAGATTCCCACCAATAGCCCTTCTTCCCGCGCCAATGCCCGGACCATCTCAAAAGCATCCTCGGTGGTTACGGCGATATCTTCGTCCGCCAGCTCCGGATCGTAGATGCCGGGCACAATCGCCGTCTCCAGGTGCTTCAGCCCCTCCAGTCCGTGAAAACCGGAATCCGGCTGAAACGAGATGCACCGGATCGACGGATTGAACTCCCGCAGCCGGCGGCTGGTGCCCACGAATGTCCCCGTGGTCCCCAGTCCAGTAACGAAATGGGTGATCTTTCCTTCGGTCTGCCGCAGTATCTCCGGACCGGTCGTCTCATAGTGGGCGCGCCAGTTGGCCTCATTGTTGTATTGGTCCGGATAGAAATACCGTTCGGGCGCCTGTCCGTGGATCTCCCTGGCCTTCTCGATGGCCCCGTCGGTGGAACGGGCCGGGTCAGTATAGATGATCTCCACCCCGTAAGCCCGCAGGATCTTCTTTCTTTCCATGCTGGCGTTAGACGGCACGCAGAGCAGAACCGGGTACCCCAAGGTCGCTCCGATCATCCCGTAAGCGATTCCCGTATTCCCGCTCGTGGCGTCCAGGATCGTCTTGCCCGGTTGCAGCGCTCCGGTTCGCAACCCCTCGCGAACCATGTTCCACGCAGGCCGGTCCTTGACCGACCCGCCGGGATTGAACCACTCCGCCTTGGCGTAGAATTCGACGGGGCTGAACTTACGGGTAATCCGCTCCAGTTTGAGCAGCGGAGTATCGCCAATGTGGTCCAGCAGAGACCCTGAACGGCCCCCCGCCTTGTCTTCAGCGCTTCCTTCTATCCGGCTGACCATGAAGATGTTATTAAACCATTCCCGCGCCGGGCCCGCACCGTTTCCCTTGCCCGGCAACCTGAATTCCAAGAGTGTCGATTCTAGCGTTCCGCTCTTACAGCTGTCAACGAAACCAGCCGAGGCCCGCAACCGCTGTAAATCCGAAAAAAGGGGTATCGAAACCATCAATGGTGATCCGATAGAAAGCACCGGGAACGTTAACATGTCCTATACTGGATTTGTACCGTGGAGAGAGCGCCCCAGTGATCACAGTGAATCGATGGATTCGGATTTCGACCGGGCTCGGCCTGCTGGTGGTAGGACTGGCCGGCTGGGCTCTGCCCTTCATGCCCGGATGGGTCTTCGTCATCCCTGGCTTGGCGTTGCTCGCCAGGGATTTTTATTGGGCCCGCAAATTGCTTTCCTGGCTTCGGAGTAAGTTTCCGCACAAGGTCGCCGGAGCCGAATCGGAAAAATAATCCTTCCCTTTCCGTCCCATCCCCTCCCCTTGCTGCATTTTCCATCCAACGCCCCAGACTCGAGCAAGCCTTTCTCTCTTGACACGCAGAGCCGGGAACTATAAGTTTTCAGACCGATGCGGAGCCCGGCACTGTTTCCGTCCGCCCCGCAATCCTTTCCCGGAGGTGGTCATGATGAAACGAATTTCGTTCCTGATAGTTGTCCTGCTGGTCCTGCAGGGTTGCTCGCGAACCGAGATGGGAGAGACCGGCGCGAGACAGGCACTGGATCAGGCCGCCGAAGCGATGGGCGGGTGGGAAGCGCTGCGCGCTGTTTCCTCTCAAAGGATCGAAAGCACCGGGTCGGACTGGGACCCCTTCCAGGCCAACTCGCCCGATGAGGTCCGCCACATCAATGACTTCACCTCCACGCTGGTCGCCGATTTCCAGAACGGGGCCGCGCGCGTCGAGTTTGCCGCCACCACCTTCTATCCCCGCGATAACCGGATCTCTTACAACGAGGTGCTCCACGATGACCTCGGTATGCTGGAGCAAGGGGACACCGATGATCCGGCCCGCAGCCGGATGCACGGAACGCTTTACGCCACCGAACACCGAGACTTGCGCCGTCTTCCTGCCCGTGTGCTGCTCACCGCCTCTGAGGCCGAAGGCCTGACACGCCTCCCGGATCAGTCCATCAAGGGCACCCCCTACCAGGTCCTTCAGTACCGGGACTCGGGTCTTCAAGTGGAGATGTTCCTTGACGCCTCCACTCACCTGCCCTCTCGGGTCGCCTATCTGGAAGATGACGTCCTGCTCGGCGACACTCGCAATGAATTCGTCTGGTCCGACTGGCGCGAAGCCGGGGGCCTGCAACTGCCCTTCACTATGGAACATCGCCTGAACGGCCACACCTTCCGCAAAGAACAGATTCAATCGGTTGAGAACAATCCGTCCCTCGACGCGGAGTTGTTCGCCATTCCAGATGAGATTCGTCAGGCCGAGGAGACCGGCGAGCGGGTCATCGCCCACTGGGTCCAGCGACGCGCGCGGATGGGCGTCTCCTACCTGAACTATGCGACGCCACAGCAGGCTTCTCTCGAAGAGGTCTCGCCGGGTCTGTTTCTCGTCGGCGGGGCCGGCCACCAGTCCTACGTCATCGAGATGAACGATCACCTCGTTGTCATTGAGGCGCCGTTGTTTGAGGAACGATCCCTGGCCGTCATCGCGGCCATCCAGGAGAAGTTCCCCGATAAGCCCATCCGCTATCTCGTCATGACGCACTATCACCGCGACCACTCCGGCGGCTTCCGAACCTACGTCGCCGAAGGAGCCACCATCGTCGCCCCCGCCGCGATCCAGGGCTTCTGGAATGAGGTTCTCTCCAGCCCTAGGACCATTGAGCCGGATGCCTTTGCACAGCTGGCCCAGAATGTGGAGGGCACGCCTCAGTTTTCATTCGAGGGTGTTGAAGAAATAAAGGAACTGACCGACGGGGACCGCGTCGTGCGACTGTACGCCGTCCCGAATCCGCACGTCCAGGATATGATCGGCGTCTATCTGCCCGCCGAGAAGGCGACCATCACCGCGGACCTCGTCTCATCCGGGCTGAATCCGGACAGCGTCGAGGAGCGCGCCTTCGCCTGACCTGACCGGGGATTTTAGTACCAGCTGAAGTGAGAGAGAATCTCATGGAGGAGGGTATTGAACATGCCGATGCAGAGGTACAAACCGGAACAGATCGTAACGGTGTTAAGACAGGTTGAAGTGGCGGTGGCAAGCGGGAAGACGACACCGCAAGCGTGCAAGGAAGCCGGGATCACCGTGCAAACGTACTATCGTTGGCGGAAAGAATATGGCGGACTGAAGGTGGAGCAAGCCAAGCGGCTGAAGGCGATGGAGAAGGAGAATACGCGGCTGAAGCGGCTGGTGGCGGAGTTGAGTCTGGAGAAGCAAATCTTAAAGGACGTGGCAGAGGGAAACTTCTAAGCCCTGAGCGGCGGAGTTGTGCGGTAGAGCGGGCTGAAAGTCAGTACGGAATCAGCCAGAGGCACGCTTGCCGGCTGCTGGGGCAATGGCGAGGAACGCAACGATACCAATCGACGCCACGAGCCGATGAGGATGAACTGACGCGGGCGGTCATTTTGCTAGCCGAGCAGTATGGACGTTATGGCTACCGCAGGATAACTGCTCTGCTGCAGAACGCGGGATGGCCGGTGGGGCGCGACCGGGTGGAGCAGATCTGGCGGCGAGAGGGATTGAAAGTGCCGCAGAAACAGCATCCCCGGAGGCGGCTGTGGCTGAACGATGGGAGTTGTATCCGGCTGCGGCCCGAGCGGGCGAATCAAGTCTGGAGCTACGACTTCGTCAGTGCGCGAACGCATGATGGCCGGCTGCTGAAGATCCTGACGCTGATTGACGAGTACACGCGCGAGTGTCTGGCCCTGCGAGTGGAGCGGAGGCTGAATCATCAGAATCTGATCGAGACTCTGTCCGATGTCATGCTGTGGCGGGGCATCCCGGAGCACATTCGTTCGGATAACGGTCCGGAGTTTGTGGCGCAGCAATTGCGCACCTGGCTGACCAGCTTGGGGACAGGGCCCTTGTATATCGAGCCTGGCAGCCCGTGGGAGAACGGGTACTGCGAAAGTTTTAATGGGAAGCTAAGAGATGAATGCCTGAATGGAGAGATCTTCTACTCATTGAAGGAGGCCCAGGTGGTGGTCGAACAGTGGCGGCAGCAGTACAACACCAGAAGACCCCACTCGGCGCTCGGCTATAGGCCCCCGGCGCCGGGGGCCTATAGCCCTGTCGGGAAACCGGTTTCTCGGCCTCAGATTGTGGTGTAAACTCTCTCACATCAGTTGGTACAAAATCTCTGGCGGGTCACGCCTATTACGACTTTGTCCAGGATCAGGGCCTCGACGTCGATCGCATCCTGCGCGTTCACGGCCCTCCGGTTCCATTCCAGGAGTTCGCGGGGCTCGTCCAGCGCGCCCGCCGCTAGAAACATCGCCGCGACCCCCTCCCCGGAGACTGGTCTCCCCGGTACGGCACGGTGCGTATCGGTGCACAACGGTGCACATCGGGCCCGTTCCAAACGGGCAAAGTTTTGCTCTTGAGAAATTTCCGGTTTGATTTCGTTCCGCTATTTCGCGGCGCCCACCACCGTCGTCTGCGCGGCGCGTTCGGTCTTCCAGAGCCCCACGTAAGGCTGAATGTCCTGCATTAACTGCGCGAAATCGGGAAGCCGCAGCGACTGCGGCCCATCGCTGAACGCCTTTTCCGGGTTGGGATGGATCTCTACCATCACACCGTCGGCGCCGGCAGCAATGGATGCCTTCACCATCGCGGGAACCAGAGAACGTTTTCCAGTGCCATGGCTCGGGTCGGTAATCACGGGCAGGTGAGTCAATTCCTGCAGCAGTGGCACGGCGGAGAGGTCCAGCGTGTTTCGTGTATAGGTCTCGAAGGTTCGGATGCCGCGCTCACAGAGAAACACGTTCGGATTTCCGGCCGTAACGATGTACTCGGCCGAAAGCAAAAACTCTTTGATCGTGGAGGCCAGCCCGCGCTTCAGCATCACCGGCCGGTCGGTCTTGCCCACCCGCTTCAGCAGGTTGAAGTTCTGCATGTTTCTTGCACCGATCTGTAATATGTCGGAGTATTCCGCGACCAGGTCCACATCCACGATCGACATCACTTCCGTGCAAATGGAGAGCCCGGTCTTCTCCTTCGCCTTCTGCAGCAGTTTCAGTCCTTCCTCTTCCAGCCCCTGGAAATCGTAGGGAGAGGTGCGGGGTTTGAACGCTCCGCCGCGCAGGATGTGGGCTCCGGCCGCCTTCACCGCCTCGGCGGTCTCCATGATCTGCGACTCGCTCTCCACCGAGCAGGGCCCTGCGAATACGATGAACTCAGAGCCACCGATGCCATTGCCGTTCACCTGAATCACGGATTTTTCCATACGCGACTCCTTGCTGACAAACTTGAAGGGCTGGCTGATCGCGACAACCGAATCCACTCCGGGGGCGGCCTCAATCGACTGCATCGTCTGCGCCTTGTTTTCCCCGCAGCCGACGGCTCCGATGACGATGCGCTCGGCGCCCCGGATCGGGTGGGCCTTATAGCCGAACTCACCGAGCCGTTCGCATACGTGCTCGATCTCCTGTTCGGTGGCTCCGAGCTTCATCGAAATAATCATGCAGTGCCTCCCATTGCATTCAATTCAGGGGGAAATGAAAAACCCACTCGAATGTTCCGAGTGGGGCATCTGAAAATCCGCTGGTTCGCAGCTTATCGGCCCCTGCACCCCCGGTAAAAGTAAAATCGCCCAAAACCAGTTTTCAACATAGAACTCACCAAATAAGTCTGCGTCTCAGTCTGCATTATAATCGCTGCTTCGCGCCGTGTCCATCATTTTCCCGCCCCTGGGCGTGCCTGAAAATGGCCGTGCGCAGACCCTATTTTCCAGATGCCCAACACTCCAATGCTCCGTCCGCCCCTGCCGCTATTTTTCCAGTTCCGCCATGGCCGCCAGAATCTGCTCGCTGCTCGCGCGGATGCGGGCATTTGTGTCGGTGAATTTCCAGTTCTGTACGTGGTCAGATGATTTGGGACAGAGGGCGTAAAAAAATAAGGTAGCGATCTGGCTCCTCTGGGTTGATGTTAGGCTGCCCTTGTTTGGAAGTGCAACCGTTTTCTTAAAGCCAAGGTTTTCTCTTTGATGCGATTGCGTTTTTGCAGGATGGCACTGCCTTGTCCTGTAAAAACGTCGTAGGGTGTCAGGTTGTTCAGGCTTTCATGGTATCGGTTTGTGTTGTAGTGGCGGACGAAGGCGTCGATCTGCCGCTCCAGGTCTTCCGGCAGGTAATAGTTGTTGAGCAGGATGCGGTCTTTCAGAGTCCGGTGCCAGCGTTCGATCTTGCCCTGCGTCATGGGGTGATAGGGTTTGCCGCGGGTATGCGGGACGCCGTTTTCTGCCAGCCAGGACCGCAACTCGGATGAGACGTAGCACGGTCCATTGTCGCTCAGGAGGCGAGGTCGGTGCTGGACGCCTACGCGGTTGAGGCCAGTGGCCGTCAGCGCATCCCGCAGCGTGGCCGAGACATCCCTGGCGCCATGGTGTTGCACAGCCTCCAGGCAATGATATAGCGCGAGAAGTCATCCAGCACCGTGGACAGATACAACCAGCCCCAGCCCATAACTTTCAGGTAAGTGAAGTCTGTCTGCCAGAGCTGCTGGACCGCTGTGGTTGGGTTGGCGAACCGTTCCGCCGCTTTCAGAACAATAAAGGCTGGTGCGGTGATCAGGTCATAGCGTTTCAGGATGCGATAAACTGTCGATTCCGAAAGGTAATACTGCTTCTGCTCCGTAAACTGCACCGCCAGCTCGCGGGCCGACAGGTCGGGCTCGGCCAGTGCTAACTTCACCAACTGATCGGTGATCTCCTCCGACACCTTGTTCCAGACCGGGCCGGGATCGGGCTTTTTATCTTCCAGACCATCAAAGCCTTCCGACACATAGCGGTCGTACCAGTTGTAAAACGTCGATCGGGGAATGCCAACCTGCTGCAACGTCCGGCGTACCCCCAGGGAAGATTGCTCCACCGTGCGGATGATCTCCAGCTTCTCCGAGGCAGGGTGTCTCATATACCGTCCTCCCCATCCCCGATCACACTTTTTTTCAGCAGACGGTTTTCCAGCATGGCTTCGGCCAGGGCCTCTTTCAGCTGCACGGCCTGCTCCCGCAGGGTCTGAACCTCGCCACTGGTCGCCTCGCGTTCTGTGTCGCCCGCCAGCCGCTTGCGGCCCGCCTCCAGAAACTCCTTGCTCCAGCGGTAATACTGGTTCTGGTGTAGCCCCTCGCGGCGGCACAGCTCCGCGATGCTGTCATCGCCGCGAAGTCCCTGTAATACGATGCGGATCTTCTCTTCCGGGCTGAACCTGCGCCGCGTCCTGCGCTTGATCTCCCGGACGGTCTTCTCGACCGCCCTCTGGTCGTCTTGTTTTTGTCTCATCTTCGTTCCTTTCAGTCTCTACGATGAGCCAAAAACTCCACCTTATCAATTCCACCCTTCCTGTCCAACTTGGCCTGACCGGGTACAGTCGAGCAGATCCTTCAGCTGTCCCAGCTGCGCCGTGCAGGCGCCTCACCAGTGGCCGCGGTAGATCACGAGAACGACGTTTTTGACGCGATACTGGGAAAGCTGGTGGACATCGCCGTTTTCATCCTGTAAGCTGAAATCCGGGGCCACGTCGACAACATCAACTCTTTCAAGGTCATACGGGGATAGTCCGGCGCCGTCCAAGGGGCCCAGCGAGCCGGTCTGGAGCAGCAGAAAAACAAGCGCGGGAAATGATTGCAGCATTCTGGCCTCCGGAAAATCACAGGGTTACAGGAATTTCAATGTAACTCTAAGACAATTGGCAACATCGGTCAACGGGTAATTTCGGCAATGATTTACTTGACGCACAAGCAAGCAGTGGTGTAAAATTCGCACCTCCTCCATGTCTATTGATGATCCAGAATATCCTCCACTGTGGCCGGAAGGATTTCACGAAACGACGCCCGATGAGATTCAGGAACGATGTGTTGCGGGTTTCGCTACATCAGAAACCAGAGCGCAGCTAATGCAGTCGTTTGAGGATGTTTTGGATGTCCATTATGAGAATGATGTTCGTGGAGAAATATGGCTGGATGGAAGCTTCGTAACCGAGAAAATTAATCCGAAGGATATCGATTTTGTCCTTGAAATCAAGTCTGAGTTTTATGACGGAGGAAGCACGCAACTCCAAGGGGCAGTTGACACTCTAATAGACAATGGACCGGACTGGCCACCCGCTGAATGCGATACGAATGCCATGTTTCACGATCCGCCGGAGTGGAACACCAATTGACCTGAAGTGCGCGAATACTGGAGGAACCGATTTGGTTACAGTGTGGCGAACCGCACTCCAAAGGGCATTTTGATTGTAAAATTAGAATGAGGGGCCGCGCCATGAGCGCCATAGTTCATATCCAGCAACAGATGAGGAAATTGGATGAACTCGTGTCCCAATTACAACGGGACGCGGCCACGCATTCGCGTCCATCCTTATTTTCTCAAATTAAGTCTCTTGAAAAATAGAAAAAGAATCTGGAGGCAGAGTTTGAGCTTGCAGCCACAAAGGAAGAGATGGACGTGTGCCGCTACAGCTTATACACGGATCGAGTCACGATTCGTGGCCTGGCCAGCGTACTGAATGAATTTCAGGAGTTGTTTGCTGAGATTTATCGTTCCTTGAAGACTGGAGGTGCTCGCCGAACAACGGAAAAGAAAGGGAAAGGGAAAGGGAAAAGAAAATTAAAAAGTGAGCCAGTGCAGCCGCCAATAAAATTGCCTGAATTTGCGTTCGGCTACACGTTTCAAGGCTCTGTAGGATTTGCAATGACACTGCCCACTAGAAATGATCTTTTTGCTGATCCAGTTCTTGCGCGTACTACTGAGGCGATTTTCAATATTGCTAGATCATCATCGGCGGAGGATGTATCTCGAATTGCGAAAGAAATTGGACCATCCGCCATTGAAGCCATGCACCGCTGGGCAAATGCCCATGTAGTAAGCGGATTTGGTGCGGGAGTCGAATGGAAACGGGATCGTGCTGTGGTAGACGGCATACAACTGCAATACTTACAGATGGAGAAATTGCGTAATAATTTGTCACAGACAACCATTGAATCAGCAATCTCTATTACGGGCGCACTATCCTTGGTTGACATTGATCGGAGAGAGTTTAGATTACGCGCAGACGATGGAACCGAGTATAGGGGATTATTTGACACTGCCATAAGTGAAGAGCATCGGGCGACATTGCCATCTAGGTATGCAGCGCAGATTAGGCAGACTGAAAAACTGATACCTCCAGTGGGAAAGGATGAGCCTGAGCGGTTGTATTTTCTTGTTTCCCTAGCCCCGCCGGGAGAAAACCATGAAGAACAAAGAAATGATTGAAGGCCGCGACGCACTGACCAATTTCACAAAGACAATGAAGGCGTTGTTTCGCACCCCAAAGCCTGTATCCCAAAAACAGGTTAAACGAAAACCGACCAATAAGCATTAGATCGTGACCTGACCGGGGATTTTAGTACCAGCTGAAGTGAGAGAGAATCTCATGGAGGAGGGTATTGAACATGCCGATGCAGAGGTACAAACCGGAACAGATCGTAACGGTGTTAAGACAGGTTGAAGTGGCGGTGGCAAGCGGGAAGACGACACCGCAAGCGTGCAAGGAAGCCGGGATCACCGTGCAAACGTACTATCGTTGGCGGAAAGAATATGGCGGACTGAAGGTGGAGCAAGCCAAGCGGCTGAAGGCGATGGAGATTGTTGAGGAGAATACGCGGCTGAAGCGGCTGGTGGCGGAGTTGAGTCTGGAGAAGCAAATCTTAAAGGACGTGGCAGAGGGAAACTTCTGAGCCCTGAGCGGCGGAGTTGTGCGGTAGAGCGGGCTGAAAGTCAGTACGGAATCAGCCAGAGGCACGCTTGCCGGCTGCTGGGGCAATGGCGAGGAACGCAACGATACCAATCGACGCCACGAGCCGATGAGGATGAACTGACGCGGGCGGTCATTTTGCTAGCCGAGCAGTATGGACGTTATGGCTACCGCAGGATAACTGCTCTGCTGCAGAACGCGGGATGGCCGGTGGGGCGCGACCGGGTGGAGCAGATCTGGCGGCGAGAGGGATTGAAAGTGCCGCAGAAACAGCATCCCCGGAGGCGGCTGTGGCTGAACGATGGGAGTTGTATCCGGCTGCGGCCCGAGCGGGCGAATCAAGTCTGGAGCTACGACTTCGTCAGTGCGCGAACGCATGATGGCCGGCTGCTGAAGATCCTGACGCTGATTGACGAGTACACGCGCGAGTGTCTGGCCCTGCGAGTGGAGCGGAGGCTGAATCATCAGAATCTGATCGAGACTCTGTCCGATGTCATGCTGTGGCGGGGCATCCCGGAGCACATTCGTTCGGATAACGGTCCGGAGTTTGTGGCGCAGCAATTGCGCACCTGGCTGACCAGCTTGGGGACAGGGCCCTTGTATATCGAGCCTGGCAGCCCGTGGGAGAACGGGTACTGCGAAAGTTTTAATGGGAAGCTAAGAGATGAATGCCTGAATGGAGAGATCTTCTACTCATTGAAGGAGGCCCAGGTGGTGGTCGAACAGTGGCGGCAGCAGTACAACACCAGAAGACCCCACTCGGCGCTCGGCTATAGGCCCCCGGCGCCGGGGGCCTATAGCCCTGTCGGGAAACCGGTTTCTCGGCCTCAGATTGTGGTGTAAACTCTCTCACATCAGTTGGTACAAAATCTCTGGCGGGTCATTCCCGACACCACCAGAAACATGGCCGCAAAGCTTTTCAAAGGACGGCAGTCCCATTAGCTACCCCCTTTTGCCCCCCGCCCGCGAAAAATCCTTGGAATTTTGAACCAAATCGATTACTCTTTCCGCACGAATCTGGATCGTATGTTTTTTTTGTGGCTGGTCACTCCATCAGGGGGGCATTGCAGGTTGTTCTCAACAATACTTTCAGCAGGTCCAGATTCAATGACCCAGCAGCATGATGATGCCTGTGGCCCAAGGATGAGTTCCCCGGCCCGGGTCTGTACTGGTCCATAAGGAACTCGGGAGGCTTCTCCGAATGAATTCCACGAATTCTCTGCCGAAATCCCGCTCGAAAACGTTTCGTCCGCGCTACGCGTTTCTACCTCTCATCCTGTGGTCCCTGGCGACGATTCCGGCCTCCGGGCAGCAGCAGGAAAGTTCGTTTTCCAACCCGGATGTATCTCCGAATCAGCAGTGGGTGAGCATCCCGGGACCCGTCAAATCCTTCCAGCGCATGTCGGCCATCAGCCAGAAGGCTGGTCCGGAGGAGGTCATTCCCTTCCTGGCGAGGAACATCACGATAGACGGTTATCATGTCGGTTACGGGAGAAAGCCGAAACCCACCGAATATTTGAAACTGTTACAGGCTTATCTGGAACAGGCACGCGACCTGCTGGCGCTGGCCGGGGCCGACGGCACGATCCGCGTCAGCGGATGCGAGGAGGTCGGACCGCTGCTCCGGATTCTGGGATATAAATTTCGAACTCCGTGCGGCCCGGAAGCGACTCTGGAGACGGCGGACCCCAAACGCGCATTTCTCACCATCGATTCGGCGTTTCCGCTGACCCAGCTCGAAGAGGACCTGCAGCGAGGCCAGCCGTTCGTTTATGCCTTCTCCCCCACCTCGGTCCCCATCCTGTTTTCACAGAAAGACTGGACGGACGCGGACAAGGATTTCCTCGGCACCCTGTTCGAGGACCCCGCATTGGCCCGGTTGTACTGGGCTATCTGGCGGCTCGATGCCGGCACGCGAGAGGTGTTGCGGCAGAGCCCGGGACTGCCCGCCCTGGTCCCCTACGCCGCCCTGCTCGACTTCTACGGAAGCCACCTGGCCATTCGGGACGGACGAATCATCGTACCGGGCGGCAGGGAAGCGGAATCGAAATGGCGCAGTCTGGTAGGCGCCAGTCCCTCCTCGCCGGATGATTTCCTCCTGCGTCTGCTGGAAAAAGACGAAGGGTGGCTGGTCGCATATTTCGATGCTCTTTCCTTTGTTCCCCGCGAGCGCCAGAGCTATTTCACCGAAGGCGATCACCTGAAGCGCTATTACGAGACCCTGAGAGGCAAGGATCTGGACCCGAGTCCGGCACGCTCGATCTTTCGTCCCACTCCGAACCTGTATCTGCTCACCAGCCGGTTGATGCTGGACGAGGGCGGCCACCCGCACGTCCCCGGCAATCTGGAGGTTTGGAAAGAGGTTTTCCGGCGAAAGAGCAATACCAAACAGGTTCGGGAATGGGCCAAGAGATCCGGGCAATGGAAACAACCCGAGCATCTGCTGGAGGCGTTCTTCAGCCTCTCCCGCGTTCCCCAGATGGACGGGCCTCTGCAGGTCTACCTGCACCTGCTGGAGATCGATCGTAGGAGGGCGCCCGAAAACAAGCTGAGCCCGGAAACCGTCCGGCTCCTGGCGGAAAAGTTCACCCGCTTCCGGGACCAGTTCTCCTACTTCACCGAACATGGAGAACTGGACGACAACTCCATTGCCAGATTCTTTGATCTCACCGAGCAGATCGACCGGATCAAAAACAAGGCGGTTCGCGCCAATACGGTCGGCTTATTGCAAGCGAATCTCGGCATCTGGCAGATCCTGGTCCGCCAGAATCAGATACCGGACCGGAACGGTTCCTGGCAGAGACTTCTATACCCGTTCCATGGGATTCGGGAGGCTAACGAGTTGTTCGACGCCGCCCGCGCGTCGCTGGAAAGCATCTGGACAGCGGCGGGGCAAGCCCTTCCGGTCCGGGAGAGCGCGCTGCTGGAGATGTTGGCCGGGCCGGAATCGACAGACCCCGCGCACAACCAGGCCCGAAGCGAAGTTGCCGCGCGGATTCGCTCCGCGATGGAAAGCCAGCGCCTCGTCTCGCTCGATACATTGTTCGAGCTGGGAGACGGGATGCAACGGACGAGCCCGGGCACCGGCGTCTCCGAATCACTCCTGCAACTCGCCGGCTCACTCCGGGAATTCGAGATGCCACTGCCGATCTTCACCAAACGCGAGCGGAGCGAGTGGGCATCCGGACTGCACAACAACCCGCACACCAGCCTGCAGGTTCGAACCGATCTTGCCAAGGAGATATCCAACTCCTCCAGCTCGCCCCAGAAGATGGAAGAGGCACGCGGAGTGCTCGCGCCGTTTTTTCGCGATACGCTGGTCGGTTTCAACTACGCCTACTTCGAGCCACCCGGAGCGCAGATGCTGCGGAACAACCCCATCTTCGTGCGCTCACATAACTTTTCCGGACAGATGACGATGAGGGGAGACGAGGTGTGGCAAACGCCCCGGATCTTTGGACGCGGCTGGTCGGCGAGCGGTGGAGCGCATCTGGCTGGTTCCCTGGCGGATCTCCCTTACGTTCTGGCGCAGATGGAACAGGATTTTCTGATTCCTGAAAACGTGCAAGCCCTGATCTGGTCGGACCTGGTCCCGACCATAATGACCAGCGCCGTGCTTCCACGCTGGTGGAACGTTACACCCAATGAAATGCAGGCGGTCGGGCTCTATCAGCAACTGGGAGAAGAGATCGTCCGGACGGCAGCCTCGGACCGGGCCTTGCGTGCGCAGGTCTTCGACCTTCTCTGGGACCACATGCTGCCGCGGCGGCTGGGCAATCTGGAACAGGACCTGGAATCCAAGGGCCCCGAAGCTGCCTTGTCGCACCTGATGCCGGTGGAACTTTTCATGCTGGGCGTACGGTTCTGGGAGCAGGAAGGTCCGGAGACAGCACGGTTCGGGACGGCCGGGCAGGAGATCGCGGAACTGGCGTCGCAGACGCCTGAGGAGATCACGCTAGAGCGGATTTCGGAAGACTTCGGCGTTCCCCATCCAATGCTGGCACAGACCTACTCCCGCGAGCTGCTGGCGATGAAACCGCTGCCCACGTTCCTGGGCTATTCCAGCCGGTTGATGGCCGAGTCCTGGGAGTCGGGCAATCTCCAATGGGCGCGGCTGACTGCGGAGAAGAATCTGCCGCCCGTGGCGCTGCATACGATCGTGCCGGAGCTGACACGCCGGATGGTACAGAAGATCTTTGCGACGCACCTGGAGGATTGGCCGGCCGTATTGCGCGCCATGCGGGAGACATCGGATGAGTTTCGCGCAGGCAAGTCACTGACCATGCCTCAATACGAAACGGCGAAAGACTTTCAGGAGACCGAGGTCCTTTCCCGCTGAGGAAACAGGATTGAACTTTCCGTTACCAATGAGAGCAGAGGAGTCGTCTATGCTGAATCGAGGAATTTACCGGCTGCTATTCATCTTTTTGCTGGCCACTGCGTTTCTGCCCACGACCACGGGAGCGCAGGACGACGCTGTCTTCCGGATCGAAGTTGACATGGTGTTGCTGAATGTCGCGGTTACCGACAATAAAGGCAACTATGTTACCGGACTGCAACCATGGGATTTCACGATCTATGAGGACGGCATCGAACAGAAGACAGCCACCTACGCCGAGGGCAACCGGATGCCGCGCGGTGTGGGTGAGTTTACCGAAGTCAAAAGCACGCCACAGATCATCCGGCCGAGCAGAGAACGGGTCCGCAACCGCATGCGCGATGGGAACGGCTCTTCGTTGTTTCCGGAGCGGCGCAGCGAGGAAGTGGCTTCCCTGGTGGCCGGCGCCAACGTATTCATCCTGTTCGACACGAGCAACTATATGTACGATGGGTTTGTTTACGCCCAGGATGCCATCGCTGATTTTGTGCGGTCTCTCGACAACCCCGACCAGGTTGCGCTGTATTCCTACAGCCGTGATTTCTCCCGCTCCACCACTTTGACGCCCGACCGGGGCCAGGTGCTGCGCGGACTGCGCTCCACCGTGGTGGGCGATGATGCGGCGCTTTATAACGCACTGCTGCTGACCTTGAAGGACGCCGCCCAATTGACCGGGCGAAAGGTCGTGGTGGTGTTTTCCAATGGGCCGGACAATGCCAGCATGGTGGCGCCGGAAAATGTCCGCGAATTCGCGCAGGCCGAAGGCATCTCGATATATATGGTCAGTACCCGGGAGGCCAGGCACGACCCGGTCTCCACGGCCGTCTTCCAACGGATCAGCGACAGCACGGGCGGCAAGGCCTACTTTGCAAAGGACTGGCAGCAGCAGCAGAATGCCTTTACCTCCATTCGGGAGGATCTGGCTCATCTGTATGCGCTCAGCTATTATCCCTCCCAGAATCCAAACCGGGGATGGCGTGGCATTACGATCAAGCTGGTGGGCGACCATTTGAAAGACTATAAGATCCGAACTCGATCCGGATATCGCCCGCGAGCCGCGCGACTGTCGAATTAACAAACGTCCGGAATGCCTTCCTGACGGACCTAGTGTCCCGAGTCCGGAGCAACAAACCGGAGCAGAAAACCCGGGGCGGGAAGACCGGGATTGTCGTTTTTCTTCATTACCAATTCACCGCGGCTTTTCCAACGGTCAAATATCTGATAACATGAGCTTTTATATTCAGGAGTTTTCAAATGGCAAAAATTTGTGAAATCTGTGGCAAAGGTCCCCGATTCGGGAATCGCGTCAGTCATGCGCACAACGTTACGCGGCGCCGCTGGAACGTCAATCTGCAGCGGGTGCGTGCCGTGGTGAACCGCGCCACCGTGCGGTTGCGGGTCTGTACGTCGTGCATCCGGTCCGGCCGTGTCAGCAAAGCCTGATTACCTGTGAGGAGCCCACTATGAGCAAATCCAGCAGGAGAAGAAACTTTTTTGCTTTCATTGGTATTGCTGCGCTGCTCGGAATTTCCATTCAGGTGATTGTCGGCGGAGACCAGGCCGATTCAGGGATCTATCATTGCAAGGGCCTACGACTATCGGGCTCCGGCAGGGGAGCCGCGGCTGGTATCCGTCACGCCGCTTCCCGAGGCCAATTGGGACGGCGAAATGTGCTCGTGGGCGCCGGACGCGGCAAGTCCGTCCGCCTATGGGTTCCTGCCGGCCAGCTTTGGCGCCGCCCCGCAGTCCTCCTCCAACGATGACGGGCCGCGAGACATCGCTCTGGACCGGCCGCCCACACGGGTGATCAAAGACCCCTACCCCACCTTCAGCGCCGTTGCGGTCGACATGAAAAACAATGAGATTATCCTGCAGGACGAAAATCTCTTCCAGATCATGTCTTACGACGGCGACACGAACACGCCTCCCACGGCCGCGCTATCGGAACCCAAGCGGGTCATTGGCGGACACCATACAAAAATCGAGTTCAACTGCGGACTCTATGTTGACCCCGAATCAGGCGACATCTACTCCGTCAACAACGACACGATCGACACGCTGGTGATCTTTTCCCGCGAGGTCCGCGGCGACATGCCGCCGACCCGGGAGCTGCGCACGCCGCACCGCACTTACGGAATCGATGTGAATGAAGCGACCGATGAGCTATTCATGACCATCCAGGACCCGCCCTATATCATCTTCTACGACAAGCAGGCGAAGGATAATGACCAGCCGAAGCGAATCATCCGGGGAAACAAGACCGAACTGGCCGATGCTCATGGTCTCTCACTGGACTCGAAAAACGGGTGGATCTTCGTAGCCAATTACGGCAACGCGGCCTCTTACCGCGAGCAGGCAGCCTCCGGACGCCAAGCCAGCGATGGCGGCGGCGGTTCCCGTATCCCTGGCTCGGGGCGGTTTGTGCCTCCCTCAATCACGATCTATCCCATCGATGGGGAAGGAGATATTGCGCCGCTCCGAAAGATCGAAGGGCCCAGAACGCAGTTCAACTGGCCCGCGCATATTTTTGTGGATGAGGAACACGGTGATCTGTACGTGGCCAATGACGGTGGAGATTCCATCCTCGTCTTCAAAGTAACCGACAATGGCGACGTAGCTCCGACCCGCTTCATCAAAGGACCCCGGACGCAGATCAAGAATCCGACCGGGATATCCGTCGACACGAAAAACGATGAGATTGTCGTCGCAAATATGGGGAATCACCGGGCCACGGTCTTTCCCCGGACCGCGAACGGGGACGTCCCGCCGAAGCGGGTGATCCGCTCGGCCCCGGCCGATCAGCCTGCACTGCAGATCGGGAATCCCGGCGCTGTCGCCTACGATACGAAGCGCGATGAAATTCTGGTGCCCAACTGAGTGGCTCATCCGCAGATTGCGGTCTTCGCCAGGCTGGCGAAGGGCGGCGAGGGACCTCGCCGGTTGATCTTTGGGCAGAACACCCTGCTCAGCCGCACCATGCATGATATCCGCTATAACGAGCGACGCGACGAAATCTATGTAGCCAATCCCTTTGCCCAGGCGATTCTTACCTTCCGGGGCGACGCCGGCAGAGATTCCAAACCGATCCGGATCATCCAGGGACCCAAGACACGGCTGATCGGAGGCGACACGCTGGAAGTGGATGCCGTAAACGACGAAATCATCGTACCACTCGGAAGAGAAGTCCTCGTCTTTCCGCTGCTGGGAGAAGGCGATGTGGCGCCGATCCGCACCCTGAAAGGCGGAGATGAAAATGGCTGGCGATCCGGTGGCGGCGTTGGCGTGGACAATGTTCACGAGTTTATCGTTACCGACGCCACCCGCACCGATGATCCCCGTATACAGACCCGTGAAAGAGGCTATGCCCGTGGCCGGAACTCGATCCTGGTCTTCAACCGCCTGGACGACGGCGACGTATTTCCGCTTCGCATCATCAACGGACCGCGGACTGGAATCAACGCCATCCGCCAGATGGCAGTGCAGCCCGAGGGTGGATGGGTGGTCATCGCTCAAATATCCAATGGGGGAATCCCGGAGCCGGAAGGGACGTTTGTTGGCGTGTGGAGCATCTATGACGACGGCGACGTACCCCCACGCTGGAGGATCGAGGGGAAACCCGGCAATATCCTGAAGAAGCCCCGGGGAGTGGCACTGAATCCCAATCACAAGGAGCTGCTGGTCTCCGATATGCGCCTGAACGCCGTTCTGACATTTTCCTTCCCGGAGATATTTTAGCGATAGTTGATCTTCCGGGAATGATTCATCTTCCAGGACTGATTGATTTTCCCCCCTGGCCCGGACGCTGTCCGGGCCATTTTCCTGCAACATCATCCGAAAGAAGAAACCAGGCCGGGACGCTTCGGGACCCGATTCCTCCCGCGGTGAGGGGGTGTGGCGGTGCGGAGTTGCCCGGTCCATTGGCCCTGCGGGGCCGCATCCGGTCAGACCTGGTAAGTCCGTTGGACGCCATTCACGCCGTTTACTTTTCTCATCGCAAGAATCAGTTTCTCCAGATGCTTCTTGCCGGTGGTGTCTATCGTGATGTCGATATAGGCGTTCCCGTCCTCGCCAATGCGGGTCTCGATGTTGCGGATGTTCGTTTTCGCCGTCAGGGCGGCGGTCAGCTCCTTGAGTAAACCAGGGCGATCTTCCGTCTGAATCGCCAGTTGGACCGAATAGGAGTCCTCCCCGGAGCCGGCCCATTCGACATCGATTTTTCTTCCGCTCTCAAACAGGAGGTTCCGCACGTTGGGACAGTTTTCCGAATGGACCGCCACGCCCTTTCCGCGCGTGATATATCCAACGATGCCCTCCCCCCGGATGGGATTACAGCACTTGGCCCGATAGACCAGAAGGTCGCCATATCCCGTTACCTGGATCGCGCCCTCGCTTGCAATCCCCAGAACTTTCTGGACGGTTTTTGCAAGCGTTTTCCTTTCCGCAACCTCCTCCACCCCAGTCCCTGGGAACCAGCGGGAGAGGACCTGCCGGGTAGCAATCCGCCCAAACCCGATGGCTGAATACCAGTCATCGACTTTTTGATATCCGGAGGCCTCGGCGGCACTGGCCAACTGCTCCCCAGTAATGGATTTCCAAGAGATATCAAGGCGGCGGCACTCCTTCTCGAGCAGCCGTATCCCCAGCTCGATGGAACTGGCTCTCTCGCTCACATTGAGCCAATGCTTGATCTTGTTCCGCGCCTTGGACGACTTCACGAAGGTGAGCCAGTCGCGGCTGGGATGCGTGCCCTTCTGCGTCAAAATTTCAACGATATCTCCGTTGTTCAGCCGGTAGCGAAGAGGAATCATTTTTCCATTGACCCTGGCCCCGACACAGGTGTCGCCGACCTCCGTGTGAACCGCGTAGGCAAAATCCACAGGGGTGGCGTCGCGGGGAAGAACAACCACTTTTCCTTTTGGCGTAAAGGAGTAGACTTCATCGGGGTAGAGGTCGATCTTCAGAGTGGAGAGGTATTCGGACGGATCGCTCAACTCACGCTGCCACTCCACCAACTGACGCAACCAGGCCATGGAATGCTCGTCGGTAGCCGCCATCGGGCCCCCGGCTTCCTTGTACTGCCAGTGAGCGGCGATTCCCTCCTCCGCCGTTCGATGCATCGCCCTGGTACGGATTTGCACCTCGAAGGGCTGCCCTTTCTTGCTCATCAAAGTGGTATGCAGGGACTGATACAGGTTGGGGCGCGGCATGGCGATGAAGTCCTTGATCCTGCCCGGCAGGGGCTGC
The DNA here is from genome assembly GCA_963662495.2 of Terriglobia bacterium. Taxonomy (GTDB): domain Bacteria; phylum Acidobacteriota; class Terriglobia; order 2-12-FULL-54-10; family 2-12-FULL-54-10; genus SHUM01. The sequence continues at coordinate 382,816 of CAXVYQ010000012.1, forward strand.
CAAAGCCCGTGGACGATCCCGAGAGCGGCGTAGCAGTCGTGGATGGACTCGGTGATAATCCGCAGCGCCAGCAGGTCATACACCTGACCCACCACCGCCCCCTCCTGCCGCTTCAGCTTCTGGTAGATGCTGTAAGGCCTCTTGATCCTCCAATGGAGCTCACACTGGATGCCGGATTCCTTCGACTTCTCCTTGACCGTGGCGGTAACGTCCCGGAGAAACGCCTCCCCCCCACGGCGCTTGATCGCCAGATCTTTTTGTAACTCCGAGTAGGCAATGGGATCCAGAACTGAAAACGACAGGTCCTCCAGTTCACCCCTGATTTTTCCCATGCCCATGCGGTGGGCCAGCGGTGCATAAATATCAACAGTCTCCCGGGCCACGCGCTGCTGCTGATCCGGCGACACGTGCTGCAGTGTCCGCATGTTGTGCAACCGGTCGGCCAGCTTGACCAGGATCACACGCAGGTCATCCACCATCGCCAGCAGCATTTTCCGGACATTCTGCGCCTGGCGCTCTTCCCGGCTGACAATCTCCAGTTTGCCGATCTTCGTAACGCCTTCCACCAGATGAGCAATCTCTTCACCAAAATGGACCCGCACCTCATCTGTGGTAACTTTCGTATCCTCCACCACATCATGAAGCAGCGCGGTCGCAATCGTAGCCAGATCCAGCCGCAGGTCCGCCAGAATATCCGCGACCGCAAGTGGATGGGCTAGATAGGGCTCGCCAGACTGGCGCCGCTGATTGGCATGGTGCTGGGCCGCAAATTGATATGCCCGGCGCAAAAGCTCCCGGTCGCCGTCGGGGGAGTAACTCTCCACCTTGCGCAAAAGTTCCCGAAACTTCGTTAAGGTAAGAAGGTTTATGGAAATCGACTGGCGAAACGTGTTGGGAAAATTCGTCATCAGAAAACTCTCCCGCAAATGGAACCGGCAAACTGCACTGCGTTCAGGCCTGCCGGCAATACACCACCACGTTGGATGACCGGAGTGCCGGAAAATTACAGCTTAAAAAAAATAGAACCCTGAAGAAACTCTCGTGTCTCCAAGGTTCTATTATAAAACCAATGAAATGGAATCAGTCAGTGGAACGACTTGAGGTCTTAACCACCTTCGGCGCCAGTTTCACCTGCGACCCGGGCCTTCTTAATCTCCAGACTTTTTTCCATCCAGGAATCAGCTTGCTGGAGGTCCTCTTCGCGCAGTTCGCCGGATTCCTGCAAATCCGCTCTTTCGCGATACAGCAGATTCACATATGCCATGGCATCATCATAATCTTCGCGAAGATTCATGGCTTCGTTGAGATGTTCCAGTCCTTCTTCCAGCAATGGCAGGTTCAACTCCGCCAACTCCCTCCGCCGGTCTGCATCGGTAATAGGATCGGGAGGAGCGATTCCAAGCTCGTTCTTCAGCTCCATTCGCGGCTGATAGGTCTTGGTCCAGTTAATCACGCCTACCGAGTAGTATGGATCCGGATTGGTCGGATCCAGTTCAATCTGCTTTTGGTAAAAATCCTTCGCATCGTCCAGCCTCTTCATCTGGAAGTACAAACTGGCGATGCCGCTGACGCTTCCAACGTTAGCCGGGTCCTCACTCAAAACCATTTGAAAAGTCTCGATTGCCTGCTCGGCATTTTGAACATTATCATCCGATTCAGAACCGGGGACATACTGGTTGGCGTAGGCAGTTGCTAAGTAGAGCCGGGCGTTGATCAATGTGGGGTCCAGTTCAATCGCTTCCTTGAAATGCGAAACCGCCATAGGGTAATTCATCGCCTTATATTCGGCCACGCCCTTGTTCAGTTCGTCCCGGGCCTTCAGTTTTTGGCATCCCGTGGAAAGAAGCAGAATACCCACTATCAACAAACACGTTGCTGCAATACTACTTTTTCCTAATTTCATTCTCTTATCTCCAGAAAAGCAAGAGAGCCTGTATTTCAGGACCTCTTGGTTTGCTCCTTGAACCTCCAATGGCGCGACTCCTGCAAGGTTGCCGAACGCAGTTTACTACCTGCACAGCAGCCGGCACAATCAGACTGGCTTATTACTGACTGTCCTCTAAATTCTCAGTAATCAGGCCGATCTTCTCAACGCCAGCACCCTTGGCAATGTCGATCACATCTGCCACCGATGCGAATTCCAAATCCGGATCTCCCTTCACGAACATGATCCGTTCAGCCCTCGTCTTGAAGATCTCTTCGAGACGCTGTCCCAGCAAGGGTTTTTCGACATCGTCCTGGTTGATCTTCAGCCGCCCCAGCGCATCAATTGACACGACCACCGTCCGCGCATCAGGCTGCTCATCCGGAGTTGCGTCTGGATTGGGTAGAGGCACCTGGGCATCCAGCCCTTTTGGAATCTGAGGCGAAATGACCATAAAAATGATCAACAACACCAGCAGGATATCTATCAATGGTACGATATTTGGTTCAGATTTGGGGCCTTTATTGCTGCCCCCTACGGACATTCCCATAAAATCCTCCAGAAATACAAGCCCGCTAGTCTCAGGCAGCCGCCTCGACCTGCAAATCATCTTGAGGCGGCCCCGCTCGAAACTGCCTGACAGAAAAAAATTTTAATTACCAAGACTCGCCGCGCCGCGCTTGGCCGTCAAAAGCCCAAGCTGATCCACTCCCGCATTCCGGATCTCATCCACGACCTGGACTACCGATTCATATTTTGCGCGGGCATCACTCTTGATGTAAACCGTCTTGTCGACCCGGCTCTCAACGATCTCCTGCACCTGGCGCTGCAGGTCGTCAATGGTTGTCTGATCGGAACCGAGGAAGATATTGCCATCGCGTGTTACTGCAACAACAACCGCGTCCTCTTTATCCGCAGCCGGCATTTCGCGCGGATAGTCGGTCTCCGTCAAGTCCACGCTGGCACCTTTCTGCAACATGGGCGTTACCACCATGAAGATGATGAGCAACACCAGCATGATGTCAGCCATCGGCACCACGTTGGGCTCGGAGGTTACATCAGCAGCTTTCTGCTTCGGCATTATCTGCCTCCCGCAACGGCCTTTTTCACGAAATAATCAGTCAATTCCGAAGAGGAATTATCCATCTCCACATCGAACGATTCGACGCAATTCGTGAAATAGTTGAACGCCCACACGGCCGGTACCGCCACAAACAGACCCAGGGCCGTTGCAACCAATGCTTCCGAAATACCGCCAGCGACAGCCGCCAAACCAGTGGCCCTCTCCGCTGCGATGCCCTTGAAGGCGTTGATGATTCCGATCACCGTTCCGAACAGCCCCACGAAGGGCGCCGTCGAGCCGATGGTGGCCAGACTCCCCAGACCTCTCTTCAGTTCCGCGTGTACGATCGCGGATGCCCGCTCCAAAGCGCGCTGTGAGGCTTCGATATCACTCGTGGAAATGGCAGCGACACCATGCGCCTGAAACTCCTGTAAACCAGCGGTTATTACCTTCGCAAGGTGAGATTTCTTGTGACGTTCGGCAATGCGAACGGCCTCGTCTATTTTCCCTTCCCGCAAGGCCCCGGCAACCAGCGGCGCAAAGGTTCTGGACTGCTTCCGCGCAGCTGAGAACGCCAGATAGCGGTCAATCATCACGCCGATTGACCACGCCGACATTATAAACAGCAAAATAACGACCAGTCGGGCAATCAAACCCATCTCCCGCCACATTGAAAGCAGATCAAAGCTGACGGCTTCTTGTAAAAACATTCCAAATAGATCCACATGCACCATTGTCTCTCATCTCCTCTTCAGGGCCCCGAAGCTCCTGCTTGTTTCACGAACCGGACTTCACCGCATCAAGTTCGGTGCAAATCCAGACTCGGTTCTTGCCTTTATCTACGAAAACTGCTGTTGTTCACCACCGCCGGTTGGGTGGACCGGTGGCGGTGATAGATTATCGACCCAAAGTAAAGTTGACGTCGATCGTCGTTACTACTTCCACCGGCACTCCGTTCAACAAGGTCGGCTGGTATTGCCAGCGACCGACTGCACCCATAGCAGACTGGATTAACAGCGGATGTCCGCTGACCACCTTCAATTCCTGAACGCTCCCATCCTTGGCAATGATCGCCTCCAGCCGCACCGTTCCCTGAATCCGGGCTTGCCGCGCCAGCGCGGGATACTGCGGCTGAGGCTGGTTCAGCAGTCTGGCCGACTGCACCTGACCTCCCACCCGCACGCGCTCGGGCGGTGGTGGTGGCGGCGGTGGCGCAATCGTTGTCTGGGAAATAATACCACCGATCACTCCACTCATTGCTGCTGCATCTCCAAACCTTCCGCCCACGACTCCGCCCGAAGGAGGTGCTGGTGGTTCTTCAATAATTGCAATTTCCTTTGGGATCACCGTTGGCTGCACGAACTCCTGAGGCCTTTGCTGAATCCGCGGCGCAACCCGCACTTGAGTGATCTGAGGCGGTGGCGGCGGCGGCGGTGGCGGCGGTGGCGGCGCCATCAGAAAGGTCGACAACTGATGCATGGGCAATGCTTCCGTGTAGATCAACGGTATCAGCACCAGAATCCCGAGGATGATTGTTTGCATGACGAAAGAAATCAACACCGTGTAAGGCGACTTGGTTTTTCCCCGTCCCTGGCTTTCGATAATGCTATCTTCAAACATTTTTCTCTGCTCCCTGCATCCCAAAGAACGGACTGGAAACGCTCACCCAGTCATTGCTCCGAATCCTTAGTTCCGAATCCTCGGGCTTCAGTAATATAGTATTTCTTCTGCCACATGCAAAACAAATAATGACTACACTCCAGATTACTTCTGATCATGAAACCGCCAGCACGACTCCGGCCATCTCCGCCCCGTATTTTTTCGAGTGACGGGCCACAGGGTAATCCACTTTTCCCCCTGTGACAAGGGGGGAACTGCTATTTCTCCTCCGAAATTCTCTCACTCGCATTCCTGAAAGCTGCTAGGCCTTTGCCCGCGCATCTGCCCCGGTGCGTTGGATCCTTCCCCGATCTGCTTCGCGGGTGAGACCTTTTCGCCGGTGTCGCGTTGAAAAATCGATCCAGCTCACCACCACAGTGCTGGCCACACTGATGGAGGAATAGCTCCCCACAATGATTCCCACCACGAGGGTAAAGGAGAAGACTCGCAACACATCCCCTCCGAACAGGAACAAGGACAGCACGGTCAGAAATGTCAGGCCGCTGGTCAGGATCGTCCGGCTCAGCGTCTGATTGATGCTTTGATTGGCTATGGTTGCAATATTGTCCCGGCGGTTCAATTTCAAATTTTCACGGATGCGGTCAAAAACTACGATCGTGTCATTCACTGAATATCCGACCAGAGTCAGCAGAGCCGCAATCACCGTTATAGATACTTCCATCCCTACGATCGAGAGGAAGCCGATGGCGATGATCACGTCATGCAGGATCGCCAGCACGGCCGCGACGCCGAAAATCCACTCAAAGCGGAATGCTATATAGACGAGCATAGCGGCCATGCCCAACAGGGTTGCGTTCAGGGCCTGCCTGCGGAGCGCGGCGCCGACCTTCGGCCCCACGATCTCGACGTTGCGCACCACGAACGGAAAAACCGCAAAGCTGTCTTCGAGCCCGGCCCGCATGACTGGTGTAAAGCCTTCCACCTGGCTCAGATCATCGAACCCGGCCACGAGCCCGTCGTTCGCCGGCCCGCTGCGAAATTCCACCAATCGTTCCGCAAACTGGCGGATCTCTTCCCTCGGCAGGTTCGCCGAGACCACCGCGCTGGAGGATGCCAGACGGTCTGTAATCGTCTGGACGCTGGCCTCGTTGAAATTGAGCTGGTCTCCTCCGCCGAATTCAAGCCGGAGAGCGCTCAGGATAGCCGACCTGCTGGCATTCAGCGATTCTTCATCGGCACCCTGCATGTCAATGGCGACCAGAATCTCATTTTCCGCCTCGGCGCCGATCCGTTGCAGCGTACTGCCCTGCAACCCCTCGCTCTCCAGAGCCGCCCGCAGCCGCTCCAGCTCCGGCGTTTCCCGGAACTTGATGGAAACCTGCGTTCCTCCCCGGAAGTCGATGCCGTATCGCGGGCCTCCCTGAAAGACGAGGGAGAGAATTCCGATCAGGCTCAGCAAGAACGAGCCGATGATGAAGTACCATTTCTTCCCCAGCCAGTCGATCGTTGGTTGTTTGAACAATTCCATGAATCCACTCGTCCCGGAAATAGACCACAACCCGGGCTTTCACTCCATTTCGACACCGGTCGGGCTGAAAAGTTCCCGCACGGGAATCCGCAGCCTCGGAATCTTTAAGTATTGCTCAGCTCTAGATGCTCAGCTCCGCCTTCCGGGTGTTGCGGGATAAACCGTAGTCAAACAGAAACCGTGAGACAAATACCGCCGTAAACAGGTTGCCCGCCAGCCCGATGGTCAGCGTTACCGCGAATCCCTTCACCGGACCGGTCCCGAACAAAAACAGGAAAAACGCGGCGATCATCGTCGTTGCGTTCGTATCGAAAATCGTCAGAATGGCTTTACTGAACCCGGATTGCACGGCGGAGACGGCCGTCTTGCCGGCTCGCAACTCCTCGCGAATCCTCTCGAAAACAAGCACGTTGGCATCCACGGCCATGCCGATGGTCAGAATCACGCCGGCGATTCCCGGCAGTGTCAGCGTGGCGCCCACGTAGGCCAGGGCCGCCATTAAGAGCACCAGGTTGAGCAACAGGACGATCACCGCGTTGACGCCCGCCATATTGTAATAGACAACCATGAAGATCATCACGGCGATGAAGCCGGCGATCGAAGCCAGCACACCGGCCCGGATCGAATCCGCACCGAGCGAAGGACCCACAGTCCGCTCCTCCAGATAACCCATCGAGGCCGGCAGCGCGCCCGCGCGCAACAACAGCGACAGATCATTGGCGCGTTGCTGCGTGAAGCGTCCCGTAATGCGGCCGGAATCGGTGATCCGCGCCTGAATGGTGGCCACCGTTTGAATCCTGCCGTCCAGCACCACCGCCAGACGGTTGCCGATATTGCTCTCGGTAAACTGGCCGAATCTTCTGGCACCATCGGTGGAAAGTGTAAAGTCCACCTCCGGAAGGTTATTTTCATCCCGGCCCGGCTGCGCGCTTCTGAGGTCGCGGCCCGTTACCGCCGGGGTCCGGTTCACGATGTACCATTCCCGTATGGGTTCGGTCGATACTCCGCCCTCCGGCATCTCAACCGACTCGAGCAACTCCGTCCCGGGAGGCAGTATCCCGCCGCGGGTGGAGAGCGCCTGCTGGCGGGAAGGATAGGGTCCATCCTGCACTTGGGTAATCTCAAGCAAGGCGGTCGTCTGCAAAATCTCCTTCACCCGCTGGGGATCATCCACGCCCGGCAGTTGGACCAGAATTTCATATTCGCCCTGGCCCCGCTCCTGAATCGTCGGCTCGGTAACTCCCAGCGTGTCCACGCGGTTGCGGATTGTTTCCACGCTCTGCGCCAGGGTTCGCTGCCGCAGGTCGGCCAGGACGGCCTGGCGCAGCGTCAGTCGTGTCGCATTGCCTTCGGGCACGAGCGTCCAATTCAACTCGGTTTCTTCCACCGCCTGGCGAAATGCGCTGGTCTGCTCCGAGGGAACCCCTTCCACACGGATGCCCCCGTCGTCGAGAATCTCCACCGCGTCGATCCGCGTGATGGCCGCAAACCCGATCTGCCGCTGGTTCAAGCTCTGCCGGAGCCTCTCGATCGTCTGATCCGCCTCCGCGTTCACTGCATCGTTGACGTTCACCTGCATCACCAGGTGCGTACCGCCTTTCAGATCCAGCCCGAGAGCGATCCGATCCTGCACGTTTTCCTTCAGCCCGGACCAGGAGGACGGAAAACCGATGATCCCAAATATGGAGATCAACAGGACTGCCAGGATGAATAGCGCTCTTTTCTTGAGGTTTGAGAACATGTATTGCCTTCCGTAGATTCTATCTATGTCTCTTTCTATGTCAGGGATACCTGCATCAGCGGCTCGCAGGCCGGGAGTTTACTTTGATTCCTCCGGGGGGTTCTCCATCCCCGTAATGGAGCTGCGCAGGACTTCCAGCCGCGTCGACTCCGGGGGCACCCGCAGCACGAGGTATTCATCCCGCAGAGCCGCTACGGTCCCATGCAGTCCGCCGGCGGTAATGACCCGGTCTCCGTTCTTCAGATTCGCCAGCATCGCCTGGAGCTTTTTCTGGCGTCGCTGGTTCGGCAGAAATAAGAGGAAGTAAAATACAGCGATAATGGCCAGCAGTGGCAGGAAGCTGACAATAGACCCCCCCGCCGGATCGGCTTGCATCAGTATGAATGCCCAGTACAATTAAAATAACCTCTATTCCATCAACAAGTTATACAAAAATAATCACCCACGATCTTCCGGTCTTAGGGGACTTCCCCCTGCACCCTGTGGACGAATTCTGACAGGAAGCTGGCAAACCCTCCAGCCGCGATAGTCTCCCGTATCCTCCGCATAGTGTCAAGATAAAAAAAGAGATTGTGGTAGGTGTTCAGCGTTCTTCCCAACATTTCCCCGGAGATAAAAAGGTGCCTCAGGTATGCTCGGGAATACCTTTGGCAGACGAAGCACCCGCAGGATTCATCCACCGGCCGGGAGTCGGCGGCGAACCGGGCCTGCCGGATGCGGAGCCTGCCGCAGGAGGTAAACAGGTATCCATTCCGCCCGTTCCGGGTCGGCAGGACGCAGTCCATCATATCCACCCCGAGCGCCACATACCGGGGCAACTCTTCCGGGAATCCAACTCCCATCACATACCGTGGGCGATCGGGTGGAAGATGCGCTTCGGCGGCCTCCACCATGGCCAGGCTCAGCGGCCGCGCCTCGCCCACCGATACGCCCCCGACCGCGTAGCCATCAAAACCCGTCTCCACCAGCGCCTGGGCGCATTCGGCCCGCAAATCCGCGTGTGTTCCTCCCTGAACGATTCCGAATAAGGTGCCCGGCGCCGCGCCGTGCTCTTTCGCCCGCAGGCGGTCGAAGGCATCCCGGCTCCGGCGCGCCCAGCGCAAGGTCCGTTCCATGGACTGGCGCGCCATCACCTCTCCGGCCGGATACCCGGTGCACTCGTCCAGCACCATCGAGATGTCGGAGCCGAGCAGCCATTGGATCTCCACGGCACGCTCCGGTGTAAACCGATGCCGCGACCCATCCAGATGCGACTGAAACTCAACCGCCTCCTCGGTCAATTTTCGCAGCCCGGCCATGCTATAGACCTGGTAGCCACCGCTATCAGTCAGTATCGCCCGGTCCCAGGCCATAAATCGGTGCAGACCGCCCATCGAGCCGATCACATCCTCGCCGGGCCGCAAGTAGAGATGATAGGTGTTTCCCAGTACGATCCGGGCATCCAAACCCTCCAGTTGCTCCTGCGAGACGGCTTTCACCGTCCCGGCCGTCCCCACCGGCATGAAGACCGGCGTCTCCACCACGCCATGCGCGGTACGCATCCGCCCCAGCCGGGCCTTTGTCGCATTATCCCGGTCGATGACCTCAAATTGAAAGGGAGTAGATGGAGTGGAAGAGGAATCCACGGAGCCCGCGCCGGACGCTTCCGCCGGCTGGCTCATGCCACGGTTTCTCCATAGATTTCCAGAACCTGCTTCACGGAGCGCTCCCAGCTGAATTTTGCCACCTGCTTCTTGCCGCGAACCTTCAGATCCATGCGGAGCGCCTCGTCCAGCAGTGCTCGTTCCATTCCACGTGCGATATCGAAAACATTCTCCGGATGCACCAGCACCGCCGCATCCCCCACCACCTCCGGCAATGACGACACATTCGACGTCACCACGGGCGTGCCCAGCGCCATCGCCTCCAGCGGAGGCAACCCGAAGCCTTCGTGCAAAGATGGAAAGACGAAAACCTCCGCCGCGGCGTAAAACACCCGCAAAATTTCCACCGGAACAAAGCCAAAAAAACGAACGTCCTTCTGCATGCGCGTCCGGATGACACAGCTTCTCAGGTCCGGATGCTCGCTCAGCTCATCTCCGATGATCAGCAGTTTCAAATTCTTATAACGCGGGTGCTCGCGCAACTCACCCTTGGCTACGGCAAAGGCCTCGATCAGACGCGGGAGATTCTTCTGCGGCCGTGCGCTGCCAGCGTAAAGCAGGAAAGGGTCCACCACCCCGTAACGCTGGAGCACCAGATTGCTCTCCTCCCGCCGCGTATTCATCACGAACCGCTCATCCAGCGCGTTGCCCACCACCCGGACCCGGTCCGGCCCGATTCCGAACAGATTTTCTATATCGCGTTGCGTCGCCCTGCTCACCGCAATGATCCGCTGGGCCCGCTCCAGAGTCCGCTTCACCATCCGGAACCGGAGGTTCTGCTTCCATCCGGTCTCCCGGGGATAGAGAAACTCCGCCAGATCATGCACGGTCAGCAGGTAACGGCAGGGAATCAGGAGGGCTGGTCGCAGGTAAGGAATATGCAGCAGATGAATGTCGTTGGCCTGGATCAGGCGGTGCAGTTCCAACTCGGTCCGCCAGGCCGGTCTTCCCTTGCCCAGGGGCATGAACCGGAAGTTGGAGGGCGAATGCGGCAGACGGGTGGACTGCCCGGACTCACCCAGCAGAACGTATTCATTTTCCCTGTCCTGCCGGATCAGCGCGTGGACGAGGTTCCGGATATAGGTCCCCACGCCGAAGTCTTCTATCCGCCGTATGTCGATGGCTACTTTCATCCGGGCACCATAACACCAATCTTTTGCGGACCGGGCCGGGGCTTCTGACCCGGGAAGCGGCCGCGATGGTTAGTCTGCCCTTCTCCATCCATAGAGCGGAAACTGCTCCGCCAACTCCAACACCTGCCTGCGAATCCCGCTCAGGTGCGCTTCCTCTTCGTGATGCCGCAAGACATCGGCGATCCAGCCGCCGATCCTGCGCATCTCGGGCTCCTTCATGCCGCGGGTCGTCACGGCCGGCGTGCCAATCCGGACGCCGCTGGGATTCATCGGCGGATTCGTATCGAACGGAATCGTGCTGCGGCTGACGGTGATGTTCGCGCTGTGCAACGCATCCTCGGCCTGCTTTCCGCGAACGCCTTTCGAAAAAACATTCACCACGGCCAGATGCGTATCGGTGCCTCCGGAAACCACATGGAAGCCCTCCTCAATCAGTGTGTCGGCGATGGCGCGGGCATTGGCGGCCACCTGTTGCTGATAGGTCCCGAACTCCGGCTGCATTGCGTTCAGAAAGCAGACCGCCTTGGCTGCGATGATGTGGACAAGCGGCCCGCCCTGCATCCCCGGGAACACCACCTTGTCAATAGGCTTCGCGTAGGCCTCCCGGCACAGGATCAATCCGGCGCGCGGCCCGCGCAGCGTTTTGTGCGTGGTGCTGGTAACGATGTCGGCGTAGGGCACGGGACTCGGATGCACGCCGGCGGCAACCAGGCCCGCGAAGTGCGCCATGTCCACCATCAAGAGCGCTCCCACCTGGTCGCAGATCTGCCGCATGCGCGGGAAGTCGATGATCCGGGCATAGGCGCTTCCGCCGCCTACAATCAGTTTCGGCTTGTGCAGAAGGGCCATTTTTTCCAGCTCGTCATAATCGATCGTCTCGCTCTCCCGGCTCACTCCATAGGGGATCACGTTGTAGGTCTTGCCGGAGAAATTCACCGGAGAGCCGTGCGTGAGATGACCGCCGTGGGAGAGGTCCATGCCGAAAATGGTGTCGCCGGGTTGCAGCACGGCGGCGTAGGCGGCCATATTGGCGGTGCTGCCCGAGTGCGGCTGCACGTTGGCATGTTCGGCCCCGAACAGTTTCTTGGCCCGGTCCCTGGCCAGCGTCTCCACCTGATCGGCGTACTCGCAGCCGCCGTAATACCTTCGTCCCGGATAGCCTTCCGCATACTTGTTGGTAAACACGGACCCGGCGGCCTCCAGGATCGATTCGGGAACGAAGTTCTCACTGGCGATCAGCTCCAGGTGCTCGTGCTGACGCCGGGCCTCGTCACGGACCGCCTGCGCGATCTCCGGATCCACTTCGCTCAAGGTCTGCGACATCAATTGCGCTGTTTCCATTTCCGGCACGGCGGCTCCTCACATGAATTGAGATGAATGACGGAACTTTCAGTATACATTCGGTAGTATACATCTGGAGCATACAACCTTGTCCGGGCAACCGGACGCCAGCCTCCCGCGGCACGCGCCGGCAACCCCGGCCAGGTTCCCCCGCCCCGTGTGGAGTAATCTGGAGTAACATATTGTCCGGACCGGCGGAACGGTCCCACCGATACGAACATGGGCAACCTACACATAAAAAACGTCTCCAAGAGCTACCCCGTCTATCCTCATCCCACCGACCGGCTGAAGGAATTGCTGACGCTGAACCGCCGCCGGTTCCACTCGGATTTCTGGGCCCTGCGCGATGTTTCTCTCGAGATCGAATCGGGCACCACGTTCAGCCTGGTGGGGGAGAACGGCTCCGGCAAGAGCACGCTGCTGCAGTTGATCGCCGGCATCCTGCAGCCCAGTTCGGGAACTCTGGAGATCCCCGGGCGCGTCTCGGCGCTGCTGGAGCTCGGCGCGGGATTCAACCCGGAGTTTTCCGGCCGGGAAAACGTCTTCCTGAGCGCGGCGATTCTGGGCATTTCCCGGGAGGAGATCACCCGGCGTTTCACCGAAATCGAGTCGTTCGCGGAAATTGGCGACTTCATCGACCAGCCGGTGAAGACCTATTCCAGCGGCATGATGGTCCGGCTGGCCTTTGCCGTCGCCATCAATGTCGATCCGGAGGTCCTGCTGGTGGACGAAGCGCTGGCGGTGGGGGACATCTACTTCCGCCAGCGCTGCATGCGCAAGATTCACGAGTTGCAGCGCCGCGGCGTAACCATCGTCTTCGTCTCGCACAGCGCGGTGGACATCAAGAGCCTCTCGCAACGCGTCGCCTGGCTGGACCACGGTCGGCTGGTGGATGTCGGCGACCCGGACCAGATTATTGCCAGATATCTCGCCGCCATGTCCAGCAAGGACACCGAATACCGCCGCCATCATCAGGCGCCCGGCGACCCGGCTCTTTCCTCCGCCACGGGACCGGTCGTGGCGCCGGAGATCGTGGAGACCATCCCCAACATCGACTTCCGCCACGGCAACCGGGACATCGAAATTCTGGGCATGGCCGTGCTCAACTCCAACTTCGAGCCGCTCTCCTTGCTGCCGCAACTGGGCAAGATCGTCGTTCGCATCAGCTTCCGGACGCTGCGGCCAGTGGCGATGCCCATTGTAGGTTTCCTCATCCGGAATCACCTGGGCGTGGAGCTGGCCGGAACGAACACGGCGCTTGAAAACATCGATCTTCCGCCTCTGAATCCCGGCGATGTCTATACGGTCGATTTTCACATGCAGCTTCCCGAGCTCTACCCGTCGCATTTCTCCTTCACGCCGGCCATCTCGAACGGCACGCTGGAGGAATACGATATCTGCGACTGGATCGATAACGCCATCACCCTGCAGGCCGAAAAGGGCCGCCCGGTATACGGCTTCATTCACCTCCCCTGCGAAATCCGCGTGAACGCGGCCGGCAAGCCGCGTGTCGCGGTCGGAGACCAGAAATGAAGTTCACCGGTGAACGCGTGATTCCGGACCAGTGCGAGCCGGATCTGCTGAACGAGCACCTGGCCCGGTATCTGTTCGCCAGGCAGTTCACGCCGGGGAAAAAAGCTCTGGACGCGGCGTGCGGGGCGGGATACGGCACACGGATGCTCGCCGAATCGGCGCAAGCCGTCCATGGAGTGGACATCGACCCGGAAGCAGTGGATTACGCCCGCCGGCATTATGCGACCCCGGAAGCCCGGTTTACCGTCGCCGACTGCACGTCGCTTCCCTTCCCGCCAGATCATTTTGAAGTGGTCATCGCTTTTGAGATCCTGGAGCACCTGGCGGACGCCCAGCCATTGCTGCGGGAACTCGACCGGGTTCTCGCCCCCGGCGGCATCCTGGTTCTCTCGACCCCCAATCGGCTCTATTACACCGACGACCGCGGTGAGAGGAATCCTTTTCACCCCCGGGAATACGACTATGCGGAGTTGAACGAGCTGCTCCATCCGCACTTTGCCCATTGTTCCATCCTCTTTGAAAACCACGTCACGGGCCTCTCCATTGCCGGTTCAAGCACCAATTCAGGCGACAGCAACGGAGCCGGAAAGCCGGGCGTCCCTACCACCAGCCTCGGGCCCGCCATCAGTTCCGGAGATGAGTCCTTTGAAGACCGTGCCCGGACGGCCTTTTTCTTCATCGCCGTCTGCTCGGCCCAGCCGCTGCCGGAGCTGCCCCCGATGCTCTACGTTCCCTCCACAGGAAACGTCCTTCGGGAACGCGAGCAGCACATTCATCAGTTGCAGAAGCAGGTATCGGAATTGGAGGCTCACCTGGAACGGGCGAGGAAGCGCGAACAGGAACTCACCGCTTTGTTGGAGGAACGCGAGCAGCACATTCATCAGTTGCAGAAGCAGGTATCGGAATTGGAGGCTCACCTGGAACGGGCGAGGAAGCGCGAACAGGAACTCACCGCTTTGTTGGAGGAACGCACGCGGTGGGCACGACAACTCGACGGCGAGATGAAATCACTCGGGGAGAAATACCAGTCGCTGCATGCTGAGTTCGAGGACCGCACCGAATGGGCGCTCCGTCTGGACGCCGAACTCCGCCACATTCACTCCACGCGCTGGTACCGCATCGGCAGGAAACTTCGCCTCAGCCCGGATGCGCCTCCGGAGCCGGTATCCGGTAGCGGCGATCCGGCTGAGTAAATCAGCGTTTTCAGCATAGGGATTGGACATGATCCGGAAGCTTGCCAAACTCCTGTTTCTCATCCTCTCCCCGGTGCTGTTTGCCGGAATCTGGACCGTGTTCGTTCTGCAGAATCTCCTGATTCGCTTCTCCCGGAAGGACCCTCCGGCTCCAGCCCCATCTCCCATCGCGGTCCCGCTGAAGGATGCCCCTGCCAGCATCGTTATTCCCAACTGGAACGGTCGGGATCTGCTGGAAAAATACCTTCCCACGGTCGTTGCCGGCTGCCGCCCTTCGGATGAAATCATCGTCGTGGACAATGCCAGCAGCGACGGCAGCGCCGGGTTCGTCCGGGAAACTTTTCCCGGCGTCCGCCTGCTGGAGATGAGAGAGAACCTCGGCTTTGGCGGCGGATCGAACGCCGGGGCGCGTGCCGCCCGGCACCCGGTCGTGGTGCTGCTCAACAACGACATGCGCATGTTACCGGACTTCCTCGAATCCCTTCTCGACGGCTTCCAGACCCCGGATGTCTTCGCCGTCTCGGCCCGGATCCAGTTCTCCGACGCCACGCGCCGCCGTGAGGAGACCGGCCTCACCTCCGGCCATTTCGAGAAGGGCTTCATCCGCGTCCGCCATGACGATGACTCACAGGTCACCGCGCCCTGCCCCACGCTCTATGCCGGAGGCGGCTCCACCGCTTACGACCGCGAAAAGTTTCTCTCCCTCGGCGGTTTCGACCCCCTGTTCGAGCCCTTCTATCTCGAAGACACCGACCTGTCCTTCAACGCCTGGCGACGGGACTGGCAGGTTCTTTATCAGCCCCGCAGTCGCGTCGTTCACGAGCACCGGGCCACCATCGGCAAGCATTTTTCCGCCGAATCCATCCAGACCATCCTCCAGAAGAACTACGTGCTCATGGTCTGGAAGAACATCGCGCGCCCCTTGTGGCTCGCCCAACACTTCCTGCGCCTGATCGGACACATGGGCCTGAACGCCATCGGGAGCCGCTCGCCCACGCGCACGACGGTTGGCGCCTGCGGGATGGCGCTGCGCCAGCTGCCCGCCGCACTCCGCGCGCGGGGGATCGCCCTGCGCCAGGGCACGGTGGCCGACCGTGAGATATTCCAGCGCACCCGGCCCTCGGTGTACCGCGATATTTTTCAATGCGGCTCTCGCTACATCCGGACCAACGCATCGTCCAACGAATCAGTCAACGCACCGGCCAACGACATGTCCAGCGACACCGGCCCCACCCGTCCGCTCAACATCCTGTTCGTTTCGCCCTATTCCATCTATCCGCCGCTCCATGGCGGGGCGGTGTTCATGCACGAGGCCCTCCGGGCACTATCCAGGAGAAACAATCTCTTCCTGCTCACCTTCGTGGACAACCCGGAAGAAGCCGCCTCGAACCAGGCCCTTCGGGGGCCGGTTCGTCATGTGGAAACATTCCAGCGCAAGCACCTGCGCAACGGCCCCTTCCGCCTCGCCTCTCACGCCGAGCAGACTTTTCACGATCCGGAATTCGCCGCACGGCTCGACCGCATGGTCCTGGTTCACGGCATCGATGTCATCCAGTTCGAGTACACGCAGATGGCCCAGTACCACCTTCCGCTCCGCCACCTCCCGCAGTGCCTGTTCGAGCATGACGTTTATTTCCGCTCCGTCCAGCGCCAGTTATTTTCGCGTCCCGGCGGCCTCCTCCGCAAGGGCCGAGAACTGCTCGAATGGCTCCGGTCCATCCGCTATGAAATCCGGGCCGTGCGGAAATTCGACGCGGTCTTCACCTGCCATGAGCAGGAGCAGCGGCTGCTGGAATCAGTTCTCCCCGGACGCTGCCGTCCGGAGATTTATTCCGGCCTCCGCACCGCCGTCGATGTCGCCTCCTATCCCGGCCCGGACGCGCCACGCCAGCCCAACCGCCTGCTGTTCGTCGGCAACTTCCAGCACACCCCCAACGCGGATGGCCTGTTGCATTTCTGCGAGAAGATCTGGCCGCGTATCCTCGCGAGCCACCCCCAGGCCACCCTCTCGGTCGTGGGAGCCAACGCCCCGCCGGAATTCTCTGCGCGCTTCCGCGCCACCCCATCGATCCGCTTCCTCGGCCGTGTCGATGATATCCGCAAGCCGCTCTCATCGCATTCGATCTTCATCTGCCCCATTCGCACGGGCGCCGGCGTCCGGGTCAAGATTCTGGAAGCCTTTGCCGCCGGCATTCCGGTTGTCTCCACCGGCCTGGGCGCCGAAGGCATCGCCGCCGTCCCCGGCTCGGAGATACTGATCGCCGACTCCCCGCAAAATTTCGCCTCGGCCTGTCTTGAGTTGCTCGAGGATCCCGCCCACGCACGCGCCATCGCGGCACGAGCCCGCCGGCTCGCCGAATCTTTATATGACTGGCGCATCGTGGGAGAAAAGTTGGACGGCATCTACCGGGATCTCATCCGCCGCAACCTGGAGGGGAATCACCCGGAGACCGAGCCTGTTGGCTCCGCGCACACGGCCAACTCCGTCAACTCCGCCACCACCGGCGGCGAAGCCGCAGGCCCCGCCCCCCTTCCTGTGAATGTGAATGTTAAAAGAGACTGACTGGGCGGAAATAACTGGCTGAATGAATGCCGCGTGCGTCACGCACACCTGCAACGATTCAATAACCGCTGTCCCGCTCTTTTCCAGCATCAACGGGGTGAGCCGACCACCTAAAATCCGAACTACTACTCGCCACGAAATAGCCTGGACGCAGTCCCCACGAAGTGGCTGGATCGCTCATATTGCTTCGTGATCAAGACGAGGCGACCATCGGGAGTCCGAGTAACTACTCCACGAAGTGGCTGGACGACCACTGTGACTTCGGTCACCTCGCCCGCCTTCACCTCGATCGTGCCCGGACTGATGACGATGTAGTGTCCCGGTGATATCAGAAAGTAATACTCGCCCGGAAACACTTCCTCCATCTCGAAGCGGCCACCATCCACCGTATCCTTCCGGTAAGTCATGCCGATATCCGGATTCCGGATGATCAGCCACACGCTTGGCAGCGGCTCCCCGGACTCTTTCATCAAAACGCCGCGCACGGTCCCGGTCTCCTCCTGCGCCGCTGCCTCCTGCATCCCGCCACAGATTACCAGGACGGCGGCCAGCACTGCCGCAGTTCTCAATACACCGCCCCGGCAAATCTCTCTAGTGCAACTCCACATTTCCCCGCCTCACTCTGCCGCCCGGCGCACGACCTGCACAGAACAAGAGGCATGCCGCGCCACCGATTCGGAGACACTTCCCAGCAGGACACGGTTTACACCCTTGCGCCCGTGCGATCCCATCACAATCAGGTCAGCGCCCCATGCGGCCGCCTGATCCACCAGCAGCGTCTTGGCGTAGCCGGTCTTCACCATCGTCTCCACTTTTTTGTATCCGGTCGCGCGCAATCGTTTTCCCACCCGCGCCAGCAGCCGTCGCGCCTGCCGGAGGCTCTCCTTGTGCAGATCATCGTACTTGCCTGCATAGGACTCCGGTAGCTCAGTGTTAGGAAAGCACCTCCATCGGCTCCACCACATGCGCCACGCGAATCTCCGTTCCTCTCACACGGTTCTGCGCAATCAACATCTCCAAGGCCGCTTCCGAGTACTCGGAAGCATCCATCGCAAGCAGTATTTTCATCGCCTGAAACCTCCGTCTCTGCCGGATATTGTTGCCACGCCGCTTACCACACCGACAGGCTCAGTCTTCGCCGAACCATGATCGAAATAATCTGCACACCACCGGCATCGGAGGGAAGTGTACACCACCGGCCTCATCCGGGGGAACAGCTTCCATCCTCACCTCAAATCCATTTCCCTCCCACCCCCAGCCATCGGCCCGGCAGGGAGTCCGGCAGGGAGCCGAACAGGAAGATGTCGGAATAGGGAAGGATTCGATCGAGTCCAGCCCGGCAATATACTTTCCAGCGTCTTTCTTCTGGAAATCTTTACGCCTCACTTCTGTTTCTTGCTAGAATGCCTTTTTGATTGCGGGAGAAGTTCTGAAACACAAAACAGTGGACTGAAACACCCGAGAGACCCCGATGAACCGGCGCCGTTTGAACCGGGCCGGATCACGGGATGGAAACCGAAAACTGCATATTGAAATCATAGCGAAAGAAACGATAGGAGGAGAAAAGCATGGCATCTTTGCAAAATCGTGTAAAAAAAGAACTGGCGGACATCATGGACCGCTTCACCGGCGCAATGGACGAGGTAGTCCGCGCCTACGCGAAGAAGCGGAATCGCAATCGGGACATCAACTGGCTGGCGCTGCAGACCGCCAAGGAATACGGTGCCATCCGGACGCATGCGCGCAACATGCTGAGCCGGGCGAAGAAAATGGAGCCGGTCGAGGAGATCAAGAAGTCGGCTCATGACTCAGCCGAGGAAGTGGACCATTACTATGGCTACCGCCAGATTCTGGAATGGTACCTGGACGGCAAGCCCTGCGCCGTGAAGAGGTGGTGGGACTACGGCGATTTCGCGGAAAAGGGCGGCGCCGGGCCGAAGATGAAAAAATCCCTCTGGCCCGAGCATGTCGGCTATCTGGAGCTGAACAAGACGCTGGCCCGGGAGACGCGCTCGCCGTGGGTCCGCGAGGTCATCCTCTCCAACCGCGAAGGGGCAGCCGTGGCCTTTCACTATGTCATGAGCCACCTGCCGGCCCGGGACCCCTACATGAGACGGCTGACCAAGCACGAGCACAGCGTCGCCGTGGACGAACTGCACCACGGCCCGGAGATGATCGCAGTCCTGGCCAAGACCATCAAATCGGAAAAACAGTTGGAAGAGGCCAAGGAAAAAGTACAGCAGATGCGCGTTCAGGAACTGCGCCAGCGCAACGAGCAGTTCCTTCATCCGCTATCGAAAGCTAATATGAAGAAGCTCGAAAAAAGCTTCCTGGCCGGCACGACCAAGGCGATTCCGCTGTTCTCCACAGGCAAAGTCTAATCCTTCAAAGGAAAGGGCCGCCGGCGGTCTCGCAACCACCGGCGGCCCTTTGTTTCCATCATTTCCGATCCCACCCGCAATCTCCGGCAGACCGGATGATCCGCTGGCATCACCCGAGCCGATTCTCACGAATCGTTACCGCCTATTGAGCAGCGCTGTCCCCGCTGGGCCCGTAGAGGTCCGGGTGCTTGCCGCCCATCGGACGAATGTAGGCGCTCAGCTGTCCCCGGTGATGGATCATGTCGAACAGCAGGATCCAGGCCGTCATCCCCACGGGCATTTCGAAATGGGAGTGTCCATCCACCAGAAACTGGTTGTTCTTCTTCGCCCAGGTGTTCTCATCCACGCCCGGAATCTGCGACTCCACCTTCGCGCCCGACTTTTTCATCTGCTCCACGGCGTCAGCGATGTTTGTGAAAGGAATCTCCATGCGATGATTGATCGACCCGGTGGCCAGCATCAGCTCGTTGATATCCTCCACATGTCCCAGCAGATGCCCCACGATCTCCCGCGCCGTCCGGTTCTTTTCATGCGGCTTGTAATCCAGTTTCTCGTCCGGCAGTGCCTGAACCACACCCAGCGTCATCGGCAGCTCCGCCGCCCACCTGCCGATGAAGAACTCTCTTTCCGTCATCTCTCCTGACCTCCTTCAGATTTGTATGGTCTATGCATCATTTACATGATCCATACATCAGTGGTCGATTCTATTCGGGGCGCCCGCGACACCCGAACCGCTCCGCCGCCCACCAATGCCGCCCGATTATACCAGCACCCCGCTCCCCGCTCCGCCCGAAGCTCCCTCGCTCCTCGTGCCTGCTGCCCACTTTCGCCGGAGTTGGCCCACCCAGCGGTCCGCCTCCCGCTGCGGCTTCGGGATGCGGTAGCCATCAACGCAGCCCTGCGCGTAACGCACCGCCGTTGCCAGCCCCACCCGGTGCCCGCAGGATACATAGACCGGCTTCACCCCGTCGCGGGTCCGCAACACCACTCCGATCTTTTCTTTTTTGCCAATGGGCCCATTCATCAGCCCGGCAACCGAGCCGCGCTTCTCCCCCAATGTTTCGTGCGTGCCCACCAGAATCGACTTCGCGCAACCAATCGTCGGGATATCCAGCAGCAGCCCCAGATGGCAGGCCAGCCCGGCCCGCCGTGGATGAGCCCATCCGTGCGCGTCCGCCAGGATCAGGTCCGGGCGTCTCTTGAGCTTCTGGAACGCCTTCAATAAAGAGGGGAATTTCCCTGAAGGAGAGCAATCCGGGAACGTATGGAAACCGCAGCGGCCCGGAAGCCCACGCCCGCTCCACTGCAATCAGTTCAGGAAATTGATAGAGGATGACGCCGGCGAAGCCCAGCTTGTCCTTCAGCGAGATGTCCGCCCCGGCCACGATCCGCACTGGCCCCAAGCGGTTGCGGCGTTCCACCAGCGGCCGGATCCGCCGTTGCTGTATCCGCGCCTCCGCCGGACTCAGATCGAACCGGTCCAGCCCTTCAAGAGCCGCTACACTCTTCCCGCGACCCCGTTTCCTCGCGCCGTCCATCTTTCGCCGCCATCTCTTGCCGCTGGCCGGCCTAGAAATCCTCCGAGCGATACATGATCTTGCCGCCGAGTCCGGTCATCATGTTCTGTATCTCCCAGAGCTCCTTTTCCGGAACCGTGAAAAAGTCCCGGTCGATCACGGCGAAATCGGCCAGCTTGTCCACTTCCAGCGTACCGATGTCCTTCTCCTTCAGGACGTACTCGGCCGCCCAGTTCGTCCACCCGCGCAGCGCCGGGATGCGGTCGATCCGCTCCTCCGGCGTCCACACCCTGCCGTGCAACTCACGAGTAACGTAGAATGCCAGCCACGGCCACACTGAATCCCTGTACGGCCAGTCGCGGATCAGCGCCTCGTGTATCTGCTTCTCCCCGTCCTCGCTCAGCGCCCCGATATGCGCATCGGTCGAGAGGATGATCTTGCCGCCCGCGTCCAGCCAGCTTTTTACCGGCTGAATCCACGGAATATATTTTTCGCCGTACTCCTCCAGCGTCTCCAGCCGCGCCCGTGAGTACTGCGTCGCCTGGAAGCTCATGAAGAATCCGAACCGCGCCGCCAGCGCATGCTGATCCGGCCGGATTCGCAATCCATGCTCGAACCCCCACCGCTGCGCGCGGACCTCATCCAGGGTCAGCGCATCGGGCTCCTTCATCGCCTCGTTCGCCAACTGGAACGCGCCATCCACCATTCCATCGCTGGTGGCATGCAGAATCGCCACGCGCAGATGCGACTTCACCGCCGACAGCAGCCCGTCGAAGAACCTTTGTCCCGGCACCGTCTGGCACGCCGTGCGCCGGTCGCGCTCGCGCACCGCCTCGGTCAGCCCCACGGCCTGCGTGCAGCCGCCGCCCCAGGACTCGCCACCCACACCCATGTTCCAGAAATAATCGCTCCCCGTCCCCACGATATTCCCGTACAGCCGGTAAAACTCCACCGGGTCCTTCGCCACCGTAAAGCCCGTCCGATGCACCCACGCGAACCGCATCGGCATGCGTGCCTCCTCATCCAGCAGCCGCAGCGCCCGAATCACGTTCAGTGGCTCGATATGGCTCCCGAACGTAGTCAGCCCGAACTTTGCGTTCTCCTCCATCTCCTCTTCGAGAAAGTCCGCGATGTCACGCACCCGGTCGCGGAGGATGATGTCATGGGGCACGAAGTACCGCGCCCGGAGTCCCTCCAGCCGCATTCCAATGTGGTCTTCCATCAGCTGATTGGCCATCGAGTTGGCGAACGCCCCGCCGTAGCCGGACTCCACCAGCACGGGATTATCCGGCGCAGCCTTGTCCAGCGCCTCCACCGTGATCACGCCTTTTTCCCGCGCCTCGGCCTCCAGCTGCCACGGCACATTCACGCTCACCCACTTGCCGGGCCCCAGCTCCTGCGCCCGCTGCTGAATCGTCCGCGCCAGCTTCGTCCGGATATCGTCCACGTTGTTGGCATGCAGATACACCGGGTCCAGTTGCGGATCGATCTTCGCCCCCAGGTGCCACAGCCCCCACAAATGCGGATGCGTATGCGCATCGATCAGCCCCGGAATCACGGTCCGGCCCTTCAGATCGACCACCTCGGTCTGCGGGCCGGCCAGGTGCCGGATCTCCGCGTCCGTGCCCATCTTCCAGATCCGCGTCCCCCGCACAGCCATCGCCTGATGGAAGGTCAGGTTGGCATCCATCGTCGCGATCTTCCCGCTGTGCAGAATCAGCGTGGGATAGACGGCCAGTTCCCGCAGCACATTCACATCCTGCGCGCGCGCCTGATGCACCATCCAGCCGCCCGCCGCGGCCAATGCGCTCCACAGCAACAGTCCGGAAACAATCCCTCGCAATCTCCCCATCTCCAACCTCCCTGGTCTGATTCTTCTCATCTCAGCTGCCCGCCGGCCGGCCCCGGCCGCTCACAACCCCAACCGCTCACCATCCCCACCGGTTGCCGGAACCGGCCCTAGTCTAATACCTGCCGGTTCCCATGACAAGAACCCTCACTCCGTCCCAGCCTCTCCCGATGCCCGCGCCACCTCCGCAGCCACCAGCGCCCCGGCCTCGCGCACGACCTGCTCATCGCTCCCGAACCCTTTCAGCCAGTGCACCTCTCGCTCCCGCCTGAACCACGACATCTGCCGCTTGGCATACTGCCTGGTCCGCGTCTTCGCATGGTAGAGCGCCTCTTCCAGCAAAATCCGCCCCTCCAGATAATCCACCGCCTGGCGGTACCCGAGCGATTGCAGCGACGCCTCCCGCCCCGTATATCCCCGCGCCAGAATCCCGCGCACCTCCTCGACCAGCCCGCCCTCGAACATCTCCCGCGTCCGCCGGTTGATCCTCTCATTGAGCTGCTCGCGCACCGGGCTCAGCCCGATCTTCAGCACCCGGTAGCCCCGCAGCGGTTTGCGCCCCCGCCGGTACATCTCCGACACCGGCTCCCGCGCCAGCAGACACACCTCCAGCGCCCGGATGAGCTTCGGCTCATCGTTGCGATGAATGGTCCCGGCGGCCTCGGCGTCCAGCCGCCGCAGCATCCGGTGCAGATACCCGCCGCCTTTGGCCTCCGCCCGGCCCCGCAATCGCTCCCGCAGCTCCTCGTCGCGCCCCGGCCCGTCAAACAACCCCTCCAGCAGCGCCCGCAGATAGAACCCCGTCCCACCCACGATGACCGGCATCTTCCCCCGCGCCGTGATCTCCCGCAGCGCCTCGCGCCCCTGCCGCATGTACTCGCCGGCCGTGAACTGCTCGTCCGGGTCCAGCACATCCAAAAAGTGATGCGGTATCCCGTGGCGCTCCTCCGGCCGCAGCTTCGCCGAGCCGATATCCAGGTAGCGGACCATCTGCAGGGAATCGCAGTTGACAATCTCTCCGTCGAACAGCACCGCCAGCGAGAGGGCCAGGTCCGACTTGCCGCTGGCAGTCGGGCCTGCCACGGCCACCACAAGAGGTTCACTTGTCATCGTGGATTTTCATTCGGTTGGAATTCCATCCGGATCGATTATGCCAGCAGAAACCGCAGGTACTTCCACCACGCGATCATCACAAACAGCAGCAACAACATCAGGCTCCCGAGCAATTGCTGCCGCGAAAACCTCATCACTGCGCCTTGATATTGTAAAAATAGACGAAACGCAACCGGATCTCATCCCGGTCGTATTCCGGCGGCAGCGGCGGGAACGGGTTGGAGAGCTGGATGCTCGACATCGCCGCCGTATCCATCGACACCGTTCCCGACCGATCCTCCAGGTTCAGGTCCGGGACCGAGCCATCCTTGCGGATGGTAAACTGCAACACCACCCGCCCCTTCCGCCCCAGCCGCGCAATCTCCGGAATCATGGAATACCAGTTCCGCCGCACAATCAGGTAGACCCGCAACATATAGGGCTGGAAGTTCACCCCGCGCGGGTCCGAGAGCAGTTGCGGGCCCGGCAGATTGAAGTTCGGGTTGTTGGGATCGGCTTCCGGGAACCCGCCCGTAATTCCCGGTCCCTCGCCGGACGCCCGCTGCCGCGCCATCTCCTCTACCAGGGCATCGGTTCCCCGCCCCGGCGCCACCAGGTCGTAAAACTGGAGTTGCGCCTGCGTCGGCTCCGACGGCTCCCGCATCAGCTCCAGCGCATCCAGTCGGGGCTGCTCGGGGTCTCCCTGTCGTTCCACACTCTCTTCGAACTCCGGAAGGCCAATCTCGGGCGTCTCCGCCAGTTCCTCGGCGCCCTCACCCTCCAGGCCCGGAGCCTCGCCCGGCATCTCCAGCGCCATCTCCTCGGGCGACATCTCACCGGTCTCCATCTCCCCAGTCTCGGGCGCCGCCTCCATCATGGGCACCTCCCGGATCGCAGGCGCCATCAACTGCTCTTGAGCGGACGCTGTCTCCGGCGGGGCCTGTTGCGGCGGTGGCGCGGGCGCTGGCGGGGAAGGCATCGGCTCCGGCGGGGCGTAGAGCGGTGTTACATCCCGCGGATCGATCTCCAGCGTCGCCTGCTCGGTCGAAGTCAAGGTGAACAGATCCGGAACCATCAGGATGAACAGGATCCCCCCGATATGGAGCAGCATGGAGACCATAAACGTCTCCCGCATCCGGGAGATGAGCGATTCCTCCGGCTCCTCGATCAGAAAAAGGGATGTGGGTTCATGCATGGATATTGGAGTTCCACCCTGCGCGGCCGCGCCAACTGCTTCCTTTCGCCGCTACCTTTCGAGACCCGTTCCCGCTACTGCGGCTTCAGCACGGGCGCGCCCCGGCTGGCCCGCAGCCGCTGTTCGTGGTTTTCGATCTCTTTCAGAATTTGATGCGCCAATTCGAGCGCACGTCGCGCCTGTTTTCCATCCACCTCCGGGTTTTCCCTGTTCCGGACGCAGCGCAGGAAGCTCCCCAGTTGACGAAGCAGCGGCTCTTCCTTTACTGGCTGCAGTTGCTCGGGGGCCAGCTGCGGGCCTGCACCAGTTACCTCGACCCCGATCCGGAAGGCCGTCTGCCGGTCGTAATCCACCGAAACGTACTCCCTCGGCTGGAACCATCGCAGCTTCCGCACCCGCTCGGTGCTGACCCGGCTGGCCGTAAAATTCGCCACGCAGCCGTCCTCAAACCCCACACGCACGTTGGCGATGTCAATCTTCGGAGAAAGCACGGCCAGTCCCACGCCGCGGATCTCCTCCACCGGCGAATTCACCAGAGACAGCACCACATCCAGGTCATGGATCATCAGGTCCAGCACCACATCCACATCCAGGCTGCGCGGGGAAAACGGACTCAGTCGGTGTGCCTCGAAAAACAACGGGTCCCGCGCAATCATCCGGGCCGCTTCCACCGCCGGGTTGAACCTCTCAAGATGTCCCACCTGCAGGATACGCCCCCGGCGCTCGGCTGTCTCGATCATCTCCCCGGCCTCATCCAAGCTCCGCGAGATGGGTTTTTCCACCAGCACGTCCAGTCCGGCCTCCATCAGGCGGCAGGCCACGTCCCGATGATTTTCGGTCGGGACCGCCACGCTGGCCGCCTCGGCATCCCCGGTCAGATCGTCCAGCGTTTCGTAGACCCGGCAGCCGTGCTCCGCCGCCACCTCCGCCGCGCGGTCGCGGTTCGTATCATAGACGCCGGCCAGCTCCACGCTCTCCATCTCGTGATAGAGCCGGGCGTGGTTCCGCCCGAACCGGCCCACTCCTACGACTGCGACTTTGATGGAAGTGCTCATAACCCAAGTTTATATTTCTGACTGCAATAGGCGCGACGTAATGGCATCAGATCTTTTTCTTTCCAAGAAGGTACTCTGGAGTTAGAAACTCTTTCGGAGCCTCGCTTTCTCTCGGAAGATAGATCGCAACATCCATTTCAAGTTGGGCCAATCGTTGGCACATGATAGGCCCGATGTCCTTCCAATGCAGGTTCCCCAGACCACATCCCAGAGCTGGAAGAGCAAGTGAGCTTATTCCCTCCTTTTGGTAATTCGATTCAATCCATCCCAGGCCTTCCTCAATTCCAGCCGCATCCGAATCCTCACGCCAGTGACGTTTGGTCGGAAAGAGGAGGAACCACTTGACGCCGTTCGGAGTTGTGATCGTCCCAGGTTCATCGATAAGCTCATCATCGAAAGACGCTTCCCTCTTGTATAGGTAAGGCTTGCCCATTTGAAGCCATTTCTTCCGGCAGGCGTCCTGGTACATCACGTATACATCTGGAAATTGGTACTTGGCAGGCGACGCAAGACCTTTCCCCATGATCCCAACTGTATTAACGCTGATGGTCAAGGTCTGCATGTTAGAGAAGAACATGTCCCCTTCGGCTAGGGACAGGTGTTCGGTTATCCGATAACGATTTGACGGCATGAAGAACAGTCTTGGTTCCGGGATAACCGGGAGGGTTCTGGGAGACATGAGAGTGAGGGCTTTCTCCCCAGCGCTAGGAGTTGCTACAAACACGCTGTGAATCGCATCCACCGGAATCTCCCCGGGAACAAGACACTCCGCCATAATTTTTCTCTTGGAGCCATCGACGGAATTCCACCATTCGCTGCTGATAGTGTTCCAAATCGCATAGACCGCTTTCATTCCGTCCTTATAACTAAGAATTTGTGTCGGACCATTCGCAGCGTTCCCATCAGTGATTTAGACACCGTTAGTCTTAAGTACTGTTTTCTGGATGCCGAGTACAACGATTTTCTCGCGGTCCTTTTCATGCACGACACGGTAGAGCATGGGATTGCGTGCCTGAAAGTAAACATTCGCAAAATCCCAAAGGCTGTGACCGTCTGGTATGATTTTCAATTTCCGGTTTCCGACAATGGCTGCATCATAGATCGGTTTGTACGGAATCGCGCGATATTCCACTTGGCGATGTGACAGAATTCCGTACTTAAGGATCAAGGGAAGATTCTCGATATGAGTAATGTAGAAAAGCTCTTTTATCTCGGGCTTCTTTCGTTTCGCCATCGGATGTCCTTACTAGCGCGGCGCGGATACGCCGACTATTGTAATCCCCACCTCATCTGCCTCGGCCATCATCTCATCCCGGTTGAAGATCAGCGTCTTTCCCGCATCCAGGCTCAGCGCCGTGGCCCCGCATTCCTGCATCACTTGAATCGTCGGCAGGCCGACCACGGGAACGTCGAAGCGCATGTCCTGGCCGGGCTTCGAAACCTTCACCACCGTCAGCGGTTTGCCGTGAGCCAGTTCGGCTGCGCGGCGGATCGTCGCGTCCGTGCCCTCCATCGCCTCCACGGCCACTGCGGCCCCGTCGGCCACCACGATGGTCTGCCCGATATCCCAGCCCGCCAGCCCGCGCGCCACCTTTCTGCCGTACTCCAGGTTCCGCCGCTCCTCCTCGTTCGGCGCTCTCGTGGTCAGCACGCCCTCGCCGGCCAGCAGCGGCTCCAAAAATAATGTTGAATCCTCCAGCGCGATCCCTTCCTCCAGCAGCACCTTGGCCACCCCGCCGATCAGCGCATCCGTGCTCTTCTCCCTCAGCGACATCAGCACCCGGACCAGTCTCCAGTCCGGCCGGATCGAGGAGAAGATCCGCGTGTGTTTCACCTGCCCGGCCATCACGGCCCGCTCCACGCCTTCCTGCTTGAAGATCTCGATCAGCCTTGACAGCTCTCCCAGCCCCAGCCAGTGCAGCCGCGCGGCCCTGGCTTCCAACTCCGGTGATGCCTCCTCGCGGATCGCCGCCACCACCATCTCGATGCCCCGGCTCTGCGCGGCTTCCAGCACCAGCAGGGGGAACTGGCCGTTGCCGGCGATCAGCCCGTACGGGGGCACCGCTTTCCCTGCCGGCGCGGCCGGGTGGCTCACCGGATCACCCCGCGCTCGGAGCTCTCGATGAACCGCAGCAACTCCTGCAACTCCTCAGAACCAGTTGGGGAACCAATTGCGGAACCATCTGCCTCGGCTGCCGCGGCCTGAATCTGCTCCCTGGCCTGCGTCATACTCAGCTTCGAGCCTTTCAGCAGCCGCAGCGCCTGCCTCAGCTTTTCGCGCTGCTCCGCGCTGAACCCATGCCGTTCCAGGCCCACCCTGTTCAACCCGAACAACTTCGTCTCGCGCTCCGAGACGGTCATGGAAAAAGGCAGCACATCCTTCGTAATCACGCTGTAGCCTCCGACGATGCTGTGCCGGCCCACGCGGCAGAACTGATGCACCCCGGTGAAGGCTCCAATCACAGCGTAGTCCTCGATCCGGACGTGCCCGGCGAGCGTTACTCCGTTGGCCAGGACCGTTTCGTCGCCCACGATGCAGTCATGCGCGATGTGGGAGTAGGCCATCACCAGATTCTGATCGCCCACCCGAGTGACTCCACCACCGCCTTCCGTGCCCCGGTGAACGGTAACGCATTCCCGGAAGGTATTGCCCTCTCCGATCACAGTCTCGGTGCGCTCGCCGTGGAACTTCTTGTCCTGCGGAATCACCCCAATCGTCCCGTGCGGAAAGAATGTATTGGCGGGCCCCACCTTCAAGGGACCTTCCAGGTATACCTGCCCCTTCAGCTCGCAACCATCCCCGATCTCGACATCCTCCCCGATCACCGTGTGGGGCCCGATCTTCACCTCCGCGCCGATCTTTGCTCCAGGATGGATAATGGCTCCGGGATGAATCACCGCCGTCGGATGGATCCACTCTTTGCTCGGGTGACTCATCCGTTGCGGTCCGCGATCTTGCAGATCATGGTTGCCTCCGCGGCCAGGTCATTCTCCACATACGCCTTGCCCGCCATCTTGCAAAACGTCGTCTTGCGCGAGATCACTTCGATCTCCATCCGCAGTTGATCTCCCGGCACCACGGGCCGCCGGAACTTCGCTTTTTCAATCGACGCAAACAGCACGATCTTCTCGCTGCGAACCTTCTCGTCTCCCAACGCCAGCAACCCTCCTGTCTGCGCCATCGCCTCAATGATAAGAACCCCGGGCATGACCGGAAAGTTCGGAAAATGGCCCACAAAAAACGGTTCGTTCATGCTGACGTTCTTGATGCCGACGATTCGCCTCTGCGGCTCCATCTCCACGATGCGATCCACCAGAAGAAACGGGGGCCGATGCGGAAGAATCTTTTGTATCTCGTTGATGTCGAATATCATCGCGCTCCTGTTACCGGCTGCGGGTTCGGATGTTCCGGTTATGAACCATCGCGGCTGCCGGATTGGCTGTGTCGGGAATATATTTGGTCAACTTTCACTTCTTTCCCTGAAGTCAATTGATTATATTCAAATTATCCCGCTGCGAACCAGTTTTCCCTCCAGCGGAGTTCCCAAGGAGTACACATGGATGCCCTCTTGAAGGAGATGATCCGACAGGAACCGGAGATGATCCGGATGCTCCGCCGTTTCGTCAAAGCCGAATCACCCAGCACGGACCCGTCAGCCGTCAATCGGTTCGGAAAAATCGTTGCAGAGGCCGCCTCGCCGTTCTCACGAGAGGTTCGAGAGGTTGGATCATCCCGAAAATTCCGAACGGGAAATCACCTGAAGATCACCGTCCGACCGCCGGGCTCGAGACGCTCGGGTCAGGTCCTTCTGCTCGGCCATCTGGACACTGTCTGGCCTCTAGGTACCTTAAAACAAATGCCTTTCCGGATCAGCTGTGGCCGTGCGTACGGGCCGGGCGCCTTCGACATGAAAGGTGGCATCGTGCAAGGGTTCTTCGCCGTCCGGAACCTGCTCGACCTCGGCATCCCATTGAAAAAAAAGGTGGTTTTCTTGCTCACCTCGGACGAGGAGATCAAGAGTCCCTCCTCCCGGGCGCTTGTGGAAGCCGAGGCCAGGAAGAGCGATGCCGTGCTCGTCCTCGAGCCATCTCTCGGGCCCCGAGGATCATTAAAGACATCTCGTAAAGGCATAGGAGAGTTTCAGTTACAGGTGGAAGGCCGCGCCGCGCATTCGGGCCTCGACCCGGATGAAGGCGCCAGCACAATTCTGGAAATAGCCAAACAAATAATTACAGTTCAATCTTTTGAAGATAAACATTCATCCGTCACTATAAATACCGGCCTGATCTCCGGCGGCAGCCGGACCAACGTCGTTCCCGAGCAAGCCGAAGCAACCATTGAGGTTAGAATCGTCCATCAGGAGGATCAGCAACGGGTCGAGAAAAAACTCCGTTCGCTGAAACCAGTGGATCGCCGCACGAAACTGACTGTATCGGGAGGGTTTATCCGTCCCCCGTTTGAAAAAAATCCGCAGACGGCAGAACTGTTCCAGCATGCCCGCAAACTTGCCAAATCACTGGGCATCTCCCTATCGCAGGCATCAGTTGGCGGAGCCTCGGACGGCAACTTCACCGCAGCGGTTGGCATACCCACATTGGATGGTTTAGGCGCAGTGGGAGACGGAGCGCACGCGAATCACGAACATGTAGTAATCGACGAGATGCCGCGACGAGCCGCGCTGCTGGCTCATCTGATTGCCAGCCTGGGAAGCTAAACAAAGTACCGTCGGTGTTGCCTGCCGCTGGATAAATCCTCCAGGATTTTTCTTGCGGGCGACAAGTGTTTCTGTAAACTGACTCCTTATGAAGAAATCATCCAAGACAATCACGATGCCGCGCGGGTATCTGTTTTCTGCGGCGGAAGCAGGGCTGCGCACTCATGGCACGGGACCAGACGTGGCACTGATGTACTCCACGTTTCCGGCGCGCGTCGGTGCGCTGTTCACGACGAACCGCGTCAAAGCCGCACCGGTTCTGCTTTCGCAGAAAAATTTGCGAGACAACAAACATACGTGCCAGGCCATCCTCGTAAATGCGGGTAACGCGAACTGTTCCACCGGCCCCCAGGGAATGCAGACGGCAAAAGCGTGCGTGAGGCGCGCGGCTGACTTGCTCGGCCTGAAACGCAACCAGGTGCTGGCAGCCTCCACAGGGGTGATCGGAGTTCCGCTCGATGCAGCGAAGATTACCGGCCTGCTCCCCTCGCTGGTGAGAAGACTGCACCCGGAAGGATACAAGGGGGCATCCAAAGCCATTCTGACCACGGACAGGAAGACGAAGGTAGCGAGCCGCTCCCTGATGGTGGATGGAAGCCGCATCAACATCCTGGGATTCAGCAAGGGCGCGGGAATGATCTATCCGCGCATGGCAACGATGCTCGGATTTTTCTTCACCGACGCGGCGGTCGAGCCCCGGTTCTTGCAGTCAGCTACCCGGCGCATGACCGACCTGAGCTTCCACCGCATCTCGGTGGATGGGGACACCTCGACCAACGACAGCGTTTTCGTTATGGCGAACGGGCAGGCGAAAAATACGCCGATCCGAGCGCGAACCCGCGAGGCGGAAAAATTCCTGGAGACGCTGACGGAGCTGGCGCAGGAGCTGGCGATTCGCATGGTGAAGGATGGAGAAGGAGCGAAAAAGGTCGCCGAGATCCGGGTGATGGGCGCCCGGACAGAAGCTCAGGCCGAGGCGATCGCGCGTGCCATCGGACTGTCCCCCCTCGTCAAGACCGCACTGGCCGGCGCCGACCCCAACTGGGGGCGCATCCTATCGGCGGCCGGCAACGCCGGCGTTCCGCTCAACCCGGACCGCGTGGATATCTATATCAATCGCATGCTGGTCTTCCGGGCCGGTGCTGCAGCCGAGTTCGATGAAGCCGCAGCGGTTCGTCAACTACGGAAGAAAAGTGTATTGATCCGGGTGGTGATCGGGAAAGGAAGCGCCCAGGTCCGCTTCTGGACCTGCGACTTCACCGAGGAGTATGTGCGGATCAATGCAGAATACAGGACCTGAGGGACTGAATATAGAACCTGAGCGGCCGAGTATCGGACCGGAGCGGGCTAGTACCCAACCGGATGCAGCACCGGATTCGTTCATCGGCAGCGTGGCCCGAAGGTTCCGCTTTACCCCCTTCCTCCATTGATCTTCGCAGGCTTTTCCGTGTGGATATCGTTCTTCACGCTGCAGTCGCGACCAACCGAGTCGATCCTGGGTATTCTGACGATCCTGACCGGACTGCCGATCTACTACGTTCTGAGAAGAAGGAGACTGGAGAATCAAATGGAGCAGGCATCATCATGAGAGAATATGGAGTCGGGCTAAGAGACAATGGATGGCCGCCGGGAATTATTCATTGATACATTGATCCATTGATCCGATGATCCGACGACTGGCTGTAACCTTTTCACGATTCTTTCGGTCCTACACAGCAGGCAGCAAACTGGTTGCCAGAGAGAAAACCGTTCCGGGCGGGGGCAATGGATCAACGTCGCAGCAAAGGGAAAATCTTCTTACGATTGTTCGACCGGACGCCACGAAACCTCTCCTCTCTCCCCATTCCAGGCAATCTCCTCGCTCCATGTTTTCTGCTCCTTGTTGGATGGACTTTGATCTCATCGCCGGCAACGGCGCAGACCATAATGGTTCGTGGCCGCGTGATCGATCCGACGGGAGCATTGCTTGCCCGCACGAGCGTGGAGTGTTATCAGGGCGAACAGCTCATCGCGGCGACAGAGACGGACGGCGACGGGGAGTTCGCGTTGGAGCTTCCGCCGGGCGATTACGAACTTGATTTCTTCATTCCGAACTTCTCGCTTCAGACAGTGGCAGTCAGGGTGGAGCCCGGTGGAACTCCCCTGGAGGTGCGGATGGAGCTGGCGCCGATGGAGCAGTCGGTGGATGTGATGGAAGAACCGTACCAGATCGGCCTGGCGCCGGATCAGAACCTTTCGGGAATGGTGCTCGACGAGCAGGACCTGCTGGACCTGCCCGACGACGAGGACGAATTGATGGAATTGCTGACGGAGATGGCCGGGCCGGGGGCCGACGCGGTCGGAGGAGTTGATTTCATGGTGGATGGATTCAGCGGAGGGCGGCTCCCGCCACCGGACCAGATCCGCTCCATCCGCATCAACAACAACCCCTTCAGCGCCGAATACAGCCGTCCCGGGCGGGGCAGGGTCGAGATATCGACCCGGTCCGGCAGCGAGGCATTTCATGGAAATATCCGATTTCAGATGCGGGATGATGCGCTGAATGCGCGCAATGCCTTCGCCGACGCGAAACCGCCGTATCAGCAGCGGAACTGGCGCGGGAACCTGAGCGGGCCGCTGGTCCCGGAGAAGATGTCGTTTTCCGTCTCGGCGCGGCGCACCGATTCCGAGGACAGCGATGCGGTGCGGGCGACGACGCTGGAGGGACTGGTATCGGAGGCCGTGGTGCGGCCGGGCGTCCGGCAGGATTATGGCGCGCGAATACAGAGCGGTCTGCCGCGCAACAACCTCTTGAGCCTGAGAGTACAGTATGAGTCGCGGAACAGAGAAAACGAAGGCGTGGGAGGCTTTACGCTGCCGGAGAGGGCGACGGTCTCTGATTCCAGCGAGTTTGAATTGCAGGTGCGCGAGACGGCCCCGCTCTCGGAGCGGTTGGTGAATGAGGTGCGGTTCTCCTACTCGCGCTCGGATGCGATGACCGACCCGGTGAACGAATCGGTGGCGATCAATGTGCTGGATGCCTTCCAGTCCGGAGGCGCGCCGCGTCAGAACGAGGACTCGGAGAGCAACTACCAGTTTCTGAACCTGGTGTCGTTCACGCAAGATGATCTCGCGATCAAAGCCGGGTTCGAGGGAATCTTCCGGCGGTTCCAGACGGCGTCCACGGACAATTTTCTGGGGACCTACGAGTTCTCGAATCTGGAGGCGTTCGCCGCCGGTGAACCCACCATATTCACACGCAACAGCGGCAATCCTGCTCTGGATATGAACCAGTTTGAAGGCGCCGGGTTCGTGCAGGCCGATTACCGGCTGGCGCGCAGCTTTATGCTGCAACTGGGAACCAGGTTCGAGGCGCAGACGAATGTCAGCGATGCGAACAATTTCGATCCGCGAGCAGGGTTTGCGCTGAGTATTGGAGGGGCATCGGTGATTCGCGGCGGGGTGGGACTGTTTCACCAGCGGCTGGGCGCATCGACGGTGCAGTCGCTGCTGCGGCTGGATGGAACGAGGCAGGTGCAGACGGTCATACTGAATCCATCGTTCCCCGACCCGACGGCAGGGGGAGGAACGGAGGAGGAACGTCTGCCAGAGTCGCTGCGGCAGCAGGAAGCGAATCTGGCGCTTCCATATACGATCAATTCGTCGGTCTCATTCGAGACTCGGTTGCCACGGGGACTGTTCCTCTCCGCCACCTATGCGCTGATCCGAGGGGTCCATCTGGGTCGTAGCCGGAATCTGAACGCGCCATTGCCGGGCGAGACGGCGCGGCCGGACCCGGCGCGGGGCAATGTTCTGCTGCTCGAGACTTCGGCGACGTCGCGGTACCACGGGTTTCGTCTGCGGGCCAATCAGCGGTTCGGGCGGTATAGCTTCTACGGGAATTACGCGTATTCGTTCTTCGATAACGATACGAACGGATCGTTCAGCCTGCCAGCTGACAATCACGATTTACGGCCTGAATGGGGACGAGCGGCGGAGGATCAACGGCATTCCGCCTTCGTTGGATTCGGCTATGAGCTGGGATGGGATATTGCCACGAACATGCGGATTCGGGCCTCCTCGGGGCGGCCCTATGACATCACGACGGGATTCGATGACAACAATGATTCGATCACGAACGACCGGCCGGAAGGTGGCCGGCGAAATACCGGGGACGGGCCGGGGATATTCCAGCTAGACTTTTCGTTCAGGAAATCGATCTCGCTCCAGGGTCCGGAGGAATCACCGGAGAGAACCGGAACTCCGGGAGCTGGCGCCGGGGGGCGACGTGGCGGTGGCGGCGGTGGAAGAGGCGGAGGGCGCGGGAACCGTGGCAGAGGTGGTGGTGGAGGCGACGGGCCGGAGGTTGTCCTGACAGCCAATGTCAGCAATCTGCTGAATCATACGAATTTGAGCCGGTTCAGCGGGGTGCTGAGTTCCCCGTTCTTTGGCCAGGCAAACTCGGCGCGGAGGCCTCGGGAGATCGAGCTGGGAGTGCAGTTGCAATTCTAGCGAGGGGCCGGCCTGGAGCGATGCAGGTTCGACGAACCGGGTGCTGGCTGGGGTGGGAAGGTCAGACTTCCCGTTTGGAAGACCCTTGAATGGGGTCCAGCCGGATCTTGAGAGATTGCAGAAACTCCGCATCTCCGGCGTTCAGCACCAACTCACCGGGAGTGGCCTGGTCCTCTGGTTGGGCGGCCGGGTGGCTTCCATCCTGCTTCTTGAACCCGATGGTGGCTTCCAGCATGAGGAAGATATCATAGCCAGCCTCGCGAATCCCCGACAGGACATGTGAGACCGATGGCGATTCACGCAGCGAGTCATTGATGGCGATTCCCAGCTTTTCCATCAGGTGTTTTAGTTCTTCATCCAAAATGACCGGCTCCTTTCTTTATCCACACGGTACGGACAGGCCCGCACGATACGGACAGGACGTCGATAGCTCCATCAGAAAACACTGGGGTTCATTCTAAGGACGTCGGCAGGCCGTGTCAAACCGTCCTCGCAGCGACGCCGGCCGGGTTTGACGAAACACCTTTAAGCTCCGTATAATAGTTCGGTTAGCCGGTTGTTATGAAGAACGCAGGAGAAAATGCAATGTACGCGATTATCGAAACAGGCGGAAAGCAGTACCGGGTGTCGGCCGGAGATGTGATCCAGGTGGAGAGCATCCCGGGAGAGACCGGGACTCCAGCCACGATTGGAAAAGTGATCGCCGTTGCTCCCGATGAAGGGGGCATTCTGAGCGGTGAAAAAGTTGCCGAGGCCAAAGTCGAGGGCACCATCCTCCGGCAGGCCAAGACGCGAAAGGTTCTCGTTTTTCACTATAAGCGGAAGAAGCAGTACAAGAAAACACAGGGGCACCGGCAGAACTATACCGAGCTGCGCGTGGACAAGGTCTCCCTGTAATCGATGCACCGGGACAACGGGTCCGAGAGGGAAATTGCATGGCCCATAAAAAAGGTTTGGGTAGTTCAAGAAACGGCAGGGACTCCAACGCGCAGAGGCTCGGCGTGAAGCGGTTCGGCGGCCAGCTCGTTACGGGCGGCTCGATCCTGGTACGCCAGCGCGGCACGAAATACAAACCCGGCAAGAACGTGGGCCGCGGCAGCGACGACACGTTGTTTGCGAAGGTGGAAGGCATTGTCCGCTTTATCGACCGGGGAAAATCCGGAAAATTCATCGCCATCGAGCAGGTGGCAGACGCATCCTCATCGAATTAATCCCGGAGCGGAGAATGGCGCAATTGCCGTTTTCCGCCCTTTTTTTATCTCCTCCACAACTCACAGACTAAAATGAAATCTCGAAAGGCAGCGCGGCCGTGTTTGTAGACGAGGCGACCATCAAGGTGAACGCCGGAGACGGCGGGAACGGATGCATGGCCTTCCGCAGGGAAAAATTCGTGCCCCGCGGCGGTCCCAGCGGCGGGGATGGAGGCCGTGGCGGGTCGATCATTCTGGAGAGCACCGAGCACCAGAACACTTTGATCCGGTTCCGCTTCAATCCGGAGTATAGGGCGCAGCGCGGGGCGCATGGCGAGGGCAGCAACCGGACGGGCCGGGATGGCGTGGACATGATCGTAAAGGTCCCCGTCGGCTGCATTGTTTACGACGCGGAGACGGAAGAGCAAATCAAGGATTTTCAGCGCCCCAAGGAACAATT
This sequence comes from Terriglobia bacterium, assembly GCA_963662495.2. Taxonomy (GTDB): domain Bacteria; phylum Acidobacteriota; class Terriglobia; order 2-12-FULL-54-10; family 2-12-FULL-54-10; genus SHUM01. The sequence goes on from CAXVYQ010000012.1 coordinate 420,043, forward strand.
CGTCATTGCCCGGGGAGGGCGGGGCGGGCGCGGAAATGCCCGGTTCGCCACCTCCACCCACCGGGCGCCGCGGGAGCATGAGCCCGGCACGCCGGGCGAGCTGCGGCGGTTGAAACTGGTTTTGAAACTGCTCGCCGACGCCGGACTGGTGGGTCTGCCCAACGCGGGGAAATCTTCCCTGTTGAGCCGGATCTCAGCCGCCCATCCGAAGATCTCCGACTACCCCTTCACGACGCTGGTCCCCTGCCTCGGCGTGGTGGCCGTGGATGAAGAAGAGAGTTTCGTCATGGCGGACATCCCCGGATTGATCGAAGGGGCTCACGAGGGCCATGGGCTGGGCACCCGGTTTCTCCGGCACGTAGAACGGACGCGGGTCCTGGTTCACCTGATCGACGGCGGCGATCTGGCAGAGTCGGACCCACGTCATGATTTCGAAGTAATCATGAATGAATTGTCGCACTTCCATGCAGACCTGACCCGGAAACCCATGATTCTGGTGGCGACCAAGCTGGACCTGGCAACGCATAGGAGCCGATTACTGTCGATCGAACAATTGGCAAAAGAAAAAGGACTGCCATTTCTGGCCATTTCCTCGGCAACAGGAAAGGGGCTGGACCGGTTGAAGCAGATGGTCCTGTCCACTTTGCGGAGAATGGAGGTCCGAGTGGAGGAGCCGGGGGAAATAGGAGTCGCCGAATCGGAGATCGATGAATTACTGTCCCCCTCGCAAACCGTCGTGGGGAGTGGTTCCGGGACCGGGAAGCGGCCCGTTCCACCGAACCGGGAGCCAAAGTGAGGATCGCTTTGTTCGGTGGGACGTTCAATCCGGTGCACGCCGGGCACCTGGTTGCCGCCCGCGCGGCGCAAGAGGCGTTCGGCCTGGACGAAATCCATTTCGTTCCCGCCAGCATTCCGCCGCATAAGCGCGACCGGATACTTCCAGCCTTTCAGCACAGGTACACGATGGCGGCATTGGCCTGCGCGGGCGAGCGCCGGTTTATTCCATCGCTGCTGGAAGCAGCGGGCGCCGGTACGCAGGAACCATCCACGGAACCGAACTATTCGATCGGAACGATTCGAAAGGCGCGGCAGTCCTTATCCGGGCAGGATCAGCTCTACTTCCTGATTGGCGGGGATGCATTCCTGGATGTGGCCCACTGGCATGAGGCCGTGGCCGTTCTGGATTCCTGTGATTTCATCGTGGTCAGCCGCCCCGGCTTCGATATCGGAAGGATCGATTCCATTCTGCCTCCCGAAGTGAAAACCGGGACCAGCACAAAACAGTACATCAGCCTGCGCAACACCAGGGTTCACTTATTGACCTCGCTGAAAACCGACGTCTCCTCTTCCGCAATCCGTGAAAGGGCCGGACGGGGCATCTCGCTGGAAGGGCTGGTTCCGCCGACCGTAGAGGAATACATTCAAAAAAAAGGGCTCTATCGCAATGATGACCTTATCCAATAAGTCTCTGCGGCAGGTGCAGGCGGCTGCCTCGGCAGCCCTGGAGAAAAAAGCCCGAAAACTGGTATTGCTGGACCTGACTCCGGAGACCGACTTCACCGACTATTTCCTCATATGCAACGGGGCCAGCATTCGGCAGGTGCAGGCCATCTCCACTGGAATTGAACGACATCTGAGATCGGATGGTTTGCGTCCCGCGCATATCGAAGGATATAATCAAGCCGAGTGGATCCTGATGGATTACGTGGATTTCGTGGTCCACATATTTTCCGAACCAGCCCGTGATTTCTACGATCTGGAAAGACTCTGGCAGACAGCTCCTCCGGTGCCCGTTCCCCATCAGGGATGAGCCAGGCGGTGGCTCTCGAAACAAGGTCGCGCTGACGGAAATCTGGGAGTAACGGGCACGAATGCGGGTTTCGGTTTACTGGATCGGGAAACCCCGGCTACCGGGAGCCAGCGCGCTGACCGAAGAATACTGCCGCAGAATCGGGCGTTTTTGCGATTTCCACGCGCAGGAAATCCGTGCCCCGCGCGGACGGGCCCAGGGAACGGCGGATGAAGAAGCAGCGTTCCTGTCGAAGACGGAGGGGCTGATCCGCGTCGTTCTGGATCCGGCTGGAAAAACCTGGACTTCGCCGGAGTTGGCTGAATACGTCGGAAAAGTGCGGGACGGCGGCGCGAGGGGAGTTGCGTTTCTTGTGGGAGGGGCGGACGGATTTACCGAACCGTTTCTGAAGCAAGCGGACCTGAAACTGTCCCTGTCCCCCCTGACGCTCCCGCATGAACTGGCCCGGGTCGTGCTTTTGGAACAGATATACCGGGCGTTTGCCATACTTTCCCATCATCCCTATCCGCGATAGGGCGGATGGAAAATCAGCAGGACTCCGGGCAGGACCGAACAAGAACGAACAGGGCCGCACAGGGCCGGAAACAGGAAAACAGCAGGTCATATGGCTTGGTTTCGCAGAGAGAAGCAGGATCTGACGCCCACCGATAGTCCGCACCTGCGAACCGAGGGCCTGTGGACCAAGTGCGATGGTTGCCGCCAGATCATCTGGAAGAAGGATCTGGAAGAGAACTGGAATATCTGCACGAAATGCGGTCATCATTTCCGGATTGATGCGCGCACCCGGCTCCGGCTCCTGCTGGACAATGGCAAGTATGAAATTCATGACGCTTCCCTGGAAACAACCGACCCTCTGGGATTTGAGGATCTGAAAACCTACAAAGCAAGAACAGCTGCGGCGCAGCGGGCGACCGGGTTGAAGGATGCCATCATTACGGGGGAAGGTAAACTGGACGGAAGACCCATGCTGGTCTGTGCCATGGAATACGGCTTCATCGGCGGAAGCATGGGCGGTGTGGTGGGCGAAGTCATTACCCGCGCCGTGGAACGCGCGGCCTCCAAACGGATTCCCCTGGTGGTGGTATCGGCTTCCGGCGGCGCGCGGATGATGGAAGGAACGGTCAGCCTGATACAAATGGCGAAGGTCAGCGCGGCGCTCTCCCGCCTGCAACTGGCCGGCATTCCGTTTATCAGCCTGTTGACCGATCCGACCACCGGCGGCGTAACAGCAAGCTACGCAATGCTGGGAGACTTGAATATAGCCGAACCGGGCGCCCTCATCGGATTTGCCGGACCACGAGTCATCGAGCAGACCATCCGGCAGAAATTGCCTCCCGGCTTCCAACGCAGTGAATTCCTTCTGGAGCACGGCATGCTGGACGCCATTGTGCCCCGGTTGGAGCTGAAACAATACCTTTCCCACACCTTCCGATTTTTTCTGGATTAATCCCATGAACTATGCGGAAGTCACCCGCTACCTGATTTCCCTAGGAAATGAGATCCGGGCCGCCGGAGCTCAGGGAGTGCAGGCGGCAAAAATGGGTCTGGCGAATATCCGGATTCTGCTAGAGGACCTCGGCGGCCCGCAGAATGCCTGCCCCAGTGTCTTGATCGCCGGCACGAACGGAAAAGGCTCCGCGGCAGCCATGCTCGCTTCCGTCCTGCAGTCGGCTGGGATGAAAACGGGGCTCTATACTTCCCCCCATCTGGTGGAGATCTCGGAACGGATTCAGGTGAACGGCAGACCGATTCCCGCCGACGATTTCGCCGCATTGTTCAACATGCTGCGCGAGCGGATCGAAACGCTGCTGGCGCAGGACAAACTCCAATTCCATCCCACCTACTTTGAATGCCTCACCGCCATGGGAATGGAATACTTCCGGCGGCAGCAGTGCGAGATGGTCGTTCTGGAAGTCGGCATGGGCGGCCGGCTGGACGCCACCAACACCGTTACCCCCCATGTCGCCATCATCACCCAGATCGATTTCGACCATGAACGCTATCTGGGAACCACGATCGAGGCAATCGCTGCGGAAAAGGCGGGGATCATCAAGCCGGGTGGTGTTGCGGTGAGCATGGCGTCGCAGCCGGCGGCAGCCGCGGTAGTCCGGGAAACAGCCGCGGGACAAGGGGCGCGTCTGGTGGAAGCATGGAAGCAGTACTCCGTCAGCCAGGTTGAATCCAGGCTTGATTCCATTGCCTTCCAGGTACGGAGTGATCACGGTTTTCAGTTGCCGGTCCGAGTCGGCCTGGCAGGTCGGCACCAGATTGAAAACGTGATGGCCGTCATTGCGGCAAGAAACGAATTGGAGAAAATGGGGTTTCCGATATCCCAAGACTCTCTGCAAAAAGGCTTGTCAAAGGTCCGGTGGCCCGGAAGGCTCGAACTGATTCACAAAAAACCTCTCGTGTTTCTCGATGGAACCCACAATCCCGCGGGCGCTCGTGCGCTGGTACGGTTCTGGGAGGAAACGCTCCGCTCCAGAAGAGTCCTTCTGATCTTTGGGGCCATGCGGGATAAAGCGGTGGAAGAAGTCATGGAGCTACTTTTGCCCAGGGCGGACCTGGTGATCCTGACGCGCCCGGATCAGGAACGGGCAGCTTCAGTGGATGCGATTCGTGAAATCAGCCAGGACTTCAATCCAAACATCATCGTAGAATCGGCGCCGTCACGCGCCGTCGATCTGGCTATGGAAATGGCAAAAGATGACGATGTTATCCTCATTACCGGATCGTTGTTTCTGGCTGGGGAATTGAGGAAATACTGGACAGGCAGAACGGCTATGCTCTCCGGCGAATCCGCAACCGCCGCGGCAGCCGGTCTGTAGTTTTCCTGGCACCCTGAGCAAGCAGGAAGCAGCAGGCGGACGAAATGCAAGTGGGGGGCAAGTCAGGTTCCAACCACCCATCCATTGCATTACGAGCCAGGAGGAACAACCCAATCCACCTCCTTTACATTGGCATTGACCACATAGACTCGAAGGATCTTTCCGGTTGGATCTTGTGGCACAAGAAAAAATCCCTGGCGCTCCTTGCTATAACCTTCCGTGGTCCCCTCCAGCCGTTCCCCATCCGGAAAAAAAACTTCCAGCTTTCTCCGCTGGGAAGCCAAGGCGGATTTCGGCGGGGAGGAGGCGTTCGCCTCCGGCTCCTGGAGAAAAAAGATGGCCTTCAAATCCTTTACGAGGACCACTTCTCCCTCGCCTGATTGGGCGGATTGAGGGGGAAAGACACGGCAGCGGTCCTTCATGGGAGAAAAGTCAAACACCTGCCCGCGGGTCCGTCGTCCGTCCAGAAAGGCGATCACTACCTGGGGCGGTTTAAATCCCTGCACTGTGGGAGATCCCAAAATTCACCTCGGACATACTATTGAGTCCTCTGGTGTACAAACCCGGTTCTCGAAGAGCAACATGCCGGCATCGTCCCTGCATCAAATCTGGAAACAGCGCAGGCGCCGCAAACTTGCGATTTCAGCATTCGAATTGTATGGTCGAATTTACTGGCCAAATACTCCCGCAACAGACCGGAATCCAGAATCCGGTGAATCGGCAGGACGCCAGATGGATGGAGGCGGATGAATAGAGGCAGGCAGCTGGGTCGGCAGTCGCCGTGCTTCGCTACGCTCTGCGCAAAACAAGTTCTTGTGGATGATCGAGATTCTTGTTTAGGATATTCAAAGAAGCGAAAGTGGCGGAATTGGCAGACGCGCCAGATTTAGGATCTGGTACCTGAAAAGGTGTGGGGGTTCGAGTCCCCCCTTTCGCACCATTTTAATGATTATATAATCAATCAGTTAACTCGCCGCAATTGTCCACGTACCACAGACGTGCCAAATTCTTGTTGTTTGGCTGAGGCAATTGCATCGTCTTGATAGTTTCGCATCAAGTCAAAGATCCTGTCCTGCCGGGCCTTTGACCACTTCCCATAATGCTTCCGAACAATCACGGGTGATATTCCGAGCACGTCGGCAACCTCCTGCTCTGTTGCAAGCGTGTGCCGGAACCGATGAGCATGAGCACCTATCACTCCTGCCCTTTTGAACACCGAACGCAGGGTGCGCTCAGCCGATTCCAGTAACCGCTTGCCCGTCGCCTGCCCGTTCCAAAAGTAATAGCCGTTATCACGCACAAGTGGCTTCGGCAGCGGTAAGCAACCCAATGCCAACTGCACCTCGCGGGGAATCGGCAGAAAAATATGTCCTCCGGTTTTCTTCGTAAATAGCTGCACCACTCCATCGCGCACCTGATCTTTCCTGAGAAGCAGGACATCAGAGATTCGCAGTCCGGTATGACGCATGACCATAATCAAGGCCCGCGATCGCAGTCGTTCGTAATGCTCCTGTCCCAATCCGCCGCAAGCCGTCAGCATCGCCCCTACTTCCTCCGCCGTGTATGGAACGACTCGGTTATCCGGTATCTTTGGTGACTTGATCTTTTTGGCAGGATTCAAATCGCACCACCCGCGATCATTGCAAAACGAAAAATACCCGCGAAAGGTTTGCAGTTCCTTCAAGCTGGTTGTGGCCGCAATGCTGTGCCGCGATGCCCGGAATGTATCTAGGACCTCGGGTGTGATTTGCCGCAAAAGGATGTAGCCCTGGTCATCTGCCCAGTTCACAAACTGCCGCATCAGACGACGATATTTGATTAGAGTTGATTCCCGAAGCTTTTGCGTTACAAGGTAGCTGTCCCAGGCGTAAATGGTTTCCTCCAGAGTCCTGGATCCTCCGTCCTCTCTCCCGGATTCCAGCGCGGCCTTTTTCCGCTCCGCCTTTTCCCAATTCGTTGTCTGTAGGGCTCGACGATATCGCTTGCCGTTCAGAATGCCGTCAATCCAGATGGGGCACTTGCAACCCGCGAAGTTCTGACCCTTCTTCCGATGGCGGCAGGTTTTCAGATGGCGGCGGTATAGGAGCATGGAAGCAGGATTATACATCAGCTCGGCACCTCTGCTTGTGGACTCTTTCAGCAACGCTCTCCGGGATTCGCAGGCAAATCCGGTGATCTTTCCCCCGCCGATACCCAAACGTGATCCTGAGCACGTCCGGTTCGTTTTCAAACCACCTCTGCACGGTATTGGGACTCGTACCCCACAATTCTGCCAGCTCCCTCACATGAAAGTGTTTCTGGAGGTGCAAGGGAGTGTACGTGGTCAGATGATTTGGGACAGAGGGCGTAAAAAAATAAGGTAGCGATCTGGCTCCTCTGGGTTGATGTTAGGCTGCCCTTGTTTGGAAGTGCAACCGTTTTCTTAAAGCCAAGGTTTTCTCTTTGATGCGATTGCGTTTTTGCAGGATGGCACTGCCTTGTCCTGTAAAAACGTCGTAGGGTGTCAGGTTGTTCAGGCTTTCATGGTATCGGTTTGTGTTGTAGTGGCGGACGAAGGCGTCGATCTGCCGCTCCAGGTCTTCCGGCAGGTAATAGTTGTTGAGCAGGATGCGGTCTTTCAGAGTCCGGTGCCAGCGTTCGATCTTGCCCTGCGTCATGGGGTGATAGGGTTTGCCGCGGGTATGCGGGACGCCGTTTTCTGCCAGCCAGGACCGCAACTCGGATGAGACGTAGCACGGTCCATTGTCGCTCAGGAGGCGAGGTCGGTGCCGGACGCCTGCGCGGTTGAGGCCAGTGGCCGTCAGCGCATCCTGCAGCGTGGCCGAGACATCCCTGGCGCCCATGGTGTTGCACAGCCTCCAGGCAATGATATAGCGCGAGAAGTCATCCAGCACCGTGGACAGATACAACCAGCCCCAGCCCATAACTTTCAGGTAAGTGAAGTCTGTCTGCCAGAGCTGGTGGACCGCTGTGGTTGGGTTGGCGAACCGTTCCGCCGCTTTCAGAACAATAAAGGCTGGTGCGGTGATCAGGTCATAGCGTTTCAGGATGCGATAAACTGTCGATTCCGAAAGGTAATACTGCTTCTGCTCCGTAAACTGCACCGCCAGCTCGCGGGCCGACAGGTCGGGCTCGGCCAGTGCTAACTTCACCAACTGATCGGTGATCTCCTCCGACACCTTGTTCCAGACCGGGCCGGGATCGGGCTTTTTATCTTCCAGACCATCAAAGCCTTCCGACACATAGCGGTCGTACCGGTTGTAAAACGTCGATCGGGGAATGCCAACCTGCTGCAACGTCCGGCGTACCCCCAGGGAAGATTGCTCCACCGTGCGGATGATCTCCAGCTTCTCCGAGGCAGGGTGTCTCATATACCGTCCTCCCCATCCCCGATCACACTTTTTTTCAGCAGACGGTTTTCCAGCATGGCTTCGGCCAGGGCCTCTTTCAGCTGCACGGCCTGCTCCCGCAGGGTCTGAACCTCGCCACTGGTCGCCTCGCGTTCTGTGTCGCCCGCCAGCCGCTTGCGGCCCGCCTCCAGAAACTCCTTGCTCCAGCGGTAATACTGGTTCTGGTGTAGCCCCTCGCGGCGGCACAGCTCCGCGATGCTGTCCTCGCCGCGAAGTCCCTGCAATACGATGCGGATCTTCTCTTCCGGGCTGAACCTGCGCCGCGTCCTGCGCTTGATCTCCCGGACGGTCTTCTCGACCGCCCTCTGGTCGTCTTGTTTTTGTCTCATCTTCGTTCCTTTCAGTCTCTACGATGAGCCAAAAACTCCACCTTATCAATTCCACCCTTCCTGTCCAACTTGGCCTGACCGGGTACAGACAGTACCCCTTTTTCTGCCTCAATCAAAGCAGGTCAAAGCGGTCGAGGGCCATCACCTTGGTCCATGCGTCAATAAAGTCATGCACAAACTTCTCTCTCGCGTCGTCAGCTGCATAGACTTCTGCGATGGCACGCAGCTCGGAGTTCGATCCGAAAATCAGGTCAACGGGTGTGGCAGTCCATTTGGACTTGCCCGTGGCACGGTCACGACCTTCGTAAATGCCCTCGGTGGATGACTTGGTCCACTGCGTTGACATGTCGATCAGGTTGACAAAGAAGTCGTTGCTCAGTGTGCCAGGACGGTCTGTGAACACGCCGTGAGCAGAGCCTCCAGCATTGGCACTCATAGCTCGCATGCCGCCGACCAGAACGGTCATTTCAGCAACTGTCAGGTTCAACAGAGCCGCCTTCTCCACCAGCATTTCCGCCGGAGATCGGGAGTTTACGCTGGCGAAGTAGTTGCGGAACCCATCCGCAGTCGGCTCGAGAAGAGCAACGGAGTCCACATCGGTCTGCTCTTGCGATGCGTCCATGCGCCCAGGTACAAAGGGCACATCCACATCGACCCCGGCTCTTGCAGCCGCCTGCTCAATGGCAGCAGCACCACTGAGAACGATCAGGTCGGCAAGAGAGACTCCCTTGTCGCCTGATTGCGCACTGTTGAAATCACTCTGGATCTCCTCCAGGGTCTCCAACACGCGGTCCAATTCCGCCGGATCATTTACAGCCCAATCATTCTGGGGCGCGAGACGAATACGTGCCCCGTTGGCGCCACCGCGCATATCGGTCCCGCGGAAAGTAGATGCTGAGGCCCAGGCGGCCCTGACTAATTCAGCGGTAGACAACCCGGAATCAAGAATCTCAGCTTTCAGCTCGGCAGCATCCTGTGCATTGATCACGGTGTGATCAACTTCTGGAATGGGGTCTTGCCATACGAATTCCTGGTCAGGAACCAGATCGCCGAGGTAACGCGAGGTCGGACCCATGTCGCGGTGAGTCAGCTTAAACCAGGCCCGAGCGAAAGCGTCTTCGAACTCTTCCGGGTTGTCGAGCCAGCGCGAAGTGATCTCACGATAGGCCGGGTCAACTTTCAGTGCCAGGTCGGTGGTGAACATCATTGGCGCATGCCGTTCGGACGGATCGTGGGCGTCCGGCACCAAGTTCGACTCAGCACCGCGAGCGGGCTCCCACTGGATTGCACCGGCGGGGCTTCGAGTCTGCACCCACTCATAGGTATACAGATTTACAAGGTAGTCATGGGTCCAGGCTGCGGGATTGCTTGTCCACGCACCTTCCAGGCCACTGGTGATCGTGTCGGCGGCATTGCCCGTGCCGAAGCTGCTTTGCCAGCCGAGTCCTTGTGTCTCGATGTTTGCGCCCTCGGGCACAGCACCGACGTACTGGGACGGATCAGCGGCGCCATGGGCTTTACCGAAGGTATGACCACCAGCAATCAGCGCAGCCGTCTCTTCATCATTCATCGCCATGCGACCGAAAGCCTCACGTATGGCGTCAGCGGCCGCCTGCGGATCCGGGTTGCCGCCTGGGCCCACAGGATTCACGTAAATCAGGCCCATCTGCGTGGCACCGAAAGGACGATCCAGATGTCCGTCCTCATGACGTCGATCGGCGGCAAGCCACTCGCCCTCAGGTCCCCAGTTCACCTCTTCGGGTTGCCAGGCATCGATACGGCCACCAGCGAAACCCAGGGTCTCGAAGCCCATGGACTCCATGGCGACTGTGCCTGCGAAAATCATCAGGTCAGCCCAGGAAATCTTGCGACCGTACTTCTGCTTGATCGGCCAGAGCAAGCGGTGCGCTTTGTCCAGGTTCGTGTTATCCGGCCAGCTGTTGAGCGGCGCGAAGCGCTGCATACCACCGTCAGCGCCACCCCGGCCGTCGATGGTTCGATAGGTGCCCGCGCTGTGCCAGGCCATGCGAATGAAGAACGGCCCGTAGTGACCAAAGTCCGCCGGCCACCAGTCCTGGGAAGTCGTCATCAGCTCTTCGAGGTCTGCCTTCAGAGCATCCAGGTCGAGACTTTCGAACTCTTCCGCATAGTTGAAGTCTTTGCCCAGGGGATTGGATTCCGGAGATGCCTGGCGCAGTGGATCGAGGCTCAATCGGTTGGGCCACCAATATTCATTGTTCGGCGCACCGTCTTGGGCAACCGCCAGGTTGACTGGCAAGGCCGGAGAGATCCCAATCGCCAGTAGGGTAATTACAGATATCGTTCGCTTAAGCATCTAAGTCGTCTCCTGTAGGCAAGAAATTGGCACAGTCAGCTAAATGGTGCTTCCGCAATCCAGTGTTGTTAAGCAGCCTCTGAAACCGCCGAGTCTTCCTGCCCGGTCGAGTTCGCCTCCAATATGAACTCACAGACAGTCTTTATCAAGCGCCAAAAATTAGGAATGGATGTGAAGATGTCGCGGAGCGTCATCCGTTTCCTGACCAGGGTTTTGTCAAGTTAAGGCAGACTCAGGCAGAATTGGCGGATGAAATCACAATATCGAGGGCATCGTTTTCCACCTGCAATCATCAGTCACGCTGTCTGGTTGTACCATCGGTTCACGCTGAGCTTTCGAGACGTCGAAGATCTGCTAGCTGAGCGAGGCATCAATGTTTCTTACGAGGCAATTCGGTATTGGTGTTTGAAATTTGGCCCGGTTTATGCACGTAAGCTGCGGAAGAAGCAGGGTCGGCTCGGCGACATCTGGCAGGTCGATGAGCTCTTCATCAAAATCCGAGGGCAACACCTCTATTGGTGCTTCCGCAATCAATTGTTGCTGGAATCAGTATAACTCTATAATATTCAATATGTTGTAAGCAAAAATGGACTTAACAGTTCTGTAGAGTATGAAATGCAGAATAAGCCTTGTTATTTGTTGGAGATAGGGAGGAATTACCAACACTAAATTACGGAAGCACCGAATGTTCACCGTAACATCGACGCCTCGTGAGCCTTCAGGCAATTGAAACATTGGCACGCGGGGAGCCTCCTCGGGTGCCTGCCTGCCCACGAAACCGTCAATAGCATCAACTCGCTCCAACGCTTTTAGTGCCACCATCTTTTGCTCGTCCTGTTCAATATGTTGTAAGAAAAAATGCAAGTTCCCGCAATCTTTTCACGCGATACTCGAGCGGCACTTCCTTGTGCAGTAACGTCCTATACTCCGCCAATTTCCCCTCGATCTCTGACAGAGCGGGCTTGATTCGGTTTCGAGTGCGTTGCACGCTCTTGGTGGAGCAGCCAACTATCTCTGCGATTTGAATGTCAGTGAGCTTGTCCGGGGCAGATAAGAGCGACGTAATTTGCATCCCGCGTTTCTCGGCCCTGCTCATAGCCACGCCGGACAATTTCGGACTGTCTTGGACATCCATGTTGATCTACTGAATAATATCTCATAAGCTGCTTTATTGCAAAGGGTTAGCGGACTCACGACTGACCCTTTTCGGGGGTGTTCCCATGTCCAGTTCTGTGCCTCGGGAAATCGTGCCGGTGAGTCGGTTATGATCCCGGTTTCCTGGTATTCCCAATTTATTTCGCGCTTGATAAAGACCGCCTGTGAGTTCATATTGGAGGCGAACTCGACCGGCCTGGGAGACTCGGCGATTTCAGAGGCTGCTTAACAACACTGGATTGCGGAAGCACCTGGTGTATACTCGCAACCACCGGCGGGCCGCAAAACTTAATGCCGGATTAGAACGGCGCGCCTGGATAGATACGCCTTCGCAGCGGAGCGCACTCCGTAAATAGTACATCGGAGGACAACGTGGCCAACTTGACCGATCGCATGATTCGTGCAGCCAAGCTGGACATCCACCTCTATGAGGAAGTCGAGGCGGACAAACAGGCTATGGGGCAGGCAATGACGGTGGTGATCCTCTCCAGCGTCGCAGCAGGTGTGGGTACCATCTCAAGTGTAGGGGTTTCGGGGCTCTTCTGGGGCACGTTCGCAGCGTTGGCCAGTTGGTTCATCTGGGCCTTTCTCACATACTTTATCGGTACCCGGATTCTGCCCGAGCCTCAGACCCGGGCCGATATGGGAGAGTTGTTGCGGACCATCGGGTTCTCCAGTTCACCCGGCGTCCTTCGGGTCTTGGCAGTGATACCTGTCCTGGGGAGCCTGGTGTTCCTCGTCACCGCAGTCTGGATGCTGGTGGCGATGGTCATCGCCGTCCGGCAGGCACTGGACTACAAGAGTACGGGCCGCGCCGTGGGAGTCTGCGCTCTGGGTTGGATCCTGCTGGTTGTAGTTAATCTCCTGCTCTTCGGCATCGTAGGCGGCTCGGGACCACCAGCCTGATTCCGCCTGCGTTTACCTCTCAGGCATGGCTTCTGGAACCGCCTTCTTGTTGATTGATTTACAGCCCCGTTGCGTGTACTCTAGCCCCACGTTTAAGACCGGCGGGAGTAAGTTCCAATGGGTCTGGCGGCAGGTACATAACTCGGCCAATACGAGGTCCGGGGCTTTGTCAAGTTAAGACAGGATCAGGTAGTGGGCTACTTTGCTTTAATGACCAATTTTGCGCGCCTACTGCACCCTTGAGAACAAGCCTCTCGCGCCCTAGTGAACTCATTTGGGAACAGCTCCAGCGTCGAGGTAATTGTATTGACCTCGTGCCGATCAATCGCAGTGTACTTCTCGACACAATCATCACAGAATGCTTTGCGTAGGTGCGCTTTTAGAAATTGATGCACGCGCTCTGGATTGGTCATCAAAACCCCCCTGGCGGCAGTTTAGCAGCTATGCCGCTCTTTCCGCCCTCCGCTCTTCCGCTTCCCACAAGTCGTACCATACGCACCATGCGCCTTTAGGATCAATCTATCCTTTGCTGTCAATCTTTGGAATAGACCGAATCCCGCCCCCACCGTCATGAATACCGGCTCACCCGTTCAATCCTACCTTCTTTCTCCATGGGGGACCCATCCAGGAATCATCGCTTCTTGGTGCACGTCCATCCCGATATACTTTGTTCTATCCATTCAGGCTGCTCCTTTCGATAGGCGTTACCTTCGATACTGAAAACCTATCGCACTAGGGGCGCCCTTTTATAATGCGTGTTTAGCAATCTGGAAAATCGCAGGTGTAAACGCGGTGCGAAAATGCTAGCGAATTACGGGTTTAATCACCTTTCAAAAGGGGTCGGTTGAAAACGATAATTCGGGTATTGAAAAGAAAGGAGTTACCAAGTCCGAAAACACTCTTGCAAAAGCTAAAGCTTTTGAAAGGACTTCAGATTTCGACTGACCCTAATGGTTCGAGGAATTCGTATGGCCCAGTCGTGTTTCAGGCTTCAGGGGCAACCGATGACCTCCGCCAAAAGGGATGCAAACTCTCTGAGGCCATGTTAATTACAACCCGTTAATTACAATTCCCATCATTCGATCTCTTCACCGAAATCATAATCGGCCTCGAACCGGAATCTCATCTGAGGGCCTACAGGTGCCGCGCCCAGTTCTCTCGCAAACTCCTCCCGCAGGACGATCGTCTTACCTCCCAACACCGTCATCACAGGAAAGACCGTCGGTATCTCCTCCACCGGTACGGTGAAGTAGTCCTTGTTAAAAACCACAAAATCTGCGAATTTACCTGGCTCCAGTGTTCCGATTTCCTCTTCCTTCAGAACGTAATAGGAAGGCCAAACTGTGGACATTTTCAGGAGTGTAACTCGGTCAATTGCCTCCTCGGGAGCAATAAGCTCGCCACGCAGATTCTTTCGAGTCACCAAAGGCAGCACCTGGGCATAAAAGGTTGGTCCTTCTCCGCTTTCAACTCTCAGTTCCGTCTCAGCGGTTGGCATCACGCCGCCCTCGATTATGCTCTTGATGGGAGCAATTCGGTTGGCTTTGTCTTCGCCGTAGATCGCCAGCCAGGGAGAGCTGCGGTTAATCGTTGTCCCGCCGCAACTGAGAATCCATCCCAGCTTTTTCATTCGAGGAAGCTGGTCTTTGCGTGGGTAGAAACCACAGTGATCCGCAGTCACCCGCACTGCCCGCATAGTCTCCAACGTGATATCCGGGTTCTCCTCGATTACTTGCTCCATGATGTCCATAACATAGTCAACAGCCCGATCTCCGTAAGCGTGATTCACTACAAACCGATAGCGTGCCCGAAAAGCAGTAGCGATCGTTTCCCAGTATGGATTGCCGGGCTGGACCCTGCATTTTTCTTGGGCTTTGAATTTCCCAGGCGCTTCCATCGTGGTGCACATTCCCCCACCAGGAGCACCGTCAATCCCTCCCAACGTTAGCCCAATATTCCAGAAGTATTTGTCCCCCAAACCAGCCAGGTCGCCTACTCGGAGAAAGCATCCGGCCGGGTCCGGCTCCACCTGCTGGCAGAGCCGATGGGCAAACGCATACCGCATCGGCATCCGTTTCTCCCTCACCAGCTTCATATAGGCAGGCAGCATTCGCAGTCCATACAGATGGGAGCTGAACGTAGTGAACCCTGCTGCAGCATGGTGCTTCAAGGCATCCTCGATAACATCTGCAAGATCACCCAGGTGGCGATCGAAGTAACGATCCGGAATCAAAGAACGGCCTATCACTGTACGGGATCTCATCGCCAGTTCTTCGTTTTCTACTGTAGGTTCGATCGCATAGTATTTGAGAAAATCATTCATGGCTGCCGTGTTCCAAATATCGCTGCCAATCGTTACAGGCAGAGTGGGTGCCAAAGAATCCAGCTTCTCCCGTGTCATCATTCCGTCTCTCAAGTACCGGTCGCCGATGCCGGTGTTCGCGCCGGTCGTGGGAAGCTGAATAATCGCCCACTGCCCCGGCTTCGGGCGAGCCATACTTTCCTTGATGACCAACTCGATGCCTCTGGTCAATTCCTCAAAGGTATTCCCTGTTACAGAGAAAGTCTTGGCAATTTCCTCAATCTTCTCCTGATTGTTTCGCACCCAGCGACTGACAGCGTGATTATGTATATGGGTATGCGGATTGATCAGCCCAGGCACCACGGTGTGCCCTCTTAAATCAATCTTCCGGGTCTCGGGTCCGGCATAGCGCAAAACTTCATCGTTACCCCCCACGAATTGGATTCGATCTTCCCGAACTGCCATGGCTTCGACGATCCTCCCTGGAGAGTTGTTCAGAGAGGCATCATCCATGGTGGCGATTTTGGCGTTGTAAATTATCAAGTCAGGGTACGCCACCAGCTCTGCCGGAATGTTGTTCAGGGTCTGCTGTCCGTGGACTGCGACCACAAAAAGCACTATTCCAGCGATGAAAAACCATACATGGTGAAGTACGTTCATCATAGGAGAACCTCCTTGTCCGTTCTTTTGTGTGCCGGGTTGCAGGGTCATTGCTAGTTTCCGGTGGGCACCCGTTCTTTGAGTTCCTCGAACCAGTTCAGCACAACGTTGATCTGCGCGGGAGCCTCCGAGTCTGACCCGCCTTCCTGCTGGATCATCAGGAAACGTTGCCCGTCGGCTGTGACATCGTAGGATGCACGAGCCGCGGAGCCCAGCTGGAAATCTCCCTCAAACAGCAGCTTAGGGTTGCCCGCGCTGAAGGTAGGCGTGGTAGTGACCTCCACGGCCAGCATCTGGTCGTTGTTCCGGTAGAACAACTCCCGCCCGTTCCGCGGCCAGGCTGGCTCTGTGCTACCACCGGTGGAAATCTGCCGCTTGCCTCCGGGACCAGGGAAAGGTTGCACGTAGATTTCGTTCTGCCCGGACTCGTTCGAGACATAGGCCAGCCAGTTCCCATCCGGCGAGAACACTGCAGCGGCTTCATGAAATTGCGTCTGGAGGAACGGACGTGGCTGGCGTTCGCCTTCCATCTGGAGCATCCGGAGATCTCGGCTGCCGCCGGCTGAATAAAAAGACAATACTTTGCCGTCGGGCGACCAGGAAGAAGCATTATCGAGGAATTCGCTCGTCGTCAGGCGTTCTGCCGTGCCGCTGCCATCCGCTGGTTTCCAGTACAGATTTCCAGGTCCGCCACCTCTGTTGGATCGAAATGTTATCCGCTCCCCATCCGGCGTCCAGATGGGCAGGAGGTTGTTGTCTCCCTCAAACGTTAGCCGAGTCAACGTTTGGCGGGTGATGTCATACACCCAGACGTCAGTGGTGCCTCCAGTGATCTGGACGGCTATCCGCTGACCGTCGGGCGAGAGGCGAGGATTCCCATATCCTTGCGGAGGTGCCCCCAGTAGCTCAACTGCTCCCGTGCGATCCACCCAGACCAATGTGTTTACAGCGCCTTGAGCTTCGCCCGGAACATAGACAAGCGACCCACTTCTAGAAATGCTGATTGCCGCATGGCGACTTGCTGGTCCCTGCATGACCCCCTCGATAAAGGGGACTGGAGCACCTGTCACCTCCAGACTTGCCAGATCAAACGGGACCGCCAGCAGCGTCCTCTCTCGGACGTAGACCAAATGTCCCGTGGCTACATAATGAGCAGAGGTGCCCTCCTGAATCAGCACCCGGCGCTCGCCGTTCTCGAAATCTTGCACCACGATCCGGTCCCCACCTCCCGACCTTGCGGTGAAGACGAATGCCTTCCCGTCCGGCAGGATTTCCGGCGAGATGTGGGCTCCTTCGCCGTTCGCGGTGTCCAGAGTGGTCAAGTCCTGCGGCGTGCCCCCAGCGGCGGAGACCTGTAGCAGGCCCGAACCCGGGCCTAGCGTGAAAATAATGGTGTCATTGGGCCCCCAGTTGCCCATGCCACCTCCAGTGTCGCTCAGGGTCAGCGGCGGCCCTCCGTCGAGGGAATCCTTCTTTAACTTGCGGTCAGCGAAAAAGGCGATCCATTGCCCATCCGGGGAGAAGAACGGGCTTACTGCGCCTTCCGTGCCAGGGATGGGATAGGTCTCCAGGCTATCCATCGAGCGCAGGAATAGCTGCTGATTGGCGGCATAGACCAGATTCGTCCCGTCTGGTGAAAGGGCCACCGTTCCAGAATTAAGCCCCGTGAATTGTTCAGTGGGCGGCAGCGTCAGGGCAAAGCGCGTAACGGATGGTGGTGCTGGTGATCTTAGATTCCAGACGGCAATGCCGGTGATGATCGCTCCCACGACCAAGGCCAGTGCCAAGGGAATCGCCCGCCGCCACATCGGGACGGCAGGAATCGCAGTGACACTAGTTGGCACGCTCGATTCCGAACCACCTTCTTCAATCCACTTCAGTTCATCATGCAGATCACCAGCCGTCTGCCAGCGTTTGTCAGGGTCCTTCGCCAAACACTTCTTCACCACCCGGTCCAGCATGGGTGGCGTCACAGGCTGAAGGGATGACATCGGTGGCGGGTCCACTTCCAGAATCTTCGCCATCACACTGGCCTGCGTCTTGCCTTCAAACGCTTTCTTGCCCGTCGCCATCTCATACACCATCGCTCCGAAGCTGAAGATGTCTGACCGGGCATCTATCTCCTCTACCTTGCCTTCCACCTGCTCCGGTGCCATGTATTGCAGCGTTCCCAGGATCGTTCCTTCTGCCGTCAGCGTATTGGGGGCCGTCGGCATCTCCGATAACCGGATGCTCGGCTCTGCCGTCTCCTGCTGCAGCTTCACCAAACCGAAGTCCAGTATCTTCGCTCCCTCCTTCGTCAGCATCACATTCGCTGGCTTCAGGTCCCGGTGCGTGATCCCCTTCCGATGCGCCTTGTCCAGCCCGTCCGATACTTCCATCGCTACCCGTAATACCTCGTCCAGTGGCAGGGGGCCTCTGGTCAGCCGTTCAGCCAGTGTCTCCCCTTCCAGATACTCCATCACCAGATAGTCGATGCCGTCCTGGTGGCCGATGTCATACAGGGTGCAGATATGGGGATGATTCAGGCTGGCGATGGTTTCGGCTTCCCGTTGGAACCGTTCCCGCAGCTGGGGCTGGTCGGCACGATGGGACAGCAGGACTTTGATGGCGACGGTGCGGTTCAGGCGGGCATCGGTGGCCTTATACACCTCTCCCATACCACCGGAGGCAATGGGGCTGAGGACTTCAAACTGGCCCAGCCGGGTTCCAGGCTCCAGGGGCAACCGATGACCTCCGCCAGACAGGATGGTAGGACTGGCGTTAGCTTAATGGATGGCCTGGGGTTAGGCAAGTATTTACTGGAAGTTGCAGGATAGAACCAAACCTCCTTACCAAACAGTTAAACGTATAGCCGCCAACCAGAAAATTTTCCTTATCGAGTGCGAAAAACAACTGATTTCGGCACAGAGTGGATGAAACCGCTTGAAGCCTCTTGCCGGCGGCGTCTCAGAATCCGCGTAGCATAATTTTGGCACGGCTAGAGCGACCTGCAGACGGGTAGATCGATCCTTCCTACCAGAACACTCCCTTTCTGACCCCTGCGGCGATTTAAGGACTCCGCCGGCCACAGGTTCTTTCGGTCAACGGAGACGGAATCTGAGGGCTACGTCCGTTTGTGTACCTAACGGATTGGGGCAGCCCAAAACCGCGAAATGCTTTGTAGTAATATTAATAAATATGTATATATATGCAGTGGCCGGTTTCGACCCAATCGGTAAAGTAATCTAACTCGTTTTAATATCTGGGTTTATCATTTCCTTGAAATTCAATTCGCATTGCTCGAATCAACTGAGACGAATGACATTGTTTTATGCGGGGAATTTTTGATGCACTCGGTACCGGATCCGCCCTTGTTGGGACAATTCGAACAATCCATCCAGACCCTGCAGACCGAATTATCTCCCCTGCTGACTTCCGTGAAAAAGTGCGCTGGTTTGGTTGACCAGATTGACCTGACCGGGGATTTTAGTACCAGCTGAAGTGAGAGAGAATCTCATGGAGGAGGGTATTGAACATGCCGATGCAGAGGTACAAACCGGAACAGATCGTAACGGTGTTAAGACAGGTTGAAGTGGCGGTGGCAAGCGGGAAGACGACACCGCAAGCGTGCAAGGAAGCCGGGATCACCGTGCAAACGTACTATCGTTGGCGGAAAGAATATGGCGGACTGAAGGTGGAGCAAGCCAAGCGGCTGAAGGCGATGGAGAAGGAGAATACGCGGCTGAAGCGGCTGGTGGCGGAGTTGAGTCTGGAGAAGCAAATCTTAAAGGACGTGGCAGAGGGAAACTTCTAAGCCCTGAGCGGCGGAGTTGTGCGGTAGAGCGGGCTGAAAGTCAGTACGGAATCAGCCAGAGGCACGCTTGCCGGCTGCTGGGGCAATGGCGAGGAACGCAACGATACCAATCGACGCCACGAGCCGATGAGGATGAACTGACGCGGGCGGTCATTTTGCTAGCCGAGCAGTATGGACGTTATGGCTACCGCAGGATAACTGCTCTGCTGCAGAACGCGGGATGGCCGGTGGGGCGCGACCGGGTGGAGCAGATCTGGCGGCGAGAGGGATTGAAAGTGCCGCAGAAACAGCATCCCCGGAGGCGGCTGTGGCTGAACGATGGGAGTTGTATCCGGCTGCGGCCCGAGCGGGCGAATCAAGTCTGGAGCTACGACTTCGTCAGTGCGCGAACGCATGATGGCCGGCTGCTGAAGATCCTGACGCTGATTGACGAGTACACGCGCGAGTGTCTGGCCCTGCGAGTGGAGCGGAGGCTGAATCATCAGAATCTGATCGAGACTCTGTCCGATGTCATGCTGTGGCGGGGCATCCCGGAGCACATTCGTTCGGATAACGGTCCGGAGTTTGTGGCGCAGCAATTGCGCACCTGGCTGACCAGCTTGGGGACAGGGCCCTTGTATATCGAGCCTGGCAGCCCGTGGGAGAACGGGTACTGCGAAAGTTTTAATGGGAAGCTAAGAGATGAATGCCTGAATGGAGAGATCTTCTACTCATTGAAGGAGGCCCAGGTGGTGGTCGAACAGTGGCGGCAGCAGTACAACACCAGAAGACCCCACTCGGCGCTCGGCTATAGGCCCCCGGCGCCGGGGGCCTATAGCCCTGTCGGGAAACCGGTTTCTCGGCCTCAGATTGTGGTGTAAACTCTCTCACATCAGTTGGTACAAAATCTCTGGCGGGTCAACGGCAGGGGTAACAAATCGGGGTTGTTTGACCGAGGGTGCCGCTTGGCATATCAGATGCCGTCGGATGAGGCAATGCCGGTATCGAAAGCGGCTGCTTTGAGGATCCTCGAACCTGACGGCGAGTCGGTCCAGGGCCATCGCTCGCTAATGGACTTTACCTCGCTTGCGTTTCTCGCATCCATTAATTTCATTCGAAGTTCCTTTGCCCCTTCCCATCCTGCGACATAAGCTTTGAAATGCTTCTTCATTACGGAAAAGTTCTTGTGTGGCATCAATTGCTCAAACAGTTTCGTATGTTCTGTCAACACTTCTATTTTGTCCTTGGGAAGAATCTGCGGAGAATGTTTTGTGAACAGCCACGGATTCCCAAAAATTGCGCGACCGATCATTACTCCATCGCAACCGGTCTCCTTTGCTTTCTGTAATCCATCAGCGACTGAACGAACATCACCATTTCCAAAGATGAGAGTATTGCTCCCCATTTCATTACGAATCTGCACGGCACGCTCTATGAGTTCCCATCGAGCGGGTGCCAGGGACAGTTCTTTGCGGGTCCGCGCATGTATGGTAATCATAGCTGGCTTCACTTTCAAAGCGCTGGAAGAAGAGTTTCCAGCTCGTTATCATTCCACCCCAGCCGAGTTTTTACAGATACAGGCACACCGCCAGCTCCCTCCTTTGCTGCGCAAATGATGGATTGTGCCAGTTCGGTATATTTCATCAAATTTGCCCCCGCACCTCGCCTTTCAATGCGTCTATCCGGGCAACCCATGTTTATGTCTATACCATCGAAGCCGAGATCTTTTGCAAGTGATGCAGCTTTGCGCATCATATCCGGATTAGAAGTAAAAAATTGCGCTACAATCGGCCGCTCTGCCTGTGTAAAGTCCAGATCCTTTACAAGAGCATCATAACCACCCAAGAAAAGCCCATCTGCCGAGACGAACTCTGTCCACAGAACATCTGGCTTGCCATACTTCGCAATGATGCGTCGAAAAGCTGGATCAGTCACATCAGACATCGGAGCGAGAACGAGTATTGGTTTTGGCAAGTCTTCCCAAAAACTCATTGTGTTGGCGCCTCCACAATTCACTGTTGGTAGAGTCAGTATAACTCTATACTATTCAACACGTTGCTGACAAATACGGTCTTGGAGATTCTGGGCTGTGGAAAATATTGAATAAGTTCATTTATTAGTTAAAGATTAGCGGTAATTCACAACACTAGTTTGCGGGAGCACCCCCGCGTCTCGACTGCGATGCTCAATGTCCTCCAAGATGTCGTGTTGAACACCCGCCATGGCAGCAGGACGACCCGGCATCGATCCAATTCACTTGATTGCCAGCGGGCGGGGTCCCGTATAATAGGGGCGATTTTCATGGACGTCCGGTGGGGTTCGACCAATCGACAGTTGCGTTCCACATAACGAGGTTGCGTTCAACTTAACCAGAGGAGGCCAAAGTACATGGTCTGGATGATATTCGTGGCGGGAGCGGTATTGGCATGGGGATCCTACGGGGTCCTGCTGCATCAAGGCCAAGCCGAGCTCGGCAATCCGCTGAAGGCGCTGCTCTGCGTGGGTGTCTCGTATTTCCTGATCGGCATCATCGTGCCGGTAACCACGCTCGGCGCCAGTGGCGGGCTCTCCGGTTTCAGCAAGAAGGGATTGATGATCGCGCTGGCCGCCGGGGCTTTGGGCGCTACGGGCGCCGCCTGCATCATCTGGGCGTTTCGCTCCGGCGGACTTCCGATCTATGTAATGCCCTTGGTCTTTGGCGGCGCTCCGATCGTCAACGTGGCGCTCGCCATGGCGGTGCATCCTCCCAAGTCGGCCATCCACCCGATGCTCTACTTGGGCTTCGTGCTGGCGTCGATCGGAGCGGCACTGGTTCTCTACTTCCGTCCAACGGCCTGAAAGCCGTCGGCGTGAAAGCCGCCGGCGGGATCGGGGTGAACGCGCGGGACAGGCGCAGATGGTCCCTCGATGATGTCCGCAATTCGGCGTTGCCGGATCCGGCGGGCGGAATTTACAATAAAATTCCTGGTGCTGCCCGGTGCTGCCAGGAGGTACCACGGAGGTAAACGATGCATAGGACTGCACTTTTCTAGACCCTATTTCTTGCCCGGTTTCTGGCCCTGTTTCTGGCACTCGGCTTCGCGGCGCAGGCCGAGGACTGGCCGAACTGGCGCGGTGAATCCGCAAACGGCGTGTCGCCGGAGAGCGGACTGCCTGCAAGCTGGAGCGATGCGGAAAACATCGCCTGGAAGACCAGCTTCCTCGGCATGGGCATCTCCTCTCCCATCGTCTGGAAGGATCAGGTGTTCGTAACCTCGCAGACGGGGCGGGGCGCGTGGAGGACGGGTCCGCGGCTGTTTCAGCAAGGCGACGCGGCTTCCGCGGGCGAGCGGCCGCTGGGCGGGATCAACCC